>JBGSRU010000022.1:0-1565 GCA_041737385.1 Saccharimonadales bacterium (SeqCode)
GCCTCCGGCACACCTCCTCGTCCAGCGAGTCCGGGAGCTGATGAAGATGCAGGAACTCCAACTCATCCGCCTGGAGAAACACAAGCACGTCTCTCGCAAGAATCGGGTGCTCCGCACTGAAGGAGGCCAGAATGCCGGTGAGTTTCAACGCCCCTTTCGGCAAATCTGCACCGGGCTTCAGAGTGCGTGTCTCACCCTGAATCTGGATTTCGATGGTGGATGCCTTGTTCAGAGCCAGTTCAGCGGCCTCACGGGTGTTTTTCTCCGCGACGGCCTCTTCCAGTCCCGCCACCTTCAGCGCCTCCGCCTCGCTGAGGCCGTCGAGGTTGATGAATTCGATGTCTTTAAGCCACAGTTTCGAGCTGCTGATCTCGCATTCTCCATTCGAGAAGGCACCATCGCTGGCCACCAGCACGACACGGTCATTAATCCGACCGTACAAATTCTCTCCAATGGCAAATGCCTCGACTCGGACCTCCTGACCTTCTTGCAGGTCGCGTTGCTGAACGGGAGGCGCCAGATTGACTTTTGGGGATTCATCCAAGCCCCCCTCCCTCGGGGACTTTTGCCACACTGCCCGGTTGCTATAGGCGTTCATCTCAAACGTGTAGCGCTTGGTTGAGTTGTCATTCACCATTCGGCGGAGACCGACCCGCGCCTGACCGGCCGAAGACCAGAGAAAGGTGGCTCTGGCACCCCAGTTCCCCCCCTTGGCGCCTGCGGGCGCGAACGCCGCAGTGTCGCCGTTCTTTGGGGACGGCTTCAGCCAGCCTTCTTCCACGGTGGCATCTTCGATCTGCCGCACTTGCAGAATCGGCTGGACTTTGGCTGCGGGATCGTAACGAACCCACTGGCCGGGTGGGAAGTTAGGCGTAGCCGACGGGGCACTGGCATCGACGCTTGTTGAGAAGCCACCGTCTACGGTGACTGTGGACGGGGCCGAATTACTCCCGGGCTGATGCTTTTCTGGCTCGATGCAAAGCAGGAAACGGGACTCGCCGGGATCCAGATTCATGGCCTCACCCCTGACGGAAATAATGTCCACATCGATCAAAGGTCCAAGAGTCTGCACCATGGGGATAAGATCGGCTCCAGTGTCGATTTCCAACGGGCTGGCGTCCCACGCGCGCCAGGTGCCATCCGGCTTTTGCACTAGGCCTATGTTATCTGCTTGAATGCGTATGGCAGGGGAAAGATCCGGTGGTGCCAGCCTCATTGGCTCATCGCTAAAGAGGCCGGTCTCATGGAGACTGATCACTTCACCATTTCTGCGTAGCAGGAGAACCCAATAGCCAAAGCAGGAAATGTCCGCAATCTCAATGAGTTCCGCGGGCAGAGGAATCGGCATGCGTCCGTCCACTCTCCATGTTCGGAGCTTGTAGTCCAATCCCGTGGCAAAATAAGCCCGGATAGAGGCAGCGGCGACCGGTGAGGCCGCAAAGAAATCAGGCGCCGGAGGCGTGGCGTCAGGATGGGCGTCCCGCGCTTCCAATAAGTGGCCTCCATCGTCGAGCAGAAGCCGCATCCGGGTCTGGCTAGTCCCCATAGACCCCATGTTGCCGACG
>JBGSRU010000033.1:0-2275 GCA_041737385.1 Saccharimonadales bacterium (SeqCode)
CCGCCTCAAACCCAACCCCTTGGTGCCCCAAAGACGCTCGCACCAGACCTTCCCTCGACTTCTTCCCATTCCCCTTCGCCCCGCCGCCAATCGCTTCGCAATAACTGCTCCACCGATAATCCGCCGGGTCGGAGACCATCCCGGCCCGCACCGAACGCAGAGTGAGAGATAGCGAACCATTCCAAAAATCCATTTCCGGAGGAGGAAATGGCAGACCGCGTGGCGTGAGCGGAGCGAGGGCAATTCAGATCGATGTAAGCCGCCATGGTCCGCGCTGCCACGCCATCCTCGACGATCACGCTCTTGTATCGCTCCTCCCAAAGCGTTCCGCTGCGATTGTGGGTGCGGTTGAACCAACGGGAATGCCTATGCGGCTGTAGCCGCAAGTCTCATCGGAGGAGCGCCGGAGGAGGCGTGACCAGACCGCATGGCCCGAGTGGAACGAGGACAAAAGCGCTGAAGCAGGGTCTTCATAAACTCACTCAGGTCATGCATCCGGCAGGTGAATCGACCGTGGATTTCCTCTACAAGCCGTTGGTTTTCAGTCTTCCGCGCCTCTTCAAGTTCCTTGGCCACTGTTGCAACGAACGCTTCGTTGTAAAGCGCACCGGGACGTTTGAGGAATGTCTCGTCGGAAATCCCGCCCTTGGGCCTCGGCGGCACTTCCAGCAGGATATATAAGTGGTTGGACATGACGCAAAACCACCGAAGGCTTGGAGGTGGTTTGGACAGGCGCGAACGCGACATGCCCCGAAGGGGTGAAGCTTGGTGGGGCCGCAGACTAAATCAACACGCCTAAAATTGGGGTGATGAGTTTAGCCGCAAAAGATCGCAAAGATCGCAAAAGCAGAAACTTGGGTGCCTTGAGCAAGGCTCACCCTGCCGGTGCTGTGCCTTGTTTTTCCAAGTCCTTATCTTTGTGCTCCTTGCGTTCTCTTGCGGTGAATCATCTTCTTATGTAGGATAAACCAGAACCCGGCGGCCTGAACGATACACCCGAACAGGAAGCATCATGGACGAAGGCGCAGCCGTAGCCCGCAGGGTGAGTCATGCGATGACCCGCATGACGAATCAAAAGTTCCCCTACATCCGCATGTAGATCCGGAACTGCTCCTTATCCTCCGCCTCAAACGCAAACCGCCGACTAACCACCCGGGAAAGGAGGTGATAAATCGCCACCTCATCTCATGTATGCCCATGGGATAATCCAGCGTCCACTCATGCGGAAGTTCTACAGGCAAAACGAAACCGCGCAAAAGAAACTTAATTATTTGTGTCTGACGGAATTTGAAGATTTTAGTGAGTACTAGAATAAATCACAAAAGATACAGTTTGATCTTGGCTTTCGATTATTTTTAATAACGCACTACCATGATTAATATCTTTTATTCGAAACATTCCAGAATCAGGTACTTTCCCAGCAATATTGACATCCCCCTTCCAGTTCTCTTCCAATTTTTCAAAATAATCTTTCACAAAGCTAGAAGGTATGTCAAACTGACCATCCCTAATCAACGGGCTAATCAATTCACCTTTCTTGAATAGGACCGTAAAGGCTGTATCAGCCAATACACGTGCATAAATACATGTATAGTTACCGGAAATACCCGATACTTCAGGCAAACCAAATTGATCTAATGAGTAACTGTGTCCTCTAATGAATTGAGCCGGTTTTCCATTTTGTTGGTCACAAGACATCCCTGAAATTGAAATAATAGAAAGCACCAGAAGCTTAAATATGGATTTATTCATGAGATTGTTTGCTGTAAAAATGTTTTAATATCAGTACAGAAATTTCCCTTCCCATCTGCGTTCTTCTTTGTTGGAATGGATAGTAAAATTAAATCCCTTGCCGTCAAACCACTCATCCTTGAACCAATGCCAACCGAAGGGGCCGAACCACTTGCCTTTATCAAAGTTCGAAGTGTCTTTGGCGCGCAAAATATACTCTGTATAAAAGAGGCATTCGCACTCACCATTTTCATTAAGATATTTCCATGTGACTACATTTTGCATAGGACCTGACGCCTCTCGTTTGCCCTCTGCATAGCCCCAATAACCACTGATCCATCCTATATGAGAATTACCAAGTTCTTTTACGCTTCCAGCGTAAGCCCAATCCCTTGATGATTTGAAAGGTGTTTGATCACAAAACTTTTTCGTAACTATTCAGGTCTGAATATCAATGATTTTCCCGGAAAATGCGGATTTGAGCGACTGCATTATGCCGATTCCCTGCTTGCGGACCGTTGAGATAAAACTGCTGATCGTGCAG
>JBGSRU010000014.1:0-1679 GCA_041737385.1 Saccharimonadales bacterium (SeqCode)
ATTGCCAGCAGGATTCTCGTTTTGTTTGGACGACAAAATTGATGTCGGAGACCGTGTCATGGTTAGATGGCACGTCGAAAATAATGGACAAGAATTGCCCTTTACGAGAGGTTGTTCCTTTTATGAAATTGCGAACGGAAAGATCAACAAGGGTACGGACTGGATAGAGCCGGCCGTCTTCAAAACGGGTGGTCTAAATCTTTTAGTGACCAACTGCGTGCAAAGTATGAAACACCAACCTGTCCGTCTGATACCTCTCGCCGTGTGGATTATCTACTGTTATGTGGTGTTCTTTTCCAACTGGTTCTTTGGTGTGCCAGTTCAGGCCTTGGAGACAAGAACATGGGAAGAAGTTCGAGACCTGTCGCTGAATTTCTTCCTAGTCAGTCCAATCCTAGGCTTGCCCTTTGCGCCAGTCATCCATCCTGGATTAGAAGGAATTTTCAATTGGCTGTTGTCTTGGGCAGCCCTCTTTGCAGGTTTTTTGAGTGATGATCGGCCCCAAAAGCCCAACCCACTGCCCATGTTACCGACGGTGATTGGAATGCAGTTTTTGACATCTGCCTTCCTCTTGCCATACCTGGCAACCAGGAGTACCGAAACGAAGACGAATGTCACTTGGGAGGATTTGACGGTGGTCTCTCGTGTCACAGAAAGTCGATGGCTCGGCCCGGCGATGGGCTTGGTTGGAACGGGGTCTATTGTATGGGGAGTCTTTGCTCGTTCGGCTGCGTTTGGTGGGATCCAGGAACGATGTTCAAGTTTGATAGATCTGTTGAGTATTGACCGAGTCGGATCCAGTTTCTTGGTGGACCTGGCCATTTTTGCACTCTTTCAGGGTTGGTTGGTTGAGGATGACCTCAAGCGTCGCGGAGTGGATGCCAGCAGCTCTAATAATTCTGTACTACTACTTTATCGAGCTGCCAAGTACGTCCCGTTCTTTGGTATGGTAACGTATTTGACCTTCCGACCCCCGTTTCCTTCTTCTACCGGTAGTAGCAAGGAAAGGATCGATGGTTGAAATCTTAGAAAATAGGTTTAAAGACAAAGATTTGGTCGTACTCATTACCGGTAGTTTTAAAATAAAACAATACATTGTACCAACGTTCAACAAAATGACAGTCAATTAAAATAAGCCATTTTTCATTGACTCTTATTATTACGTTAGCTCCCAATCGGGTCGATCGGAAATACTAATAATATTATTATTATCCACTTTGTCGTTTTCACTAAACGATCCACTGTTCAAGCCTTCTTCAGATTCGTCGTTTTGCATCCAAAGATGTCCCCACGTATGGCCTTGGTCATCTTCGTCTGATTCTAGCCAAACGACGGCAGCACCTAGCGTCCCTCCAGGAATCATAGTAGAAAGGGCATCACGAAGGCCATAGTAGGCCTCCTTGCGTCCGTACTCTTCATCGAAAATCAATGGTTCGTCGTCGTAATAAAAATGCGTTACCCACGTATGTCGATCGGTGAATCCCCACAACCAAATCCCATCCAAGGCTGGTTCAGTGATGGCCGCGGCTAAAATATCGTGATAAATTTGTCGTTGGGCTATAGGTCGAAGATGCGGTGGTAGTTGACTAACCCGGACGTCCATTTCGGATATATTGACCTTCAAACCAAGATTTCCCAACCGATGAATTTGATTCTTGACCATTCGTGGTGTGGGAGGT
>JBGSRU010000027.1:0-1874 GCA_041737385.1 Saccharimonadales bacterium (SeqCode)
GTGCAATTCGTTGTTCAGCACCCAGAAACACCTTTTCAACCGAAGAGACGATGATTAGCAGTGCATGAAAACAACGAAATCTTGCGCAACTTTCCGTAGTACTGCAGTTTTTATAAATGACGTCGAATTTCTGGCCCATAAAAGAACTTTTCCTTACGTATTGATGACGTTTGTGTCAATATGATCAGAAACCCTTTTTTCCACACTAACGTATTTGGGCATCTTGATAGAATGTCTGATGAGCTTTTGAGCACCAATTCTGATTCTCATCACTCTCACAACTTTCCGTAGTACTGCAGTTTTTACGAATGACGCCGAATTTCTGGCCCATAAAAGAACTTTTCCTTGCGTAGTGATGACGTTTGTGTCAATATGATCAGAAACCCTTTTTTCCACATCTACCGGTAGAACCAATTCTGGATTCTCATCACTGTCGTAACTTTCCAGTTTTTCCGAATGACGTGGCCCATAAGCAAAGAGAATTTTTCCTTACGTAGTGATGACGTTTGTGTAAATGTATGATCAGAAACCCTTTTTTCCACATATCGTTTGGAAAAAAATATTTTGAAAGAATGTCTGATGAGCTTTTGAGCACCAATTCTGATTCTTGCAGACATGCAACCTCGATAATTAATTAATGCACGCTCTTCATCGGATTTCTTGTATTTGAAGGTGAAGATGATACACTTTTTTACGGTACTAAATTCACGGGGAGAACAAGGAAAATGTCTCCGTAGTACTCCACTCCTTCGCACGAAATATAAAATATACCGTATCATCACTCCTTCGTTTCTTAACTGTAAAAAATGTTACAACTCATTCCGCTTGCAAATGGTGCGCTTGACCGCCCTACAAAGGAGCAAGAGCGCCTAAACCATCCTCACACAATGCAACCTTGATTGGACGGGTACAGTGCTGCTGCGATGATTCCATGTCAAGTTGTCGATCGTTGCCATAAGCTCTGAACAACTGCTCCAGGATCATGCTAAGTCTTTCGATGCTTATTACCCAGACATGTGAGATAGATACGATGCGACACCTATATAAGGGGTGTGTGTGGTCGACATGGGCACTCGATGCATGGCGAGTAAGTGTATTCGACCACCATGGTTGGAGTTTGCATTTCAGTTTTGAACATGTCTTTTCGAAGTCTCTTTGACTGACGACAACGATGGCGCGGCTGTAAAAACAAAGCAACGATGTTCCAGAGTATACGGATTATGGATATTGTTGTAAATTTACAGTTAATGTCCTCCGCCCATTGCTGGTCGCGACGACATGTCGGCATGTACACAGTGTAGCGCTCACCGACATACACCTTATTGACGGCTTCGTTGTAAGTTTTCTGGCTAGATTTTTGTATCACATTCATTCGGTATCCGTCTATACCCACGTCCCCCATCTGGCCAACATCAACACATCCCACACAACAACCGGCCTAGCAACCTCGTCATATAATCGCGTACATGCCACATGCCCAATCTGCTTTTTAAAATCCAAGTACTGATTCCTAGTAGATAGATAATATTACTATTACAGTTTGATGGCGTGGACGCTGTGTTAGAGGTTGAGGTACTCAGCACTAACCTACTATTAATATATATAAAGCATGAATGAGAAAGAAGGAAACTGACGCAGAAGACGACAAGGAAACTGACTCAGAAGAAAGAAAGAAGATGATTCAGAGGATAAGAGAAACGTCGAAATGACAACAAAAGGAAACACAAGCAGTAACATAATATCAGAATAAGAACAATAATCGCATATACCCACAACAACCCATCTATATACATTATCCGTAGCGAGGCCCCCAAGCAGGTGTACATCGTCATTGTGCGCCAATTCATTAAGAGCTTTGAGCCTATGATGACAGC
>JBGSRU010000036.1:0-1586 GCA_041737385.1 Saccharimonadales bacterium (SeqCode)
ACTCTGGTCAGATTCAGCCAACGGATCGATAAAGGCCAGCAACCGGCCGCCGCGCAGCACAAACTGGTCCACCGCATTCAAGGCGGTCTCGGTCAACGCCTTGGGGTGCACCAGCAGCAGCACGTCGATGTCCTCCGGCACCTGATCAATGTCGTGCTCCAGATTCTGGATGGTAAACATCTGCCGAATCTGCTCAAACGCCACCCAGGGCGAGGACGGCTGACCGGTCATGGGGTTCATGCCGCCGCTCATCGGCAAGCCGCTGATCAGACCAATTTGCGGTTTCTGCTCCTGGGCCAGGCTGTTGATCAAGCGGCTCAATTCATACTCGAGCAGACCTTCCTGCTCCAGCGAGAAGAACGGAATGACCTCGCGCTCAGCCAGCGTATTGGTGCCCGCCAGACCGAAATACAGCTTCTCGCCGCTTTGCGGCAGGGGAATATCCTGCAAACCGAACTCGGCAGCGCGGTCCTCGGCCTCGGAGAAAGGCTGCGGATCGATGATCTGCAGGTTGATCTGGCCGTCAGCTACCCGCTCGTATTCCTTGAGCAGCTCTTCCACGCGCCGGGCATAATTGCGCAGAATGACCATATCCTTGCTGGCACTGTCGGAGAAGAAGAAATACAGGGTAATCGGCTCCTCCAGATCGCCAAGGATCTCGCGGGTACCGTCGGAAATGGTGAACAGCTTCTGTTCGGTCAGGTCCAAGCGGGCGCCGGGCAGCAGCACATTGGAGGCCATATTGAAGGCCACAAAGGCCAGCAGCAGTACCAGTAGACCGGTACCTGAATACATTAAACGTTTCATTATTATGTCCCCTTCGCCTCAATCGGCCTTTTTCAGGTCGATGACAATCGCCGTAGCCAGCAACCACACAGCCATGAGCGATACGAAATACAGCAGGTCACGCAGATCCAGAACGCCCTTGCTGATGGCATCGAAACGAATCAGGAAACTGAGTGAGGCAATGGCGTCAAGCAACCACTGGGGCGCCCAACCGCTAAACAGATCCAGCCACAGCGAGAAGCCGCTGACGATAAAAATGAAACAGGCCACTACACTGACGATAAAGGCTATCACCTGATTCTTGGTCAGCGCCGACATGCATGAACCAATCGCCAGGTAACCGCCAGCCAGCAACCAACTGCCCAGATACCCGGTAAAAATCGCGCCATTATCCGGCGAACCCAGGTAGTTAACGGTAATGATGATCGGAAAGGTCAGCAGCAAGGCGATGCCGATAAATACCCAGGCCGCGAAAAACTTGCCCAGCACCATGTCGGCACGGGACACCGGTAGGGTCATCAGCAACTCGATGGTGCCCGACTTGCGCTCCTCGGCCCACAAGCGCATGGCCACGGCGGGCACCAGAAACAGGTAGAGCCAGGGGTGGAAATTGAAAAACGCATTCAGGTCAGCCTGGCCGCTCTCGTAGAAGCCCCCCAGATAGAAGGTGAACACCGCCGACAGGACCAGAAAAATAACAATAAAGATGTACGCCAGCGGCGTAGAAAAATAACTGCCCAGCTCACGTTTGAAAATCACGCCGAGATTTTTCATGCCGCGTCCTCTGCAGTCAGACGGCG
>JBGSRU010000020.1:0-1731 GCA_041737385.1 Saccharimonadales bacterium (SeqCode)
AGCAAATAAATAGGTTGTTCGAGGGATCGACGGGAGGATTCTATTGTACTCGCATATTGTTCAGCGGGTTTTGGGTTTGTTCTTCGCCGATGGCCACACAGTAGCGCACGGCTGCGGCCATCTGCCCTACCATGTTGTCCAGACTGAATTCTTCTTTGACCGTTCGCAGGGCTTCTGCAGACATGGTCTGGGCTAATTCCTGATTGCGGAAAATCGTGCGCAAGGAATTGGCTAATTCCTCCGCACTCCCGTGCCGATAGAGCAATCCATTCCGTCCAGGCTTGAGAGCTTCGATCTCGGGGTTCTGGCCTCCAAGCTCGTTACTTGTCACGACCGGCAAACCATAACCAAAGGCGTGCAAGATGCTTAAGCCGATATTCGCCGGGTAGCAGAAGACATCTGCCGACAGAAACCAGGGTGCCAAGTCCGCTTCGTCATAGATTGGTCCGACAAACCGAAAACGCTGGGATACTCCAAGCCTTGCGATCAAGACTTGCAGGCGCTCTTGTTCGGCTTCGCCTCTGCCTATCAAGTTGACTTGGAGATGGGGAAATTCTGTGGCAAGCCTTGCCACGGCGTCAACCAATAAGTCCAGTCGGTTGGCTGGATCAAACCGCGAAACAAAAAGAATATTTGGGCCAAGTTCCAGATTTCGTTCGCGACGAAATTGCTCAAGCTCAGTAGAACGATCTTGCCAAGCAATTCGCGCGGCGCGAATCGGTTGTTGGTCCAAACTATTGCGTGCCACAAAGATAGCGTCTGGATTCCAACCGGCTTTGAGGTAAATGTTTGCGGCTCGTTGATTATAAAACATGAGTGCCGTCGCCAACTTCGCGACAGATTCGCGAACTTTACGACGCACCGCGTTTTCTGATTTAGAGTATCCATGTCCCCACAGAATCGTGCGGACTCCATTGGTTTTGGCCTTGAGTAGCGACGGCACCAAGCTCGCGTAACGCGGATTCCACGTCAGGATGAGTACATCAGCATGCTTTCGAGAGGCCGCATTCCACTGAGCCGAATGCCAAAAAATCTGTTGTCCCCGTATTTTTTTCTGCCACAAATCAACAGGCTCCGCTTTAAACCCCTCAGCTTCCACATTAGGCAAATCTGGCCGTGCTCCGTAGAGCAGCTTCAAATCGATATCCGGGGATTGCGCCAATTCCCGAAACACGGGAACGCGGTACTTTGCCAGCGACGGCTGCTGGATGACTAAGCGGATAGGCAAGGAGCTCATGAAAGTATCAACAACTGGCTAGTGCTCTACCGTGCTTCTTGAGAATCGCCCTGACTTCGGAAAGGCGCAGGACTCCCGCCTTGGAAAGTTCTTGAAAGGCCCGAAAGCTTCCGGCAGAAACGGGGCTGCGCTGTCCGCGGGTATGCCAAGCGTCCATCAACGAACAACACATAGCCGCCAGCGGCTGCAAGGGGCGACGTTTCATGAGGCCGTTTTTCACTTGCCGGACAGTCGTCAAAGCGAGGAATGGAATCAGCGTTGGCAGCGGGATGTAGCGCCATCCGAATTGATAGAAATTGCGTGCCGACCAAAATATAATACTCGACCGATCGCCGACGCGGGGTTGTGGATAGTGATCGATATGGTGATTGGCAGCGACTCGCACGATCATTCCCATCTCCAATAATTTGAGCGACAGACCCCGTTCTTCTCCTTGCCGAAACGAACCACAATAGCTCCCACAGGCCAGAAACAATTCCCTGCGCAGGGCATTC
>JBGSRU010000013.1:0-1711 GCA_041737385.1 Saccharimonadales bacterium (SeqCode)
GGCACATCAAACAAGAATCGGCACCTTTAGGGGAGTAGTTGCCTTCGGCAAACTTCTTATCTAAGGTGGCTTCGACTTGTTCTGGTGTCATTTTGTCATCCCACTTTGAGGCGTGTGCACTCGGTGTGATGCATAAAGACATCACTGCAGACATTGCCATGGAGATGACAAGTGCCGGCAGTAGGTTTTTCATTTTTAGGCTGTTCTTCATAATAGGCTTCCCAATTTGTCCCAACAAAATTCAAGAAAGGGGGAGCGAACTCCCCCTGCTTGGGCAAATTACATCTTCACCTGAGTGTGATCTGTTGGTGTGGGTTTGTGACAGTAGAAACAGGTTTCTGACTGCGCCGCTTGATTGGCTTGAACATAATCACCGTTCACAATCGCGCCCATATTTTCTAAGCCGTGGCCAATAGATTCTGGCGTGTGGCATGAAGTACAAGTGGCAGTGATTGGCGTGGTGTATTTACCCGCAGTTGTTGCCAGAGCGCCTTTGACCTTGAATGCATCTAGGTTGAAGTCGTTATGACATTGGGTACATTCTTTGATGACACCTTGTTTACCATGAACAACGTGTAATTTCATCTCCAACGCACCTTTATTAGCACCACTTGCATAGGTACCATCAGGGGTATGACAAGCGACACACGCATCCACACCGACGATTGGCTTACCGCTGGCATCTTTTGCATGTGATAGCTGTTCTGTCATCACAAAACCCGCATGGTGGCCTTTGTGAATTTCGAAGCTATCACCGTGACAACCTTGACAGGTACCAAACTCAACTGAGTTAACATGACGCATGCTCGGTGCTTTACCAGACTTAGTGCCAAAAGCTAGCTCGGCTTTCATGCTCGTTGTTGCGCTGTCAGCGGTACATGCGGTTAAGCTTGTACCAGTGCTACACACTTCTAAACCGATAATGGTAAAGGCGGTATCAGTATCGCCTGCACCGAAAGGTAGAGCGGGTGTTGTAAAGACCAATTTACCGTCAACTAAGGTTACACCTTCTTGCAGTGCACCATCTTTGACTAAGTCTTTCGCTATTTTCGCTTTACCGCTACCTGGACTTGGGTTGTAGCCCATGATCGGGAAGTTAGGGCCAACGTTGGTAACGGACTCTAAACGTTTAATCTTATCTTGAACGGTTGCTGCATCAATTGCGTTACCATCTTTGTCTAAGATAGACACGGTTAATACTGCAGTATCATCAGCTTGACCAGCAAGTACTGCTGACATACCTAACTGAGCGATAACGGCTTTTTTGTCTGCAGTCTTACCTGTGTGCAGTTCTGCAGTCCAATCGCTGTTATGACAGGCGATACAGTTGGAGTTATCTAGCTGTTGTGAGTGACCCTTACCAGCAGCAAAGTCCACTGCGCTATGGCAGCTTCCACATGAGGCGGCAGTTGGGATACGTGACCAATTACTCCAATCAGGCGTAGCCTCATTTGCAGCGTGACAGCTTTGACAGCTTTCTAATGAGCCTAAGGTGAGGTCTTTGTGTTTAGCGTGAACGAGAACATTAAACTCTTTACCTACACCGACTTTTCCGGCTGTGTGGCAAGTTGCACAGTAATTAACGTCAGAATACGCGCCGCCATGTTTAACATTGGCTAAATCTTGGTGACAAGTATTACAGCTTTCTGTGGCGACAATTTTGCGACTGTATGTTGGCAGTGCGCCAGTATCGGCAGTGAAGTCGACAAAG
>JBGSRU010000028.1:0-2074 GCA_041737385.1 Saccharimonadales bacterium (SeqCode)
CTCCTCGCTACGCTTCTCGCTGGTCCCGCTTTGGCATCCGGTCTGGAGATTCTGGTGGCTGGCGAGGCTAACGGCACCATCACCGTCGATCTTCTCGAAGATGTCGCCCCCCAGCACGTCGCGCGCATCACCGAGCTGGCAGCGGCAGGCAAATACGACGGTGTCGTCTTTCACCGCGTGATTGAAGGCTTCATGGCCCAGACGGGCGATGTGCAGCACGGCCTCATGGGAAGCGATATGCGCCAGGCTGGCACCGGCGGTTCCGAGATGCCGGATCTGCCCGCCGAGTTCTCTACGGTGCCCTTCGAGAAGGGCGTTGTTGGCATGGCCCGCTCCCAGAGCCCTGATTCAGCCAACAGCCAGTTCTTCATCATGTTCGACGCCGCTCCGTTTCTGGACGGTCAATACACGGTCGTCGGCCGCGTAACTGGCGGTCAAGACGTGGTAGACGCGATCAAACGCGGCGCGGGTGCAAATGGCGCTGTGATCGGCCAGCCGGATGTGATGCAGACGGTGACAGTGACGGAGTGAAACAGCCTCACACTTTCAGTGAATTGAGGCGCCTCCGCTGAGGCGCCTTTTTTTATTGTCAGATCTCGGGACACCAAGCGCTAGCCTCACATCCCATAGTATGATCTGAACCGCGATAATGATTGGATAAGCCCCATTGGAACGCCTGCCAGCAGGACTGCTAACGGGCACGACTAGAAGTCGATCTGACCCATATTATAGTTCTGATTAATGATCTGTGATACATAGGCATTCTGGTGGGTTGACTTCAACTCAGCCTAAACTTTCTTCAAAATAATAGTTAAGGTCTGTTGCTGGAGCGGGTAACGAGAATCGAACTCGTAACTAAAGCTTGGGAAGCTGCCGTGATACCTTTTCACCATACCCGCACGGACTCCGTGGATAGGCCAATGGCCTTGTTGGGTCAAGTGTGTAAAATGGGTGGGGTCGGCCCGTTCCAGCCTGCCCCTCTCTTAACCCTTACCACGCGTCGTAGGGTGAGTTGCAGTACCGGCGCGGCCCGTTATAGGGCTGAAAAGTCTTATCGGATGCCCGGTAGCTGCGGTACTTGCTGAAGCACCGGCTGTCATGTGCCGCGATGTTGCGCGCAGGCAAATGGTTGTAACTGCGGGACACTGAGCCGCGCTGCTGCTGGTTGTTGTTAAGCTTGTTGAGGATGATTGCGCCGAGTGCGAATGCAGCGGGTGGATTGAAAAGACCGTTGCTGTAGTCGCTGCGGTAGCCATTGCGCTTCACGGTTGCGCCGCGATAGCCGTTGCGGTAACCCTGACTGTGGCCTGCGCGGCGGTCATGCCCATAGTACCTGCGCTGATCCCGCTAGGCACCGCGCTGGTCACGACCCGATTTGCGTTCATCGCGGCCATACCTGCGCCCGTCAGGATGCTGCTTTACGTCAACAAGACCAAAAAGCGCTTCCGGTGCGATCCCCAGCCTAAGAGCGGCAGGTGTAGCAGCGGAGCGCATCTGTGCGTCGCCCGCATGACCGACGGTCGGAACTGCCAGCGCCGTCGCCAAGACAAGCGTTCCGACGGCTTTGGTTCTTTTTTCATAGATCTGGCATCGTAGACACTTCACTATTTACTCAGCAAGCGTCACAGAATTTAAGGGCAAACGCAGCGAACGATTAATGGGTCTCCGGCAAAGGGCAGACTGACGATCACATGCCTTTAGGGGTCCACTTGGCAGCAGTGCTGCCCGTGCCGCATCATCAATGGCGTGTTATCGAAAAACCAAGTCCCTATCTTAAGCGCTATCAGTGTCTTATGAGCGTTTGCGCCGTCGGCCACTACTGTCGCCACCGCCAGTGTTGAACGTCTGAGTGGGCAGTGTGACGATGGAATTGAGGATCGGAAACGGCTAGACCGCGTTTGGAATGGCGGAAGCGTTCACGAAATGCTCCTGAAATCGCGGCTCGATGGCGGTCTCGATCTTGTGGATGTGGCGCACCACTTCCTCGATCTCGGCACGGGCTTCGCGGTTGAGCAGCGCGATACGCGCGCCGGTGCCTGCGGCATTGCCCGCCGACGTGACCTTGTCCAACGGG
>JBGSRU010000017.1:0-1536 GCA_041737385.1 Saccharimonadales bacterium (SeqCode)
GACGCTGTGAGAACCGCGTCTTCTATTTCATGATTATCTTTGTATACTTTACGATATTGCATATTTTTATGTATGACATCGCCCATCACTAAAGGTAACACGATCAATCCATTTTTCCAGCTTACACGCAATATAATATATAATACAAAAATTTATTGCTGCATAAATTATAATGTAAAATAATGAACCAATAGAATACCCAATCGACTGTTCAAACAAAAGGTTGATGATCAGATTACACACGATGCCAACACTGATTGCTGTAAACATTAACTTGATCATGCTACGCCCATGATTCCGTGACAGGTATTCATGAATAATGGTGAACACATACAGAGCCACAATGATCATGACAAAATACACACCATGATCACGATAAAATAATGCACTCACAATCAACGCAGCCGCAATGATCCACCAAATGATCTGCTCATAATTTCTGATCGAAAGCCAGGCAGAAATACTCACAATAAATCCAATAAGCGCATACCCTGCAACAGTTGAGTAAATGCTTCCTGCAGCAATAATACTACAAAAAATAATTGTACGAATAATAATTGATATCATAATATGTTTTGAACAATAAATACTACATCGAGATCGCTAAAAGGTGTGAGAGGCGTAACTGTACCTCTTTGAAATAACTGGTCTTCTGAAGGAGCAATGTTTTGAATGTGCCCTATAGATAATCCACGCGGAAATCGTCCGCTGATTTCCGAAGTAATGAACATCTCTCCATTATCAATATGAATATCTTTTTTGAGGTCTTCTACAATTACTGAAAGCCCATGATTACCTCGCGCCAAACCTTCCACGCCACTTTGCACACCTACAACATTCACAATACTATTTGGATGTGTCAGAAGAATGATACGAGCAGTTCTCGCATCCACAGACTCCACATAGCCTATCATCACTTTATCATCAACGACCACAGCCATGCCCTCCACAATACCGCTATCTTTGCCCTTATTGATCGTAACCCACTGATTGCCTCCGAGTGTGTCACGCATAATAACTTCTGCACCAATAAGCGAATATTCATCGCGCGGCAATAGGTCAATTGATTGACGTAGAGAAATATTCTCATTGCGCACATCTCGCAAGTCAGCATTTTCTGATTCTAAACGTCGAACTGTACTATAAAGTTCTTGATTTTCCTTATAAAGATCACTAATATCAAAAACGATGTGAGTAAAACCATTGATCTTTTGACCAATCTCATTACCCATATCTAATAATGGTGTCATAACAATCATACTAATGTTACGCACTGACGTTGTAACATTAAACGGATTTATCAAGAGGACACCTATTAATCCAATGATAATAAATATTATCCTATTACGTTTTTTATTTTTATGTAATGACTGCATGTATATGTGAGTATTATTTAACGAAGGGGTGCACCCTGATCTGTTTCGATCAAAACTTCCCGTAGATTTTCTAAGTCTTCTAACACAATTCCCGTACCTCTCACAACGGCGGTGAGAGGATCTTCCATTTTCATAACAGGCATCTTTGTCTCATTTGCGA
>JBGSRU010000030.1:0-2368 GCA_041737385.1 Saccharimonadales bacterium (SeqCode)
GGACGCCTTGCAAATAAAGCTCATCGGGCAGCGTATTGGATGTCGCCACTAAAACAACACCTTCAGCAAGGAGCAATGGTAATAATTCCGACAAAATCATTGCATGCGCTACATCTTCCACCAAAAATTCATCCAGACACAACAAACGAACCGATTTCGCCAGATCACGAGCGATACGGCGCAGTGGATCGTGTTGTCCTTGCAAACGACGCAATTGTGCATCAATCTGCTGCATAAAATGATGAAAATGAAATCGTGCTTTACGTTGTTCTGACACCTGCTCAAAAAATAAATCAACAAGATATGTTTTACCTGCCCCAATGGGGCCTTGTAAATAAAGCCCAGTCACTGGTTTTGAGCGGCGCTTAAACCATGAACGCTGCTTAGGCATAGCCAACTCGTCAGCTACGCGTTGCAATTGGCAAAGCACCTCTCTCTGCAACACGTCATCCATGATTTCGCCTTGGGTAACAGCGCTTTCGTAGTAATCAATCAGCCTTATCATTTTGGAGCCTGCTCACGAATGGCATCGATAAGCCGTGTTTTGAGATCGATCAATTTTCCATGAAAAAAATGGCCTGTATCAGGAAAACGAATTAACGGCAAAGACGGGGTGACTTGCGCTGCAAAATCATAGACTATTTGGGCAGGAACAACCTCATCCTCATCACCCTGCACCACCCACCAGGGGCAAGGAGGGGTCAAAAATTCCGTATAGTTAAAATGATGGATAGGAGGTGCGATCGTGATCAGCATGCGATGAGGATGTTGGGCTGCCGCTCGATAAGCCACATAAGAGCCAAATGAGAATCCGGCAAAAAAAATCTGGGTCTGCGGCCTGTGTTGCAACCATTCATGCACTAAAACCAGCATATCATCACTTTCGCCGATCCCCGCGTCATAAACACCTTGCGATTGTCCCACGCCGCGAAAATTAAACCGTAAACTGGGAATATTCAATGTCCTAAACGTTCGTGCTAACGTAGTAACGACTTTATTATTCATCGTGCCGCCTTGTAACGAATGCGGATGACCCAAAATGGCCAAATAATCTTCGTTAACCCGTTCAGGAACATCCAACACCGCTTCTAATGGACCTGCAACGCCAGAAAAAATAAGGCGATGCTCCCCTGGCACGTTTAAATTGATTGAAGACAACATAATAAACCCATGATCAGGGGGCTGTTGACAACTCGCTAGCTTGAGCCACAACGCCTTGATTTTCGAGCATCACAACTCAGCATACGTGGTGGTATGTGAGTCGCGACGCACATAAAATCAAGGCGTTGTGGCCAAGATAATAGACATGTCAGCAGACCCTAAAAAATACAGATCATAACGCATCTTGCATTTTCATGCGCGTCCATTATGATCCAGCACTGGATCGAAGCGTTTTTATGACCACTGGCGAGCCAAAACGGCACTGACTCCCTGATGAGCAGTGACTTTTTATAGTTTATATTCTTTATTTTATGGAGGACTTGATCCATGAGACAGGTACCTGACACAAGCATTTCATTACGTGTGCACGCCCCCAACACAGGGAGACGCGCATGAGAATCCAATCATTTAAACAAAAAAAACAGCAGCATGAAAAAATCAGCATGCTGACTTGTTATGATTACCCTTCGGCCTGCATCATTGCAGAATCAAAGATTGATGTCGTTTTAGTAGGCGATTCAGTCGCCATGGCAGTCCACGGCCATGAGAGCACGATCATGGCGACAATGGATATGATGGTTCTGCATACTGCAGCTGTTGCTCGTGGATTAGGCCAACAATTTTTAGTCAGTGACCTCCCTTTTCTATGCCATCGTATCTCTCGCGCCGATACTATCCATAATGTTAAACAATTGCTTCAAGCCGGAGCTCATGCTGTAAAAATTGAAGGAGCTGATGAAGATACCTGTCAAACCATTGCTCATTTGGTCACAGCAGGTACTCCTGTGATGGGACATATTGGCTTGATGCCACAATCAATTCATCAACTGGGAGGCTACCGCGTTCAAGGCAAAGGGGAAGACCAAGCCACTGATTTATTGAATCAGGCCCTTAGACTTGAAGCCGCCGGTTGTTTTGCTATTGTCATCGAATGTGTGCCACAAGAATTGGCAAAAGTCATTACTGAACAATTAGGTATTCCGACAATCGGTATTGGCGCAGGTGCCGCAACCGACGGACAAGTCCTGGTCTGGCATGACATGCTTGGTATACAAACTGCATTTAAGCCCCGCTTTGTGAAGCAATTTGCCGCCGGCAAAGAGATGTTGCTCACTGGCATTAATGGCTATGTGGATCAAGTCCAGCAAGGTCATTTTCCATCCGACCAATACGCGTACTAAGGGTTTATTGTATGAAAATTATCAAC
>JBGSRU010000010.1:0-44760 GCA_041737385.1 Saccharimonadales bacterium (SeqCode)
ACCCCAACCCCAACCCCAACCCCAACCCCACCCCCAACCCCAACCCCAACCCCAACCCCAACCCCAACCCCTGCTCCTGCTCCTGCTACTGCGCCTTGGGGAGCTCCAACACTGACACCACCACCAGCTCCAGCTCCTGCGCCTTGGGGAGCTCCAACACTGACACCACCACCACCAGCTCCAGCTCCTGCGCCTTGGGGAGCTCCAGAATATGGATCTCAAGGAGCTAGCGCAACTGACAGATTCGGTGATGCTCCTTCGCCACCTCCGCCGACCGAAGGCTAAACATGATTTGATTAATAACCAGAAGTATGTTTAGCCATAAATTGTACTTTACATTTTAGCAATATTATGCTAATGTTAATCCATGGTTCAAACGCTTCCTCCACCACCATCTCCAGACTTATTGCCACCGCCAAGTGCAGGTGATCAAGTTCTTGCCGGATCTACCCAGCTCAACTTAGGAAAAGTGGGACTTGAAGCGGTCCGGGTTTTATATCTAAATAATCCTGAAGATGGAGTTGTTACAGAAGCAAGTTGGCTTGGTCATTGGGTAGAGGCCAATCTCGGAAAAGACGAAAAACTCCAAGACAGATCAAATGACCCAACAATTTTCGCGAATGCTGAATATAGGGGCAACCACTTAAGAATAGAGCCGACCGAAGATCAAGAAGCATGGATTAAAGCCATGAACAGGAAAGACATGGTTCTCAGCGAGACAGCAATACGCAGACTATGGCATTCAATAAAAGCCCGATCAAAAGCAAAAACAGCTATGTTGAAGTTTTTGGGAGAAATTCCGAAACGACCGCACGGAATGGCTGTCGAAAAGGCGAATACTCTAGAACCAAAACATAAAAACCCAGAAACAGGCTCATCACCTGAAAGAGGGCCAAGTATATATGATTTTGCTATTGATATTGATAAGATTGAGAGTTCTTTTGAGAATAGATATGCATTAGACGACAGTAACGGAAGAGCTCCTAATGACCCTAATTGGAAACCAACTTTCGAAACAACCAAGGATATTAATGGGCGAAAGGTGGGCGAAGACGGTTATATCGAAACGTTCAAAAATCGTATTAGCGTCGAGGAGGTACGAGACTATCTAACTGGCGTTAACCTCTCTGACACAAAGGACCCAGAAATGGAGCAATACCTCCGGAATCCTTTTGAGCGCGAAGCAACAGGCTTAAGCTTGTGGGACAAGTGGAGCGATAGCATAAAGGCTAGAGCCCACAAATTTTTGACCTCAAAAGTCGACAGCACAAAGCCTTGGAGTATCGAAACAGTAATCGCTGAAGCAAATAAACATGCGCTCGAGGTAATGCAAAAGACAACTGGCACAGGCCCAGATGGAATCCTACGCCTGCTTATGAAATACAACATGAGTGGTGATAATGACGGCAGAATCGTTGATTTTGAGGGTGATGAACTAACTGGTGTCGAGCTGGAGATGCGTAAAAACATTCTCAAATTACTTAGATCTGACTCAGGATCTTATGTACAGGCTTTGGCAACTTATGAGTTTACCAAAAACCCTCACCAAGATTATTACAAATTCTTTGAGCGCTATATGGATGTCTTATCTGTGGAGTTCAATTACAGCAAAGAGCAAGTTGAAGGCGCAGTAATCGGTCTTGCATATTCACACAAATCTCTCGGTAATGTCGCGAAAAACTCAATGCTCGTGTATAGAGAAATGCTCGACAGGAACGGCAATACCATGATGTCACCGAAGCTCAACGACAATGGCGAAAGACAATATCTAGACAAAGAAGGTAACGCCGTCGGGGAAAGTGAAGTGAAAGACCTAAACACCACTAGTCCGTACCGCCTCATTGAAGTACCCTATACACAGCCAAATGGAGTACAGACTATTGTCACTCGTCGAGTCAATATTGAGACAAAAAACGAGCTCACTATTGGCGCAGACGGTAGGGCATATGCAACGTACACGGATCATGAAGGCAACGCAGTCAGCAAGGACCAGATTATAGACTTTGACGGGCGGTCACCATATCACGAAGTTACAAGAAGTAACGGCACAGTCGACAGAGTAGCAATAAGAGCAGGCTCCACAGTACCTGACGAACAGGGTAATCCACAACGCATGTTCTTAGACGCTCGTGGACAAAAAATAAGAGAAGATAAAATCTTAGGACTGAATACAGCCAATCCTTACCATGAAGTTACTGCTGGAGGCACGACACTACAGATACCAGTAGACATTAGTGCTGGCGAGCTACCAATAATGATTGCGAGAAAAATACCAAAATTAATCGTTGAACCTGCCACAGATAAGTCTAGGTACATGTTCAAGGAACTTAAGTTACGTGAATGGGTTATGGAAGTCGGTTCAAGAATGAGCGCCCAACAGTTTGCTTTTGAGCCAGCACAAATGGAAGATATACTTGAAAAAGTCATAGAAATATCTATGGTTATGAGACGAAGTTTCTATGAACCAAACATTCAAGAAACAAACGGAAAAAGAATTAGACGTACTCGATGGCACGGTACTTCGTTTGATGATCGACGATTTGTTGGGCGCAAAAGTGCTGAATTTGCAGAAATGCAAACAGCTGCCCATTTCTTGTGGAGCGCGTTCAGCGAGCTACTTACAAACACACCTGGCGGTCCGGACGGCGGTGGTGGTGGTGATGGTGCACAGATAACTCCTGAGCAGTTGAATGCAGCAAGAAACGCACTGCTATTAAACCAGAAAATGAACGCGGAAAAAGGTGGCTATTTTGATCCTAGAATGTACGGAGCAGGAGGAATATCTAACAAGATCTTAGCGGATATCGCACACCAGCTACAATTTCTGATGATACAGTTCCCATCAGCCACAGAGACGCCTCACGGTGACTATTACACACTTGAGCAAAGATTTAAAACAATTCCTCGTAAAAAATAACCTACCGTTGGCACAAGTTTCTGTAAGTACCAGACAGGCCGTGTAAACTTCTACAGACATTACCTGCGCGTTGAATTGCTCGTTACGAAAAAGCTTTTCATCTGTTAAACTATAAGCATTATGGCGGTGTATAAAGTTCCTCAAGATGTTGAAGCTGAAGATAAATTCTTTGGTCCGTTTTCATTTAAGCAGTTCATCTTTTTTGGTGGAGTTGCTGTCTGTGGCTATCTCGTATTCTTAACTGCCTCGAATGGCATATGGCCCCTATCAATTGTGTTTGCCGTGCCGATGATTGCCTTTGGGTTCCTTGCGTTTCCATGGAGCAAGGAACAGCCAACTGAATTATGGCTGGCGGCTCATGTACGATTTCTTTTCATGAAGCGAAAACGAATCTGGGACCAAGCGGGCATAAAAGATCTCGTCACCATAACCGCTCCCAAGCGCGAGTTTCATGCACTAACAGATGGACTCAGCCAAGACGAGGTACGCAACAGATTTAATGCGCTGGCGTCTGTTGTCGATAGTAGGGGGTGGGCGGTAAAAAACCTCGTGAACAACGGGCAAGATAGTGACCGATTGGCAACTGCAAGTGCTACAGCTTCAACTTTCTACGAAGAAGCCCTGACGCAAGAAAAAGACGTACTAGACGCTGAAACCAACCCGCTTGCTAGACAGTTTGACGAGCTTATCGACGAATCAGCTAACAAACAAAAGCAACAAGCACTAAACAGAATTCAGGAAGCTCGTGATGCATCGCGCGGGGGTGGCGTAAACTTGCCGGCCGTATCACCGCAAAGTTCTGCGTCTATAACACAGGCTACTCCAGCAGTAGACTATTCGTTCTTAGACAAGCAAGAACCTACCGAACCAGGACTGGCAAGCTTTAAACAACAAAGCGTAGTGCAACCAGGGACGCCTGCCGTGCAAAAGACGGCGCCTATAGGCATGGGTGTGCCAGTCGCGGCTATTAATGAAAACGACGAGCAGGAACTACTCAAAAAAGTTCATCAACAGCAACAGCTCGATGCAGAAATTAAGCAACATAGTCATCTAAAAACTATCCTTCCGGCCGGAGCTCAACAACAGGCACAAGTAGCGAGCAATCATACGGCTACAGATGACGATGCAACTAAAGCAATAGAAAATGCTCAAGCTTCTAGTGCAACCCCTGTTAACCCTGCTATACTTGAGCTAGCAGGCAATGACGACCTCAACGTAGAGACTTTAGCGCGTCAAGCGAAAAAAGATATGCCAGATGAGGGCGAAGTAATCATATCGCTTCATTAGAATATAAGGTGGAAAAGTAAGTGAACCCAAACCAACAAGCTCAACAAGGGATACCGCAGCCAGCTGCTGCAGTACCACCGTTAGCGACGCCGACAAATCGGACGAGCACACAGAATACGCTAGAGATTGCTGAGATTCGTGATGGCATCGTTATTATGAACGACGGGAGCTATCGAGCAGTTATCAACTGCCAGAGCATCAACTTTGATCTCATGAGTCCGCAAGAACGAGAAGCGGTTGAGTTTAGTTACCAAGGGTTTTTGAACTCTTTGTACTTTCCGGTGCAGGCGTTTGTGCGCAGCCAAAAAGTCGACCTGAGGCCATACATCGAACGACTTGATAAAATTCGCTCAGAACACGACAATATGTTGCTAGCGCTGCTAATGGATGATTATCTCAACTACATTGAAGATTTAGCTCAGCAAACAAACATCATGGACAAAAAGTTCTACATGGTGATTCCGTTTTTCAAGCAGCTCGATGCGCAGAAAGCCGTTCAAGCAAGTAAAAGTTTCTTTGCGACAGCGTTTGGCAAAAAAGATCAGCACGTGGTGATTAATGAAGTTGACCTAGAGCAGGCGAAAACCGAACTAAAAAATCGTATTCAAGCCGTCATGTCAGGGTTGCAACAGTGCGGTGTTAGCTCTGTTCCACTCGACACACAAGAGCTTATTGAGCTGTACTATGATGCATACAATCCTGACACCGCAACACGCCAACCACTTAAGAATTTTGAAGCGATGAACGAGCCGGTGATCGAAAAGGGTGTCGGTGAAGCTGCACAACCGCAGCTTGAAAAGGAACTCGGCTAAAAATGAAACACGAAGCTCGAAACACGAAGCTCGAAACAAATTCGAATTCAGAAAAAGCTAAACCCCTTTATGATTTAGAGGAGCGTACTTTAGAGTTTGCAAAGTCCACAAGAAGCCTGAGTAGGGTTTTAGCTCGAGATATCGCTAACAATGAAGACATTAAGCAGTTAGTGAGATCTTCTGGATCTGTTGGTGCAAATTATATTGAAGCAAATGATTCATTGAGCAAGAAAGATTTTTTAATGCGGGTTAAAATAGCTAAAAAAGAAGCCAAAGAAAGTATATTTTGGCTAAGACTTTTAAAAGTGACTGACGCACAGGAAGCATCCCGAATTTCTCTCATGAAAGAAGCGGCAGAGATAATGAATATTTTAGGCGCTATTCAAAGAAAATCAGAAGGAGATTCTAAATGACTCCTACGTTTCTAATCTCCAGCTTCTCGTTTGTTTCGTATTTCGAGTTTCGTATTTCGAGTTTTGCCTCCAAAGGAGGCATATAGTGGGTTTGTTTAAAAAGAAAAACAACGTCGTTGATCCTATTGCTCTTGCACAGATGCAGGCTGCTCGTGAGCAACAAGAAGTACAAGTTGCCTTCCAAAAAGGTGTCACTGCATTGCGTGATTTTATCGCACCAGCTAGCCTAGAGTTTGAGTCAAGTATGTTCAAAATCGGCACTCGACTAGCGAGAACCTATTACGTGTATGGTTACCCTCGCCGTCTGTATACCGGTTGGCTCAGTAGTATGGTGAACCTGGACGAAGTCATGGATATGTCGATTTTTATCTACCCAGTTGAGAGCCAGGTTGTCCTCGAAAGTCTTCGTAAAAAAGTAGGACAACTTGAAGCCGGACTCCAAATCGATGCCGAAAAGGGTAAAGTTCGCGATCCGGGCAAGCAAGCGGCTATTGTTGACGCTGAGGAGCTACGCGACAAACTGCAGGTTGGCGAAGAGCGATTCTTCCGTTTTGGGCTATATTTTACTCTCTACGCTAACTCTATGGAAGAAATGGAATATGTAACGCACAAAGTTGAAAGTGTACTGGCTCAACAGCTGGTCTACAGTAAGCCAGCCAGCGCCCAGCAGGAGCAAGGACTCAACTCAACGCTTCCGCAGTTTACTGATCAACTGCAGATTCGTCGCAACATGAACACCGGAGCAATTAGTACCAGTTTCCCGTTCACTAGTGCAGACCTTAGCCAAGAAAACGGCATTTTGTACGGCATTAATATGCACAACTCTGGGCTGGTTATATTTGATCGGTTCTCTCTAGAAAACGGCAACAGTGTCGTGTTTGCAAAGTCTGGTGCGGGTAAAAGCTTTACGGTGAAACTAGAAGCGCTCAGAAGTATGATGTTTGGCACTGAAGTATTTATTATTGATCCGGAAAACGAATACGAAAAGATGTGTGACGCAGTTGGTGGCGCCTATATTCGGCTCAGCCTCAGCAGTAAAACCCGCATAAATCCGTTTGACCTACCGAAGGTTTCTGAACAAGAAGAGGCCGACAATGCGCTTCGTAGCAACCTTATCACCCTTCACGGATTGCTCCGACTAATGATGGGCGGGGCGCAGGCACAAGCAGCTGGCAGCACAACGCCGGCGATGAACCCAGTCGAAGAAGCCGACCTCGACGCGGCACTTATCGAAACGTATGCAAGAGCAGGTATCACCAACGATCCACTGACGCATAATTCACCGCCGCCAACGATTGCGAGCCTATATGACACATTGCTACACATGGGCGGAACTGGCCCACAACTCGCACAGCGTCTACGAAAATACACGACTGGAACTTTTGCTGGTATATTCAGCCAACCAAGCAACGTGGAGATCAATAATCCACTTGTGGTCTTCAACATTCGTGACCTAGAAGACGAGCTTCGACCAGTAGCAATGTATATCGTGCTTAATTATATCTGGAATAAAACCAAAGCTGACCAACGCAAGCGAATACTTATCGTCGATGAAGCTTGGCAATTAATGAAGTACGAAGACAGCGCGAGCTTCTTGTTCAGTCTCGCAAAACGAGCAAGGAAGTATAACTTAGGCATCACCACAATCACACAAGATGTGGAAGACTTCATGGGCTCTCGTATGGGACGAGCAATAGTCGCAAACGCGAGTATGCAAATACTACTAAAGCAGTCACCGTCTGCGGTTGACGTGCTCGCGGGAGTCTTTCGGCTTACCAGCGAGGAGAAGAAGCGGTTAAGCCAGTTCCCAGTTGGACAGGGTTTGTTTTTTGCAGGACAGAACCATGTCCATATTCAGATTGCTGCGAGTCCAACCGAAACACGTCTAATCACTACCAATCCAAACGATGTACAACAACCAAAACAAGAACAGCAAGTAGACTTAAGTCAAACAGGGTACAATAACACTGTGGAATTAAACCAATAGGGACTAAAACAGTATGGCGGCGCGCAACCAGAACCTGAAGGACAGAGATGCACCACTCATTCCTGATGACAATGAACTACAGAATATGTACGATACCTCTTATCAAGGGAGGAATACAGATGGCTTAGAGGGTTCTTGGAATACGCCTTTTAATGGCAGAAATACCGATCCTGTTGACGATTTAGATAACTCTCGGGATACACCGATTCAAGAAAATGATACAGACGACGGTTCAGGCTCACCAGGAAAAGCTGAATTGGCAGCGTCTCTTTCCGACGGAATCTCTGGCGGGATGAGCAAAGAAGAATCAGCGATCCCAAAAATTAACACAAGCAATCTCACCTCTCCTAAAAAAGGTCTAAGCAAAGTGCTCATAAGAGGTGTTTCTCGTAAGCGTGGGGCGCAGATTGGAGGAGGTGTTGGTTTAGCGGGCGCTATAACCGCTCTTTTATTTTTAGTGTCATCTTCTTATCTAGTACATCTGAAAAATCAATTTTTTGGCCCCACAAATCAGTATGAAAATGCAGTTGTAAGCGGCTCACAACGTCGAAGGGTTAATTCGCTTTTTAAAATAGCTAAAAGTGCATCATTAGAGAACAGCTCAAAGAAAATAGTTACACGCTTGCAGGCTGAAGGCTTTGAAGTAGTTGCCGATGGAGCAATTATAAAGTCTGTAAAAATTGGTGGAGTTGGCTTAGAAGGAATGGACAAATTATCTGCCAAACAACTCTCTAAGGAGGTAAAAAAGCTCGCGACAAGCAATGATCAATTAGAGCGTGCTTTTATTTTAAAAATAGACGACGTTAGCAGGGAGTTTGGACTGCGATTTGGCGGACCAGTTGTACGGCGTAATTATTTTAAACGCTTTCTAGGAGTCTTAACCAACTTTAACTGGATACGGGCAAGCAAGGCGGTACAAGCAGCTGGCGATGATGCGGGTACACGCCAATTAGCCATGGCGCTCGGTGAAGCAAAAGGAAATGAAAAAAGACTGCTAACTCAAACGCTCACCCCCAACGAAGCAGCAAGAGTGTTTGGTGATGAAGGCCTGCCCCCGGGATCTTCTGTTGATGACATAGTTGGTGCGGCGACGACAGAAGCAGACGACTACGTAAAAAAAATTAGTGATGGAGTGGTGAGCGGATCCGACGAAATTGCAGAGAAAGCAGCGAGAGAAGTAGCTGAAGATACCGCTAAAGCACTTGCTGGCAGCACAGACGATGAGCTCACGAAAGCATTGCCAGGAATTGCAAAAAGACTCGGCTCTTCAATTGTGAAGAAAATTGACGATGTTGTGAAGGGTAGCTTTGATGTAGGTACTCCCTTAAGACAAGCCTGTCGGGTCTCTGGCACTCTGCAATTTATTAAATTTGCTCGCAATGCTTTACTTTCTGTAGAGCTCGCAAAATTGGGTGTCCGCTTCATGCAGATTGCAGATTCACAACAAGCTGGGCTTGCAGACTCTCAGTCAACCAGCTTAATGGGGCGTTATTTTTCAGGTGCTGCGGGTTCAAGCGGTTTTCAGTCGTTAGCCGGTAATGTTGCCATAAACCCGGAAAGTATTGCGCGCTGGAGCGTGGGCTTTGCAAACGTTGGAGTCCTGTCTGTTTTAGCCAACTATGTAGAAAAATTTCCTGGCAATAACTCTGAAAACTGTAAAAAAGTTAACACGCTTGCCTACCAAGCGGGTGGAACGGTTGCAGGGGGGCTGATAGCGTTTGCTACAGCTGGAACTAGCGTTGCTGCAACACTCGGGCAAACAATTGCTATGACCGTAGTTAACGAAGTAGTGTTTGCCGTCGGTAAGACAGTCTTGCTTGGAGCCGTATCAGGAGCAATAATAAACGGGTTTGAAGAGCCGGGAGAAGATACCGGAAGTTTACTTGGCTCGGCACTTGGCTCAATGTCGTCAGGAGCTAATGCCGTGAACGGGGGACTGCTTGGAGGCTCAGACACTTTTGAGCCAGCCAGTGAAGACAGTTCTGTGTTCCGAACCATAAAAATGAATAATACGAGTATTTTCGATCGCTATGCTAATTTCTCAAACACCAACTCTTTAATCGCACAAGCATCACTATACCTTCCACAATCCGCCACGGGATATGCAGGCTTTATAAAAAACAGTGTTAGTTTGTCGTCATTTGGATCAATCTTTAGCTCTCCCTTTAAATTAATAACCGGTAAGTCACAGGCGCAGCTAGACGTACACCCAAGCTGTAACGATGTTTCCGTAGAAAAATATAGATACATAACTGATGGGTTTTGTAATCCTGTACCCTTCTATATCCCCGTACTGGACAACGAAGCGACCAACGATATACTTAAGAGCAACGCACAAATTAGCTCCTCTGGAGATCCGATATCTGGATCAGAGTACGAAAAGTTCATAGAAAACTGCTTTAGCGGACGCCCCGGTTTAGGTCACCCCCCTGAGTTTAAAGATGATGGTAGCTCAGAGCCTATCGACCCGACATGTATCGTTGGCGCTGGAGACCCTTATGATGACCCTATAGCAGGCGACGTTCCAGACGAAGAAGGAGAGAAAACTCCATCTAAAAAGGAGCGTTATGCTGCGTTGTATGGGTACAAGGTTGATGAAGAAAACTTCCTTGCTGATCTGAACAATGATTACGGGTTTGCAAACGAATCCACTGATCTAGTCGCCAATAATAAAGTTTTTGTTCTGGGAGATTCGTTAACGGTAGGAATGCAAAATCTCGCAGGAACTGATCAAGCCAAAAATTACCTACAGCGAACTTTAAACGAGACTGGATGGAGTGCAACGGTTAACGCACAAGGGTGTCGAGCTGTCTATCAGACTCAAGGCCCTATTAATGGCGACGGCAGATCTTGCCCTGGAGAAACGATTGTCGATGGCCTGAGCGTAATTAACGACCCTAATAATGCGGAAAAAATAAAGTCGAGCGGCACCGTAGTAATCAGTCTCGGCACAAACAGGTATGAAACAGACCCAAATGGTGATACGTCTCCTGATTTTTTTAAACAAAAAGCAGTTGAACTGGTTGAAGCAATCCGACAAAAATCACCAAATGCCCAAATCTATTGGGTCAACCTAGCCTTCAATTCATCAACGGATTCAGAGACTTCTAGAAACAGCAAGATAGCTGAGCTCGTCAGGTCAGAAAATATATCTTTATTAGATTGGAAGACAACCGTAACATCAGCCAATAGCAACTCTAGTACCTCCGATGATATAGGATACGCTGTTTCTGCGAATAATACTGTTGATCTTGTCCACCACGACGCTGATGGGTACAAGAAAAAGGCTGATTGGCTCATTCAAAGCTTAGGATCTCCACCAAAACCGTCAACTTCAGCAATTAGCAATGGGGGAGAAGCCGCCAGTATTGGTGAGTATAGAAACGTCGACATCCAGGTCGACAGAGCAACTGAGTGCACCGGCGTTGAGCAAGCAGGAGCAAAACAAATTCAGTTAGACATAAATACAATGTGGGGGGGTGGAACTGGGTCCATTTTAGCTTGTAGAGAAGTTTCAACTGGCGGCGGAAGTCGGAGCGTACACAGTGAAGGAAGAGCAATCGACTCGTTTTTTAACGTTAGTACACCTGAAGAGCTCAGGGAAGGGAACCAAGCATTTGGCTGGCTTTTGGCGAATGCGGACAATATTGGCATTCAATACTTGAAGTTTTGGCGAGTACAATGGTCACCCTCTAGGGGCATAAATTGTGTTAAATCGCGAGACGATCAGTCGGTTCACTCCAACCACCTCCACGCCGAATTGAATTGGTCTGGATCAAATAAACAAACCCCTTATTTTACATCAGGAGAGAAGGATGATTTTGCTGTCAATATCGATCAAGGGATTTGTCCGCTGCTATGATGCGACATCTAAAAAAATCACTATTATTGTTCTTTGTTCTGGCGTACACTTGTATTCCTGTTTCAAATGTAGCAGCTCAAGATGGTGCTAAATATTGTGAAGATCGAGGAATAACAGATTTGAATGAGTGTACTTCAATACTACGGCGCCAAGGGATAACTTTTGTAGACGTTATTAAAACAGAAGAGCTTTGTAGTACTACTGTCTCTAGCCAGTCAGCCGGTGGACCCGTTCAGTTTGATAATAATTCAAGTCGAATTGGTTTTGATCCTTTGTCACTAAACTACCCAGCGTTTCCGAACGAGAACGAACTTATACAGAATTTGAAAAACTACATACTAGAAAAATATCCTCGGTCTCCTTTCGCTAAAAACCTACAGTATGTAGATCAGATTTTTGCGACCAGCAAGCAGCCTGACAGGAACATCAACCCCTTGCTCGTAATAGTGATTGCACGACAGGAAAACGGGTTTGGTCAAGCAAATAGTAGTGCCACGCAAAACAACAATTACTTTGGTATTACTCAAGGCCCAAGGAGCTATAGGCAGTTTTCTTCTGTTGAAGCAGGAATAGACTACTTTGTAGAAAAAGTGAGCAGACATGTTACAAACCCAACGGGACCCTATACAGGACTTACTAACTTTTACGAATATCTTTCTATCCATCAAGTTGGGCTAATAGCATATCCAGATGAATATCCGGATAACGCTCCCGGCAAAAATTCGACCCCTCCTTACTTAACATATGACGAAAGGATGGACGTATACACTAGCTGGGACGTTACACGAAACAGCCACAGGCCAGGATGGAACTCAGGATCGAATCCGTTGCTTTATAATCCGGGAATTTATTATCGAAACGGCATCAATACGATCAACGCACTTACTGGTTTAAATTTATCAACGACACCTGATAGGGGCTCAGCTAACGCAACATTTGGTTCGTGTGGTGAAATTACCACGCAATCTACCGGGACCGCAGCGAGCTACATTGAAGATTGTAGCGTTAATAATGGAAATGCCGCCATAGCCTGTACGGCTATAAATCAACTAACGGGGGTCTCATATAGCCAAGCGTTACGTGCAAGCGCTACTGACACGAGCCCAGAGTACTTAGACTGTAGTGCACTTACTGGAATGGCTATTTATAGAACTTTTGGAGTCGATTTAAAAGGTTTATGTTCTTTAGGCTATCTGACAAATTCGAATTTTGAGATTATTGATGTTAAAGATGTTAAGCCGGGTGATTTTGTCGGAAAAGGCACAATATGTGGAGAAAATGATGACGGGATAGCAGGGCATATTGCTATTGTTATTAGCTATGACACTATTGAGAAAAAACTTATAACCGTTGAGACGGGTAGTGAAAAGTACTTGTCGGGAATAAGGGGGAATGGAGAAGCTGGAACCTATAATGTTGGATTTGCGATTGACGGTAACGGCAATTATACTTGGGCTGTGAGATATATAGGCGAAAAAACACTCCAGCCAGAGGCCCTTTAATGTTTAGGAAGTACATTGACGGTTCTTATCTTAAGCTTGGTGTTGGAGCTTTTCTTATTATTGCGACTGCTTTCTTTCTTTTGTTTTTAGGAACTAGTAACACTACTAACAAAGATACTACTGATGGAGAGTTTTTCGCACCAAACGTTGCCGCGTTTCTTTCATACCAAGGTAGGCCTTTTTCGGCAACCGATAGCGTTGTGTCTGAGACCTTTATTAAAGAAGATTTAGCTGATTTTGCTCGTATAAACTACTCTTCTTACGGCAATGATAATCGCATACCTGTTGAATTTTTAGTTGAAGATTTTTCAAAAGAAGATAACCGTATTGTAATTAATGGTAGTTTCGATATGGTTAGTAGTAGAATACAGGTTTTTATAGATCTCCTAAAAAACGACCGTTTAAAACTGTCAATAGTTGATTCCACCAAAAATATTCAACAGGATGAAAAACTGACTTCTAACAGCGTAGAGAATCAACTAATTGGTTCTCTACCGATCACTGAAGATGATTATATTATTTCCTATGAGCCACCGAGTTTTATTTCAGTTTCAGCAAACTTTCGTGACACTTCGATATTCGAAGCTGCACGGGCTAGGCTAGCAAGCCTAGTTGGCGAAGAGAATTTATCTAAGCTCGAAATTAGTATTAGCTATCCAACCCCTGGATTTTTAGACGAATAGCAGTATTTATTATAGTTTCTTTTTTTGTATTTATTCATACCCAGTACGCTCGTTTTATTTTTAGCCTGTTGCGGTAATCTGTCTTTACAAAGGGATGATGTTGCAGGTTTTATTGAAGTGATCGACGACCACGTCGGCGTCGGTTGTGGTTATGAATGTCTGGTAGTGTTGTAGCGTCTCAGATAGCGTCCGACGTCTCTTGCCGTCTAGTTCACTGAAGACGTCGTCTAGAAGTAGTAGTGGTTTTTTACCAGTTTTTTCTTCTAGGAGTTTAAGCTCGGCTATTTTTAATGCCAGTATAATACTGCGTGTTTCGCCCCTTGAGGCGCTTTCGCGGGCGTCGTTATAATTCAACGTAATTTTTAAGTCATCGCGGTGGGGGCCAATACTACTAAACCCTCTTGCTCTATCTCTAGAAAAGGAGTTTTTGAGTTCTTTTAGAATAGTATTGGCGTAATTCTCGGTAGCTGTTTTTGATTCATAGATTATTTCAAGTATTTCTTTGTTGCCGCTAACTGATTGATAGTTTTCTGAAAGTTGTTTTTGTAGTTTATCTACGTAAGCAAGGCGCATGGCTACTATTTTGCCGGCGAGATCTGCCATCTGCACGTCCCATACGAACAGGTGATCTTGAGGGAGTGTTTCTTGTTTCAGGAGTCTATTGCGCTGTGCAAGTACTCTCCGGTAGTCCTTAAGAATTTTGCTGTAGGTTGGTTCGGTTTGGGACAGTAAGTCATCAATATAGGTTCGCCGTCTATCTGGCTCGCGAGATAATAACAGCATATGAGATGGTTCGAACAGCACTATCGGGATTTTATCAGAAGACTGTAGTCGTTTCTTCTCTACGTCGTCAATTATAAAGGTCTTAGACGATGGTGAGTTCGTTAACTTAATGTTTCGGCTGTGGTTTTCACTATAGGTGCTATCGATACGCCCCCACTGAGCGTCTCTTAGTATCATATGAGCGTCTTCGCTTTTAAAAGCACTGCCAAGCGCAACCATATATATCGCTTCTAGTAAGTTTGTTTTACCACTCGCATTCGGGCCTACCACTATATTTACGCCGTCACTAAACTCGAACAACCCACTTTTATATGACCGTATGTTGGTTAATTCAAGTGTTTGTAACATGGTTTTAAGTATCAACTATCAGATATAAACTATCAAGCTTTAGCTTTTTACCGGCATAATGACGTGAAGATACGAGCTGTCGTCTGGATCGGTTAACACACAGGGATCAAGTTTACCATTCACGTTCACTTGGATAACCGAACCATCAAACGCTTGCAGCGCGTCTAGAATATACCTTGAGTTCATCGTTATTGTGGCGCTACCAGTCACTTCAGCTTCTGCCTGGGCGGTGTTTTCTCCAACTTGAGAGGCGATAGATGAGATGCTTATTTCTTGTGCTTGCTCGTCGATTTTAAGCGTAATACTTCCCGCAGCTTCTCTGGCGAACAGGCTAGAGACTTTAGTGATTTCTGCGAGGGCTTGTTTAGTGAGTTTTGCGGTTGTTTCAAACTTTGCGGGTAATAGTTTTTTGTAATCAGGATAAGCGCCGTCAACAAGTCGAGTAACGATTTCAATATCAGCTACTTTGAAGCGGGCTTGTTGTTCGTCATAGGTTACCTGTACGACGTCTGCGTCGTCTTTTAGTGCTCGAAGTAACTCTTGGAGCGAATGGTTAGGGATAAGTAGTCCTAGCTCTCCTGTGTCCTTTTTAAGCGTTTTTTCTGCGAGTCGGTATGAATCGGTTGCAGCGACGTAAATGCTTTTATTTTCGCTATGTAGGTACACTCCGGTGAGTACCGGACGAGCTTCGTCAGAAGACGCAGCAAACAATACTTGCTGCAGGGTCTGTTTCATCTCTAGGCTCGAAAATTCTATGGTTGCACCACCATCTATTGTTGGCATAACCGGGAATTCTTCCGCAGAAACGCCATTAATTGTTGAATGAAACCTATCTGCATTTAGTTGCAGTTTGTTTTCACTCACATCTAGTTCTAGGTTGCCGGAGGGAAGACTGCTGATAAAATCTTGCATAAGTCTAGCTGGAACAGTTAGCGTACCTGGCTCAGCTATCTTGGCGCCGATGGTTTCTGATATGGCAATATCTAGGTTTGTCGCTGCAACAATCAGTCTGTTTCCTTCAGTTTTTAATAATACATTCGAAAGTATTGGTAACGATGTACGCGAGCTTGCGACTCGTGAAACGGTAGATAGTGCTCTACTTAAGTTTTCCTGGGTTACGGTTAGTTTCATGATTTATGGGCTCCTTGTCTTTCTTGTTTCTTAATAGTATTTAAAAGTAGTAGTAGTTATAGACCGTGTGGATAGTGGGTATAACCCTACACTAACAGATGTAATAATACGTGACACTGTGTGCACAAGTATGCGGGTTAGCCTGCGGAAAGATTGTGGGCGAAGGATACGTGTATAAGTTTGTAGTGGGACAACTATACACGTATTAGCATGATATGCACACGATGAAAAAATGTTTCCCATAGTTTTCCCATACTTATCCTCAGCTTTAAACATACAAACGCCCTTTAAGTTCGACCACTTGTTGCCGAAGCTGCGGATCTACCGCGAGCTCTTTCGTTATCTTGTCAACCGCATGTATAGCGGTTGTGTGGTCTTTTCGGCCGCATTCACGAGCAATTTTCGGATAGCTCAACTTTAGCTCACTACGAAGTAGGTGCATTGCAATTTGCCTCGGCACAACGATGTCTTTGTCTCGTTTAGGACTCATAATCTCTTCTACTTCAAGTGAATAATACCGAGCTGTTTGCTCAATAATCTGTTTTGGGGTGATATGTTTTGGTCGGTTTTTGCTTCCTGCAAATAAAGCTTCCGCAACGGCAATATCTGGTTGCAGATCACGCATTTCACAATACGCAAGTAACTGGTTCAAGACACCTTCTAGTTCACGAATATTGGAGTGGACAAGGTTTGCGAGAAACTCAACAACATCAGGCTCCAGCTGGAGATTGTGTGCTTGGGCTTTTGATTGGATGATTGCGCAGCGAGTTTCGAAGTCTGGTGTTTGCATATCGATTGACATGCCCCACGCAAAACGACTCTGTAGGCGCTCTTCAAGCGTCGGAATATCTCTTGGTGGTTTGTCACTACTAATAATAATCTGCTTGTTGGCTTGGTGTAGCGCGTTAAAGGTATGGAAGAATTCTTCCTGTGTTTTTTCCTTGCCGGCAATAAACTGAATGTCGTCAACAATTAAGACATCAGCACTTCGGTAGTAGCCAGCAAAGTCAGTGTTTTTCTTGAACCGAATTGCGTCAAGAAACTCCTGTATGAATTGCTCGGTTGAAAGATAGACAACATGGGCGCTTGGATTATTTTTGATTACTTCGTTGCCCACAGCCTGTATAAGGTGAGTTTTTCCTATCCCTACGCCACCATAGAGAAACAGTGGATTATATTTCTCGCCTGGTTTCTGTGCGATCGCCTGACAAGCGGCATAAGCAAGCTCGTTGGCGCCTCCGACGATAAAATTATCAAATGTATAACGAGTGTTTAAGCCTTGACGATAATTGTGTCCCACGCCAGAACGTTTACTCTCAACCTTTTTCGGGTTAGCCGTGGCTGGGCTGAGGACAACAGTATCGTTTGTGTTCCGCCTAGACTTGCTACCGGGGGAGGTATATATATCAAACTGAACAATTTCTGGAGCGACACCATTTTTACCTAAGACGTCGCGCAGGAGATCGGCATATTTTCGTTCAAGTTGTTGTTTGATGAATACATTAGGCACGCCGATAATTGCTTTTTCAGGAGTGTAGTCAAGGAGGTGAGTGTTTTTGAACCAAGTCAGGAAGTTGCCGCGTGACACAGTCAGCTCGACTTCGCCGAGTACGGCCTGCCATATACCAGCTGTTTCCTGCATCTTGACGTTTACTCCCTCTTTTTGATCAGTTGTCCCTCTAGCATAGACTAATCAACAGGACTTTTCCACAGCCATTAACACAACATTTTATAACCATAAATAGTGTTTAAAGAGTTAGTACTTATCCACAGAAATCTATTACCCCTGTTAATTGTGTGGATAACCAATGTGGACGAGTGGATAAACTATGTTTCCCCAGAATTTTGGCTTTTCGAAAAATTGCGTGTGAAATTAGTGTTGCCGACGCCTGTTTCATTTACGCGTGTACCACCTAAGCCTTGTTAAAGAAGTAAAACAGTGGTAAAATGTCCTGTAATATGCCAAAGCGAACATACCAACCAAAGAAACGACACCGCGCAAGGGAACATGGGTTCTTCAAGCGTATGGCGACGAAAGCAGGACGAAATGTCCTTAACAGACGCCGTAACAAAGGTCGCAAGCTACTAACCAGATAATCCGAATCTACTCGGGGGTGAAAGGCTACAAATATAGTGATATCCCAAAAGAATCGGTTTCATGGTCATAACGCAGTCTCCAAAGTTCGGGGCAACGTTGCGCATGGAAAATTTCTGTCGCTGCGTTACGCGAAAAATAAACGAAAGTCATACCGACTCGCAGTGGTGGTCAGTAAAAAAGTAGCTGCCAAAGCAGTGACTAGAAACCGGATTAGAAGAAGGCTCTACGAACAAATTAGAACACAGAAAAGGTTTGAAAACCTTCCTATTGATGCGGTATTGTATGTTAAATCAGCCCACCTTGCTGATATAGACAGCGAACTACTCGCAGAAGAAGTCTTGTCGCTCTGCAAAAAAGCACTAGCTGACCTCTCGCAAAAGATATCCAACCCCGTGCTATAGTTGGTATAAAGGAGTTTATAAAACCATATGTTTACGACATTTATCGTCCAGCCGATTTTTAACGTTCTTTCGCTGATTTACGCACTCATCCCTGGACATGATTTCGGGATTGCGATTATTCTCTTCACGATTGTTGCTCGTTTTGCGCTGTATCCACTTCTCAAGAAGCAGCTGAAGCACACAAAAGCAATGCGCGAAATGCAGCCAGAACTCAAAAAGATAAAAGAAGCCTCTAAAGGCAACAAACAGCAAGAATCTGTCATGATGATGGAGTTGTATAAAGAGAAACAGATAAAACCACTGTCACAGATAGGGTTAATGATCGTGCAGATTATTGTATTCTTGGCGCTGTTCTCTGGGCTCAATCGAGTAGTGAACAACCCTCAACAGATTGTGGACTTTTCATATTCTCCTATTCAAAACACCAGCTGGATGCAGGAAGTTGCCGCTGATCCAGCCAAGTTTGACGAAAGGTTTTTGGGAAGTATTGATTTGACCCGTGCTGCGGTTGAATCTGGCAGGGCGCTCTATATACCCGCACTGTTGTTGGTTTTAGGCTCTGCTATCGTGCAGTTCTTGCAGATTAAACAGACGCTACCAAAAGACAAAAATGCGCGTAAACTTAGAGATATCCTAAAAGACGCCAACTCTGGTAAGCAGGCTGACTCTATGGAAGTTAACGCGGCCATGGGGCGCACCCTCGTCTACTTTATGCCAGCGCTTATATTTGTGCTGACTATCGGATTCCCCGCAGCATTGTCACTCTACTGGTTCGTTGGTGGGCTGATTGCTTACGCGCAACAAAGTCGTCTACTCAACCAAGATGAGTTCATGATGAAAGAAGCTAGCGCCGTCGTTGTCCGCAAAAAATCACTTAAACCAGAAACAACCTCAAAAACTAAAACAGCAAAGAAAAGAAAAACCAGTACATCTTCAAAAAATAGGAGGAAGTGATGCAAAAAGGGAAAAGAGCAGCCAGAGCAACGGATTCATTTCGTTCCCTGAGCGTTGAGAAAAACCGCAGGTTTGTCTCAAGGATGGAGAGGTAAGGCGTTATGGAAGAGTCAATTCGTTTTGCAAAAAAATATCTTGAGGATCTACTGTCGTTCTTTGGCCTCAACGTCGATGTCTATGCAACGTCTGAGGATGAAGAAGTCATCGAGCTAAGCGTCCCCAGCACTCACATGAACGGGTTTTTGATAGGAAACCGCGGAGAGACGATGCGCAGCCTGCAATACTTGACGAGTATGGCGCTGAAGTCTGGTGAGCATACACTGACACGAGTTAACGTAGACATTGCTGATTACAAGAAACAACGAGCCCACCGGCTAGAAGAGCGCGCTGAGGTGTGGCTGAAGCAAGTCAAAGATTCTGGTGAAGACAAAGCGCTTGAACCAATGGGTTCCGCCGACAGACGCACGATTCACAAGCTAGCAGGTGATTACGGCCTGGAAACTGAATCAGTCGGTGAGGGCAGAGACCGACACATCATACTGAAAGCCCCAACTAAAGCAGAGTAAACTCGCTTTAGGCAACAGGCAACACCTTATTTACTTACTTATTAATCAGGGCTATAGTTACACTATGATAAGGTGGTTTTTAGCGCTAGTCGTAGGTGTGCTGTTTCTGTTATTGGCTGTGCCACCAGAAAGAGACATAACGGTATCCGCAGAAAACGAAGGACTGTGGTCAAATGGGCTACAGCTTGTAGATAAGACAGAGGAAGTCTATCTAGAATCAGAAAAACAAACATGTGACGAAACAGAGATGCAAGCCGTTCGAAATAGACGAAGTTATACAAACAAATCATACGCCCAATTACTCCTTGAGAATAGGACTGTTGTAGCGCCAAAACTGTATAAAACCTGTATTGTTGAAAATAAACTTGGAGTATTTGGGGACGGAGTATGGTCTCCTAGCGGAAACCTGAAAGACTCAATAGAAATATCACCGGATATTGTCGCTGCTCCTACAAGTAATGTCGTCATACATAAGTCATATTTTGGCTCAGATCCATATGGCAGTTTTAGGATTAGCATAAATTATAACTTTGAGGCGATTGGGAGGCTAGAGCCAACCTGGTCTGGCAGTGGTGTAAACACGACGTATGGAAAGAAGTGGACGCTGCTTTCACCAGCACCAAGCCTGACTTATTCGAATGGCTCACCAGTGCTAGTTTACGAGCTGAGTTTCTCACAGAACGGCCGTTTTGCGGTGGCTTTGCTGTCTTCTGGGCAAGTAGTACAAATAAACCTTGAAACGCAGGAAATAACACCTCTTACCATGTTTGCTGGTGCGAAGAGAGCTAAGTTAGCAGTTAGTAACGACGGAATGTATGTGTCTGGATTTGCAGCCGCCGTGCAGTCCAGTATCAACATGTACGATCTTAAAAATTGTGAAAACAAGTATAGTAAGGGACTCTTTCCAATTTTGTCGTTTGGTCATGAAGGTTGTGAGTCGACCGCGGTTTACGGTGACATAAACAGTCAGTTGGCAGCAGGAAACTACACGTTAATTAGACTTGAATTTAATCCTGGAGCTTCATTGCGCGTTGATACGCTTCATTTCTATGAAGGTAAATTTCTAAAATTCATTATGAATTTTAAGCCAGTAGGCTATACTTCTTCGGCGCGTGGTTATCTAGCGATGGGTGATAGCTTCAGTTCTGGTGAAGGAGATACACAGGGCGGAACGTGGTACGAACCAGGAACAGACGAGCAGGGAGATAAGAGTACATTTGCAGGCCGCAACCTGTGCCACTTGTCTCGCAGGAGCTATCCATATCTTATTGCCAAACAGCTAGATTACCTAGATGGGGTGTCAACGGAGCCAGTAACTCCTTCACCTAACGGGTTGTTTCACTCTGTAGCCTGTAGCGGTGCCAAAATTCATAATGTTATAGGTGCCGTTGGTGAAAAACAGGATAATGGGGCGGCGGTTGATTTTGCCATTACCGATAATCAATATAGGTTCGATTTTATATCTAGCCTAGCTAACTGGCAGCCTGGATTTGAGAAGCAAGTTGGTTACATCGTGGGTAGAAACGATAACACTGTAGAAAATCGTTTACCTTTCTCGCCTGAGGTTATTACAGTTGGTGTCGGCGGAAACGACGCAGGTTTTGGCAAACGACTCGCATCATGTCTTGGTTTAAGCAACTGCGAATATGTAACAAACGAAAGCAAAAGAGCGCAGCTTATTACAGAGCTTGCTGCACAAAAATCGCGACTTGAGCAAACCTATTTAAAGCTAAAGCAAGAAGCACCAGAAGCGCGAGTTTATGCCATAGGATATCCGCAGTTCGTACATTATCCGGTGGTGGATTGTGCTAATAACGTTAGGTTGGGCGCTCCAGAAGTGAGATTTATTCATGAAGCTGTCGACTATTTTAATCAAGTGATACAAGCTGCAGCACTATCCAGTGGAGTCCAGTTTATAGACGTAGAAGATACGCTTGAAGGAGGCAATCTCTGTAGTGGAGCATCGGATAGCGATATGTTAGTTAATGGTATTACAGCAGGAAACGATATTGATAAAGAAGTTATTTTTGGAATAGGCTGGTGTTCACCCAACTCTGGGTGTTTGGGGAGTGAAACTTATCACCCTAACCATAAAGCGCAAGATTTCTATAAAAGAGCTATTCTCAGTCAGACATTAGATTTTGTGAGACCAAACACAGAACCAACGCCCGTTGCCGTGCCGCTGCCAAGTGATTATTTTGGTGTTGGCGCGCGTTCCTACGTAGAGGCGCTTAATGATCCTGAATCTTCTGAAAGAATGCGTTCAGAATTCAGGGAAATGATCGCTGGAGCTACAAACTATAGACAGCCTAATGTACATCTCGATGGATTACTACCTTATTCATCGGTTAGTTTTTCTATACACTCAGAGCCTTTTGACCTTAGAACGTTCACGGCCGATCTTAACGGAGAGGTTGATGCGACCTTAATGATCCCGTTAGACTTTGAGGGTGGTTATCATGAGATCCATGCCGTGGCTATAGACTACGCCGGCAAAGAGGTAGAGTATTATGAGCCTATAGTGCTCAGCACGTCAGAAACAGATTTTGATGGTGACGGCGTACTGGATAATCTTGACAGTTGCCCAACAATAGTGAATTTAAGTATTGACGAAAACAATAACGGCATAGACGCCGCCTGTGAGCCAGAAGTTACTAGCCTTCAAGACAATGAAGGGGAGCCTCTCATTAAGGGCGTTCCGAGTATTGAAACAGTAGCTGGTAATGAGCAAATAACATCAGGAGCGGTGCTCGGAGTAAACACCCAGAAGAGTGAAACAAACGTGCTCGGTGCTACCCTAGAAGCAACAGGTACCAGACAAGACTACCCATTAATTGTAGGGATAGTTCTAGCTATGACGGCTGCTGGGCTTTTGATCATGAGCTTATCGAACAAAAAGCAATATAAGCATAAACTAAACAAATAAACCAAGGTATACTAAGCATAACTATGAAGAAGAAAAAGCAGAAAACCCATGTACCAAATCAATTATCTAACTTTGTGACGTCTCATAAATTGATTGTATTTTTGCTACTTATAGTGCTACTGTTTCCAGCAAATTTTGCTTTTAATAAGTATAAAGACTGGGATAACGCACAGTTGATTAAAGGCTTAGCACGAGACTTCCCAGCACTAACTGCAGAAATAGAGCAAGCGACAGGGCTCGATTTGGAAGAAAAGAATGATTGCATGACAACAACCGAGAAATTCAGTAGTGGCGTAAGGACTTGTGAGTTAGCATTTGGCCTACAAGCACCACTTGACGACGTAACGAAAGCGGCTAGTGTTATAGAGAGCTCAAGAAATTTCGATAAACTCTCAACTACGTTAACTGAAAGGGGGGGTAGGTATAATTATCGAAACAAGGAGAGCTGTACTTTTTCTAGTATCTCACCAATCTACGGAAGTTGTGTTTTTGCGGTGAGGGAGGCGAATGTGAAGCTCGCTCAAGAAGTGTTTTCTGGCCTTTAGCGAGACTTAATCGACCGAAGTTCAGCCGATGAATGTAGTCCTGTAATGAATATTAAAAACTTTGCAGTCCCCATAGAGCTGCTTAACGTTAAAGCCCAGCTCTCGCGGGGTGGCGATAGTTACTAGTTGCTATTTAGTTAAAGCGTCTTTGTAGACTTGGAGGGTTTGGGTGGCCATGCGGCGCCAAGAGAATCTTTTGGCGTTTTCGTAACCTTTTTCTATTAGTTTTTTGCGCAGAGCTTCGCTAGATATAACTTTATCTATCTTTTCGGCCATATCTGTAATGTCTAGCGGGTTGAAGTACTCTGCAGCGTCACCGTTAACCTCAGGCAAGCATGTAGCGTTGCTCGACACCACAGGGCAACCATGGGCCATAGCTTCTAGGCCTGGCAAGCCAAACCCTTCAGAAAGAGAAGGGAACACATAGACCAAAGCGTTTTGGTAGTACCATTTCAGCTCTTCGTCTGGTATAAATCCTGTAAATAGTATGTCTTCGTAGAAAGGTTGCTTTTTAGCCCAATTTTGCAGTTTTTTATGGTGATATTTGCGTTTTCCTACGAATATTATTTTTAGATCTTCATGCTGTTCTTTGAGAATTCCAAAAGCGCTAATTAATCTTTCCAGGTTTTTGTATTCATTTGCGTTTCCGACGTACATAATAAATTTATCTGGCTGGATTTCTGGAGTTTTAGGTTTTCCGGGTAATGGAGGATCGCTCGCTTCTAATGTCACAGTAGTTTTTCTGTTAGTAAACAAGTACTTCTTGTTTACGTCATCAGCAACATATTGAGTGGGCACTATTATGTGTCTAGCTTTTTTATTTGTTTGCCACATCAAAAATCTATAGCCTTTTTGTCGTAAGTAGTTAACCCAAGCAGGAAGTTTGCTTGTAATCTTATATTTCAAAACAGTTAAGTCGTGAGTAGTTGTGACGATCTTTTTTCTATAAAAAACTGGGTCCTGCGGAGACATAGTAAAGTGTACGAGGTCTGCATGGAGCTTATACAGCCAATACGCAAAGGTTATCTGCTTTATTGGGTTAAATGAGTACGGCTTATATTTGCACACTTCAGTAGAAAAGTTTTTAGCAGTTGGTTTCCAGTCGTCTTCTGGCTTGAGCATTACGGTAAATTTGTAATCATCACCTAGCCCCTGCAAGTTTTCAATTAGCCCGTCCATATATCTACCAGTGGTAGTTTGGCGCATGCGGGCATCTATTACGATATGTTTTTTGTTTTTTTTCGATGTCATAGTTTTATTATACCTCTAGAGTCGTTTTGTATGAAGCGGGCCAATATGTGACAATAGGTGTAATGACAAATTTACAAGGTGGAATAACTTCAAGTCAGCTTTCTCCGCAAGCATTCAAAAACAGTAGCCAGAGTTCGAGTTTCCAAGATACGTTTAATAGCCAAAACCAAACAAGTTCAACCAGCAACCAGTCGCTACTGTACGCTACACCATCCGCCACTAAACTAAAGGTTGATGTAAAACAAAGTAGTTCTGTGCTCGGTGCTTCATTTACTTCTTCGGCTCAGAATCAGGTTCAATCTAATCCTTCAAACAACTTCGTCCCCTTAGTACTGATTGTGTTGGTTGTTTCCATTGTAGCATCGGTGTATTTTTTGCGAAAATTTAGTAGTTTTGCTACCAAAGTAGACGCGCTAGATAGTTCAACCACAGAAGATTAACGGGTATAAAATATGAATTTTGGAATACGTAAATTTATAGAGAAATCATCATTATATATTTTCTTGATCCTACTGGCCTATATGCCTTTCTACGTTTTTATTTCTACTTGGGTTGGCACCAATACGGGGCTTTTAGACGCGGTAAAGATATCTAAAGAAATTATTCTTGTGTTTGGTTTTGTGCTTGCGCTGGCAACGACTTCTAAGGCCACAATTATCAGAATGGTAAACGACAAGCTTGTTTGGCTTATTGCTGGGTATGCCGCCCTAACTGTTGCTCTAGCCTTGATTAAGCCAGCAGACCAAGATGCGGAAGCTATAGGGGTTGTTTATAATCTACGATTTCTGCTCTTTTTCATATACGGCGCACTACTAATCCAAAAAGTAGACAAATCATTATTCAATAAAACAGTGAAGATAGTTCTTGCCGTTGGTACAATCGTGTCTCTTCTTGGTGTATTCCAGGTCGCCTTGCTTCCAAATGATGCATTGGCAAGTGTGGGCTATTCCAGAGCTAACGGCACGCCAGTAGCCTTTTTCATCAGCGACCAAACTCAGGCAATAGAGAGGGCGTACTCTACGGCAAAAGACCCGAACTCATTTGGTTCTTATCTGATAATAATCCTTACTATTAGCCTGCTATTTCTGTTTTCTAAATGGCCTAAACACAGAAATCTGTTTGGCGGCATTGTTCTTGCAGTTACGCTATGTTTGTTTCTGACTTATTCACGTAGCGCGTGGATCGGATCTATCGCCGCATTGATGGTATTTGTTTTATTGCTTCCAAAAACTAGACAACTATTAATAAAATACAAAAAAATAGTAATTAGCTCAGGGCTAATAGCCATAATAATAGTGTCCGCAGGACTATTCTCGTTAAGAAACACGTCAACTGTACAAAATCTTATATTCCACGTTGGCGATGATGCCGAAATCACCTCTAACTCTGGCAGAGCTAATGCCCTTAAATATACAACGGAAGAAATTATAGATAATCCGTTGGGTTATGGTCCTGGCACGGCAGGTCCGGCATCATTTAAAAACGATAATCAAGGAGCTGTAATTTCAGAAAATTACTATTTGCAGCTGGCGCATGAAGTTGGAGTACTGGGGCTTGCTCTGTTTGTAGCAATTTGTCTAGTAGTAGCAAAACGACTCTACGGGAGTAGGAATACTGATCGCCTGGCCATACCTCTGCTTGCTAGCTTTGCGGGTATAGCTATAACAAACATGCTGGTACATATATGGTTTTTTGAACCAGTGGCGTATACATGGTGGGGGTTAGCAGGGCTTGTTTTGTATGCGCCTAGAACCAAGGTTGTTTCTTTCAAAGCTAAAAAATCGAAGAAGCCAATTAAATAGTCGCTTTATATTATACTTATCAACTTTATTTACTTACAGAATCATACGTTTCGATATGTTTAGAAGCTATTGAGTCCCAATCAAAATAATTCGCTAGCTTCTTTGACTCCAACTTTATTTTATCCATCTTATCAGGAGAAGATAGCAGTTTATTGCAAGCCATTGATAGACTTTCCGTATCCATCGTTTCTAACAATAGCGAATTTGAACCGTCTACATAAGGTAGATTGTACTTTGGATTTTGAGATGCCTTTGAAATTATCGGTACACCATGGATAGCGGCAGCGATAGCCGTACTAGATTTGGCGGTTAACGGTAGTTGTTGAGATAACACAAAAAGCTGACTATTGTGTAGAATAGCTGATACTGTGTCATCGTCTAAATAGCCAGATACATAGATCGACGCTCCACTTTTTGTAGATTCTTCTACAAGACCAACTAACATGTTTTGATATTCTGAGTTTTTGTCTAGCTCGGTAAGCAGTAGAATATTTGCTTTGATGTTTGGAGCTGATTTTATGAGTGTTTCAAGCCCTTTATTTCTATTTGCAAAGCCAAAATAAACAATAGTAGGCTTACCGGGATTCATGTTTGCTGTATTTATCAACTTATCGAATTCACCTTGTTTTATAGATGACGGTAAAAGGTTTGAACCTATTGGAATGATTATGCATTTTTTTCTAAGAAACCAAGGTAGCGCGTCGAGATCATAGTTATTTGAAATAATTATTTTGTTTACAAATATTGCAGTAATTATGTTTCTGGTTTTTCCGATCATTCTGGTTTCATGATGTTCGTGTAGGGTTAACAGTAACGGCTTCTTTGGCAAGCTTACTTTCATAAACAATGGGAGTAAGTTAATACCCAGATCTCTTCCATACCCCTTTGCATGGTACTGGATATGAACAAAATCAGGGTTTGAAGACTTGATGAATGACAACATCTTTGGAAGCTGTCTAATCTTCCAATTAGCTAATCTGTAAATTTCTGACGCACCCGGCATGTTGATACCTAGTTTTTTGGTGGTTAATAAATCAACTTCGAGACTATTTGAAAGTTTTTCAATTAGTTTTTCGCCATAAAAACCAACGCCACACCTTAAGGGTGGAGCTGACCCGTTTATTAGTAAGACTTTATTCATTTTAATGCTCCTGTCACGTTTCTAATGCCATCAATAGTAGCTTTGATAACGTACACTACCGTTTTAGGGGTGCTGGCTGGTCGTTTTAACGACAAAACGATATATTTAAGGCCTATGACTATATTGCTCGGTAAAGCACTATTCAAAGACGACCATCTGTGACCAAACAAAAGCCTGTTTCTGATATTGTAATAGGCATATGTACTTGATCTAATACCGAGCGAGCTTGAAGTGTTGTGGAGAATTTTTGCGTCAGGAACATACAACAGCTGTTTGTTGTTTTGAAGCATACGCGCACACCAATCAGTATCTTCCCAATATAGAAAGTAATCTTCAGAGAGCAACACATCCAATGTTTTGTCTCTCAAAGAGATCATTAGACAACAGCCAGTCAAAAAACTCACCTGTTTAACGGATGTTGAATTAATTGAGTCCGGATCAACGCCAACATTGTCATGGTGGACGTTAGCGGATTTGATGTTCATTGTGCCACCTCCGTACCAAACAGTTGGGGGCTGTAGTGAAGACAAAATTGTAGGTGCTGACGCAACAGCATTATCATTATCCTCTAATTCATCAATAAGTTTTTCAAACACGAGGCTATCTATGATTTCTGTATCATTATTAAGCAAGCAAACGTAATCATACTCACCGTCTAGTGCATATCTAATTGCGTCATTGTGCCCACCAGCAAAACCTTTGTTCGTTGAATTATTGTTTACGGTTATAGACTTAAGAGAATTTAAAATGCTCTTATCAATTACTAACTTCTCCTTTTGGGAATTATTGTCGGTTAAGTAAACATCTGGCTGTATTGTTTTGTCGATGTTAGTGATTCCAGACAAACACTCATTTGTTCGGGAACTGTCATTCCAGTTAATTATTGAGACTAATGTTTTTTTGCGCATATACTTACCGCCAAAACATAACTGATCTAGCGAAAGACCTTATCTTAAGAATTTTTGCTTCAGGAGGCAGGCCCGGCGGCAGCCCAACTACTATCATAGACTTGATATATTCCGTACTTACTTTATGGTTTTTCTGTATCACGTGCCTTTGGTGTAGTTTTTTTGGGAAAAGTACTATTGCTATAAACAGTGCTTTTATTGTGAGCCTGCTGTTGCCCTTCGTAAAACCCGCATAAACTGTTGCGATATGAGCTATCACGAACCGTGGGTACATGTGAGGAACTAGCCTTAAGGGTACGTTTTTCCAGAACAACCACGGATAGTTTTTTACTGTTTGATGTAGAGTAAATCCTTTTATTTTCCCGCTTGTACCACCGACTTTGTGGTGAACAATTGCTTTGGGTGTGTAGTATACTTTCCAGCCAGCTAGTTGCGCCCGGAAACTCAAGTCTACATCTTCGTAATAAGCAAAGAAATCTTCATCAAACAGGCCAATTTCATTGAGCATTTGTACTCTGTACAGACTTGCACCACCGCATGCAGAGAAAATATATTCTTCGTCTTCATATTGTAGTGTGTCTTTAGAATCTCTACCTCTTGGATATGGAATACCCCAAGTGGTATACATGTCTCCGGTCGTATCAATTGTGTGGCCGTCCATTTTTAAGATTTTACCTGTGGCTATGCCTACTTCTGGTCTTGAATCTAAAACGCCCACCAGTTCGTTTAGCCAGTTGGGTTCTGGCAAAGCGTCGTTATTTATTAGAGCTATATAGTCAAAATTATTATCAATGGCATAGCGAATACCTGTGTTTACTCCACCAGAAAAGCCTTTGTTTTCAGAGTTTTCTAGTACAATAATTTCTGGGTATTTTTGGGCTACAACAGAAACAAAATTATCCGATGATGCGTTGTCTACAGCAATTATAGAATGTTCGGCCAATTGTTTTTTTAGCGCTGCAATACACTTAAGAGAATCTTCTTCTCCATTCCAGTTAAGCACAATTACTGCTATCTTAGATTGTTTATTACTAGTCATCTACTCTATAATGATACAAGATTATTCATGAAACAACTTTATAGTAAACAAAACCGTGCTTTATTAGCAGAACTAGTGCGCACTGACTTCAAACTACGCTATCAAGGATCAGTACTTGGTTATGCGTGGTCTTTGCTTCGACCGCTTTTCATGTTCGTCATTTTATACGTTGTTTTTGTATACGTGTTCAAGATAGGGGAATCGATACCTAACTATCCTATATATTTACTTGTTGGTATTGTCATGTGGAACTTTTTTGCAGAAATTACACAACAGGGTTTGGGCTCAATTGTGGCCCGTGGAGATTTGATACGCAAAATTAGAATCCCTCGCTGGATGATTATTGTATCGACAAGCATAGGAGCTACGATTAACTTAGGGCTCAACCTGATTATAGTGATGCTACTAGTATTAATTAGCGGCATGGATTTGCTTGCAACTAGCATACTCTTTCCGCTATTTTTGCTCGAAGTTTATCTATTTGCACTAGGAATTGGGCTGCTGTTGTCCGCACTATTTGTTAAATATAGAGATATTAGCTATATATGGGAAGTATTTTTGCAAGCAGGCTTTTATTTGACTCCTATTCTGTATCCTCTGAGTTTGATTACAAACGTAAATGCACTAAAACTAATACTACTAAACCCAATGGCACAGGCCATACAGGGCGCGCGTAATGTATTAGTAACGCCAGAGACAGATACAATAGGAGTAGTGTGGCAAAATCAGTGGGCATTTTTAATACCTTTAGCAATCGTTTTGGTTACTTTAGTAATCGGAGTTTTATATTTTAAGAAAGAATCCAAGAATTTTGCGGAGAACCTCTAATGGTCTATGGGATGTTGGTAGTTAGTATATGGGGAAAAGAAGTGGGTTCTTCTAATGAGTAAATCTGATGAAATTGCTATTAAGGTTAGTGGAGTTAGTAAGTCATTTAAGCTTCCGCATGAAAAGAACACGTCAATCAAGAGTTTGATAGTTCACCCATTTAGAAAACGCACATACGAAAAACAAGAAGTATTGAAGAATATAAATTTTGAAATCAAAAAAGGCGAATTCTTCGGAATAGTTGGGCGAAATGGTAGCGGTAAAAGCACTCTTCTAAAGCTTTTAGCAGGTATATATTCACCAGACAAAGGGCATATTCAGATAAATGGGAAATTGACGCCGTTTATAGAGCTTGGGGTGGGCTTTAACCCGGAGCTTACCGGTAGGGAAAATGTTTTCCTTAACGGAGCTCTGCTTGGCTTTAACCGCAAAGACATGACCGCCATGTATCAAGAGATTGTAGACTTCGCAGAAATTGAAAAATTTATGGATCAGAAACTAAAAAACTACTCAAGTGGCATGCAGGTGCGCCTTGCGTTTAGTATTGCTATTAGGGCCAACTCAGAGATTTTGTTATTAGATGAGGTGCTTGCTGTAGGTGATGCTGCATTTCAACAGAAATGTTATGATTATTTTGAAGAGTTAAAGAGGAATAAAAAAACAGTAATACTGGTCTCGCATGATATGGGTGCCGTTACGCGTTTTTGCAATAGGGCTATCTATCTCAAAGACGGAAAGATCATTCAAGAAGGCAACACTCTGGAGGTTGCGGAAACCTATGCAGTTGAAAATATTCGGGTAGATAATCCAGAGTTACTCGATAAGGACACAGATGATGATAATACAAAAACTAAAAGTACTGAAGATATAAGGAAAGAAACAGAAGAGAAGAACCGCCAGAAAGCATATTCTATCACGGGCAGTATTGTTAAACAGACAAAAGAAACTATTATAATAAACATAAAATATAAATCAAAAAATGACAGTAAGATGTATGTCGGTATATCGATAACAAAGGATGGCGTTTCCATTGGTGAGATCGCAACAGACTATAATAAGCCGTTGCATGGATCAGGCGAGCTGTATTATGAGTTGGATCAAAGAATGTTTAATGTAGGTACGTATAGGTTTGCGGGTATTACTCTCTTCAGGCTTGAAAACAGAGAGGTTCTAGCTGTGAACAAAAAGAATAACGAGTTCTATATTAAAGGCGACGACGATAGAAGGGGGGCGGCTGTAAGACTGCCAGATAGCTGGAAGTATGCAAAAAAGAATTAATGTTACTCAATCTTTCCTGCCTCCCATACGGGAATATCAGGCTTATTTAAAGTGTATATGGGATAATCAACAACTCACAAACCAGGGCCCTCTACTTAAAAAGCTTGAGTCTAACATTAAGGAATATCTTGATGTAGAAAATTTTCATTTTGTTACCAACGGTACAATTGCACTGCAAGTATCATTGCGTGCATTAGGCATTACAAGTGGAGAAGTTATCACTACCCCTTTTTCATATGTGGCGACAACGTCCTCGATTTTATGGGAGCACTGCAAACCGGTTTTTGTAGATATAGAGCCTGACACTTTTTGTATCGACGCAGATAAAATAGAAGTGTCAATCACAAAAGATACGAAGGCAATATTAGCAGTTCATGTTTTTGGTTTTCCATGTGATGTAGAAAAGATAGCAATTATTGCAAAAAAACATAACCTTAAAGTCATATACGACGCGGCGCACGCATTTGGCGCGACCTACAAAGGAAGGTCTTTATTGGATTATGGGGATATTTCTATTTCTAGCTTTCACGCAACAAAGCTATTTCATACTATCGAAGGGGGCGGGATAGTAGTAAAAGAAAAAGATATAAGCCAAAAAGTTGAGCTTATTAAACGGTTTGGTCACGAAGGTGACGACCATATTATGTTGGGCATTAATGGTAAAGCATCCGAGTTCCAGGCGGCCATGGGTCTTACGAATCTTAAATACATTAACGGAGTCATAGCCGAGAGAAAATTAATATCTGAATTATATGATTCGTTACTAACAAAAAATCTATACATTCCTAAGGTCAGTAAAGGTGTGGGCAGAAATTATGCATACTACCCGGTAGTTTTTAAAAGTGAAGAATCTTTGCTTGATGCAATAAAAATATTGAATTCAAAAAAAATATATCCAAGAAGATATTTTTATCCTTCTCTGAATAAGTTAGGCTATTTGCAAAACATGCAGTCATGTCCAGTGTCCGAAGACATTGCTAGTCGCATAATTTGCTTACCTCTTTACGCTGGGCTGGATCCTAAAGATGTAGTTATAATATGTAAGGCATTAATAGGATGAAAAAAATGAATGTTTTAGTTTTTCCATGTGGTTCAGAGATAGGTTTAGAGTTGCATAGGTCGCTTTGTTATTCAACGCATTTCACATTGTTTGGCGGGTCGTCAATTGCTGATCATGGTCGATTTGTTTATAAAAACTATATTGGCAATATACCTTTTGTTGAAGATTATAGATTTATTGATGATATAAATAAAATTATTGATGATAATGATATAGAATATATTTTTCCTGCCCACGACAGTGTAGTCTTGGAATTAGCAAAAGCAGAATCTATTGGTAAATTACATTGTAGGGTAATAACATCTGACCTAAAAACTTGTCAGTTAACACGCTCAAAAGAAAAGACTTATAATCTCCTGAAAGATAGCCTTCCAACACCTAAGATATTTGGTTATAGCGAAATAACTCGGGATGATTACCCGCTTTTTTTAAAGCCAGACATTGGACAAGGCTCAAAAGGTACGCATGCGGTTTATAATAAGGAAGATTTAGATTACTATCTCAATAAGGATCCAGAACTCCTTATCTTAGAGTACTTACCTGGAAAAGAATTTACCATTGATTGTTTTACAGACAAAACAGGCACTCTGCTTTTTAGTGAAGGGAGGCTTCGAGCACGCATTCAAAACGGTATAAGTGTGAACTCGGTGCATATTAAAGATAAGCGGTTTTTGTTGTATGCACAAAAAATCAATGATTTGTTATCATTCCGTGGTGTTTGGTTTTTTCAAGTTAAAGAAAGAGCTAATTCGGAACTGGTGCTTATGGAAGTTTCGACTCGAGTTGCTGGCACTATGGGGTTTTCGCGTAGTAGGGGAGTAAACTTAGCACTATTAAGTCTTTTTGATGCTTTGAACTTTGACGTATCCATCGATGAGAACGATTATCAAATTAGCATCGACCGTGCACTACAAAATGTCTATCAACACAATATTTCATACGAACATGTCTACTTAGATTTTGACGACCTTGTAATTTTAAATGGAAAGGTTAATCCCATGGTCATGGCGTTCGTGTATCAGTGCTTTAATAAGGGAGTAAAAATTCATTTGCTGACAAAACATAAACAAGATCTACCCGCCACACTAAAAAAGTATCACTTAGAAAAAGTTTTCGATGATATCATTTGGATTACGGACAAAAATGATAAGTATAAAAGTATAAAGGAGAAAAATGCTATTCTAATAGATGACTCATTCGCTGAACGAAAAGACGTATCTTTTAATCTTGGATTACCGGTATTTGATGCTCATACGATAGAATGTTTAATAGAACCTTTATAGGAGAAATAATATGATAAGTAATTCATTACGCGAAAAATATAAGAAGCAAGGCTATGCTATTTATCAGTATGATGAAAGCGGGCTTCATAGCTACCCTTATGATCAGCCTTGGATTAGTGATAAAAAATTCAGTGTAATTTATAATAAAATCAAGAAAAATACTTTAGTCGATAGGGTCCGCTGTTATTCGATCTACAACCTAACAAATCAGTTCTTGTCTGTGAAGGGTGACATTTTAGAGGTTGGTACGTGGCGCGGAGGAACAGCAGGTATTTTTACAACATTAGCTAGCGATAGGACAGTTTATCTGGCTGATACTTTTACGGGTGTTGTTAAAGCATCAAAGTGGGAGCACTACAAAGATAAAGCACACGATGATAAAAGTAAAAAACTTGTGACTAACTTTCTTGATAATGATATGAAAGTAGCAAACTATCAAATCCTTCAAGGTATTTTCCCGGAAGAAACGGGAAAAGAAATTGCCGATGAAGTTTTTGCTATCGTTTATTTGGATCTGGATGTTTATGAGTCTACTAAAGATGCATTTAATTATATATGGGAGAAAGTATCAAAAAACGGTATAGTAATTTTTGATGATTATGGTATGACATCTGCCTGCGTGGGTATATCTAGGTTTGTAGATGAGATTAAAAGTGATGATGACAAAATTTTTATTACGAATCTTAACGGCCAAGCATATATAATAAAGAAATAAATGAGCGTAAGGCCAAAAGTCAGTATTATCACATTAACATATAATCATGAAAATTATATTGAAGATGCGCTAAGAAGTTTTGTAAATCAAATAGTTAGTTTTGATTTTGAAGTCATTGTCAGCGACGATGCATCTCAGGATGAAACCCAGAAAATTATAAGAGAGTATGCAAAACTTTATCCAAATATTATAAAACCTATTTTTCATAAAAAAAATATTGGTGCTGTACCAAATTTACATAATGCACTAAAACAAGTTAAAGGCGAGTACCTTTCGCTCTGTGATGGTGATGATTACTGGACCGACACTTTAAAACTTCAAAAGCAAGTGACGTTTATGGATAAAAACCCAGAATATTATTTGTATTTTCATGATGTAAATATTATTTTTCAAGATGCGAAAGTGCGTAACGAGATATATCCCAGATTAAAATCAGATAATGAAGTCTCTTTAAGTGGATTAATTAAAAATAATTTTATTCCAACAAATTCTGTTATGTATAGATCACTAGACTATAAAAATATACCAGATGACATTTTACCACCCGATTGGTATTTACACATTTTCCATGCAAAAAACGGCAAGATAGGTTACTTAAAAGAGACTATGGCCACATATAGAAGACATTCTAATGGAATTTGGTGGGATTCTATAAAAAATCCTGATGAGCTTTGGATAAAATATGGTGCTATGCATCAGAAATTTTATAAAGAACTTAAAAAATTATTTAATTCAGACAGAGACGCACTGGATATAATTAATGAATCAATGTCAAAATTTATGCTTCAATTAGCTGATATTGACAAAAGAAAAGGAACAAAACTTTTTGAAAATGCAATAAAAGTTGACCCAACCGTAATAGAAATAACTTTACAGTATGCATACGAGCAAAATATGAAATTTGAAGCATATTGGCTCGAATCTTCCACATATACTAAAAAATTACAAAAAGATATTGATTTGCTAAATCATGAAAAACATACTTATAAAAATAAATACGAAGATCTACATCAACAGTTAATCAATATTGATAATTCTAGAATTTGGAAGCTACGCAACTTAATTAGAGGCAAAAATAATCAACAAAGTAAAAATATAATTAAAAAAGCAAATATAATAGAGAATTTTAGTGATTCTAACTTACCCCACGTATTAGTAACTATGCCTTGGATGACGTTTGGCGGTGCCGAGACGTTAACCTATAACTATTGTCGTGAGATTTCAAAAGACATAAATATCACATTTATGACTGGACTTCCGTCTGAAAATGAATGGGAATATAAGTTTAAAAAAATATCTCAAAACATATATCATTTACCAGAAATGTTCAAACAGCCGGCTCAATATTTTGATTTTATATCAGATTACATAACAAATAATAAGGTTGATATACTGCACCTCGTACATAATGGATTTATGTTTTATATGCTGCCAGAACTAAAAAAAAGGCACCCTAGACTAAAGATTGTATTGACACTATTTAACGATCGTGTGCCCGAATATGTTAATGGAGCAATAAATTATCAAAAGCAAGTAGACCGCTACGTGACAGACAATAACAATGTAGCCAATAGCATATCTAAACAACTAAAGACTAAAACTAAAATTACTGTGATACCTAATGGTATAGACACAGATAATGAGTTTAACCCAGACCTTTTTAACCATCTAGAAGAGCGAAAAAAGTTAGGAATAAAAGTAGACGAATTGGCAATCTTTTTTATAGGCAGATTATCAGAAGAAAAGAATCCAAATGTATTTATTGAAGCAGCACAAATATGTTCTAAGCGAAATAAAAAGAACAAACTTAAATTTTTTATAGTTGGTGATGGTAGTATGCGCAAAGAAGTAGAAGATTTGATTATTAAAAATAAATCTGCAAGTATTACGTATTTAGGCTACCAAACCGATGTGGCAAAATATCTAAGTGCAGCTGACATATTTGTTTTACCTTCATCAATAGAAGGATTTCCTCTTTCGTTATTAGAGGCAATGGCCATGAATGTAGTGCCAATTGCATCAGACGTAGGTGCTGTATCTGATGTCTTAGAAACAGATGCTTATGGTTTTGTTGTTAGACCTGAATCTGCAGAAGAAATTTCAGAAAAGATTATTTTATTATCCAAAGACACTAAAAAATTAATAGCAATGAAAAAACTTGCACGCGGTAAGGTCGAACAAAAGTATTCGAGTCGTATGTTGGTGGCTAATTACAGAAATTTGTATGAAGAGGTAATAAAATGAAGATAGTAATATTTGGATCGACTGGTTTTATTGGTAGAGAATTAGTTAAGCTTCTAAAAAGTGAATCAGACCACACAGTTATTGAATCCATTGACAGTGTGAGTAAAAATAGAGTTGATCTCTTAGATAAAAATGCTATAGAATCTTTTTTACGCAATAATCAACCGGACGTAGTAATTAATTGCGCTGGGATAGTAGATAATTCAGAAATCGCTGATAGCAACCCAGTGTTTACCGCCAACTTAATAGAAGCAGTTGCTGGTAGCGGTATAGTAATTAGGCAGATAATTATTACGGGGTCCGCGGCAGAATATGGGGAATTATTAAAAAGTGACGTACCTGTAGACGAATATACACCCACTAATCCCAAGTCTATTTACGGCAAAAGCAAACTCGAAGAAACTACTAAAGCGCTAGAACTAGCAAAGAAGTACAAGCTAAACGTTACTATAGTGCGTATATTTAATCCTATAGGTAAAAATATGCATCCTAAGTTTCTGGTTTCAAAGCTTATAAAGCAAGTAAACGAGATAAAGTCAGGTAAAAGCACAGAGATTGAAGTTAACAGGCTGGATGCCAAGCGTGACTATATTGATGTGCGTGACATTACAAGTGCGATAAGAGTGATGGCAGAAAATAAGCCGCTACAAGATGTATATAATGTAGGTTCAGGGATAGCCACAAGTAATGAAAATTTATTAAAAGAGGTTGTAGCTAATAGTGGGCTCACAGATTTTCCTAAAATACACGAGGTGTCTAACAAGCCAGAACCTAGAGTTGCTGAGCAGGCAGATGTTACAAGAATAAAAAAAGAGTTTGGGTGGACTCCAAAATATACACTTAAACAAACAGTCAAATGGATTATTTAAAATGAAGAATAAAGATAGCATCAGACTAGTTATTGTAGGGGCCGGTAAGGCCGGAGAGTTACTCTCTGCTGAAATACTAAATGACAAAGAATCAACTTATGAGATTGTCGGATTTGTTGACGACAGTGTCAGTGGTAGTATTAACGAATTAAATATTTTAGGTAAGATTAGTGATTTGAGAAGTGTCGTTGTGTCAAATGAAGTTGAAGAAATACTAATTGCTATACCTTCAGAGAGAGGCAGGGTTACGAGGGACATAGTAAAGAAAACTGCAGGTTTAAAACTCGTATATAAAGTACTACCAAGATTATTAGAAGTTTTAATACAAGACTTTAACGAGCACTACCTAAAGTTCGTCAGGCTAGTTACACCGGAAGATCTGCTAGGAGGTGAGATTCTGAAATCAGACCAAAAGGAAATAACAGATTTTTCAAATAATCAAACGGTATTAATTACCGGTGCTGCAGGTTCCATAGGATCAGAATTAAGCCGTCAGATTGCAGCACATCGTGCTAAAAAAATAATATTTTATGACTGGTGGGAAAACGGTATGTTTGATCTTCAAAACCAACTTTTAGAATTGTACCCAGAACTTGATTGCGAGTTTATCATTGGTGATGTTAAGGATGGAAGAAAACTCGACCATGTAATAGAAACTTACCAACCTACTACAATATTTCATGCAGCCGCCTATAAACATGTTCCGTTAATGGAGAATAACCCTTCCGAAGCTATAAAAAATAACCTAATAGGCACTAAAACTCTTGCAGAAATAGCAATTAAATATAAGGTAGAAAAATTTATACTCGTCTCAACTGATAAGGCGGTTAATCCGACCAATATCATGGGCGCTACTAAACGCGCTGCAGAAATGATGATACATATTTTGGCAAGTAGTCAAAGTACAACTATCTTCTGTGCTGTTAGATTTGGAAACGTTATTAATAGTAATGGCAGCGCTATACCAACATTCAAAAAACAAATTATTCAAGGCGGACCAGTAACTGTTACACATAAAGACGTTACTCGTTTCTTTATGACAATTCCTGAGGCTGTACATCTGATACTACAAACATGGGTTATGGGAAAAAATAACGATTTGTTTGTATTAGATATGGGAGAATCAATCAAAATAATTGATCTCGTTAGGCTATTAATAGTTTTGGATGGGTATGTCCCTGATGAGGAAGTTAAAATTAAAATAACTGGTCTGCGACCTGGTGAAAAGCTTTATGAAGAGGTGCTGGTTAAGGAAGAGGAGGTTCGAGCTACTTCAGTCAAGAAAATATTTCGCACTACAAACTATATGAATTTTGATAAACTAGCATATCTTAGCAACCTTAATTTATTAATAGAATCAATCAAAGCAGATTCTTTAAATACTGAATACCCTAGAAATATGCTTAAGGAAATGGTATCAACATATAAGCCTTCAAAAGAGCGTAAATAAATGCCATTTAAGAATAAAAATATTGATTATAAAGTTGACATATCGGTCAATATTACGACACACACCGAAGGTATATTAGTTCATAAAACACTGCGATCAATTTATGCGGGTATGCAGTATGCAATTGCTCGTGGGCTTAAAATTGAGTGCAATATATCTAGCGATAATGGCGATGAAGTAACGTTAAAGGCTATTGATGACTTTATAAAAAAGCATAAAGATATCAAAATTGTACTTCATAAAATTTCCGTAAAAGACCCTAGTTTAAGTCGTAATTTTTTGATAGATATTAGTCAGGGCAAGTATTTGGCTTTGTTTGACGGCGATGATTTTTTTACTGAAAACTATCTTCACGAATCGTTTATATGTGCCGAAAGAAATAAAGAACCTGCAATATACTCAGCGCGATATATTATTGTTTTTGAAGCGGATCACTATTTAGTAGAAAAATACGATAGTGAATCTTTGGTAGATGTTTCAAAAAATATGTTCGAAACAAATTACTATATAAGCCAGAGTTTTATACATAGTGACGTATTTAAAAAAATAAAGTTTGCGCAAAATACTGAAGGCTACGGAATGGAAGACTGGCACTTTTTTTGCGAAGCAACAGCAAACGGCTTTAAGTTTTATAATGTCAGTAATACTATATTTTTCTATAGACGTAAAAAAACTGGCAGTCTACTAACGAGCCATTTGCAGTGTTCAGCTGTTATTAGACCAACTAAACTTTTTGAACCAGAGATATTTTCTGCGCTATCAAGCAACAACAGAAAGGCCAAAAAAATCGATACACTTTCAAGCAAACGGCTAGTATTGAAGCAAACGATATCTCGCCAACTTAGTAATTTTGAACTTACGCACCACTATACAAAAGTACAATATACACTGCACAGAAATATTTTAAGTGTCCTAAAAAAACGTTATTTAAAGCCAAAATTAGCAAGTGCAGACCTTGATTTGATAGAGGTACCAGTACCTAAAAGGCTTGAAGAAATTGGCTTTACGGACGAACTTGTACATTTATGGGGTAAGGTGAACCGGTTCGAGCCTATGATTCGAGCGTCTGCAGATATGCTTAGGTATATTCCTATTGTAGGATATCCCACAGAATCAGTGGTGAGTGACTTTTATTTAGATTTCTGTAAATCAAATCTAGGTTCATCAATTAGTGACATTGTATTAGTGCCACATCTAACAAAAGGTGGGGCGGACCTTGCTGCTATTAATTTAGTAAAGACACTTGACCGTAAGAGTAGCAACAAAAAGATATTAGTAATTACGACTATTAATGCAGAGTCACCATGGCTAGGTACTTTAAATAGTTTAGAAAACGTCATATGCGTAGAAAGTAAGTCACTAGACCCAGCATTAACTGACGACGAACAAATTAGTTTAATCGTTAGAATTATTCAAAATTGGAATGTTCAGCGCTTAACTATTATTAATTCAGAGATTGGATATAAAGTAGCCACCCAGTATAGCCAGGTGTTAAAAGATGTCGGGTGTATGACTTACCTACACACATTTGCATTTAATATGACAGACGATGGATATATATTTAACTGGATTGCAAACGGTCTAGTGGATGCCTACAAAGGCGTTGATATGTATATGACAGACTCGAATATATATAAAAATCAACTCGAGGAAATTAATGGATTCTTGCCCAATAAGGTTGCTGTACTCTATTCACCCGTGGAAGTTAGTAAGAATCAAAAAAATAACTATAAGATTAAAAAGCGTGTTCTTTGGGCCAGTAGGGTATGTGATGATAAGTTAGCTGATGTATTAGTAGAAGTTGGTAAACTGCTAGATATTAGCGGAATAGAGTTGGATATTTTTGGTGCAATGGATGAAAAGTATATAAATAATAACCGTTTTATGAATTCCATCGCACCCTATAAAAACATCTCGTACAAAGGTGAGTATGATGGATTTACGTCAATAAATACTGACGATTACGATATGTTTTTGTTAACATCAAAGAATGAAGGATTGCCTTTTGTTATTTTGGAAGCGTGTGCAGCAAATATATTTATAGTTAGCGCTAGCGTTGGTGGTGTAGTCGAATGTATAAATGATGGAAAAAATGGACATCTGGTTATAGATAAGTTCAATCCGGTTGCATATCATGATGCAATAATTAAATCTTATAATAATAAGTATTTTTCAGACCAAAAAAGCATAAAAATGACCAATGACAATATACTCCATAGGCATTCCGCTCAAGAATATGCAAATAATGTAGCTAAATTGATGCTGAATTAAGTTCTACTTATAAGTATCTATTAGTTCAGATTGATTAGTGCCCCATGTACTAATATGCTTATTAGCATGGGATCGATAATACATCACTTCTACAGATAATTTTTCACTGTTTATGTACCATGGTTCGTGTCGAGCTACTAGCTTTCCACCTGTACGTAAACCAGGTCCAAGTGTGTACGGTGTATTTTGTCTATAAACTGCAAATGTAGTATCGATTTCTGCGTCAAACACTTCGTTTTCTACGCTTGAGACCCAAAATTGATTTTCCCACTCTATAACGTAATCTTTTAGTTCATATGTATCTGGTAGGTCGTCAATTTTCAGTCCAAATCCTACCTTTGTTCGTTCAGGATATTTAGTTAGTAAGTTGCAGAAGTGTCTAACTGCGCCAAGTGAATTGGATGTGGGTATTATATCTGGGTCGGTGACTATGAATGGTTGGTTCTTAGCAAATATTTTGGTGGCGCCGCTCACCCAAGGAGATGTGTGTCCTATATTTTCGTTAAGACTTATAACTTCATAAGGAGTTTTATCAAAATATTCCAGAAGTTTAGGATAGGTAGATGCATTGTCTATAAAATATATATTTTTTAATCCTTCTTCCTCAAACCACTTAACAAGTTTTTTTAAAGGCTCTACTCTGTCCCTGCAAATAATAAATACTGGTATGTTTTTACTAAACTTTACAGGAGGTACATTATTTCTAAGTCTCTGTACTCTTCGCTTTTCGAAGTAATCAAGTAGACTCTTTTTGTGGTTTAAATATCTATATTTAATAATCGATGCATACGGCCCTGAAAATATAGACCTTTTAACAATATATTCGGGTAGTTTTATATGTTGTGGTTGCAGCTTTAGTAATGCGATATCTTTATCAGCTTTTTTAATCGCTGAGATGACGTTCTCGAACAACTCACTGTTATTTTTAGCAAATTCGCTGTTGGAAATTATAAACGGGACGCTGTTAAGTCTTCTTATTCCTAGCAACGACAGTAACTTGCCACTGTTTAAGTGAACTCCAATGTGATAATTAGTATTTTTAGGAAGGAAAGCTGATAATTTGTCATCAGTATCAGAAAGCAGATTATTACAGGTAGTCAGTATAATATGCTCCCCACAGGCCTCAACTATAGACATTTGTATTGCGTTTAATTTATTTGGCTTGAACACTACGCTCAAGTTTGTATAGTCGCTATAATAATTTGGTTTTCGTGTTGAAAATATAATTATTTCTCTTAATAAAGAATTATGTTTCTGGGTAGTTAGTAACCAGTTATTTAAATGGTCAATATCTTGTTGGGACAAGTCGTTTCCACCTATTAAGTATGTAATGTTCATTAAAATCAATAGTAACACGATTTACAAGTAAGCTGTAGATTTGAAGTTGTGTGGTAACAGGATAAAACTGTTAGAATAATAGATAGCATGATAAAAAAAGCTATTAAAAAAGCAGCACATAAGACTATTAGAACTGGCAAGTCGGTGATTAGTAAAAACCCAAGACTAAAAGGCTATGCAAAAACTATTGTAAATCAGTATTTGCCTAGTAGCGTTATTGGTCAAGACCAATATACACAATGGGTTAAAAACAACATGCCTGATGCAATAGTATTGACGAAGCTAAAAAGTAAATCAGAGGTGTTCAGCTATAAACCTAAGATTTCTATAATAACCCCAACCTTTAACACGGATGAAGCGTTTTTGCGTGAATGTATAGAATCTGTCCAGTCTCAGGTCTATGAAAATTGGGAGCTATGCATTGTAGACGACGCATCCACAGACAACACTACGAGGTCAATAATTAAAGAATATGCAGATGTCGATACGCGCATTAAGTATAAGTTTAATAAGAAGAATCAACATATAGCCAGCTCTAGTAATGCTGCAGTTACAATCGCAACTGGCGAGTTTGTCGCTTTTCTAGACCATGACGATTTATTGTGGCCCAATGCATTGTTTGAAGTAGCTAGTGCACTTAACGAGAACCGTAAACTAGACTTTATGTATACTGACGAAGATAAAATTACTGATGATAGGCATCACCATGCACTTCCATTTTTTAAACCAGACTGGAACCCTGAATTTTTACGTAGTATAAACTATATAACTCATTTTGCAGTTGTGCGTAAAAAAATATTTGAAGAGATTGGTGGATTTAGAAAAACATATAATGGCGCACAAGACTGGGACCTATTCTTGCGCATTACAAACGTAACTAAAAACATCCATCATATACCTACTGTATTGTATAGTTGGCGCATTTCTGAGACTTCTACAGCTGGTAGTACGGATGCTAAGCCGTATGTTTTTGAAGCCCAAAAAAACGTTCTCAAAGATGACTTAAAACGTCGAGAACTAAAGGGCATTGTCCGTCAAAGTACATATATTGCTGATTATTGGTTTATTGACTATGAAATTATAGGAAAACCGCTTATTTCTATAGTAATACCAACAAAGAATCAGTTCAAAATTATGAAAACATGCATTGAATCGATACTTAATCGTACTACATATAGTAATTATGAAATAGTTATTGTAGATACCGGAACTACAGATAAAAAAATGCTACGTTGGTATGATAATTTAAAAAAAAGTAATAGAAATATTAGAGTTATTAAATGGCATGAGACACCATTTAGTTATGTAAGGACTTGTAACGAAGGTGCAAGGCAAGCTAAAGGTGAGTATTTGGTAATGCTAAACAACGATACCGAAGTTATAACTCCAGATTGGTTAAAAAAATTCTTGGGTTATGCACAACAAGAAGGTATTGGTGCGGTGGGCGCAAAGCTGCAATATCCAGGCGAAAAATTAATACAGCACGCAGGTGTAGGAATAGGCTTTGGTGGCTATGCCGCAAACGCACTAGCAACACTACCTGAACATGTTGGAACACCACAGCAAATCCTGTACATGTATACGACTCATAACATGAGCGCAGTTACAGCCGCATGTTTAATGATTAAAAAATCTACATTTGATCAAGTTGATGGGTTTGCAGAAGAATTTAGGATAACCTATAACGACGTAGATTTGTGTCTAAGATTACTAGAAAAGGGATACCGTAATGTATACCTGCCAGAAGTCCAATTGATTCATTATGAATCAATAAGCTTAGGTAGACCAGAAGAGATTAAAAAGCGAGATACAACCGAATTTGATAGTGCCAAATCATTATTTAAAAAGACTTGGCTGAAATATATTACCCACGACCCTGCTGTTAATCCGAATATATCTCGTGATAATGCGTCCTTTGACATAGATACAGAAATTAAACGCTACTAAGGCTGATACCAGGCAATACCTTCGTCTATCCAGAAGCCATTTTGAAGTAGTGTGTTTCTTTCGTTTACGTCACCCGTCAGAAGATGTACTCCCCCTAAAGATGGAGCATAAAGTCTGTAAG
>JBGSRU010000039.1:0-2114 GCA_041737385.1 Saccharimonadales bacterium (SeqCode)
TTCGCCCTCTCCCGTCTGGTGTGTTCGGCTATTTCGTCGTCACACCATGTCGGCCCCCAGATGGCGCGGTTTCCTCCGTGCCCTCCCTTTAGGTGCTGGTTTAGCGTTTGCCATGCTTGGCAAAAATCCCGCCTTGATGAAGTCAACGGCGGTTCTTTCGCGCTGTAGCTCCAACTAAAGGCTTGGCCGTTTCCTTTGGTGATCGCTCTCGCGGTCTTGTGGATGGTGGCTTTTTGCCCTCTCCGGTTCTGAATGAATGTTTTTCGTTCGTTCAAACAAATTATCGGCCAATTCGTTAGTGCCAAATTGCAATCTTTGCAGCATGGCACTAACTGGTGCGCCTCCTTTTCCTTGAAAAGGTGCGCTTTCGATATGGGCGGAACATGGTCTAGGCATTGTCGCTTTTTGCCGCAATATTGGCACGCCTCGGCGGGCCATAGGCAAATTGTGTATCGGTGCCCGAATTCTTTTTCGTGTTGGTATCTCATCGTAAAAATTCCTCCGCATTGTCTGCGGCGCGTAGTGTCGCGGTCAAAAGGTCGGTTACGGCTTCGCGGCCTTTGTCGCTTAGCTTTTCTCCTTTTTCCGTTGGTGTTTCCCATTGGTGGAGCGTCTGGCGTGTAACGCCTAGTCGTTCTGCCAACTGCCGTTTGTTGCAATCCAGCAAGCGGCGCAAAACTTCCCATATGTTCGCGGGTGTGGTGTTTCTGCTGCTCATGCTTTCGGTTCCGGTGCTTTGAGGGCGTCCAGAATTTCTGGGTGTCCGTAAAAGTCTGCGGCCGATTGCATGGCTGCCGTGAAAGATGGTTGCGTCCCAAACTCGGGCGAAACCTCTGCGCGGTAGCCTGCGGCCTGCATTGCGGCGGCGTAGGCTTCTGCGTTTTCCAGATGCCCAAAGGTCTGCCCATAGGGCTGTCCGGTGCTGGCTTCTGTAATCACCTCCCAAAGTGCCGTGCCGTTCTCCTGCTCGGCCTTCATGGCGTCCAGCATCTTGCCCATGCGCGATAACTCGGCGCGGGCTGCTTCGCGGCCTGTGTCTGTTCCGTTTTCGATTGCTGCGGCGATGATCTGGGCGGCTGTTGCCCATGTCGGCGTGGCGTCGATGTATCGTGTCATATCTTGCTCCTGCGTTGTCTTGGGCGGCGCGTCCTGCGCGCCCCTCTCTATTCAATATGGGATGCAATCTTACGTTCACAAGGCATTTCGTAAACTAAATGTAAGTAAATCGGCCCCCCCTTTTCATCTATGCAAAAAGGTTCCTGCACTCCCTGCTGGTGTCGCCCGAATGGGCGTAAACCTGTCAGCGTTGTTGCCGGATCGCGCTAGCGATCTGGTCTGCGGTGTCACTGCTGGGGGTGCTGTTTCTTCTGGTTCTGTCGGCTGCAACATCCGGCGCGGGACGCGCTGCCTCTGGTCTGGGGTGCTGTCGATAGACCAGGTGCAAGCCTCACTTGTGAGGCGGTCGCGCAGCGATGCTCCTAGTCGGGCTTCCTGCTCGGCTTCTTCCGCTTCTGTGTCTTTCGGGAATCGGCATATTTGGTATCTGCAAAAGAAAAGACCCCCACGGCTTGCGCTGTGAGGGTCAATTACTTTAGGTTCCGAATTGTTCACACCCGAAACCTATGACCAGATAGAGCACTTCCGCCCGAATGGTCAAGGTTTCCAACATAGGAAACCGAACAAATGTCTAATCGTATCTTTCAAGCTGTCTGGGATTTTGGCCCAAACTCCCGCACTGAAATGCTTGTTCTTATGGCTTTGGCGGATTGCGCCGATGCTACATCGGCGGAATGCTTCCCCTCTTTAGACCATATTGGCCATGCGGCGCGGGCGTCTCGTCGTACTGTGATCGCTGCTCTTGCTTCGCTCACTGCTGACGGCTGGATAACTTCCACGCCTCGCCTGCGTCCTAATGGCTCCTCAACGTCTAATCTCTACAGGATCAATCTTGAAAAGTTGGGCCTGTCTCCTCTGCCTGTCAGGGGTGCAAAAACTGCACCCCTAGGGGGTGCAAAAACTGCACCCCCCCCCGTGCAATTCTCGCACCCTACGGGGGGTGCAAAAACTGCACCCCCAGAACAAACCATATCTAACAAAGGGCCTGCGGCGCTTGA
>JBGSRU010000026.1:0-1547 GCA_041737385.1 Saccharimonadales bacterium (SeqCode)
CTTCATCTCCTTCAATCTCTTCGTCAGGGCCCTGATCTGCTTCTTCGTAGCATTATAGCCCTCTAAGGTTACCCTTTGAAAGACTTTTTCAATTCCAATGCTCGGATCGTTGAACAAGATCTCAGACACCCGTTCTTCGAGAGTCGAGGGAAGGCCCTTATCAGGAGCAGCTAGAGGCGAGGGTTCATTGGTATCTTTCGGGTCCGTTTCGGCAGCTTGAAAAGCAGCGTCGAACACGATATCTTCTACACTATCAACGCGGATACCAAGGGAACCATCCTGGCGAACTTTGTAGTGTGGCTCAATGATGGCGAGATAACGACCTTTGCTCATGGGACCCTTGTCAGACATTCCGTAGACGGCAAGATTTGTGACTTTATCCTGGTGATGGTCTTCAATGAGCACCATGACTGCGTTCATTTTAATCACTTCGCTCACCATTCTCGCGTACAAGACGCGGTTACGATGTGTCACATCTACTTCTAGCTCTTCGATGGAAATCGGCTCCAAATGATGAAGAGATTTGGGAGGTGCACTTGCAATGGCCTTTCCAAGGAAATTATAAGTCGTTGAGAGTGAGAGTCCCGTCAATTTAGCTACTTTTTGGGCTTCGGCATCGAAAGCAGCGATCGTTTCCTCGCGAGACTTGCCCACAGATGTCAACGTAGGAGACATAGCACCCCAAAAGAGTGAATCTCGAGGGAACATAGCTTTAAGTTCAAAAGTACAATTGGTCCTTACAACTATCAATACGTCTCGGGTTTGTGCGTTTGCTAGTTCACGTCTTTTTCTTATACTCTTCGCTTGGATCTACTTCACCTATTGTGACTTGTTTCAACTACGAGTGCCGACACTGTGAATGGAGCTAGGTTACTACTCCGCAATACTTAAAAAAATACTACTCCGTACTCAGTACTTTTTACGTCTCGAACTTGATTGGTTCCCGAAATTTTTTCGTCCTAATCGGTCGCTGAAGATATTAACTCTATCCCTATGCTTCTGGTTCATGATCCGTCTACGGTAGGTTAATTAATTTTAACTTACAGTTAACAACTGTGAAGAAATTACTTGGCATACCCACTACCGTAGGAGCCAAAATGTTTTTACGCGATCCATAATAAAATTATGTGTGACAGAAACGAATGTCATCCGTGTTTTGATGAGCCACCACTTAACTGTACTGTAAGGACAGATTTTTCCGCGCAACCAGACCTTCACGGGCAGCAAATTGCTGACAGACACCTTTGGCAGTCCGGAAGTGGATGTGTAAAGCAGCCTTTGGCGGTCTACCCATGGCAGTTCCTCCTCCCTTGCCATCATGAAGAAGTGTGTGTCATATTACATGCCAATCAAAGGGCCCAGCTGGTGCAATGGGCAAGGAAATCCAGCAAAGTCCGAGTCAGTGAACTCACTCATCCGGCTAGTCAAGAAGTTTGAAGTGAGGGGAGAAGGCAAAATTAGCCAAGCCAAGCGCCCCTTAGACAGGATGAGTTTCTAAAGACGCTAGACTTACTGAAGCGCAAGTCCGACTTTAAGCACCGGTACCG
>JBGSRU010000016.1:0-1770 GCA_041737385.1 Saccharimonadales bacterium (SeqCode)
GCCGCAGGCGGCGGCCTCCTGAAATGGCGAGCCAGCGAGGCCACCGCGGCCACCGAGGGCCATTTCGAGGTCACCAAGACGCCGGAGGAGTGGCGAAAGATCCTCACACCCGAGCAATATGCGGTTCTCCGTGAGGAGGACACCGAGCGGCCGTGGACGAGCCCGCTCAACAAGGAGAAGCGCAACGGCACCTTCGCTTGCGCCGCCTGCGACCTGCCGCTGTTTTCCTCCGAGACCAAGTTCGAATCCGGCACCGGCTGGCCAAGCTTCTATGCGCCGATCGAGGGCGCTGTCGGGTCCAAAGAGGACTGGAGCTTCGGGCTCCGCGAGGAGGTGCATTGCCGCCGCTGCGGCGGGCATCTTGGACACGTCTTCAATGACGGCCCGAAGCCCACGGGTCTGCGCTACTGCATAAACGGCGTTTCGCTCAAGTTTATCCCCGCCTAGCCTCCCCCCTCGCGTGGCCCCAATCGGGGTCGCGCGCCTCCTTTTTCAGGTATCGGAACTTTGGAACTATCCGGAAGGTGCCGCGTTGTGGACCCTTGGCGGGGATCGTTCTGCGTATCCCGCCTAGCCGTACGGGTACGGGGGTGAAGGGGTCGGAGACGGCCCCTTTCGCTCATGTGGCGAGATCATCCACGCCTAGTATTTGGACGTGCTGCACAGCGATAAGGCAGAACCGCAGCCCCTGACGCCATGCCGGTCGATTTTTGCCGGAGATTTCAACTCCGCGGCGACTGGCATGACCCCTGCAAAGTTCTCCGCATAACGCCTCTAGGGTTCCGGCTTTTCAGCGTCAGGTCCGAGAGAGGCTCTCCCGTCTCACAAAGAGGCGGAGCCACGGCGGGATAAAAGCCCGGGAGACCTATACCGCGCGGTGCTTCGGCACGCGAACGGACAGGCCTCCGCTTTCGCTTTCACGAGGTCTTTCCGTTTCGCATCGCAGCACACGCGCGGCCGAAAACGTGGTCATGCGAGCACAGGGGGTGCCAATGCGCAGTTTCACAAAATTCGTTCTCACCGGAGTCATGGCTATCGCGGTCCTGGCCGGGGTCGCACTTTCGCCTGCGACGGCGGAAGAGAAGAAGGACTTCAAGGTCGCGTGGTCGATCTATGTCGGCTGGATGCCCTGGGGCTACGCTGACGAGGCGGGCATCGTGAAGAAGTGGGCCGACAAATACGGCATCACCATCGAGGTCAAGCAGTTCAACGATTACGTCGAGTCGATTAATCAGTTTACCGCCGGCGCCTACGACGCGGTGACGATCACCAACATGGATGCGCTGTCGATCCCCTCGGCCGGCGGCGTCGACACCACGGCTGTGATTGTCGGTGACTTCTCGAACGGCAACGACGCCGTGATCCTGAAAGACAAGGACAAGCTCGAAGCGATCAAGGGCCAAGACGTCAATCTCGTCGAGTACTCCGTTTCGCATTATCTGCTGGCGCGCGCGCTCGAGAGCATCGGCGCCGAGGAGAAGGATCTGAAGGTCATCAACACCTCCGATGCCGACATGGCGGCTGCCTACAAGACCGCGGACGTCACGGCGGTGGTGACCTGGAAGCCGATCGTCTCCACGATTCTGGAATCTCCGGATGCGAACCTCGTGTTCGACAGCTCGCAGATCCCCGGCGAGATCATCGATCTCACGGTCGCCAACACGGAGGTCCTCAAGGACAATCCGAAGTTCGGCAAGGCCCTCGCCGGCATCTGGTACGACACGATGAAGGCCTTGGAGTCTGAGGCGGATGCCAAGGAGTCGATGGCCA
>JBGSRU010000037.1:0-1866 GCA_041737385.1 Saccharimonadales bacterium (SeqCode)
AGCTACTATCATGATGACCAGTGGAACCGGCACGTGTACCGTGCGGTACAACCAGGCCGGCGACGACAACTACAACGCCGCACCCGAGGTTACGAGTGCGACAACAGCACAGAAGGACGATCAGACGATCACTATAACGACTCCGGCACCCCCTTGGGCTGAAAACGGCAGTACATTCGATGTTGCTGCCACGGCGACATCCGGACTGCCGGTGGCTATCTCGAACTCGGGTGGAGTCTGCACAGTGCAGTCGGGAGGGTCGGGCTCCGCTACTATCCTGATGACGAGCGGTACAGGCATATGCACTGTCCACTACAATCAGGCGGGCAACGACGACTACAATGCAGCCCCCGAGGTCACACGCAATACGACTGCCGGAACGCCACAGTGCTATCCGCCGCCCTCCGAAATGGAGGCATGGTATCCGGCTGAGGATAGTGCGAATGACGTGATCGGGCCTCATAACGGTAGCTTTAATGGTGGTTATGCGGCTGGCAGGGTTGGACAGGCGTTCAATTTTGATGGGGTCGATGACCGCGTGGAGATCGCCGATGCACCTGCACTTAACCCGACTGCTGCGATCACGCTTGATGCATGGGTCTATGTCACGGGCGGACAAGGCCAGCATCGGGATATTATCAGCAAGGATGGGGAGAATATCGAACGTCAGTATCTACTGACAGCGTCGAATGCGAATACTTATCGAGCACACGTCTGGGTCCCCGGCATCGCTTTTGTCGACAGTACGACACCCGTTCAATTAAACACGTGGACGCACGTCGCGATGACCTACGATGGCACTAATTTGAGGATCTACGTCAATGGTGTTCTCGAAGGTACCCAAAACGCGCCGGGTTCGATAATTACGACCACTCAGCCAGTCCGCATCGGCGGCGGGGCACCGATCGGTCAACTGCCCCTTCACTTCACCGGCATAATCGACGAGGTGGAGATATTCAGCAGGGCCCTGTCACTCCCTGAGATCCAGGGGATCTATAACTCTTACAGTACGGGCAAGTGCCGTGCGACGATCGAGATCACGGACGACACCCCGGATCCATCGGTGGCGGGACAGCCGTACACGGTGACGTGGGAAGTGACCGAGTTGACTCCTGTAACCGGAGGCCCGACCGGAACTGTGACCGTTGTCGATGGTACCGGAGGCACCTGCACTGCCAATGTGGAGGACCTGTCATGCACACTGACGTCGGCCACCACCGGAAACAAGACCTTGGTGGCGACGTATTCGGGAGATGACAACTTCCCACCAGCGACGGATACCGAAGAACACGCGGTGGGCGATCGTATCAACTGGGCTCTCACTGCAAATGGCGGGGTTGCCTCGGGGTCAACGGAACTGAACCTTGCGTCAGCCGCAAACGACGGCAGCCAGGTATGGGCAATCGGCGGTGCGTGGAAAGATGCAGACCCCGGCGACTTTCCGGATACGCTTCGGGTGGACTTCGATGGCGTCAAATCGATCGACGAAATATCGCTTTATGCGGTAAGAGACGATTATTTCAACACCACGCCGCCCGATGAGACAACGACATCGAATGATTATCCGCTAGTCGATTTTGACGTCCAGTATTGGGACGGCTCGGACTTGGATTTGGTACCGGGCGGTAACATAAGTGATAACGATAAGGCTTGGGTGAAGATCACATTCGCGCCGATCTTTACGACAGCGGTCAGAGTAGTGATTTATGAAGCCTCTGACGATGGGTATAGCCGCGTAGTGGAATTCGAGGCGTGGGGCAACAATGCGGGCGGACCGCCACCGCCAATTCCAACCCCGACGGCCACGCCAACGGCTACCCCAACGGCTACGCCGACCGCGACACCGACTGCAACACCGACCGCGAC
>JBGSRU010000007.1:0-73461 GCA_041737385.1 Saccharimonadales bacterium (SeqCode)
GGGGTTGGGGTTGGGGTTGGGGTTGGGGTTGGGGTTGGGGTTGGGGTTGGGGTTGGGGTTGGGGTTGGGGTTGGGGTTGGGGTTGGGGTTGGGGTTGGGGTTGGGGTGCTTCTTCTGCGAGGTATCACTGTTCTACGTGAAGTTGACGTGCCAGAACTTCCGGAGACATCGTCTTCATCAGGTAGATCATCTATGCTGGTTCCTTCCGGTGCGTCTACTGCCCGAGCATCGCTTATAGGTACTGAATCTGACGGTCGGCGATAGCCGCTAGTTCTTGCGCCAACTGCTTCTTTGAAGTTTTCTTTTTCGGCCCTTGCTTTTCTTCTTGAAGCAATAGTCTTTCTTGGGTTTCTAAGGGCGCCCGATACGCTTTGTAGTGCACCCGTATTACCTTCAGTTGCACCAATTGAGTATCTTTCCTTGGTCTTTCTGAATCTTCCATCAAGTTCGTGCTTGTCTCCTCTGATCATCGTGTCACTTCTTGCTCGTGCTTTGCTGAGAGTGCCTACTAATGTCCCCATTATGCCCCCCGCAATCTTAAAGGAAAAAGGTATCATTGCAAGCGGAACAAAAAGTACTGCAATAGAAACTAAAGAGAACAATAGAGATCTCAAATCAAAGTCGATACCAGGTAAACCGTTGCCCGATATTATTGAAGCGATAGGATAGATTCCGGCCGAACCAATGCTTGCAGCAATTTCTCGAAGGTTGAAGCTGCTTTCAACATCTACACTAAGTAGTACACTCAACACATTCGCTAACGCAAATAGCGACACAATAATGGGATAGACTAGAATGGTTTTAATAAACACGTTCAGCCACTGTTTCGCATATTTTTCTGTAGCCGGCAACACAAACAACGCGACTGCAACGGGGCTCATAACAACCAACATGAGCAGTGTACCAAGCCTAATAATTAATGTAGCAAAAATAGATATAATCAATAATAGTGCTGGAATAGCAAAGAACATAACTGCATAGAAAATAGATTTGCCAATACCAGTTGCCGGTCCAGGATTTGCTACCGTACCAGTGGGTCTCTTGCCAGCTTCAATTACGGCATATCCAAGTGCTACGGCTAAAACAATCCCAAGCGCCAAGCCAACAAACGCAATAACACCGGCCATACCGTTAATTCTATACTGATTGAGGCCTGTTGCATTCAAAGGGCTGATGATCAACTCTCCAATACCAGCACCGAGTATGTTGCCAAGGTCAACAATGAATGCTGCAATGTATATTGAAAGATTGATTAATATTGCTGCTATGAAGATCCTTGGCATGGCTTTTTTGGCTGTATATGCGTCTACTAGCCCACCCCCTATTGCCTGTCCAAACACAATAAAGAGTAGTCCAAAAACTAACAGTATGTTGCCAACAGTTCTAAACGAACTCCAAATCGCATATACTGGCCCCTCATTTGTATTTATAGGATCTAACCTTAGAAAGGGTTCGATGAAGCTACCAAAAATCGCGTTATTAAGAGAGAGAATTCCCGCGACAATCGGGCACATTATCCAGCCAAGCGCATCAGCTCCTTCACAACTTGGACTAGAACCGTCAGCCAGCGCTACAGAAGAGTCAGTAGTTGCGGCACCCAGAATATCGGAGGCTGTCAGGTTATTAAATGTTAGTTTTCTGTCGCTATTAAGTCTATATAAAGGAAAGATTTTATCCTTTAACTCCTTTACTATATTGCAGTCTTGAACTGTTCCTCGGACGGTGTTTTCGTCCCTCGTAGTGAATCTAGGGTTGATCTTCCCGTTCAGGTTCATTGTATCTGCGCCTATCGGGAGAAAGTTGGATTTATAAGCGCCGCTCCACCCGCCCGAAGTCTGAGAGTTTATGCCGGATCTTAAATTGAACTCAAGTCTTAGATCGCCAAGCCTCGCATTGTCACCGCTACCAATTCCGAAAGCTTCAAAACCATTTCTTTTATCAAGGCTTACAAATGATGAAGCATTTTCAGCAGAGATATCAATCTCTGTCCCAAATATAGGCACCCCAGATACCGAAATATCAGACGGGTTGAAATCAGTTGAACTATATGAGTAGCAAAAGTCAGCAATGGGTAATAGTCTTTCAGCTAGTTCGTCATTCGTAACAGGGATGCCGTTCACGTATGTAGACAATGTATCAATAAAATTACTTTTAGGTTGTTCAATTTGTTCATAAGAAATTTTAAGGTTCGGAAAATCTTTCAATACTCTACTGTTGCCACCCGAGTCCTGAGGTAAAATATTATTTTCAAACCAATTACGAGCTCCTACAGTGTCATTGATCCCGGCAACTGCCCTTGCAGCCTCATCAACTGCGACCGAGCATGAAATTACGCCATCGGGCACATCCACGTCTAATCCAACGACCGCCAACTCGCTCGAGTACCAACTGTCGAGACTTTCCTCAGTAAGATCAGAGCCGTTTAAGTTTAGGTTAACCAGGAAGCTCAAACACTGCATTAAACCCGCTGTATATCTCCTATTTTTTGATTCTTGGCTTACAGCCGACACTCGTAGCGCAGGCATCGCACTGACAAATACGGTCGACAATAATAAAACAGTGCTGAGCCAAAGCAGAGGTTTTTTTATTTTGGGCATAGTTATCATAATTATACCGTGACTATAACAGATTTAGAGCATTTTGTTTATGTTTTGTTTACGGGGTTGGAGAGATGTGTGAATTCTATGGTAAGATGGGCGCATAAATTATGCATAAAATAAAACAGTTCACAACAGCAAAACAACTAGCTAAGTTTAAAATATTGCTCGCTATCTTCTTAGCTGGCTTCGTATTGACGACTGGTTCACAGCCAGCCGCCGCCGCTCCACCGGGGTGCTATCAGCGAAATGCAAGCTCTCAAGGGGTTAGTAGTTCAACACAGATTGACTGTGGTGAAGGTGAAAATCCAGCACCACTATGTAGGCTTACAACCGTGTCAGGCGCTGGATCACAAACAGACGACGTTGATTGTGGTGATATAGTCACTGCTTCAGGTCAGATTAGCTTTTCGCTCAACGGTGATGCTGGTATCGGTAGTGAAATCTACTGTGGCAAAGGGGACAAACAGGTGCAGATTAGCTTCGATATCGGCTGTCTAGGTAATGCATATAATGGAAAAGAATATAGTCCAATATTAGATATGTTGTTTGCACTAATTCGTTTTCTGTCTGCGGGTGTGGGATTAGTCGTAATCGGTTCTATAATATATGCAGGAATTCAGTATTCAGCGTCACGGGGCAACCCGCAGTCAACAGAGGCGGCAATTAAACGCGTTGCGAATTCAATGTTTGCACTGTTGCTTTACTTATTCTCGTTTGCACTGCTTAATTTCCTTGTACCCGGAGGACTGTTCGTATGATAGTTAGATCAATCAAAATTGCCTTGTTTTTTGCTATTTTCGCAATTTATGCTGTTGCGTTTACACCAACTCAAAAAGCATCTGCGTACCCTTCTATATCTGACTGCGAGAATTCGGGTGGACAATGGATAGTTTCAGGCACATCAGAAACGTGTCGTTGCCCGGACGACCTTACTAATGAAGGATGTGTTAATTTAGGCTGTGACGACAAAGACAAAAATATATTCTTTGGTCTTCCGCTCTGGTACAAGTATCTAGACCAGCAAACAGTTAGAGATTCTACTTCGGGTGTTGATGTATGTAATGCAAAGCTAAACGGCATAAGCGACATCTGGTTAATAGTCGCTGCTGTTATTGAAGCGCTACTTAGAGTCGCGTCGCTTGTCGCAATAGGGTTTACTATTTACGGAGGAATACAATACATGATCAGCCAAGGCGCGCCTGACAAGACTAAACAGTCTCAGGCAACGGTCATAAATGCATTTGTGGGGCTTGTTATCAGTATTGTCGCAGCAGCTATTGTTAGCTTTATAGCGGGAAGGTTTAACTAAATGTTTAATTATTTATTCAGATTTGCACAGTTAAGTAACTGTCAAGAAGGTGTTACAGATAGTGATAGACTTCTCGATAGCTCAACAAAGTGTGCAACGACCCTGCCCCAAATTGGTGCAGATCAAGGTTCGCTTACAACCATTCTAAATATAGTATTCGGTACCGTGACGGGAGTTGCGGTGCTCATAGTGGTTATCCAGGGTATACGGTTTGTCTTGAGCCAGGGCGACCCTGAGAAGTCAGCTAGTGCGCGTAAAGGCGTCATATACGCCGTTGTCGGTCTAGGCATTGTATTTCTAGCAGATGTAGCTGTGGCGTTCTTGCTGAGTGGGAGGTTTTTCTAAAATGAGATTCTTGCAATCTACTATTCTTGGGTTTTTGGTTCTTTTTGGGGTTATGGCGCCGCTTCATGTTAGCGCTATTGATGTTGGTGACGCGATTTGTAGCGAAGAAGTTACCTTTAAGCCTGAAATTTGTGGCGATATTGATCCGGGTAAGGAGGAAGACGCTATTAATCCACTCTACGGTCCTGACGGCATTATTACGCGCGCGGTAAGCGGTTTGTCGCTGTTAATTGGGCTGATAGCAGTTATCATCATAATTATCCAAGGCATCAAGATGACATTATCTACGGGGGATGCTGGGCAAGTTAAGTCTGCACGCGATGGAGTCATCTATGCGGCAGTTGGACTTGTTGTCGCCGTTTTGGCGCAGGCTATTGTACGATTTGTTTTAAATAGAATAGGAGATTGAGCGTATGAAGATATTACTAGCTGGATTTGTTGGGATGCTAATGAGCCTCGGTTTATTTTTAGCACCTGTTTCGGCGCAGTTCGAAGCAGCCAAAAATCAGGCCTGCAAAGGAATTCAGTTTACTGACGAAACCGGCACCGAGTGTGATGAATCACAAGATGAAAAAGTGGATAATGTTGTTGCGACGGTGATAAATATTCTATCTTTAGTAGTGGGCGTTATATCGGTGATTATGGTGGTTATCGGTGGGATCAAATATACCCTTTCTCAGGGTGATTCAAACTCGACTGCGAGCGCGAAGAATACGGTTATATACGCAATTGTCGGGTTGGTTATAGTGCTGCTGGCTCAATTGATCGTCATGTTTGTGATCAACAGGGCTACAAGTGATCCACTCCCATCAAACAACACTGAAGATACGATTAATGACTGTAACCCTAGACAAGCAGACGAAGGAATCTGTGACTTGTAACAGCGGTATTAGTGTGATATAAACTTAAGTAATAAGAAAAAAGGAAGTAAAAAGAATCATGAATACATTAAGAAGAATTATATTCACCATTATCGCGACGCTCGGTTTCGTTGCGCCACTTGCTGCCCCAGTAGCAGTTCGCGCGCAAGACATTGATAACAACTTAAAGTGCGGTGCGGAGTTAAAGTTTGCTCAGGGTGAAGCTGGTGAAGTCTGTACTCTTGACACTGAAGACGCAGGTGCTGCTGTTGATAATATTGTGGAAAATGTCATAAACATTTTGTCGCTTGTTGTCGGTGTTGCTGCAGTGATCATGATTATCGTTGGTGGCTTGCGTTACATCACTTCTAACGGTGATTCTGGCCAAGTTGGCAACGCCAAGAACACAATCCTGTATGCAGTTGTCGGGTTGGTTGTAGTCGCTCTCGCACAGATTATCGTACGATTTATCGTAGGACGAGCAACGGGAACCACCACAGAAGAGTAAGTAGTTTTAATTCGTTCAATCGAACTTAAAAGAGCGGCCTTCGGTCGCTCTTTTAAGTTGAAGCTAAGCTATATCTCTGTTAAACTTCAAGTTATATAAAAGGATCAAACATGAACACGCTTAAAAGAATATCATTCACCATTGCCCTCTCACTCGGCTTCATCGCGCCGTTAGCTGCTCCGATAGCCGTTAGCGCTCAAGAAATTGAAAAGAACCTACAGTGTGGTGCTAACCTAGAGTTCGTCGTACCAGAAGGCGGCTGTGCAACGGACATAAACGGTGCCAGCGCCGCAGAACGTGTTGACGAAATCGTCTCTCAGGTTATTAACATACTATCGCTCGCAGTTGGTGTAGTAGCTGTAGTTATGATTATCGTTGGTGGCCTTCGCTACATCACTTCTGGTGGTGATTCAGGCAATGTGACTGGTGCCAAAAACACAATTCTCTACGCTGTTGTAGGTCTAGTGGTCGTTGCACTCGCACAAGTCATCGTACGATTCGTTGTCGATAGGGCAACTTTGACGGGCTCCACAACCACAGTTGATTAGGTAAATCATTACTAGTATTTAAAAACCGCCTACGTGAATAGGCGGTTTTTTTATAGTAACTCTACAATTAGGCATACTAGAGCACTTAGAGCTTCCCCATCAGTAAGCTAGAAGCAACTACGGGGCCTAGGAACTTATAAAACTTGGATCTTCTTCACGGTATCTTGCTTCATTTTCGTAAAGCTGACGGTAAGTACACCGTCTTTTAATACGGCTTCGATCTCGTCTTCTTTGACTGGCACAGGTAGCGCAATGCTACGGCTGAATTCACCCCAGTAACATTCTTGTACAAAATAGTTCTCGACACCAGACTCTTCGCCTGCTGAAAGTGTTCCACGAATACTAAGCGTGTTGTCAGCAATGCTCACGTCGAGCTCGCTTTTATTAACGCCTGCTGTTCGTGCTTTGACAACTAGTTTCTCTTTTGTTTCAAACACGTCAACAGCTAACTGCCCAGGAACTGCTTCATCTTCTTCCCATTCATCTTGAACGGCAGTTGGCTCGTCCATACCCATATCGTCATCGTTAGGCATAACTGCCATATTTGAATTATCTTCTTCACCCAAAAACGCAGCGGTTAGCTCGTCTTCTAGTAATAGGTCGTCGTCGCGAGTCTTTCTCGCCATAGTTAGTTCCCTCCTTAAGCTAGTAGAGGCTTGAGAGTCAGACAATCTATTTTTGATTGCCTTATTTTCAAGCGTTTTTATGTTATAACCAGTATAGCGGAGTATTACCGCTATGGGCAACTGTTTGCAACCATATTTACAACATATTAAACACAACGGACGAGATATGTATCAGTTAATCGATAAAATAGTCGGATTAGTCGCACCACATACCTGCCTTTCTTGCGGCGTAGAGGGAACGACGCTCTGTCGATCCTGTATAGATAACTATCAGGAGCCAGTCCAACCACGCTGCGCTGGCTGTCGCGCGCTGATGGAAGACTTTAGAACCTGTGAAAAATGTCTCTCTTGGCTACCAGTTAGCTCAGTTTTTGTCACGAATCACTATGAGTCCATCGGTGAACTATTAGTAAAGTCACTAAAATTCGATCATAGACGTCAGTCTATAGAGCCAATGGCGGACAGCATGTATGACCTAGTGAAGAATTTTGAGTTCCCCGAGGGTACGGTTATCTGTGCTATCCCGAACGCGCCGTCTCGAGTCAGACAGCGAGGGTTCGATCATACTGCCCTTCTAGCCGAGCGTCTAAGTAAAAAACTAGGCATGAAGCAAGGTACCCTGCTTGGTCGTCATACCAATACAAGACAAGTGGGCTCGTCTAGAAAAGCTCGATTTGAGCATATGTCCCAAGCATTTGATCTGAGAAAGACACATCAGCAGAATAAATACGTGCTACTGGTTGATGACGTGGTGACGACCGGAGCGACGATTAGTGCGGCAACAAAACTACTGAAACGCTCGGGTGTAAAGCGCGTCTACGCAGTGGTTTTTGCTCAAAAAAACTAATTTCGCTTCTCTTTCGCTAACGGATACGGTAAGATAGGATAGCATAAAAGTTGTTGTCTGCAGCTTCACAAATTCGAGAGAAGAATCTCGAATTTGAAGAATTGCCGGCATGATATGGTAGTTATTTTTGCCCAACAAATTTATTTTGTGGGCGGAAAAGCTACCATATCTGTACACGGCAATTCAGGAGAGGTACCCAAGTGGCTGAAGGGGACGGTTTGCTAAATCGTTAGTGGGGCGAAAGTTCCAGCGAGGGTTCGAATCCCTCTCTCTCCGCCAGAGAGAGACGCTCTGCACCATAAGGTGCGGGGCGTTTTTCTTTGTCAAAGAAAAGGATTCGAACGCCAAGGGTTCGCTCATTAGTCCTATGCCCGAATTCTATTCGGCGCATAGATTAAGGAGGTAAACCATCCCTCTCTCTCCGCCAAAAGAAAGAACAGCCCAAAGCGGCTGTTTTTTCTTTTGGTACGGGGAGTGAGAGATTCGAACCCGAGCGGTCCAGCTGTTCTCAGCTGGAGGAAGCGAGGAGGTTCGATGACAAGTCTGTTGCCCGAGCAAGCCTCGGCGCACAGATTTATCGTGTAGCATATATCCCTCTCTCTCCGCCGTCATACGGCAGACGGGCGGATTTCCCCCCTTCCCTCTCTCTCCCCGCCAAAATCCCGCATACCTCATCTATTTTTAAGTTTAGCGCCAATATTGTCTTTTGATGTACAATGATGCTTATGGATGAAGGTGATAACCAAGAAGAGAATCAAGGCCAAAGTCAAAACGAAATAGCTCCGGTTTCGTGGTCTGCCTCTGAGTACATCAATCACGAGAAATCTTCGACTTGGCACGGCATCTTATTTGTCTCTGCCGGTGCTATAACGTTTATAGTGTTTTTAATATCACGTGACATACTTGCTTCGATAGTTATATTACTCTCAGCAACTGCTATGAGTGTCTATGCACGAAAGCAGCCACAAACAAAACTGTATTCATTAGATGATCAAGGTGTTTCTGTAGATGGTAGGTCATATCCCTATTCAATGTTTAAGTCTTTTTCTGTAGTTGAGGAAGGTAGTATAAACAGTATTTGGTTAAAACCCATACAGCGATTATCGCCAACAACAGTAATCTACTTTCCACCTGATGAAGGCGATAATATAACCGAACTTTTATCGTACTTTCTACCATTCGAGGAAAAAGGACTTGATACGATAGATAGGCTAACAAAGCGGATACGTTTTTAGAGCTGTGAAATCTCGTTTGCACCGTTTTTTGACCTGGATAACAGCATCTTATATTGGAAGCATGTTTGGCTTGATGGTTGTCTCGGTATTTTTTTGGGTAACTTTTTCAACTTCAGGAACGATTAATACCGTCCTTCATACTGTAGAGTTCGACTCCGCGCTTCAGGCTTATACTTCAGAACAAAGCGGCGTAGACGTATCAAAAAGCAGTGCTGAAAATGAGCAACAAAACTTCTCTGTAGTGGTACATCAATGGATTGAAGGCCCTATAGCAGAATTTCAATACGAATCAGACTTTTCAGAGCTTAAAAACACCGATCAGATAAGCTTGATTTATTCTCCAGAAGATTCATCAGTCAAAATTAAACCTCAGAGAATATATTTCTTCGCTAAACTGTACGCAATTATCTCCTTGCCTGTTCTTAGTTTGTGTATTTTGATCATGTATTTATTGCACCGCTCGAAGTTGTATATTGTCTATCGTCTCGAGCGCATAGCACTCCTGAGTAGTATTTCGCTGCTAACATCTCTGCCCTTTTTATTCGTTTTCTGGAAATTTACAGCAGAAAGATTATCGACATACCCACAAGCTCATCCGATTGCTATGAAGTTAGTTGTTCCACTTGCAAACGAGCTACTTCTCCGTTACGCAATCATTTCTCTTTCTTTTTTCGCTTTCTATTTCTTGCTCTATCAGATGCTAAAACGAGTATTACGTCACTATCACTACGAACCACCCCACCAGCACAAAAAGCGAAATGACCTACTGTGGTCCTCAACTAAGCTTGGCCGCATGTACATAAAAAAAGTCTTGAAATAGGAAGAGTCCATCTTTGCAGATGGACTCTTCCTATGGTGGACACGGCAGGATTTGCCCACCAATGGCGACCCCGGAAAAACTTCTTAGAAAATAAATTTTCAAGAGTTTGTTCCCTTGCGGACTGCACGAATGACAGCCCTCACTTCCGACCTCATCGGTCGTAGATTCAAATCTTCCAAGTAAAGCCAATAAAAAAGCCGGTCAGATGACCGACACTTTTATTGGTGAACCCGGCAGGATTTGAACCTGCGACCTCTTGTACCGCAAACAAACGCTCTATCCAGCTGAGCTACGGGTCCTAAACTTTCTTATTACGCCGGTAAAGTGCAAAGAACAGGGGTAATAGTACCAGAAAACGAAGAAAATAGCTAGTTTAATGATTGCCTTATTCACAAGCTTTCGTCGTATACTGCATCTATAACTTAAAAGGAACCGTCATGGGCAATGGGTTGATAGCGTTTTTATTTGGTATTGGAGTCGCTAGCTGGGTCGCAAACAAGTTTTATAAGCGAACGGGTGGTAACACGCTAAAAAGTATTGGCGCTGGTGCTATTACAGGCATTTTGGTCTTCTTTTTAATACTGTCTATCTTGTGGCAGATCCCCTAGATAGTTTCATCGACTAGCCGTTTCATACTATTTTCTTCTCTTTTTTCAATAAAAACTGGTATTATGTAGCTAATGGATGAGGTGGGCCTTGGAAAGGCTTTACAACGGGCGAGGAAAACAGCCGGATTGACGCAGCAAGAGTTGTGTCAGCGTGCTGGTTTATCTTATTCAACATTAGCAAAAATCGAGCGAGGAGCGATCAAGACACCTTCGGTATTTACCGTTGCGCGTGTTGCATCGGTCTTGGGCACATCGCTTGATGCATTGCTAGGAACAGTAACAACAACTGATCATATGCAGGTAGCCTCGCGTAAAAGTACATCTGGTATTTCGTTCCTGTACGTCGATATTAATGGCTGTATGGTGCACTTTTTTCACGCTGCGTTTACTCGATTGGCTTACGAAACAGGCATCGCAGCAGATGGTATTGAATCAGCCTTCTGGCACTATAATGATGCAGTCTGTCGCGGCGAGATGACGCTTGACGAATTCAACGATGTGCTCGCGAGTCGGCTCGGGCTGCCAGCCATAGCTTGGGCAGATTATTATCTTGAAGCAATTGAGCCAATCACAGAAATGCACGAACTTCTCATATGGGCGGCTCAGAACTTTAAAGTTGGGCTATTATCAAATATCATGCCCGGGTTTATCGACGAAATGATCAAAAACGGTAGCTTGCCAGCTATACGCTATGACGCAATTATTGATTCTTCCGAAGTCGGTGCAATTAAGCCAGAGTTAGACATATATAAGCGAGCACAGCTCAAAGCAGGTGTCCCAGCTGATGAAATCTTGTTTGTCGACGACAGCCGTACAAACCTGATGGCAGCTGAACGTCTCGGCTGGAAAGTACTTTGGTTCAACGACATGCAGCCAACAGAATCGGTTGCACGTATCAAATCATCTTTAGAATTAGCGCCTTAGCTAGTCGGGTTTACTGAATCTTGTAATCTCTGTTGTCATGTTTTCAATTTGGGTAGTAATCTCCGCAAGTTGCGCTTTCGTTTCGTCTATAAGTTTTTTAGGAGCTTTACTCGTGTAATTTTTGTTGCTCAGCCGTTTCTGAAGCCCCTCAGCACGTTTTACAACCTCATCACGACTCTTAGCTAGTTTCTGCGCATATCGCTCAGCACGTTCGCGGTCAATGTCTAGCCAGCAACGATGCGAAGTGCTGACAAGGTGCAACCCCTTCCCGTCTTCAACTTGGTGAACGCCGTCTATCCGAGCAAGTTGTGAAATAAGCTTTGCGTGCTCTTGCAAGAACGTCACACCCTTATGGTAAAGGGACGTTTTGTCCAGCTGCATCGCTGAAACAATAGTTCTGGTTTCTACGACAATATTCTTGATCTCTTCGAACTCAGTTGCTTTTTTGACGTCGTGCTTCATTATTGATGGCCACTTTTGGGATACCAATAGTGAATCGCCAGTTATGTCTAGTGTTTGCCAGATGGTTTCCGTCACGAATGGCGCAAACGGATGTGCGAGCTTCAGCACAGACTCTAGCGCATACAGGAGTAAATCGGGGTTAAGCTCTTGTTTGCTTGCTTCAATATACCAATCAGCAAAATCATCCCACACAAAGTGGTAGAGGGTTTCATACGCTTCACTCATCCGATATTCATCTAAGTGAGAGGAAATAACAGATATAGTATGTTGTAATTTATTCAACATCCAATGATCAGCAGGAGTGACAGGACTCGCCTTTGCTGAATCAGGGCTTTTCTCTTCGAGCATACCTTCAACAAATCGTGCGATATTCCATATTTTGTTACAGAAATTTCGTGCAGCAAGTGATTTTGCTGGTGCATAAGCTGAGCTATCGCCCGCGCTTCTTCCAGAAATCATCCCCATCCGTAGCGCATCAGATCCAAATTCTTCAATGACGGTGTGTGGGCTTATGACATTTCCTAGCGACTTGCTCATCTTTCGACCATCTTCTGAGCGGACCATTCCATGCAAATATATATCCTTGAACGGCACATCACCGGTTATATACAACCCAAGACAAATCATACGCGCACCCCACTGGTAGAGGATGTCTGTGCCCATTTCCATAAGTGTATTAGGATAGAAATCTTTGAAGTCTTTTCCGTCAGGGAAATCTAGAGTTATAAATGGCCATTGACCACTTGAGAACCACGTATCAAAAACATCAGGATCTCTTCGGTAGTTTTTACCGTCACGCTCAATCACTTCTTCGGAAACCTGCTCATCAAATATCCAATCATCAGGATCATCGACATTTTGAAATGCTGGTATTGGGATTCCCCAAGCAATTTGTCTACTTATGTTCCAGTCACGAACGTTTTCAAGGTATGTGATCGTTTGTTCTTTTTTACTTGATGGATAAAAGGTGATTTTGTTGTCTTTTATGGCTTTTATTGCAGGGCCTGCCAGTTTCTTCATATCAACAAACCACTGTTCGAGAAGCATCGGCTCAATCACAGTGCCACATTTGTAGCATGTCCCTACCCTGTTTTGATAGGTCTCGTCGACTTTTGTGAGTAGCCCCTTTTCTTTTAGTGCCGCTACCACTGCCGTGCGTGCCTCGAGCACAGTCATTCCTTCGAACTGACCGGCTCGGTGGTTCATCGTTCCATCATGGTTGATAACTCTTATTGCTTCGAGGTTATGTCGCTTAGCAACTTCCCAGTCATTTTGGTCGTGGGCAGGTGTTATTTTAACGACACCAGTACCAAATGTTTTGTCTACCATGTCATCGGCCAGCACTCTGATCTCGAATGGTCCGTTTATACCTTCAACTTCTATCACCTTGCCGACGTATTCGCTATAACGCTCATCGTCAGGGTGTACTGCAATGGCCGTATCGCCGAACTTTGTTTCTGGGCGGGTTGTCGCAAGCTCAAATGGGCCATATTTGAGGTAATACAGCGGGGTGGTCCTGTCGACATGAGCGACTTCAATATCTGCGAATCCAGTTCGGTGTTCGGTGCAGTAGTTTACGAGTCTTTCACCTCTGTAAATAAGCCCATCGTCCCACATTTTTTTAAAAGTGTTGTAGGCGGTTTTGACGACTTTATCTTCGAGAGTAAACGTAAACCTACTCCAATCAACACTTGCGCCAAATGAGCGAAGCTGTGACTCAAATACTCCTCGATTATTTTCTACGAATTCCCAAATCTGTTCATATAACTCTTCTCTGCTGAAATCAAATCGACTTTTACCCTCTTTTGCTAGGTGTTTTTCGTAAACAACCTGTGTTTCGAAGCCTGCATGATCAGCACCAGGCAGAAACAGTACATTCTTACCCACTGCCCTGTTATAACGAGCCAGAATATCCATTATTGAGTAGTTTAGCGAATGACCAATATGCAGTGGTGCATTTGCATTTGGCGGTGGCATTACCATGACAAATGGTACGCCCTTCCCTGTTGGCGCAAAGGCTTCGCTTTTCTCCCAAAGTGCGTAAATATCAGCTTCGTAAGCGTTTGGTTCGTAGTTTTTGGGTAATTTCATTCTTATCAGTTTACAGCATATCCCCTACCTCTTAACAGGGTTGAAGGTAAAAATGTTATTATAAGGGTTATGAGCACTCTTTCACGTGAAACAGACGCGCACTAAAAAGCAGGAAGATCCTACTATCCCCTCCACTGTTTAAAAGAAAGAATTTCACATGAAACCACGAAAATCCTTTGCTAGCACAATATTTACATAAAGTGTTCGCTTTTTGTTCGAAAGAGCTATCTGGTAGTTAATCAGATACTACTTAGCCACTATTTGTTTGTAAGTCCAGTATAACGGGGGTGTGCATCATAAGCAATATTGACAAAACGAGTAAAATTTGCTATTATATAATTTATTAACTTATAAAACAAAAAATGCCAGAAACAACATCATCAGAGCCACAGCAGTCCAGTCCTAGCATCATTGTTGATGGTTCCAATCAGGTGGAACAGTTATTATCAGATTACACTGGAGATCAAGTTGCAGTATTGCCGCAACCCTCTCAAGTGATCTTAAAAATTGAAGAATTAGCTGGATCCATTGACGAAGAAGGAAGAGAGTTGCCAGCGTTAACCAGCGAGTCTAAGCTTTCGGGAAGAACAACATCAAAAACCTATAAGAATGAAAGAAATGAATATGTTGGATTTTCGCATACCGTTTTTAATGAACATACTATGCAGGCATACTTTCAGGGCATCGAGCTATCTGCTGGAGAAGGCTATGGGAGATCAGCATATCTTGAAGCTATTAGATACTCTCTTCAAAAAGGATATGATTTTCGCTCAGATACAGGGACCACTTCAGCCGAAGCTGTAAAAATGTGGAAATGGCTAGAAGAGCAGGGGATCGCAGTGTCTGTAGATGAGTTTGAGCAGCAAAAAGACATGGCTGGTCAGGCGATGGAAGACACGTACGACGGATATTACGTCGTGAACGGCAACAATCAGCCAAAGATTGCTAAGCAAGGTGTTATACACACGTCTGATCAATCGGATAAGACGAACGATCAGTTTCCCGAAAAAAAATTCCAGGATGCGTATGAGAAGCAGCGAGGGCTACTAGAAGCACAGCGACAAAGACAAAAACAAAGGGAAGCTGAACACATACAGAAATTACAAGATTTGCCTGTTGATGCCGCACCGCGTGTACGTGGAGTCTACGAAGGAAATTTAGCTATGGTGCGCAGGGGGATGAGGCTTACTGAAGGAGATCTGGAGTTTATGCGTCCTAGCTCAGCCGATGATGTCGCTTATCGTCTCAGGGTGTATGAAACGCTGCCAAAGGCTATCAGAGAAGCAGTCCCGAAGGGCACGCCGATTCGGTTTCACGGTAGTCCATTTCCTAGAGCTAGAGACATTATAAAAAGCGGTCAGATCTCTTCATCGGTAGACAGAGAAGGGATTGAGACCAGTTATGACGTTGGTGGTCAAATATCGGTGACAATGCCAGAAGATATCAGCACAACTGTTCATGATTTTACCGGCATATTAGCAATGGAGTGCACGGTTCCGGCCGGATGCATTTTTGTGCTTTCTCCAGCGTCTGAAGCAGATGCTCAATCTGGAAGCAGTCAGTTGATGGGGAGCGTGTATTTTGATGAACAACCAGAACGGCTGTTGGGGATTATGACGTCACCTGAAAATATACCGACAGTACAGGAGTGGGCAGAAGGAGCTGGAATAGACACTTCAAAGGTGCACGAATTTTTCGCCTATGCTGACACGTTACGTACCGTGTATCCTCCGGTTCCAGAAGCAATTACATAGATAAATTAGGGGCGATGTCGAGAGAGTAAGGGTCGGCGGTTGGCTGGTTGAGCATCGCTTTGTAGCAACCAAGTGTCGCAATCATTGCGCCGTTGTCGGTGCAAAGTTTCATGTCGGTGTATTCGATAGCGATAGGCAATCTGTCTGACAGTTGCCGTCTCAGTTCATGATTAGCGGCCACACCACCAGCAATCACGACTGATGCTGGAGCAAACTCCTTGTAAGCTTCAATTGTCTTGTCAACAACTGTTTCTATGGCAATACGCTGGAAGCTTGCTGCGATATCACGCTTTTGGCGCTCTGAGAGCCTGCCAGGCACTTGATGTGAGGGATAGGTGAAATCTTCCCCAATTTCACGTTGCGCAAGCCGTAGAACGGCTGTTTTAAGGCCTGAGAAGCTAAATTCGTACTTGCCGTCTAGTTTAGCTTTCGGCAGTGTGTATTTATTGGCGTCACCATGAACGGCCGACTGAGCTACTGACGGCCCACCAGGGTAGGGGAGACCGATTATTTTAGCGACCTTATCAAACGCTTCACCAATCGCGTCATCACGTTTACGGCCCAATATTTCATAGGTGAAATGATCTGTGAACAAGACCAGCTGTGTGTGGCCGCCAGAGACAATTAACGCCAGTAGCGGGAATTCAGGTTGCTTAGCGGGAAGGGAATAACCGGCCAGATTGGTTGTCGTCAAAAAGTTAGCGTAGACATGGGCTTCAACATGATTAATCCCGTAAAGTGGCTTTTGTTTCGTGATTGCAAGCGTTCGTGCGCTCATGACACCGACGAGTAGACTGCCACCCAGTCCAGCGCCGTACGTCACCGCAATAGCATCAATAGTGTCCCATCCAACAGGGTTAACAGCCGCCTCGATAACCGGTATGATGCTTTCGATATGACTACGTGCAGCTATTTCAGGCACAACACCACCGTAAACCTTATGTAGATCCATGCTTGAGTACACCGCGTTCGATAACAGTTCATTGCCATCTTTTACGACTGCAGCTGCTGTCTCGTCACAACTAGTTTCAATACCAAGTACTATCATTGTATACTTCTCATATATATGTTATCATTTGCATTAATTATGTCACAGTCTCTAGATAACTCTGGTGAGTTTCCTCGCCCAACCGAACAAATGCCTAGTGAAATCATACAGCATCAGTGTGATAGCATTTTTGGTGCAGTTCAAGAGCTATTGGAAATATTAGACTTCGATCCAGATGAAAACTATACCATTGAAGCAGCACTCTATTTTATCGAAGACGATGACGGAACGTTTGAGTTCATCAGTGCAGCTGATAGCGATCCAACTATGAGCTTTGGTGAGGGAGATAAGGTTACCGTAATGATTGTAGGAGTTGATAGCTGCCGCGAGGTAATTGACGACGATTTATATTACGTCAGATTATATGAGCCGGTGGCCGTGACAAATGATCATTTAGACCCGAGCACAAATCAAGGTACAGATGAGCTAGTTCCTCGAAGCGGATGGGAAAGATTTAGTGCGGAAGTTACAAAAGCAAAGTCGCTACTGCTTAGCCAAGAGGCTATAGAGGGAACATATGACAAGGAAACAATCATTCGCTCAGTAGCAGATGGCACCGCAGAAGTGTTGTTTGATTCAGAGAGAACTCTGATTAGTCCAGCTGTACTGGCTTCTGTAAATGAAAGCTTGCAATCGATGCTTGCAGATGAGAAGCATGGCAGCGAAATCGCACAAGCCAGAGCTGCTGTTTAATTTGGATTTTCTACAGTTGGAATAAGCGCGGTAGACGTTGAGTACATCGACGGCGCTGTAACTGTACCGTTCGATCGAAGCATGATTAATACATTTGCCGAGATTGCAGCGCTCAAAAAACGCCTTTCTAACAGATAAGGAAGCCATAAGTTGTATTGACAAAAGTGACTATTTTTGCTATAATGCATTTGTTAATCAAAAACAAACAAAATAACTCAAGAAAATAAGAATCATGACACAAAAAAATATTCCAATACAGTATGTAGACACCGAACCGGTAGTTGTCACTTTTCGCCTCGACTTTGAAGATATCCCAGTTTTTACCACCTCTCCACGTAAAAGCAATAATACAAAATAATAAACATTGACAAAATGTCAAATCTATGATAAGATGTAGCCATAAGCAACATAAGTTCATAAGTACAAAGGATAAGTAAAAACACCATGTCAGTAGAAGCACCAATAGCACCAACAACAGAAGTTACAGATTTAAGATTAGTTCCTACAATGGACACTGTAAATGCTCCATGGGAAGCACCGAAAGCTGGCGACGCAGTTGAAGGCCTTAACGCGCCTGGCGCACTAGCAACCGAACAAGACGCTACTGATAATAGTGACCGATTCATGGCACGCGTTGCTTACCGTACTGCTGAGATTATGGAAAATATGGGCGATAAGTTAGCTGCAAGCCGAACTCCACGTGAAGTACTATCTGATGTTGCCGTTAAAGCGAAGGAAGCAGCTGCTAATAGCGCTGAAAAATCTGGTGAAACTTACGCTGCAACTAAGCAAAAGCTTAAAGGTGTAGGCGAGAAAATTACTTCAGGACTTGTCTCTACTAAAGAGAGCGTTGGTAACAAATTATCAAATGGAAAAGAACGAACTAAAGAATCTATAGCTGAAGCTAAAAAATCAGTTAAAGAGAAAGCTGAAGCAGCAGTAGCAAGTAAAAATGCTCGTAAAGCAAAGCGTGCTGATAATCGTGAAGCTCGAAAGAATGAACGTGCTAACAACAAGAACGCCAACAAACTCGCTAAAGTAAAAAGCAAGCTTGGCGACACCTCCGATGTGCCTGAAGATGCAACCGAACAAGACCTTAAAGACCTACTGGAAGCGAAGCAAAAAGAGCTTGCAGAGAAGAAAGTTGCCGACGCTGTGAAAAAAGATGCAGCTGCAGAGAAGAGAAAAATTCAGCGTAAAGAAGCCCGAACTCAGAGAATCGAAGCTGGCAAAGAACGACTTGTAAATGGTAAAAATCATGCAAAAAGTGTTGGTAAGTTTGCACTTAAGGGAATGATCGCAGTACCAATTGGCTTGACGGTTGCTGGTGTAGAAGCAGCAAAAGTAGTTGGAAAAACAACTAAACAAGCAGGATCTGTAGCAGGAAGGGGCGTCGCTGGAGCTATGCGATCTACTGCTGAAGCCGCTGGGACTGCAGCGACTAAAACCAAAGAATACAGCAGCGCTAAAGTGCAGAGTGCTGTAGAAAAAGTGAAGGCATCCACAGATATAGCTGTTGGTGAAGTGCAACGCTTACGACTAGCGCGACTTGTGGGCCAGGCCGACAAAGAAGCAGTGAAGTTTGATAAGATCAATAGAAAAATTGAGAACTTCGATAAGAACAAAGTATATGCTGGAAAAGATGTTGATGAAATCGGTGAGAGGCAAGAAGTTACGCCGATTGATCAAGTCAATTTCACAGCGTAGAATAGATAATTAGAACAAAAAAATAAAAAAGGAAAAATAAAATGTTACAAATCAATAAAGAATTACTAGAAGATCTCGGCATCAAGCTACCAGAAGACGAAGCAGAGAGTTTGGTTATCGAACTCATGGAACAGCTCAACGTACGCGTTGGTGCAGAACTAATTGACTTACTCGACGATGAGGAAGCTAAAGAGTTAATCCGACTTGAGTCAGAAGGCACACCTGAAGAGTTACAGAAGTTCTTAGACACGAATGTCCCTGACTACAAAGATATCGTTCAAGACGAATATGATATCTTGATCGGTGAGCTTGCCGAAGGAACAGACGCCGTTAACAACAGTTAATGTTTAAGTAGTTTGATAGAAAACACCCGTTTTGTTTACGGGTGTTTTCTATTTATAGTGCCCTCTAGCGTACAATAACAGTCATGAAGAAGCTTATGAAACGACTGGTTCCTATAGGGTTATTTAAGGCGTTGATTCCGTATTGGCATTTATCAAAAGCGGTGCTGTATCAGACGAAGGCTTGGTTCCCAGCGCGTAAAATCACCGTGATTGGGGTAACTGGTACTGATGGCAAGACGACAACCAGTACACTCATCACCAATATGCTCCGACAATCAGGCAAAAAAGTCGCTATGATGACGACGATTTCTGTCGATTACGGAGACGGAAAAGGAGCGATTCCTAATCCAACGCGTCTGACGACATTTAGTGCTGATCAGCTGGTTTCTGCCCTCAAGCAGATGAAACGTGAAGGCGTCGAATTCCTCGTGCTTGAAGTGACCTCACATGCGCTCCACCAACGTCGTGTTTGGGGAGTGCCTTTTAGTGTCGCAGTGTTTACCAATCTTGGGCATGAACACCTTGATTATCACGGCACATTTGAAAATTACCGCGATGCTAAACGGAGATTATTCAAACTCGCAAACAAAAATCGCAGCGGTAAAAAGGTGGGTATCATCAATGCCGATGATGGGACTGCCTCGTTTTTTGCAAGCGATATTGAGCATCCGCTGATGTATGGAACTAAACAGGGGAATCTACTTGCAAAGAACGTGAAACTCTCTCCAGCCGGCAGTAGGTACACGGCAGTCTTGGGTGATGAGACATATGATATTGAGTGTCATTTGCCGGGAAGTTTTAATATCTATAACAGCCTCGCAGCGGTTGGGGTAGGGCATACGCTTGGCTTATCAAAGGATGAAATAGAACAAGGCATAGATAGTTTAAAGGAAGTAGAAGGGCGCATGACGAGAGTAGACGAAGGACAAGATTTTGCAGTAATTGTTGACTATGCGCACACACCAGAAAGTTTTGATAAGTTGTTTGCAGAAGTGAAGCCGCTGGCAACAAATAGACTGATAGGCGTGTTTGGCTCTGCTGGAAGACGCGACGAAGAAAAGCGGAGCAAGCAAGGTGCTATCGCAGGAAAATGGTGCGATATCGTTATCGTGACTGAAGAAGATGATCGAGATATCGATGGTGAAACGATCATGAGACAGATTGTCGCCGGCGCTGAAAGCTCAGGAAAAACACTGAATAAAGACGTGCTGATGGTGCATAACCGTGAAGAAGCGGTGCGCATGGCGATCAACGCAGCACGTACAGGCGATCTTGTCATGTTGCTGGGTAAAGGTCACGAGAAATCAATCCTGTATAACGGTCCACAAGCCAAAGAACTGGCGCATTTACCGCAGGATGACGGTGACGAAAAACGAGTATTGAAGCGCGACTATGATGAAGTGACAGTTGCACGGGCTGCTATCAAAAACAAACAATAGCCCCCAGCATACTACTGGAGGCACATTTCCTAGAGCTGGCTAAACTCGGTGCATATTATGGTTGACGGTACCACTATATATTGGTCTGATAACGTCTTCAGCTAGCTCTCTTGCTTCATACGCCGCCTCTGTATCAAACTGCCCTCTAGCAGTCCTTGATTCTACGGCAGCAATAACTTTAACTGATTCATCGACTAGATACTCGACATCGGCTTTTTTAGCAGCTTTAAGCTCGTCTTTGTCTAGCTCGCCAGGGAATATATATGTTTCCGGGTCGATAAGCACTGAAGTTAGTATGGGGTTTCCTCGTTCGTCGACATCGTCTTTAAACGCGTTATTTCTAGGAGCTGCGTCACCGTTAATGACGTCGGCGTTGTGGAGTGCGCCTAGTGCAGAAGCAGAGGCCGCTAACATTGTCTGAGCATCAACCCACGTGCCCTCTGGAGATAGTTGCCTGTACCTTTGCTCTAAATCATACATGCCGGGTACGAAAAGTGTTCCCATGAGCACGACTCTGCCATAATTAGCGATAATCTGCGGGCTAAGTGTTTCAAGTCCTGATCTCTTGGCGAATTCGTGAGCAGCGATTTCTCTTCGCCATATCTCTGGATCATTAACTCTATCCCATTTCTTTTTATACGTTTTGAGCGCGACTTGAATCGGATCTGCATCACCGACGGATAAGTCCGCGAAGTATATTTGGTGTTTCGTGTCCCGTTGGCTTGGTAAATCGGGGTTCAACGAAACCCTGAAGGTTTCTGCGTCTGCATGTGCAGGGAGAAGAGCGTGCTTAGGTGGCACAATAAGACTTTGCATTGTTGCTAGAGGTTCGGCACCTGCATCAAACCCGAAATCACGTTGCATTACAACAAATTCAGGTGATGACGGTTCTCGTTGCATTACCATAGTGGACATGCATTGATTATAGCATATTATTTGTGAAAAAGCAATAAGATGTTGCTAGAACTTAGCTCTTTGGTAGTGAAAGAATAGAATTACGGGTAATCTATAATGAGAGGCTGGTGCAGCGGATGAAGCCGCCACCTTTCATAAGCTCCGTGACATCAGGAGCGAGGACTTTGAAGCCTCGTTTTTCTAGCGCTGTGCGAAGCAGTGGAGCACGAGCACCCATAATCACCGTCTCTCCAGTAGAGACGAGATTACAGGCGGATGCTTGCATGGCTTCTTCGATAGTGACTTCGATTTTATCTATATCATTCATGGCATGAATTCTTTCTTGGCTCTCTGGAGTGAAAGCTTCGGGGCACCAGGCGATAAGTGTTGGCGTAATAATTGAAATTGCTAAATCAAGGTCGTAGAAAAAACTATCTGGCCAACCAGTCACTGGGTTAATCACCGGCTGTAGCTGCTCGTCATAATGAGGAACAGTTTGCACGCTGATTACTTCGAGGCCTGTTTCCTTCGCGAGTATCGGATGAACCTCCGGAGCGGTTCGGTAGCCCGTGCCAACAAACAGATAACCGCCACATGGCAGAGCGTCACCCTGACCGCTAAACGGAAACTGCTTTGGTATGTGCACAATGTCATATCCAAGTTCTGAAAGTACTTTTTCTGCATATGGTTCCTCAGGCTGACGTTTGATCGGGAGGTTGCTCATAATAGCTTTATTGCCGTGGGTGAGCGCCCAGTTTGCCGTATAGACAGCGTCTTGGCAGTTTAATGGAGCAGGAACTATGCGCACTTCTATACCAGCTTCTTTAAAGGCTCGTTGAATATCACTATGTTCTTCAATCGCTTTTTGCTGGTCAACTGGTACGTTGTCATCCATATAAGCATTAATAGCATCGTGATTATCGAAGTACTCGGCGCCTGACATGAGAACTTTAGTATTTATTTTGGTCATAGTGGTTATAGTTTAGCCCACCATCAGGAAAATTGTGAAAAAAACTTTTTTAATCTTATAGAAACAGGGTATATTGACAAATAATATATAAAGGAGTGACAAGTCATGGGATGGTCAAAAAAACACAGAAAAGGTAGTTCAGCAAGAGTGAAGAGAGACGCAGCAGCAGCTGAGCTTGTAGCTCAAGCACCTGCGGGATACAGAGAAGAAGTGCTTGATGCGATTACCGGAGGTTCACTTAGACACAGAAGGCGAATCGTTCAGCGCGTCGGGCAGAGAGCTATTGATCAACAACCAGAACCTGCTCCTGAAAGAACAACTGTTGCAGCAGCTGTAAAACCAAGATTTTTACCACTCTCATTACTGGGTGGCTCTAGTGCAGCCGATGGTCGTTCCGTGTTCCCGCGTCCAATTGATGTTTGCATTCCAGATGCAGAAGCTGCTTGGGGACTCAACGAAGGAATCGCCTTTATAGGAAGTGTTAATACGGTTCGTGAAGTGCTTGATGACTTCCACGCCCCTGATTTACCAGAACAAGATTTTCCTGGCTATCTTTAATCAACCACAACCCTTGACGAAGTTATTAGCAGTCATGTACGATGAGTGCTAGAAACGGGTGTAAGTAAGCGCCAATTAACGCTGTATTACTGCGAGAACACCCGTCTCTACTTTTAGAGACTTATTTGTAAGAGGGAGTTTATAGCACATGGGAAAAGTTCCGATCACACCACTAGCGGACTATGTTGTGGTACAACAAGAAGACGCAAAAACGAAAACAGCGAGCGGGCTTTTCTTGCCAGATAGCGGAGCAGAAAAGCCAAAAATTGCCCTTGTCCTAGGCGTCGGACCACTCGTCAAAGATGTAAAAGTTGGTGACCGAGTTATTTTTGGTGGCTACAGTAATACAGACATTAAGATTGAAGGCGCTGAATACATGCTTGTCAAAAACGAAAATATCTACGCGAAAGTAAACTAGAATATGGACGTTGTATACAATTTGACGTTTAGCTTGTTGCTGGTGATTGTATTATTTGGATTATTGTATATCGTAGTTAAGAAATCAGGAATTTCACCCTACTCTTCGCGTAGAATTAATGAGCTAGAAGATAAAGTTGAAAAATTAGAGAAGGAGAATAAGTAGATGGCTAAAAAGGTATTTTATGATGAAGACGCGCGGCGAAGAGTGCTCGGCGGTGCTCAGGCGCTGTATGAAGCGGTCAAAACAACTATGGGACCAAAGGGCCGCAATGTCGTCATAAGCAAAAGTTACGGTGCTCCTACTGTGACGCATGACGGTGTAACCGTTGCTAAAAGCGTCGATATCGCTGATGCAGACGACGAAACACTTGGCTATAAAGTTGGTGCAGAACTGATCAAAGAAGCGGCTAGTAAGATGAACGACGTCGCTGGAGATGGTACAACGACTGTGACTGTTCTGACGTATCATATATTGAACGAAGCTAATAAATTGATCGCAGCTGGTCACAACCCGATGCAACTCCGCAAAGGTTTAGAAAAGGCCTCTGCTGATGTCATAAAACAGCTTGAGGGAATGAGTGAATCGATTACTGGCAAAAGCGACCGAGTGGCTGAAGTCGCAACAATTAGTGCAGGGGACAAAGAAATCGGTGCGCTGATCGCAGATGTGATGGCCAAAGTTGGTAGAGAAGGTATCGTTACCGTTGAAGAAGGCCAAGGATTAGAGCTAGAAAGCGAAGTTGTTGAAGGCTTTACGTTTGATCGTGGGTTTGTTAGTCCGTATATGGTTACTGATACAAACCGCATGGAGGCGGCTTTCATGAAGCCAACTGTCGTGATTACAGACAAGAAAATCAGCAACATACAAGAAATTTCAGGGCTCATGGAGCAGCTTGCTCAAGCAGGCAAGAAAGACCTTGTGCTGATCGCAGAAGATGTTGAAGGTGAAGCGATGACCATGCTAGTACTAAATAAACTAAAAGGCGTGTTTAATACCGTTGCAGTCAAAGCTCCAAGTTTTGGTGATCGCCGCACTGATATCTTAGAAGATATCGCGATTTTGACTGGTGCAACGGTTATCTCAGAAGAGCATGGGCATAGTTTTGATAGCGTTGATATGAATTTTGTTGGAAGTGCTCGCAAGATTATTGTCGGTAAAGACGGCACAACTATTATTGAAGGTGCAGGTCCAGCAAAAGCAATCAAAGCTCGAATCGCGCAGATAAACGAACAGATCAAAGCCACGACCAGTAAGTATGACCGAGGTGAGCTAGAGAAAAGACGCGCTGCATTGGGCGGTAAAGTTGCTGTCATCAAAGTTGGTGGAGCTTCTGAGACCGAGATTGAGGAAAAGAAATATCGTGTTGACGACGCAGTTGCAGCAGTCAAAGCTGCCATGAGTGAAGGCGTTGTCGCCGGTGGCGGAGTGACTCTGGTTAACTTAGCAGCAACGGTTAAGACCCTGAAAGACGAAACCGAGAACGCGGGTGCGCAACTTCTTGCCCGCTCCTTAGAGCAACCGTTCAGAATACTTATGGAGAATTCAGGAGAAAATCCGGATGAATGGCTCCCGCAAGTACGGAAAGCAGGCAAAGGTCAAGGTGTTGATGTCACAAAACCTACGAAACTCGTTGATATGAAGAAATCTGGCGTTGTTGATCCGGTACTAGTCACGAAACAAGCGGTACAGAACTCAGTATCAATAGCGGGTACAAGCATGACAATGGGCGCATTAGTTGTCGATGTTCCTGAAAAAGAAACTTCTCCTGCCTCGAGCGGCCAAATCGGCTTAGGTATGTAGTGACAAAATAGTTGCTTTTTTGTAAAGTTTGTAGTAGAATAGGTTAAAAGGTGGGCTTAATTCAAGGAGTTTTTAGCTATTATGGCACTATTCAACCGCAAGAAGACACAGACAATTTCAGAACTAGAAGATTATTATGCAAACAAGCGTAACCGCAGTGGCATGGCTTGGTTAATGGCTTTCTTGAGTTTGCTTATAACTGTGCTCGTCATAGCTGCACTTTTCTTTGGTGGCCGTTGGTTATACCGAACAATATCTGACAGCGACAACTCTACTGATAGCCCAGTTTCAACGGTCAATACAGGAACAGTTGCTACGAGTAACGACAGGGATGATGTCATAATTTCTGACTCACAAGTTGATAGCTCTGACTCGTCTAGTGACACAACAACTTCAACTTCAGAAGGTACTGTGTCTGACGAAGCAGCCAGCACTTCAGTACCGAACACTGCGACCAACAATGGCCGAACTGCTGGGGCTACGACCACTCCTCCAAGCTCATCTAGCCAGATACCAAACACCGGTGCTGGTGAATTGATTATTCTCGCTCCGCTTATCGCTGTAATTGCTGGCTACTTATTCTCTCGAAATCGACAAATACAAAGATAGATTAGTCGTTTATTATAATTTTATGATCTGATTGTAAGCGTGGCTAGTGAAAGCCTCCTTCGTCGCTTTTCGCGCGACACTCGACTATCTTTTTGCTACAGATCAAAAAGATAGCAAAAACTCCGCGGCTGACACTTCATCAGCGATGAAAACAGTACAAAAAGCGTCGTGCTTGCGGAACGCTAAAGCGGCCAAAAATGTTTATTATAATTGCTTATTTTTGACTAGTCCTCAGCAACGATTCGACGCTTTTTGTACTGTTTTCTCGGATGAAAGTGTTTTATGCCGAGAGGCCGCATAGGCTACGGATATATCGTGTTGGTATAATGATTATATGAAGAAGTTTTGCCATTTGTGCGGTGCTCGATATGAAGAGGGAAAATCACAGCCGTGGGTTTGCTTTAGTTGTGGGAATGAATCCTACACTAACTCGGTACCATCTACAGAAATCGTGTTTTTTAATGAAAAAGGACAGCTACTCATCTGTAAGCGGGGGATTATACCTAATAAGGGGAAATATGATGTTCCGGGTGGATTCAATAATTTTAGAGAGTCTTCAGAAGATACCCTCAGAAGAGAAATCAACGAAGAACTTGGTCTTAGCGACGCAGATTACTCGGAACCACAGTTTGTAACGAGCTGGGTAGGCGAAGAAGGCTATAAGTTTAGCGTTGAAGTAATCTTTCCGCTCAACTCAGTGTTTGTTGCAAAACTATATACGACTGAATTAGTGGCTCAAGATGACGTTGAAAGCGTTGAGTTTGTAGATATGGATGAATTGGACACGGTAGATTTCTCGTTCAAAGATTACCCAATCATCATTCGAAAAGCTCACAAAGTGTTATTCGGCTAAACCGGCCTGAGAGAAGTAATTGATTTCGTTGATGATATCTAGCATGGCTTGAGCACGTTCTTTATCGTCGCTGATGTCTTTTGCTGCTGCAAGTGCTTTATCAAGAAGTGTGTGGTTGTCGTTTGCCTGGATCATCATCATGGTCGTCTTGAAGGTTTCTTCAGGTGTTCCACCGACATGATCTGCTAATGGTTCGAGGTGAGCAAGTGCTTGCTGTTTAATGTCAGCTAATTTGTCGTGATCGATTGGCCCAGCTGTATTTGTCGTGTTATCACTATCAGATAGTGCTGCGATATAGCTCGTTTGGTCTTGCGAGTCGTCTTCGCTAACAACCGGTGGAGCAACAGGACCAGAGGAAGAACTTGCAGTAGAAGCAGGCTCTTCAGCTGTAGGCATAATTGGTGTATTATTCTCTTCCGGTGCTGCTTCGTTGGTTGCAACCTGTGCTTCAACAGGGCTTTGAACAAAAGGATTGTCGGTTGTTATGTGGTGATCGTCTGAAGTTGTGGTATTTTGGACGGGATCAGTGGGCGCAGGCGTCGTTGCCACTTGTGTTGGATCGGGCGACTGAAAATCTTGCGTTGATACATTATCAAGCATTGACGGGTTCTGTACCGTTGAGCTCCCCATTACTGCTTGATCGTCATTATGTCCGAACATTTCCACCCCCTGTATCGCTTCGCTCGAAATTCGAAGCGCTAAATTATAAAATCGAAATTTACTCATATTTTATCATAAGCGTTACTTATAGTGTAGCCAGTTTTTGGGTTCGTGCTTTATACTTTGTTTAGAGTTTCTAATTTCAAAATTCGAGTTTGGAGAGTTAAAAATGTTAGATGATTTGAAGTATATAAACCAAAAAGATACATATGACGCACTAGGTGTTGTCAGTAAACAGTGGGAGCAACTGCTTCAGAAATACACCCTGCCAAAAATAGAAAACAAGTTTGAAAATATTGTTCACGCAGGTATGGGTGGTTCCGCGCTGTGGGCGATAGTTGCTCAGAGTTGGCCAGGATTTACGATTCCGTTTGAGATTACAAAAGATTACGATATTCCGTTCTATGTGAACGAAAAAACGCTTTTTATTGCAGCTAGCGTCTCTGGAAACACCGAGGAAACGCTATCGTCGTTAGCTCAAGCTGAGGCGAAAGGTGCATTTATCGTAGTAATCGCTGCTGGAGGTAAGCTTGCGGATATCGCTAGAGAAAAAGGGTATCCATTTATTGAGCTACCTGAAGTCCGACCCCCTCGTTATGGAATGTTTAATGGTCTAAAGGGTCTGACTATTTTGGGCGAACAGCTAGGATTACTTCAACAAGAAAATGCCATCTCTGAGATTGAATCTGCTGCTGAATTTGTAAAAACTGTAATGCAAGGATGGGCTGCTGATGTGCCTGAGTCAAAAAACCTTGCTAAACAATTGGCGCATGAGTGTGCAGGTAAATCTATTGTGATTTATAGCGGTCCAATGCTTGCTCCAGCCGCACATAAATGGAAGATTGGTTTTAATGAGAATGCAAAAAATGTTGCTTGGGAATATACTTTTCCTGAGTTTAATCATAATGAATTTACCGGCTGGACGTCTCATCCTATAGAGAAACCTTATCAAATTTTCTACTTACTTTCATCTTTTGATAACGACCGAGTCAAAACCCGCTTTGACTTGAGCGAAAAACTTTTAAGTGGACGCTGGCCTTCGCCAACAAGGCTTGAAATTAAAGGCAAAACAAAGCTAGAACAGCTGCTGTGGGCGATATCGCTTGGTGATTTTGTCAGCGTGTACACAGCACTTCTAAACGGAACTAGCCCAATTGACATGGGCAACGATGACATAATTGAAAAGTTCAAAACGGAGTTAGGTCATCCTGTATGAGTGACAAGGCACCAATTTTTGACCCAAGCGGATTTAGCAATGATTCCTATGTAAAACGAGTTGAAAAACCATGGGGTTATGAGTTGCACTTTGTCCGTGAAGGCTTGCCATACATGACAAAGCTTGAACATATAAATAAAGGTCATCGTCAAAGTATGCAAATTCATGACACAAAAGAAGAAACTTTCATCTTAATAAAGGGCCGAGGCGGAGTTATTTGGGAAAACAACAAGGGTGAACTAATAACAACAGAGTTTGAGCCATTTAAGGGATATACAATACCCATCGGTCAGAAACATCGTCTGATCTCTATAACGGATTGTGACATCATTGAAGGTTCAACGCCAGAGGCAGGAACAACATGGAGACTTGAAGACGACTATGCACGTCCAGATGAAACACCTTCGCAACGCAAGAAAGAACGCGGTGAAGAATAGCACTATATGGCTCATGGTTATCTAACGTCTAAGTGAGATAATATAATTTATGAGTGAAACAATTGAATTTGGTGTTGAGCTAGGCCTGACGCCTATTAAATCGACAATGAGAATGCAGCCTGATGCGCTGGTTTTCGATGATAACGGAATGTTTGGTGATAGAGAATTAATGTTCGTCGAGGCTGAGGGCAAACATGTTGGTCAGTTTATCTCGCTGAGAGCTGATGGAGTTATGGCGCTTGTAGAATCTGTCATTACTGATGATAGAGCGCTTCTCGACCATCCTGATGCTGGTTTAGAAATAGTTCCTAGACTGATAGAAACTGACGAAAATAGAATAGATGTTTCAGTACACAAATGGCACGGTGTGGGAGTTGACCAAGGGAATCAAGCAGCTGAATGGGGTAGAGCGGTTTTTGGTAGAGCTGTAAGACTTGTACGAGTGAGCGAAGAAAAACCCCGTTTTGTAGAGGACAACCAAAGACTTGGAAGAGTTGGGTTTTCAGACGGCTATCCACTGCTTGTCGTTAGTTAGGGTTCGGTCAATGCAATCAGTGATTTTATAGTTGAACAAGGCGCTGACCCTATAGAAGCGAGAAACTTTGGACCAAATATTCTTCTCGACAGCGATACACCGTTTATCGAAGACTATATAAAGTCAATTACATTTGAATCAGAGGGTTTGCTGTGGGAGCTAATTAGAAGAAAAGCTTGCGGACGATGTGTCATGCCAAGTAGGCGCCCAGAAGACGGTGAGATGAGAAAAGGTATTACAGTTCTAGGAGCGTTGGCCGAGATGGGACGTAAGGGAACTCACGTTAATATTACTGACTTTGGAATTAGGCCTGAGCGATTTTTCGGTCAGAACTTCATAGTTAGACCACCGCAAGATTTACCTCCTAGACGAACTGGCATATTGCATGCTTCAACTCAGGTAACTGCACACATAAACGACAGCACAAACTGGGAGCCTGTTGCTGCCTAGAAACTGTCGACGAAGTTTTCGCTGTATTGGTTTCTGGTCCAGATGATAAAACCGATAGCGAAGATAAGTAGCAGTAGCAGGATAATTGTTCTTTGTCGTTCGCTCACCCGCCAGCTCAACAGGTTTCTCAGGTGTTTCATATAATTTCTCCGCGTTCGTTCACCGGTTTTGCTATCAGGACGAGTCGGTTTTTAGCGGTCCAAATCGGGTCACAGGTGTAGATAGTAAGTTGCTTTTCCGTTGTTGGTGCCTCTATATCGACGGCTGATGCATCGACTACTTTAACTTCGACTACTTCATACACTATCTCTTCACCCTCCCAGTATATTGCGAGTTTTTTGCCTTTTAGTACTTTGTCTAGGTGATAAAACGTCGAGACATTATTACCAAAATAACGGTGTCCGACAACCACTGAGTTGCCGTTTTCATTTGGAGCAGCTGTTTGTGGTCGTCGCCATGTGCCGCCGTCATTTATAACGCCGATTGAGCTACCTTCTTCGATTGGTTCATTTACTTGTATCGATGGTATGACAATTCGGTTATCGTTGGGTTTTTCAGTTGCAGTGCTAGAACCCTCAGAGTCAGCCAAGCTGCCGACATATGGCGCCGAAGCTTCAGCCGATTTATCGCGGAAGATAAAGCTAAGCTGTGGCAAAAACGGCGACAGGGCAATATACAGCCCAAGTGCAATCACGACTACAGAGAGGAAATTATTAAAACGTCTCAAATTCATGTACACAAGTATCAAGTATCATAGTGAAGATATCAATAGTTAAGCATCAGTTCGCAGTGAAGTAATCGGATCCTTACTTGCCGCTTTAGCTGCGGGTAGTAATCCAGAGACGATACCAGTTGCTATCGATAGTCCCCCAACAAGCAAAACGACATTTAGTGTGGTGACTGGCTGTAAGTCGGTCGTTAGTCGTATGACAGCATTTGCCAAGAACGCTATCGCGATACCGATGACACCGCCGACGACGCTCAAGACGACAGACTCCATGATAAATTGACCAAGTATTTGGGAGTAAGTTGCGCCAATTGCTTTTCTGATACCGATTTCTCTTGTGCGCTCACTAACGGTTGCGAACATGATATTCATAATGCCAATACCACCAACAATGAACGAGATGAATGCGACACCAGCAATGAACAGGGTTATTTGGTAGAAGACTTCATTGGTTGCTTCTAGGGCTTCTTCTTTTTCGAGTATGGTGAAATCTTCTTGACCAGCATGGTTTGCTTTGAGGGTTTCACGGACGCTTTTTGAAACAGTTGATACGTCTTCTGGAGAAGCTGCCTCAACATAAATCTGCATGAGCTGAATCGATCCACCGACACCGCGTGCTGCCTCGAACGGCAAGAACACAGAGTTATTAACGTTTAAAGCAGCAAAAGAACCAGATTTTTGTTGTTCGAAAATACCTTGGACGATGAAGCTTTTACCTCTAATTGTGAGTGATTTACCGACAGGAACGTTTTCTTTGAATAGTTTTTCAGCGACGTCTTTCCCGATAACTGCAATGTTTCGTGCATAATCTTTTTCAGTGAAAAACTCTCCAAATTCGACTTTTTGGTTAAGTAGCTCAGGTAATCTCTCGGTTGTTGCGACGATATTACCTCCGGCGTATTCGTCGGTTTCATAGCTCACTATCCCGCTCAATATACCGACGGGCACGGCTGAACTAACTCCTTCGACTTTCTCAGTATCACGCCAATCTTTCTCACTAAGTGAGCCGGTACTGCTAACAAACGAACGAAGTGCGTCAAGGCTAAAAGCTCTGGCTTCTGTTTGTTTGCCCGGTCGTACAACAATTAAAGCGTCTGAAACAGTATCAACTTGCGAGGAGACTTGTTGTTTAACTCCTTCACCAAGTCCAACAATCGTGACCACAGAACTAACGCCGATGATAATCCCAAACATAGTTAGCGCGCTTCTGAACTTCGCACCTCGAATTGAGGTAAGTGCCATTTTGAAATATTCGTTAATCATGGCGGTTATTTTTTACCTTTCTTTTTTTTGCTTTTGCGGCGCTTTTTTTTGCTTTTCTCTGGAGAAGCTGAATCTGGCATAGTCTCAATCATGGCGCTGACGTTGGCGAGTTTTTCGTCGTCGTCAGATTTGCGTAGCGCACTGATAGCCTTCTGAACTCGACTTGGAACTTCCCCGACAGCGCTGGCTTCATCGTAGACGATACTACCGTCAAGCATATAAATAATTCGGTCTGCATAGCGAGTCAAGGAAGGGTTGTGAGTAACCATAATAACGGTATTACCAAGTTTATGGACTTCGCTCAATAGCTCCATAACAACGCGGGCACTAACACTGTCTAGGTTGCCTGTTGGTTCGTCCGCGATGATAATACTCGGTCCGTTGACGAGTGCACGGGCTATAGCCGCACGTTGCAATTGACCACCAGATAGCTGTGTAGGGTAGTAATATTCGCGGTCTCTTAAGCCTACTTGCTCTAGCGCCTGCCCAGCTGCTTTGAGCCGGCGAGTTTGTGATACTCTTTTATAAAACAGGGGTAGAGCAACGTTTTCTAAGACCGTAAGTCGCGGAAGAAGGTTGAAAGATTGGAAAATAAACCCAATATTGTCTCGACGAGTTTTAGCTTGTCTTATTTTAGTGAGACGAGCAACGTTTCTGTCGTTTAATTTATAGATGCCGTGAGTTGGTCGATCAAGAAGACCGAGTATATTCATGAGTGTTGTTTTACCAGAACCACTTGGGCCCATGACCGCAATAAACTCGCCTCGCTTCACTTCTAAACTGACTTCGTCGAGTGCGACAGTTGTCGCGTCTCCGAAACCATATACTTTGGACAATTCTTCAATTTTTATGAGTGACATTAGTCTCTATTCTAATCTGTTAGAAGGGGTAACACAAGCATAAGAACGAAACTTATCTAAAGTTTAAGTCCAAAAGTGTAATAGTATATACATTTTGCTAGAATGACTATAGTATGGAGAGGTGTCCGAGTGGCTTAAGGAGCACGCTTGGAAAGCGTGTAGGTCAGCAATGGTCTCGCAGGTTCGAATCCTGTTCTCTCCGCCAGGAGAAGAACGGCCAGCATAAGCTGGTCTTTTTCTTTTAAGAAACAAAGGATTCGATCCGAAAAGGTTCGCTAAATAGTCTTATCACCCTGAAAGGGCTGATAGATTATTTAGGTCTCCTCATCCTGTTCTCTCCGCCAAGTATTGACTTTTATAATCATAAGTAGTATAATATATTAATTATGCTCAAATACACTCTACCGGATGTGCATATAGCGCAATCTTATGATGAAATGATAGCTTTTAATGGTATTTCAACTTTTACAAGCCCCGAAATCGCAGAAGAGTTAATCGCTCAAGGTGATGGTCGTTACGACAGAGTAAACTACGTTCTGCAAAATAGAGGTAGGTTCTTTACTGGTTTACCGGGTAAGAACGCTCGTACATTTGGGACAAGAGATATCGGCTTAAGTGAAGCTTCTCAACTACATATCGATCCTGAGGGTAGAGGAGTAGCTCTTTGTGCAATGGGTGAGATGGCCGCAAAGCTTACTCAGCTTGATCTATCAGATGAACCGATAGAGCATATTCCTTTTGATATTATGAATATCAACCAAGTTAGGTACGTACAATTAAAAGCAAGAATTGTTGATAATCCACCTTCTGACAGTGATGTATTATCTTTAACCGCTCCAGTCGGAACATATATTGCGTTCAACGGTGGTCTTAAATGTGATCCAGCAAAGTTGAACCCTCATGGATTTTCAAGTTCAATATCTCCTAGAGCTAGTGTTTCTAGCTATCTTTAATTTGTGGAGTTTAACAACAGTTTAATTTTATGTTCTTCTTTCGGGGTTACTGATCTACGACCGTCAAAACATTTCATAAAAAGATATTCATCACCTTTATCATTTAGCGTATATAGCCAATCATATGCATACTTTTTCGTTTTTTTAATAACATATCCTTGAGAATTAGAATGAATTCTTCTAAGTTCAACTAACTTGCCTGAAAAGAATCTCACTTGAACTTTTTTTAATTTTCCTTCGTAATCAACCACAATATCGTAGGCTGCTGATTCTGTTATTGGTAAAGAAACATCATACCCAGCTTTAGTAAAAGTGGCTATTGCTTGTGTGACTGCATAATCACCTTTGTGCTGAGTAGTTCTCATACACTCATAGTACGGTATAGCATACCGTTCTTGCAAATATAATCTGTTATTGTTATAATTTGGCAAGTTCTGGAGAGGTGTCCGAGTGGTTTAAGGAAATAGTCTTGAAAACTATCGAGCCCGCAAGGGTTCCGAGGGTTCGAATCCCTCCCTCTCCGCCAATAAAATAACCCCCACATGCAAAACATGTGAGGGTTTATTTTTTGGGAGAGCACAGAGACAACTTCTTGTCTCTGTGGGGATTCGAACAGCTTAAGCCTTGTTCCGCCCAATGTGCGGAACGGCGCGCCGAGCTCACGAGCATATTGCAGAGCAATATGACTTGGGAGGTGGAAATCCCTCCCTCTCTGCCAGAGAGAATCGCCTGGGTCTTTTTACGCAGGCGTTTTTCTTTTGCTAAAGAAAAAGGATTCGAATCACAGGTTCATGAGGTAAAGCATCCCTCCCTCTCCTTGAATATAAAATAACTACTGTACAATAGCGTTTATGGTAATGCACAAAAAACACCATCACATATACACGAGAGCGCTAAAATCATTTGATCAAATGACGACATTCGAGAAAATAGTAACTACAGTCGGATCTATAGAGCCAATAACTTCAATTCCTCAGGTTACTCTTGTTTATTCTTTAAAGTCCGCAGAAGAACTATCTTTATTTAGCTGGGCTTTTGGAATTTTTGGGACTGTATTATGGCTCATATATGCAATAAAGAAAAAGAGCTGGCCACTGATAGTATCTAGCTTATTATGGTTGCTCATATATATTCCTATAGTTGTAGCTATAGTCCTCTACGGCTAATCTATCTAATTTACTTTGAATCCACTAAGCACGTTGCGTATACTTGAAACATAAAGAGGAGATAGTATGGGTTTTTTAGCTGTAGTTATAGTAGTTCTAGTTTTAGTAGCTCTCACGGGGTTATTTACAGTAACGCAGCAGACCTCTGCGATAATTGAGAGATTTGGTAAATTCAAGCGAATTGCGGGCGCAGGCTTGAACTTCAAGATTCCACTCATAGACAGAGTCGCTGGTCGGCTTTCACTCCGCGTACGACAACTCGATGTACGGGTTGAGACAAAGACGAAAGATAATGTGTTCGTGTTTGTGATTGTTAGCGTGCAGTATTTTGTTATTCCAGAAAAAGTTATTGATGCGTTTTATAAATTGCAGAACGCAGAAGCGCAGATTACTAGTTATGTATATGATGTCGTTCGAGCGAGAGTGCCAAACGTTATATTGGATCAGGTGTTCGAGACGAAAGATGACATCGCTCAGGCGGTAAAAGTCGAGCTAGAGCAAATTATGGATGATTTTGGGTATGGGATTCTGAAAGCATTGGTAACGGACATTGATCCAGATGCAAAAGTAAAAGAAAGTATGAATGAGATAAACGCCGCTCAAAGATTGCGTGTTGCCGCCGTTGAGCAAGCCGAAGCCGATAAAATCCGTGTTGTCAAAGCCGCAGAAGCTGAAGCAGAGAGTAAAGCACTGCAGGGTAAAGGTATCGCTGACCAGAGAACCGCTATCGTTAACGGACTAAAAGAAAGCGTCACAGAGTTCCAAAACGACGTCGACGGTACAAGTGCTCAGGATGTAATGAACCTAGTGCTCATGACACAGTATTTTGACACCCTAAAAGATGTGGGGCTCAGTTCAAACAGCAACACAATCATGATCCCGCACAGTCCATCTGGAATGAACGATATTTCTGAACAACTTCGTAACGCGATGATTACTGCCAACGAAGTCAGTAAAAAATCTGGCCACAGGCCAACGGCTTAAATCTAAGAATGCAAAAAAGTAGATGTGAATGGGTGGGGGATGACCCTATCTATATTCAGTATCACGATACTGAGTGGGGAGTACCGGTTCACGACGATACAAAACAGTTTGAGTTTCTGACACTTGAGAGCGCACAAGCGGGACTGAGCTGGGTCACTATACTAAAACGTCGAGAAGGCTACAGGCGAATATTCAAAGATTTTAACCCTCACGCTGTTGCAGAAATGACCGAGTCAGAAATTCAGGTTGCCCTTCAAGATACTGGCATCATTCGAAACAAGTTAAAAGTGCGAGCAGCCGTAAAAAATGCACAGGTATTTCTAGAGTTACAGGCTGAGTTTGGTAGTTTTAGTAAGTATATCTGGGGGTTTGTGGACGGCAAGACGGTGCAGAACAGCTTGAAAGAGCTAAACGCTGTACCAGCAACATCGGTCGAGTCAGATAGCTTAAGCAAAGATCTCAAAAAACGAGGTATGAGCTTTGTTGGATCGACAATTATATATGCACACATGCAAGCAACTGGCTTAGTGAATGACCACACAACTGATTGCTTCAGGTACAATATAAGTTATGAATGATAGATTTACGGTAATATTTGATTTCGATGGAACGCTGGGTGATACAATCGAGCTCGTATCGCGTATTTATAACGAAAATGCTCATTTATATGGTGCTTTACCAGTAAGTAAAGATGAGTTCCCGGAACTCCGAAAACTCGGCTATAAAAAGGCCATGAAAGCAAAAAAAATCCGTTGGTCTGTTCTCCCAAAACTTGTGCTATTTGTGAGCCGAGAAATGAAACAGCATATGGGAGAAGTGAAACCATATCCGGGGGTAGTGTCGATGCTTAAAGAACTACAAGCATCCGGAATTTCTATCGGAGTATTGACGTCTAACGATGGAGCTTTGGTGCAAGACTTCTTGAACAGTAACAATTTCCCTGTATTTGACTTTGTGGTGAGCGAGAAAACGATGTTCGGTAAAGAAAAAGCACTAAAGCGTATTATGAAGCGGCATAAACTAATCAAAGAAAAAGTCATCTATGTCGGTGATGAGTCGCGGGATGTCGTTGCCTGCAAAAAAGCCGGTATAAAAATAATCGGGGTGACATGGGGCGCTGGTGGCAAAGAGTCGTTTATTGCAACGCCGCCAGATAGACAAGTTGATACAGCTGGTGAGCTAAAAGCAGCCATCATTGAAGCAAGACAGTAGTAGCGGTTATGGGTGGTGGTAAGGATGGCCAGTATGGATGCTGTAAGCTCGGTATAGCTGTTCAGCGATAATAATACGAACAAGTTGGTGCGGATAGACAAGCTTTCCTAGAGACCAGACGAGTTTTGCTTCTTTTCTGACAGTTTCATCCACTCCGTAAGCTCCACCAATAATAAAAGTGATATCGTGCCCTTTATCAAACACCTCATTTGCAAGTTGTGGTGAGCTTAGTTGCGTGCCATTCTCGTCGAGTAATATGACTCGACTCTTTGGTGCTATCGCTCTCAGGATTAACTCAGCTTCATGCTTTTTACTTAGAGCTGGTGTTCCTTGACCATGTTTTATATAGTGCCAATCTACGTGAACATGGGAAGGAAGCCGTTTTACAAAGTCGTTCATGAGTGACGAAGTTTCTTGTTTTGGTCGAGTACCAACTGACAGGATTCGTAGGTTCATCAGTATATTATAACAGATACAGATGTTGTAGAAATTAGCACTCTCGTATGGCTATTGCTAATCAAAACAATGTCATGTATCATGAATTAACGACCAACCATATACATAGGTTAAACAACAAGGAGGGAATATATGTATTCAGCAGCAGTTAACGCCCACATTCGAGAATTGATTGAACAAGTTATGGAGTATAGAGATCAAGGACAATGGGGTAAATTAGAACAATTATTTACCGAAACTCCATACATCGACGAAAGCGTATTCACTAAAGAAGCACCCGGCAAAAAAGCCGCATCGAGTGTTCTTTATGGATGGCGACGTATGATTCGTGATCTGTATTACAGCGCACGACACAAACTTGGTGCAATGGATATCGAACGAACAGGCAAAAAAGAAGTCGCAGCAACAAGTGAAATTGAAGCGCGATACTACACGCTAAAAGACGGTGAACGATATGTGCATAAAATGAACGGTAGCTACGAATATAATTTTCGTAAAGTAGCTGGTCGTTGGAAGATTGACAGCTTAAAGCTTAAAATCAACAAACAGTCATTTGAACCAATTGGTTCGTAAAGTACCACGCAAAGTTTAAGCATAAGCTCTAGCTATGCGATAATGCATGCATGAATGTTTTGTTTGTCTATGCGCACGAAGATCCAAAGTCTTTTGGTGCAGCTATGCATAACCGTGCGCTGAGTTATTTTGAGCGCGGAGGACACACGACCATCGTGTCTGATTTATATGGCTCAGGCTTTCATGCGGTTGCGGCTAAATGGGATTTTAAGGTCTCAGGTGGTGCTCACCAAAATTATATGCTTGAACAGAACCGTGCGGCATCTGAAGAAGAGTTTAGCGCCTTCGCTGAGGATATTAAGTCTGAGATAGCTAAGGTCCGCGCAGCAGATTTGCTACTTATTGAGTTCCCACTATGGTGGAGCGCTCCACCAGCTATTTTAAAGGGTTGGTTCGATAAAGTCTTCGCAATGGGAGTGACGTGGGATGGAAATCATAGGTACGAGAGCGGATTATTACGGGGTAAAAAGGTTCTCGTTGTTGCTGGCGCTGGCGATCCAGAAAGTTACTATACAGCAGAAGGCCTACACGGCGCGACGGTAACGCAACATTTGTATCCCTTGCTCCATAGTACTTTAGCGCACGCTGGACTTGACGTTGTTACTCCTTTCATAGCAGCTGGGTTAACTTCAGCCAATGACGAAGATAGACAGAATTTATTAGAAGACGTCGAGAGACATCTTGAAAAAGTCGTGTCATCACCTGAATTTATTTATAAACACTCAAAGTAGAACCATCTAGTATGGTTTTTCTTGCAAGCGAAGCAGCCACGCGAGTATGTTGAACGTCGGATGAAGCACCAAAGCAATTATCACTCCAAGCAGGTATTTATCGAGTGGCAAACTAAGAAATGGCAGCGATGTTAGCATGCCTCCTATAACAAAATCTAACTGATCAAATGGTACCCAACTTTTACCTGGAGCTATCCCTATTTGCCGTTTAAAAAAGCTTTCAACAGCGTCTCCTGCAACCGCGCCAAATCCCATACTCATGCCCATAACAATAACAATCGCTGAGCGATAGTCTACGAACAGAGAATAGGTATCAAACAAAGAATAATTCCGGGCAAGTAGTAGTTGTATCGCTCCGACAATTCCTCCCATAACGATGCCCGCTAATATGCCCCTAATTGTTTTGTGCTCGCCGAATATACGCTTTCCACGAAATGTTTTATTGAAATCAAGTGGCTGATTATAGCGAGTAATATAGGGTAGGTTATTGGCGATGACTGGCGCCATGTTTGCCACTCCGAGCGGGAGGAATAACCAAAGTAATGTTAAGACATCTTGCACCTTAGATTACGGCCTTTGTATTAGTTTTTTAAAGCGATTAAGTTTCGGAGCTAGCATATCAGCAAGTGTAGGTCGCGTATAAATCTTACGCGCAGTACGAGCAAGGCTAATTAGTTGCTGTTTATCAGGAATTTCGTTGAGTATACTGTATGTTTTACCAAGCGCTTTCGCGTGGTGTGCATCACTACTAGCGAGGACTGGTACACTCTGTACGCGCGCCCATGTATGCGCTTCTGGACCTCGGTTTTGAAAATATGCACGTCCGTTTGCACTTTCAACTATGTCTATTTGGTCTCTTATTCGATCTAGCGAAATACGCGAAACGCCGCTCCTTACAGTTTCAAAAGGGTGAGGGATGTAGACAATAGCATCTTGGGCCTTAATATCTTTTATCGTCGATTCTAGAGACCGGTTTGGTTCTACTCGTCTAGTGAGGAACAAACCAATAACTTCGCCGTCTAAGGTCATTATCTCTTCGCCAACAATTACTTTATCCGGTCCAAGTTTTTCTTGAAGTGATTGTGCGAAATCGATGCGATTATGATCAGTAACTGCGACACAATCAAGCTGGCCATTGTTAAGCACCTCTTCATATTGTTGTGCAGTTATAGAACCGTCGGGTGAAGCTATTGAGTGAGTGTGTAAGTCTACTTTGTACAAATCAGCTATATCATTTCTTTTTTGTATTACTTTTCGCTGTATAATCTTCAGCACTGAGTAACCGCGAAACCTCTAAAAAGCGCATAGCGGCAGTGATGAGGTTAATAGCAATAATCAGATTTAGGATAGATGGAACAAAACCGGATACAAGCCCAATAATCAGTAGCGACATTCGTATCTCATAACTTGCAACTCCTTGGGAGAAAGCTCGGTTTAAAAGCTGTTTGTCATGAGCGTCTGTAGAAATTGCCATTTCTCCTTTGGCTTTGACGTAACTTACCAATAAACTCGTACCAACAACCGCTGGAACGACCCATGGACCAATGATAGGCAGATCATTGTTCACGTAGACGGCAAGCGCACTGTAGATGAGTACTTCTTTTAGTCGATCTGTCGTTGCGTCAAAGAACATCCCCATCTTTGAGGCAGATTTTTGCTCACGCGCTAATGCACCGTCTAACGCATCCATGAGCCCGAACACTGCAATTAACAGAGCACCTAAGACTGGCTGACCAGTCCAAAGTGCCCAAGCTGCAGGGAAGTGACCGAGCAGAGACAAGGTTGTTATGTGGGCTGGTTTAATTTTGCCTTTACTCACTTTGTTAAGATACGTTGCAAGCTTGGCCATCAGTATCTTAATAGTGTTTGTGATGCTTTCGACGGGATCATTCATAATAAGTAGTATATAGAAATCACGTGTGCGTATCTAGTAAGTGCTTCAGGTAAGTGCCTGAAGCAGAAGATGTGTTATATTAGAACATAATACGTAATTAATTAAAGCGAGACGACTACAGAACACATAGAACCAGTTTTGGAGCAATTTATCAGCCCTCCAATCCCATATGAACTATTGCATGGCCCATTGACTGCACCTGATATAGCCAGTGCAAGACAAAATGGAGCTAATTGTTATGCTTTGTATCGTCTTGCGCGTAAAGCGTTAGGCGTAGAAGAGAACTTGCCGAGTGAAGGGTTGTATGAGGCCGTTTTAGCGGTTCCGTCTTTAGGTGCAGAAGATAGAACTGGAGATCTTAGAGTGGGTGACGGTATATCGTTCGGTCCCCAAGCTCCAAAGATAGCGATTGATAGGTTCATGCCTGAGTTTGATGAGCAAGGATATCTTATGAATTGGAGAGATTTTCCAATTCGTCATATAGGAATTGTTGCTTCGGTTGGCGGAGATACGGGTCCGCAAATTCTTCATGCAAGTCAGTACGATGGTAAAAGTACAATTTGGCCGCTTGACATGTTTCAAAACTTTCCTCGTTACGCTAGACAATTCGGCACACATCGCACAGAAGTATAAAATATAAGCTATAAATTTGACATATAACCATAGGAGTGTTTTAATCATAGTATGATACTTATTGCAATTTCAGTTCAAAACCGCCGCCGCTCACGTATATATGGGAGCGATGCTTGTAGTTGTTAAATAATAAAACTTAAATGCCTTTCATCGCTCCGACAACGGGGCGTTTTTAATTGAAAAGGATTTACATGAAACATTTAAAAAAACAAACTCTCACGACTAAATTATGGGGAGAATACGATACTGACGAGCTTATATCGTCGTTTACGATTGGCGATGACCTAAAATACGATGCACTGTTACTCAAATACGACATTGTTGCAACTAAAGCTCACATTAGGATGCTTGAGAATATTGATATTCTCACGAATATAGAGGTTGAGAAATTAGATATTGCACTAGATGAACTAGAAAAGAAGTTAACAGATAATAGTTTCATGATACCTGCTGTTTTTGAGGATGGTCATAGCTTCTTAGAAGCATTTTTAGTTGATAAATGCGGAGAAGTTGGTAAAAAAATACATTTTTTAAGAAGTAGAAATGATCAATCACTGGTTATGATGAGATTGTTTATGAAGCAAAAACTCGACGATATTCATGCTCTGACAGCAGAAGTTATTGGTGCACTAGAAAAACAAGCAGAGAAAAATAAAGAAATGTTGATGCCGGGGTATACACATATGCAGAAAGCCATGCCGACGAGAGTAGATACTTGGTTGCTTTCTTTTGCTGCAGGGCTTACTGACGCACTTTTATTGGTTAATGCTTCAAAGCAGATAGTTAATCAAAACCCACTTGGTTCAGGTGCTGGTTTTGGATTTATCGGTCAGCAAGTTATACCAAATCGCGAAATAACAACACAACTTCTCGGCTTTAAGAAGACTCAGCAGAATCCTATGTATTGTGGATTGAGTAGAGGGCTATACGAGCTCATGATTCTGCAATCTATTCAGCCAGTTTTATCGTTAATGAGCCAGCATGCGTCTGATCTACTGCTGTATACCATGAAAGAGCTAAGCTACTTTTCTTTGCCCAAAAATTTGACGACTGGGTCTTCGATAATGCCACAAAAGCATAACTATGATGTATTTGAACTCATGAGGGGAAGTGAAAGTGTATTCAACTCATATGTTACGCAAATTTACGGAATTATTTCGCACAGGACCAGTGGTTATCAGCGAGATTTGCAACTGACTAAAAAACCATTCATCGAAGCGATCGCATTAGTTGAAGAAGTGCTAAATGTTTGGATTTTGACTATTAATAGTTTGAAGACAAATAAAAGAACTCTAAGTCGAGCTGTAAGTCCCGAACTTTACGCCACTCAAAAAGCGAATGAAAAAGTTATGCAGGGAATGAGCTTTAGAGATGCTTATATAGAAATTAAACAAGAACTGGAGCAATTATAATGAATAAGCAAACGTCCTATCTAAAAATAGGGTCACACGAAGCTAGCAAGGGAGAATTTGACACCTGTCTACTGCTTTATTCAGGAGGATTAGATACGAGTGTTATGCTCAAATGGATTCAGGAAGAATATTCTTGCAATGTCATAACACTAACACTTGATATAGGCCAGAAATCCGATGATCTCGAAGAAATTAAACAAAAAGCGCTCAAGCTTGGAGCAATAAAAGCAATTGTATACGAGGCTAAAGAAAGATTCGCAAATGAATTATTGAGCATAGCTATTAAAGCAAACGCAGACTATCAGGGCGGTTACGCACTAAGCACACCACTCGGGAGAGTAATAATTAGTGAAGTTGCTGTGCAAATAGCTAATGAAAACGACTGCCAGGTCATCGCCCATGGTTGTACTGGTAAGGGCAATGATCAAATTAGATTTGAAACATATATTACGACGCTCAATCCAGAACTAAAGATAATTGCACCAGTAAGAGAGTGGTCAATGGGCCGTGATGAGGAAATTAACTATGCTAAAAAGCACAATATTCCAGTGAAGCAAACGGCTGAAAAGCCATATAGCTATGATGAGAACATGTGGGGAAGCACTGCTGAAGGTGGAGCGATAGAAGATCCATCAAAGATTCCAGTATTGGAGGATATACTACAATGGTCACATTCGCCATTTGCCAGTTCAGTCAATCCTACTGATTTGACGATACAGTTTAGTAAAGGGCTGCCAACCCATTTGAATGGAAATAAAAAATCACTTGTTGCAATAATCATGGAGCTGAACAGATTGGGAGGTGAACATGGAGTTGGTGTTTTTAATCTAATAGAAGACAGAATGGTCGGCTTAAAAGTAAGAGGTATTTATGAAAATCCTGCTGCAACAATACTAATTACTGCCCATAAAAAATTAGAGATGCTAGTTAGCACGAGACAAGAGAACGAACTAAAATCATTCATTGATACGAAGTGGGCATATCTGACCTATGCTGCGCACTGGTATGATCCTGTTATGAATAATCTAAAGGCATTTATTGAAATGCAGAATCAAAAAGTTTCAGGATCGGTCACTGTAAGAATAGGAAGTGGAAACGTATCAGTTGCAGCGCTTGATTCTAAAAACTCATTGTTTGATGCAAGTTTTGCCACGTTTAATAGTGACGCGTCTTTTAACCAGAATGCGGCGGCAGGGTTTATAGAAATACATGCGTTGCCTCAAAAAACAGCTTACAATGTTGTATTGACGTATAATAGGAAGTAATTATGGATGAAGAAATTAAAAAGATAGTCAAAGAGCTATTTGATATAGATGTTGCTCCAAGCGTTTCTATCCCTGAAGAGCAGTTCGGCGATGTGGCGACCAATGTTGCGATGCAACTAGCAAAGCAGCTCGGCCAAAATCCCCGTGATATAGCGGATCAAATTGCGACAAAACTGCAAAATGCACCATTTGTATCAGAGGTGAGTGTCGCAGGTCCGGGGTTCATTAATATCAAACTCACCGACGCGAGTTTGATAGAACAAGCTTATTCAGCACCAAAAAAGATACTTGAAGGCAAAAAGGTGCTTGTTGAATATTCGGATCCTAACCCATTTAAGCCGCTACATGCAGGCCATCTATACACAACGTTAGTTGGCGATGTTCTCGCTCGACTCGTGCAGAACGCAGGCGCTGAGACAATTAGATTGAACTTCGGTGGTGATGTTGGAATGCACGTCGGTAAAACAATGTGGGCGGTCGTAAAGACGCTAGGCGGGGAAGATGCTGCAGCAGTACAAGCACTACCCGTCGATACACTAGGCGAATGGATGGGTGCACGTTACGTTGAAGGAAACAATGCTTACGAGGATGACGAGCAAGCTCAGGCCGAAATTAGAGAAGTGAACAAACATGTGTATCAACTGCACAATGACAACGATCACGAGTCAACGTTTGCGCAAATATACTGGTATCTACGCGACCAAAGCTATGAGTTTTTTAAGAAACTGTATACAGAACTACAAGTCGTTGAGTTCGATAGGTTCATGCCCGAGAGCGAAGTTGCTAACCCTGGACTAGAAGCGGTCAAAGCACATATTGGAGACGTTTTTACAGAGAGCGAAGGCGCGGTTATTTTTGAAGGCGAGCAGTATGGACTGCACACTCGTGTATTCATAAATAAAGAGGGATTACCGACGTATGAAGCAAAAGATGTTGGATTATCGCTGACCAAGTGGAACGATTATCACTTTGACGAATCGATAATTATCACAGCAACTGAACAAGCACAGTACATGGAAGTCGTCATCAAGGCTATTGAACAATTTGCGCCTGAGCCTGCTCACAAAACCCGTCATTTGACGCACGGTGTCGTCAAGCTAAGTGGTGGAGTTAAAATGAGCTCCCGAAAAGGCAATATCCTGAGTGCTTTTGATATCTTACAAGCCGCTCGAGATGCTGGTGAAATATCTGGACAAGCAACGCAGGAAAACGTCATGCTGGCGGCAGTGAAATACGCATTGGTGAAGAACAGACTGGGCGGTGATGTTGTCTATGATCCAAAAGAATCGATAGCTACAGAAGGCAACAGCGGTCCGTATCTACAATACGCACACGCTCGTGCAAGAAGCATCTTGCGGAAGTCCGAAACTCGAAACTCGAAACTCGAAACAAATCAGAAATTAGAACATGGCGAAAGAACACTTGTTCGGAAAATGGCAGAGTATTCAAGCGCAGTCGAGCTGGCGACCCGCGAACTTGCACCGCATCATATCTGTACATATTTATATGAACTTGCCCAAACATTTAATAGGTTCTACGAAAACAACAAAGTTATCGGTGACGATCGTGAAGCAATCCGCCTGAGTTTAGTCACACTATACACAGATATACTCAAAAAAGGCTTAACCCTACTCGGAATCACCGCCCCAGAGAAGATGTAAACTTGCTTTTTTATCGTTTTTATGCTATATTCATATAGTTAACCAAAAATAAATAACTATGACACTAGCTCAAACTGAAATCGACACACTAATTGTTCCGCTTCTTCCTGAGTCTTCTCCGATTACTGAGCGGCGAGTGTTCAATGCCGAAATTGGTGTTGAACATGCGCTCGGTGCTCAAGTAGTGCGAAATATAGAAATAGATAGCCTAGCAACCAGTATAATAGATGATTCAGCTAGACTTATAATCCCTGATCCAAATATAGGACGAATAACTCGTGCAGTTGGTTTTGTTAACCGACATTTTGTTCCTGGCTCCGTTGAAGCGGTGATAGCAGCACGGGCAGCAGAAGACGCTGAAACAGCGAGAGTTGCCAAAACACTTGCTGGATATAAGATTGAGAACGGCCTTGATGACGCTAGGGCTAAGTTGGCACACAAGGCAAAAGACATAGATATGGTGTTTAACAGAGTATATGAACGTGATTTGCCTGAAGATTTGCAGACTGATTATAGTAGGCATGTCAGAGAAGATTCAGGACTACCTAAAGATGTTCAAGATTGGATTACTGAAGAAACACCAGAAGGGAATAATAGACTGCGTGCTTATTTAGAGCACCAAGTCACTGGTAGAGAAGAGGTACAAGATCATGAAACTTTAAATAGAGCGCTCGAAACTCAAAAGCGACTTTGGCTTCAAGCTACGAAAAAATCTATTAATGCAGGCTGGAATAGCGGTGATATGCAAAGAGCCGAGCGTGGAATGCAAGAGTTAACTACCGTATTCGGTGATTATTTTGATCTATATATGCATGAATTAGGCGGTTACGCATATATTGACAAGAACTACATTGTTCTAGGAGCTTCAGAGAATGAAATTGATTCATTAGCGATGCATGAATTTAACCACGTACGTTTTGGTAAACTTGAAGGAAAGTGGGCAGATGAAGCAATCACTGAACACGTTGCTCAAGTCTTCAAGGGCTTACGAGGCATAGAAAATATATCTGGAGGACAGATTGACCCCGAAACTCAACGTGTACTAAAAAGTAGATCAGATCGGACATACAGGGCTGCTCGACACATAGTAGGAAACTTGATTTGGATGGCGCGAGATAATTTGACAGTTTCAGATTTCACTAGAGCAAGTAGCAAGAATGTTGGTGACAGCAACGTAGGTCAAATAGAAATCGAACAATTACTAGATGATTTGTTCGGTGTTGAGGGAGTATATAAATCTATAACGAAGTATGTTAAAAAAGCAGAAAATTCATATAGGCTGCTTGGACAAGGCCGCACTAAAGCATTTAATAATGCATGTGAAGACGTTTCACACTTGCTACAAAATGATCCTATTTCCATTTTTGGTGAAGGATTTAGACTTCCAGAAGTTGGCGCACGTTACATTCAAGTATAGATTCTGCTTGTGCTAAATCTCGCGTACTGGCACAATAGAGGATAGTAAATGTGGGAAAAATAAATGTCACAAAGTCAAAACGTATTATTATTGTATCCGCATCAGCTGTATGCTGCTGATTTGCTGCCGAGAGAGGTTGATCAAGTCTATCTAATTGAGGACCCTTTATTGTTTGGACGTGATGCTCAATATCCGCTCTATCTGCATAAGCAGAAGCTCGTGCTTCACCGTTCGTCAATGCGCCGCTATGTCGAAGAGGTGTTATGGCCCGCCGGCTACCAAGTTGAATACATAGAATTCCATCACATGAATGAGACGGGCGATATCGTTAATAAACTTTCTCATGCGGCTAGAGTTGAATATTTTGATCCTACTGATGATGTACTGTGTCGTCGATTGACTGAGGCGCTACAAGGCTTAGAGAATCAACCAGAAATTAGACAACTCGATTCACCCAACTTTTATCTGACTCGCTCAGAGGTAAAGTCTTTTTTTGCAAAGAAAGATAAAGCCAGCTTTACGAGTTTTTATCAATGGCAACGTGAGCGGTTCAACGTGCTTATAAATCAAGAAACCTATAAACCGCTTGGCGGTAAGCTGAGCTTTGATGCCGATAACCGTAAAAGGCTCCCGAAGGATCATGTTTCACCAAGCTTCCAAGTATATGGTTCAAACAAATATGTTGATGAAGCAAAAGAGTATGTTCAACACCATTTCACCGATAATCCTGGCAGTATCGATGAATTCCCATGGCCAACGAATCACGAAGAAGCCGCTGCATGGCTTGATGAGTTTGTCGAAACGCGCCTAGAAAAGTTTGGTCCATACGAAGACGCTATAGATGGTGAAGCACCTTGGGTGTATCACAGTGCACTATCTCCGGTGATTAACATTGGTCTCATAAGTCCAATGGAAGTGGTGAATAGAGCAGTTGCGTACAGCGAAAAGAAAGAAATACCAATCGCAAGCTTAGAAGGTTTTATAAGGCAAATACTAGGTTGGCGTGAATACATGCGGGGAATGTATATCGATCGACATGTACAGCTTCGAACAACGAACACATTTTCGCACCGTCGTGGTCTCACTAACGACTGGTACGCTGGTACAACTGGTGTTGTGCCACTCGATGACGTTATCAAAAAAACACTCGCAAGGGGATATGCACATCATATAGAGCGGCTGATGGTGGTTGGCAATATGATGTTTTTATCCGAAATTCACCCGACAGAAGTTTACCGCTGGTTTATGGAAATGTATGTTGATGCCTATGATTGGGTGATGGTGCCAAACGTCTACGGTATGAGTCAATATTCAGACGGTGGCAGTATGACAACCAAGCCGTATGTAAGCAGTAGCAACTATATTCTGAGCATGAGTCACTACGAAAAATCTGGCTGGTGCGATGTGTGGGACGGACTATATTGGCAGTTTATCGAAAAGAACAGTGAGCGTTTCGCTAAAAACCCACGCATGCGAATGATGGTGTCGCAACTTGGTCGTTTACAGGAGAATCGTAAGCGAGTGATTAGCTATAGAGCGCAAGATTTTATCGCTGAAAAAACCTCCGAACCATCCTAAATAGCCGTAATCTATAGTTGCTGAAGTCTGCCTGCGTAGCGTACTGTTGAAGTAGTCACTTAAAGTAAAATTGAGGTATAAAATCATGCTTGAAACAGCACAAAACGCAATCAAAGCAGCAGCCGTAACGCTCGGTCTTTCGCAGACAGACACTGATGAGTTACTAACTGTTAATGAGGCCCACGAATTTGAAATTGAACTAAAGAATGGTAAAAAGTTCCATGGGTTTCGGTTGCAGCACAATAACGCCAGAGGTCCGTATAAAGGAGGTGTTCGATTTCATCCTGAAGTCGACTTGGATGAGGTGAAAGCTCTTGCAACACTCATGAGTCTAAAGACAGCCCTTGTCGATATCCCTCTTGGTGGCGGAAAGGGCGGAGTACAAGTGAACCCTAAAGAGCTGTCTTCCGAAGAGCTGGAGGAGTTATCTCGAGAGTATGTGAGGCACCTTGTTGATCATATTGGTCCAGACAAAGACATTCCAGCGCCAGACGTCAATACTACACCGCAGATAATGGATTGGTTTGTCGATGAGTACAGTACACTAACGGGTGACACAACAAAAGGAAGCTTTACCGGAAAAAGTCTCGATAAAGGTGGCAGTGAAGGCCGTGGTCAAGCAACCGGAAGAGGTGGTCTATACGTACTCGATGAAATCTTCGAAGCAGATAAACAATCAGGTGAGCCAATTACCTATGCAATACAGGGATTCGGAAATGCTGGTTCGGTATTTGCTGAACTTGTGTCTGAGCAACATCCTGAATGGAAGCTCATTGCTGCGACAGATTCAGGTGGTGGAGTCCAAAGTCACGAAGGCTTAGACGTGGCTGATTTGGTTGAGTTTAAGAAGAATAAGGGGAGCTTTAGGGACTATTCGAAAGACGGCGTCAGCAGTATCGACGGGAAAGCGGTTATTGCCCAAGAAGTGACTGTTTTAGTGTTAGCCGCACTCGGCGGTGCAGTGGATGAGTCTAACCAGTCGCAGGTAAAAGCGAAAATGATACTTGAGCTTGCAAATGGTCCCGTAACGACAGAAGCACAGAACGAACTGGTTGCAAGAAATATCCAAGTTATTCCTGATTTTCTCTCAAATGCTGGCGGTGTTGTCGTGAGTTATTTTGAGTGGCAACAAAACATGAGCGGTGAGCACTGGGAGCTTGATGCCGTGAACAACAAATTAGAACAAGTCATGAAATCGGCAACGAAAGCCGTACTCTCTAAGTCAAAAGAGACGGAAACGAGCCTTAAGCAGGCCGCTTTTATCATTGCCGTTGATAGATTACACAACGCGATGCACTAGGGTTATTTGCCTTTTTATAAAAGATTGGTATACGATTCAACCATAAATAAACGGAGAGCAGGTCAATGTACAGTTATATTAAAGGATTTTCTGATTTCGTAAGAGAACAAGGCATTGTTGGTTTAGCGGTTGGACTAGCAATCGGTGTGCAAGCAGGTAGTACTGTATCAGCGCTTGTGAAGAATTTTATCGATCCTATTGTTGGATTTATACTTGGTGGAGCTGACCTTAGCAATCTTGTCTGGGAAACTGGTCTAGAGCGCGGTGGAAACGAACTCGTGTTCGGTTGGGGTGCAATCGTGAGCGCGATTATCACACTTCTCGCAACAGCATTCGTCGTCTACTTTATCGTCGAAAAAGCAGGGCTAACAAAGCTCGATAAAAAGAAATAGTATATCTTGCAAAAGTTTTAAACAAAAACTGCCCTTATAAAAATGGAGGCAGTTTTTGTATACTAGTAGTATGACTAAACAACTCAACCCAGATTTATCAGAAGAGCAAAAGAACGTGCTATTAAACAAGGCAACGGAAACACCTTTTAGTGGAGAATTACTTCATAATGATGAAGATGGTGACTATCTTTGTGCGAACTGTGGCACAGCTGTGTTTGGTGCTGAGACAAAATTTGATTCAGGTTCAGGTTGGCCGAGTTTCTATGACGTTAAGAACACAAAAGCCGTTAAGTTGATAACCGATACGTCACTTGGTATGGAGCGTGTTGAGGTGACTTGCGCCACTTGCGGCGGCCATTTAGGACATGTATTTCATGACGGTCATGATCAGCCAACGGGTATGCGATTTTGTATCAACTCCGTGTCGCTTGATTTCAAGAAGAAGTGATGTAATTCACTAGAACAATCGACTCAGGTGCTTCATACTAAGGAGTAGTAAATATGAGGTGAGATTATCTACTACACACTGACTAACAACACACTAGCGTTTATTCTTGAAGGAACCGAACAGATCGCAGCTTTGCGCGCTAAAATAAGTATCGCCAAAGAGGATATTACATCTATTGAGTGGCATGAAGTTTTTTCCCAATGGAACACGCTGTCTGTGCGTATGCCCGGAAGCTATTTACCGCGATGGATTATGGCCGGCAGCTATTGGTCTGATGATGGATGGGATTTTGTCTACGCCAAGAAGCCTCGAGGTATGCTGAAGCCAATTCTCCATAACGTTCTGGTAGTGACCACAACTAAAGATCGCTATAAAAGAATTATTGTCGAAATAACGAAAGAGAATGCAAACGAAATTACGCACTGGTTAAATGAAAAATGATTCCTTATCCGCGTAGTTCTAGAAAAGGCTGGTCACTAATCAAGCTGGTTCTCCTCGCACTTGTCATTTCGGCTGGAGTGTATTTCTCGATTGCACTAGTCGTGTCTGGACGCGAGTCAGCAGTGGTGATTCAGGAAACAACACTTACAACAGAATCTGTGGCTCCAAAAGAGCTAAAAGGAACACTTGAAAGTCGGTTCATGTTCAGTGGTACGGTCGTGACCGCTCGAGCCGTCGAAAACGAAGCTCGAGATTCTAGCGGTACGGTTAATTGGGCATCTGTTTTTAGTCAGTTTGCAAGCTTTCAACCAGAAAAGTATTCAGAATGGTTTATCGATATGGAGTGTCCTGTAACGACGAACACGATTCCGTATCGTACACAGGTAGAAAACACCGTATTTAACTGTCCGCCAAGTGTATTTCCTGAGATGTCAAAGTTTATTACTGTTGCGAATATCGCGAACAACCATACACGTGACCAAGGGGATGATGGCTTCACCGAGACAAGGAAAAACGTACTGGAAGGTGGACTTCAGGCAGTCGGCAACTGGGATCCTCGCGAGAAAGATGACCTATGTGAAGTAATGGGGCTTACCTATACACTGACGATCGAAGCCACCGAACCGCGCGATGTCGAAGTGCCAATTGCAGTTTGTGCATTTCATTACTTTGAGAAAGAGCCTCGGGATGACGAGCTAGACGAAGTCAGTCAGTACTCAGATATAATGCCGGTGATTGGGCTCATGCAGGTTGGTGTAGAATACCGACCAAATGCTGATGATCGTCAGATTGAGGTTGGACGCGCGTTGATTGATCGAGGTGTAGATTTTGTGGTGGGTAACTCGCCACACTGGGTGCAAAATACTGAAGTCTATAAAGATAAACTGATTGTATATTCAACGGGAAACTTCATATTTGACCAACTAGATGATGAAACGAACAGGGGATTGAACCTCGATGTGCAGGCCGTGGCGGAATATAATGAAAATCTTGAATCTTGGATTGAACTTGGCAAGAACTGTAAGCCAGAAGTATTTAAAGATGATTGTTTCCAGCAAGCCAAGCAAAACAATTTAGAGAAAGTAAACTTTTCGTATAACTTCTCTATTGTTGCCAGCACAGGTGGGTTTGGAGAGATTACTGCTAGAGCAGATTCAGTGACACAAGCCGCTGTAGAAGTCCGCGCAAATTGGGCACAGTCACTAAGCGCACTAGGGCAATAGATACAGTGATATACTGTGTTCAATGAAAAAACCGAAATTTAAGCCTACCAAATATCTATGGCTCGACCTTGAAATGACAGGACTTGTTCCTGAGCTAGATGTTATCTTAGAGGTCTCTGCTGAGATAACAGGTACAGATCTAGAGACAATCGACTCTTATGAGGCGACTATTCAGCATGACCGCGATTTGGTTCTGAGACGCATGCAAGAAAACCCTTGGTGGAAAGATTATCCAGAGAACAGAGATGCTTTCATGGAGGGACTTTCTAAGTCCAAGTCACTGGCTGCGGTCGAAAAAGAGTTGATAGCTGTTGTTGATCATCATTTTAAAAACGAACCAGCTGTTCTTGCGGGTAACTCAATTCAGAGTGATCGAGCATTTATAAAGCAATGGATGCCAGAGCTGGAGCTTCGGTTGCACTATCGTATGCTAGACGTGACGTCATGGAAGATAGTTATGGAAACTATGTACGATGTTGAGTTTGAGAAACCTGAAGTGCATCGTGCCTATGAAGACATACAAGCAAGTATTGCTGAACTTCAGTACTACTTAGAATGGTTCAAAAAGAATGCAGAATCGTAAGGAAATAGAAGATTATATTTTGAGCCTACCAAACACTCGGCTCGACTATCCATTTGGTGAAGATGTCGCGGTCTACAAGGTGAGTAATGGTGAAGATAAAATGTTTGCGTTAATACCAGAAAACAAAGAGCCGATACACTTGAGTCTAAAATGTGATCCAACACTTGCGGTGACGCTAAGAGATAAATACGAGTCGATCATGGAAGGCTATCACCTCAACAAAAAGCATTGGAACACGATGCTCATGACTGGACAGTTAGAAGATCAGGATGTCAAAGATCTCATCCTCCACAGTTATCAGCTTGTACTTGGCGTACCCGGTCACGTACCAACTTTCAAAAAATAGCACTTATTGAATTGTTGTTTCTAGATTCTCGATTGCAGTTTTGAGCAGTTGTTTTTCTTTAGCAGTCGATGCTTCGGCAAAAGATGTTTTGAGCGCGCTATAATATTTGTTGCTTCTTGAGCTGACCGCTTCTTGAACGACGGCGTCATATGTCCCATCCTGTCGTGCCGACTCAAAAGATGCATCAATATCTTTATCGGTGAGAGCATTTAATTGCAGTTTTGTGACTATTTCTTTACGGGTTGTTAACAGATCGCTCACCTGTTTTTCATCAGTAGTGACTATAGCATCTAAAGTAGCCAGTTTATTTTTTACTGTTATATCACTCAGGTTTTTTTGTCCAAGATTTATAATACGAAGCAGTTCTGTCTGCTGAGCCTGTACATTGATAAGATCTTGATTGTTTGTTTTTCCAATCGAGGAAAGTAGCGAAAAAGCGACAATAATAGCGGTGATAATGAATACGAGAAAAAGCGCAATAGGAATAAACTTTTGTTTTAGAGCCCCAGCAGGAGAAAGCGGAGCATTACGTTTTTGAGCCGGATCCATAATGAAATCATAGGGCGTTTTTTCGGGATTCATGACTATAATAATAACTCATAACGCTTATACTAGCTACTACAGGCTTTTTGCGAGATAATGTAGTTCATGACGGATGCAGTAACAGAAATAAAAGCAAAGCTCGGTATTGAAGACATTGTGAGTGAATATGTCCAGTTAAAGCGTTCAGGTAGGAATTTTAAGGGCCTCAGCCCATTTACCAATGAAAAGTCACCAAGCTTCATAGTGAGTCCAGAAAAACAGATCTGGCACGACTTTAGCTCAGGAAAAGGCGGCGATATGTTTAGCTTTATCCAAGAAGTTGAGGGCTTAGATTTTAAGGGTTCGCTGGAGTTACTTGCGAGGAAGTCCGGTATAGACCTTGCTGATTTTCAGACAACAAAAACAAGTGGAGATGGAGACAGAAAAGCAAAAGATAGATTATTTGAAGCAGTAGAGCACGCTGTCAAATTCTACCAAGTACAACTGACAAAACACACTCCTTCGCTAAAGTATTTACGTGAACACCGAGGGTACGAAAAGCAGACATTACTTGATTTTCGTTTTGGCTACTCACCGAGTAGTGGTAAAGCGCTCAGTAATTACTTAGCGACAAAAGGCTACAGTACTTCAGAGCTGCAGAAAGCTGGACTCATTTCAAGCCGCGGCAATGATACCTATGATATGTTCCGTGACCGAATCATGATTCCATTATTAGATCCACAGGGAAGGGCAGTCGGATTCACTGCTCGACTTCTTACGGAAGATAAAAATGCTCCAAAATACATCAATACCCCAAGCACGCCACTGTACGATAAGGGTCGCCAAGTATTTGGGCTCTCACAAGCCAAAGAAACCATAAGAAAGACCGGTTACGTAGTTGTCGTTGAAGGTAATCTAGATGTTGTTGCAAGCCATCAGGCTGGTGTTGCTCAAGTTGTTGCATCTGCAGGCACCGCCTTAACCACGTATCACCTGAAATCACTGCAGCGGTTCACTGGAGATATACGCTTAGCGTTTGATGATGACAGAGCAGGGCAAGATGCCGCGGAACGTGCAATCCCGCTGGCTCAAACGCTTGGACTGGAGCTCAGCATCGTGAGGTTGCCAAATGGTAAAGACCCAGATGACCTTATTAAACAAGACGTATCAGCATGGCAGAAAACAGTCGACTCGTCTCAGTATATGGTTGACTGGCTTATTGATAGGATTGCAGAAACTGTTGATCTATCGAGTGCTCAAGGTAAAAGGCAGTTTACACAGAGAATTTTGGTGCTGGTCAGGCAGCTGAAAGATACGGTTGAACAGGAACATTATGCACGAGTTATTGCCGAGAAAACCCACACCAGTTATGAAACGATACAGTCAAAACTATCAGAACAACCAGCGGTGCAAACACGACTGAAATCTGTCAAAGTCGATACAGACGAGCCAAAGACGAATAAAGAGCAACGAGTGAGGGAGCAACACTTGCTCGCAATGAGCATGCACTCAAGCAATATCGGCCAAAATTTAGCAAAATTACCGCTTGATGTATTCTCGGCAGAAGCGCAAGAAACAGCAAGCTACATACAACAGCATCCAGGTGTCTCGCCAACAGAGTCAGAATATGGTACAATGTTGCTACTTCTATTTGAGGAATATTACCAGCATACTGACGAAGACGAGCTTGCCTATCAGGCAAAACAGCTTCTCACCAGACTGGTAACAACGTACACGAAACTAAAAAAACAAGCTCTCGCCAACGAACTGGCAGAAGCTGATGATGAAAAACAGAAAACATTATTACAAGCAGTTAAACAGCTAGATGATCTAGTTGTGCAATTTTCATAGAATTTTTAAAAGGAGTCTATTCGTGGCGAAGAACCCATCTAAAAAAGCAGAAACTAAACCTGCAAAGAACAACAAAGCTGACAAGGAACATCCAATGGAGGAAGTTGCTAAAGATTTGCTTGAGAAAGCAATAAAGTCAGGCAAGATTGACCAAAAAGAGATAGTGAAGCACATTTCTGAGAAGCCAGAAAATCTCGATATCTTAGATAAACTATATGGTGACTTAGCAGAAGCTGATGTAGAGATAACAGGTGCTACTGAACCAAACCCAGCGCTGTTTACCGATGAATGGGGCGACGACGATGAAGAAGAAGAAAAGACAACCATCAAACAAGATACAAGCTATCTTGACGATGTTGCTGACGACTCAGTACGTCTATACCTACGGGAAATTGGTAAGATTCCACTTTTGACTTCTGAAGAAGAACTAGCATTAGCGCACCGCGTCGTAGCAGGTGAAAAGCGTGCAAAAGACAAAATGGCAGAAGCAAACATGCGCCTTGTGGTGTCTATTGCAAAGCGCTACGTTGGTCGTGGGCTAGATTTACTCGACCTAATCCAAGAGGGAAACACAGGACTGCTTCGCGCAGTAGAAAAGTTCGATCCAGACAAAGGATTTAAGTTTTCAACATACGCAACATGGTGGATTCGACAAGCTATTACGCGTGCTATTGCTGACCAAGCCCGAACTATCCGTATCCCTGTACATATGGTTGAGACAATCAACAAACTCCTTAGAACTCAACGTCGACTTACACAAGACCTGAACCGTGAACCAACTAACGAAGAGATTGCTGAAGAAATGGAGCTTGACGTCGAAAAAGTTGAGCACATCATGAAGATCAAGCAAGACATCAGCTCTCTTGACGCTTCTGTGCGCGACGATGAAGAAGATTCAGTATTGCAAGATTTTATCGAAGACGAGGACACGGTCACTCCTGAAGAATCAGCGACAGGGCAGCTACTAAAAGAACAGGTAAAAGGTTTGCTTGGGAGTTTGAGTGAGCGCGAGCAAAAGATTCTGCGCCTCCGATTCGGCCTAGAAGATGGCAAAAATCACACGTTAGAAGAAGTAGGACAAGAGTTTAGCGTGACTCGTGAGCGAATTAGACAGATTGAAGCTAAGGCGCTTGCTAAGCTAAAAAAGCACAAAGATTCTCGTAAATTTATGGAATACCTAAAGTAACCCTGTAGGGCTACTAAATCTGATAATTGATAGAAAATATCTAAGGATAGCTCCAGCTAAGAACCCCTCAAGTATCAAGTATTAGGTATTTACTATATAATTTCAGATATGAAGTTAATTGGATTATCTGGAACGAATGGCAGCGGTAAAGATACGGTTGCTGAATTATTAGCAAAACGACACAATTTTTTGTTCATTTCTGTCAGTGACTTACTCCGCGATGAAGCGAGAACAAGAGAGTTATCAAATGAACGTGAAATACTTCGAATGATTAGTGCTGAATGGCGCCGTGAGCACGGGCTAGGGGCACTTATTGACAAAGCCGTCGAACTCTACAACGAAAAAGGCGGCGACAATGAATTTAACGGCCTTGTAGTCTCAAGTATTCGTAATACTGGTGAGATAGAGCGCATACATGAATACGGTGGAGAGCTTATATGGATAGATGCGGATCCGCAGATTCGCTATGATCGTATCAACTCGCGGGGACGAGAAGACGATAAAATTTCATTCGAAGAGTTTCAAGCACAAGAAAAGGTTGAGATGGAGCGAAGTGGTGACGCGGCAACACTGAACATGGCTGATGTTAAAAAAGGTGCAGATAGAACATTCATGAATAATCATGTAGATATCGAATCTCTCGATAAAACAGTTATGGATGATTTAAAGCATCTCCGGTCAGGAAACTAGATGCATTATGTGGCTTTGCGCGCCACACCTCGCCTCACTTTTACCTACAGATGCAAAAGTAAGCAAAAGATCCGCGCCCGGCTGACAAGAACATGATTGAAGCAAGATACTAGGTACGGCTTGCGCAGTGAGGACGCAAGCGGTCCTCGGTTGTTTCCTTAGTTACTTACCTCGGACTAACTCACTGCTTTACTCAAGCCATACCTGATTTACTTCATCAGTTTCGCAGAGGGTGGCCGAACACATAAGGGCCACCTGTAAAGATTATTCCTAAAGATATTGTTGACAAAAAATACATTATATGCTAAGATTCATACAAGTTATTAAAACAAAAAGATAACAAAAACATAAAATAAAAACAGTACGTAAGAAAAAGGAAATAATATGTCAGCAACAGGCGAAGCACCAGCACCACAGCCATTACCAACAGAAGGAACAGTCTCAAATATTCCAGGAGAAGCATTAGCAAATTTTGATGAAAATCCTGTTGATCCGAATACAGTTAAGAATACAGGCTCGTTTATGCTTGATGCTTCAAAACTGAAATCATTTACTAGTGAGACTGAAGCAACTAATTTTGACGCTAAAATTGATGCTGATGACAGAGAAGCTAATGCTAGATTAATAGAAGAGATTGAAACAACGACCGGTTCTGGCCCAGACGATATATTGAGACTATTAACAAAATATAGCCATAATCAGGCAGGTGCTTTAGTGGATGCTGACGGAAATACTGCTTCAGATAGGATGGCAGCAACAAGAGCAAGTGCGATAAAGACTCTCAAGCTTGATCCAATGAAGTTTGAGGCGCTTGAGAGATATGGCATTACAAAAGTGCGAGAGGAAGATGGTGCTGATTTTGTAGAAAATGCACGTATAAATCTGGCTGAATTAGATCTTGATCCTGCAACCGTGGACAAGATGACTAAAACCATAGTAGAGCTCGGAGATAAATTAGATAAAATTTACACTACACCAAAACCTACGGGTATTAAAGATACTGAAATGTATCCACCAAAAATGTATAGTGCAGGTGGAATAGAAAACGCCGTTAAAGATAGACTTCCACAAGGTAATGCTGATGAGCTACGCTCAATGGAAGAGATTACCGGAACTGGTCCAGATACGATGATTAGAGTCTTGAACGACCAAGAAGTAGAAGGAGTCTCAGACGAACAAAAAGCTCTAATTAAAGAGGCTTTAAGAAATCCTAACGTGATAGCAGCTCTAAGAGCTTACGACCGCATAAAAACAAAACCTGAGGCTAGCTCAGAAGAAAGCAACTAACGAGAAGTTGTAAAATACTTCAAAAACAATGTCAGATACGTTGCCACCACCACATCTACCAGATCCAAACACACCTCGACCGGATGTTAAGGCAATTGGTTCGCCTCACGCAACAATAAGAGATGAGTTTATGGATGGTTTGAGACTCCTCACAGATGCTGCTGAATATACTGATACGGTATTTGCCAGTTCTTCAGACCTGAAGCGACTCGGTGAGCTAGGCGTAATGCTAGCTCATGATCATGAGCGCCTCGAGTCAACGACAAAGATTGACCATAAGACAGGCCTCATTAACTTTGGAACCGCTCAGCTTGAAGTTGAACGAGCGACAAATGATAGGCAGCGTCAAGTAGAGAAAAATCCAGAACTTGCTGATATACCTTTCGGATTCTATGCATTTTTAGACATTGACAATTTCAAGCAAGTTAATAAAGTTCTAACTAATCCGGTTGTGGATTCCATAATCCTTAAACAAGTTGGTGCTAGCTTAAACCGGAGTATGGAAAATTCTCGAATGGGTGACATGGCTATGAGACACGGAGGAGATGAATTCGGTCTGTGGTTCAATAACGTGCTTGGTTCAGCTGAAGATGCTAGGCCAACAACACAAACACAGTTTGAAAAAGTCGTCGAAATAGCAAGGAAACTACAAGCAGATGTTAACGCAGGGTTGCGAGAGCCTATGCGAGGGTTATCGATGGCTCAGCTTGAAGAACTTGGAGAAGTAACTTTCTCGTTTGGTTTTGTTTTTCCGACAATAAGACAAGTTAGACAAGTGCAAGCAGAGAGTGGACTATCCGCTTCAGACGCTATATTTACATTAGCAACTCGCCAAGAACAAATAGCTAAAGTTGATAAAACTACGACCACAATCGCAGTTAATGGTGCTGTTTATGATGTTATGACAAACCAAAAGGTGGCTTAATCAAAATCAGTGAAGCCTAGTACTTTCTGCCAGGAGTCATAGTAGGGTTTTAGTTCTTTGCGGATGTCGTCGTGAAAGATTTTTTGCGCGTAGTCGCGCTCAATCTTTTTACGCGCCCATTCTAGCATCCATTCGTAATCACCAAACCCTGAACCATTTCTGAATGCGTGAAAGTAGAAGTCAGTCATGTAATGCGACGCTGCATCAGCCGCAACCATCAGTTTACCTTCTTCGGATTCTGGCACTACTCCGTCATGGCAACTGTGTTTTAGAGCAATATCATCAATTATCGCAGTTATATCCTCAGTAGAATAGCCTGCTTGGCTGCACAGGTCTCTACCTATTTCTAAGCTTTTTTGTTCGTGCCCTGCTTCTTCGCGTTGCATTATGCTATCGGCGATATCGTGAACTAGCGCAGCAGCAACTGCAATATTCTTGTATGTACCAAACCGGTCGCAGTATTCTTCGGTTTTGTTTGCTACCCACAGCACATGATTTTCATAGAGCCAATCTGCCCAGTCATCACGCTTTGGATGCTGCTGCTTATATTGCTGCTCAACTAGATTTCGTAGTTTTTCTAAGTTCATAGATGTAGTATAGCGCAGGGATTGTATTGTTTCGGGGTAGATGACACTATTAATTTATGGACAAAAAACTTATTCGCGAGAAAATGCTTGCAGTTCGAGCGAGTATGTCTGATCATGATGTAAGGCGAGCAAGTGACGTTATCCAACAAAAAGTCATAGATTATTTAAAAAATCTTAAGGAGAGTCCTTTTACAGATAGGGCAAAGGTACACATCTATACGCCGATAGCAAAAAACAAAGAAGTTTCTACAGATGAGATAATTAACTATCTGAAGATGGCTAGTTACGTTTCGGTGCTTCATACTTTTATACAAATAAACGGCGCTTGGCAGAACACCTCACTAAAAAAACAGGACACCGTGATAGAAGAGTTTGTGAACTATGATCTGATTATTGTGCCAATGCTGGCGGGCGACCAAGAACTAAACAGACTTGGCTACGGCAGCGGGTTCTATGATAAATTTCTGAGCAGTCAGCCTAAAGCAGTGAAACTTGGTCTTTGCTTCCAAGAAAATATCGTAGATAAGCTTTTGATTGAACCTCACGACATGACTATGGACCTAATAGTTTCTGCATAAGAAGATTTGACTTAATAGATATACTACATCATAATATATTTATATGAGTTTAGATAGACTACGAGCAATACACGCAAATCCTTTGCAAGCAGAGCGAATAGCACAGCCTTTTACTTTTGAGACGGGGGTTGAGGCTTCTATGGCAAGGGATCCGAATGCATATATTGATCAAGTGAGAATGATCGATCCACGATATGCGAGTAGCACTGGCGAAAAAAGAAACATCTCAAGGCAGCAAGCGCAAACGGGCCACCTAGCAATGAGTGAGTTACTTATACCAGCATTAATGAATACTTGTGATGAGCTGGGCATTACGGAGCCAGAATATCCGTTTGAACATAACGCTGAATTCGATATCGAACTGGATGCAATCTTGGTTACCGGAGGTGCATTGACAGCTTATGATGATAGAATCAGCTTCGCATATGAAGGACCCGAGGTCGATACCTTTATTGTTGGTGGAACTAGACCGTTAGAAGTGAGCGAAATTGAGGCACTAGTAGCAGAGGGTTTTAAAAGAGATGATTTTAAAACAGAAAGTGATATTGCAACTCTTAGAGCAGAGCAGCAGTGGGCATCGTCTTTAAGAGACATTTTGCCATTTATCCCTAGAACATTTAATCCAGATAACAGAGATGTAATCCGAGAATTTATACTACGATTGCCTGCCATCAAGCGCATTGGTGTTGTTACAACAGCCTTGTATGTACCCTTCACATCTTATGATGCGGGTGCAGTTTCTGCTGAATTTGATGGTGCAGTTGACCTAAGTGTGTATGCAGGCGCATCAGATCCGGCCAAGGTCGCAAAGAGAAATCAAAATACCTATCGCAGTGAGCTAGCTCGAACGCTGGTTGGCGCAGCTAGAATGTATCAAGAACAAGAACGCCGACGCTAAAAAAGTATTTATATTGTAAATTTTCTCTGTATGTATTTATAAACATTAGCACTTTGTTTTTTATGTTCGTTACTAAAAGTAGGTACAACATTATTGACAATTAAGCATAAGTGTGATAAAATTAAAGAGTAAATTTAAAATCAAAAAAGCTAAAAAAATAAAGAACAATAATGCCTGCACCAGAGTCTTTACATGATACAATCCCGACTCAACAAGTAGTTAGTCACATAGAGGGTAACGAGTTAGGAAGGTATTTGCCTCCTGATATAGTTGAATTTTCGCTTGATTCTCGAAATAAAAGACTGTCTAATGATATTGTTATTGACGCAGAGAGACCCTTACTGAAAGGAGTCGTACTCAATGAGGACGGGGTTCATAGTGAAGTAGATGTTCTGGCTAGAGTTAGGTGTGGGGATAATGGCGAGACAAAAGATATTTTTATTCAACGTCAAAAGGGTAAGGTAAGCTTAGGAATCGGCCATCTGTCATTATCAGAGCAAGGCGAATTGCAGGTCATTCGCTCTAACGATGAACCCACTACCCGAAGAAGTAAAAGACGCGGTCTAAAGATAATTGATTTTGCGACAAAAGACTTTTCATTTAAGTTATATCGAGATAAAGACCGAAGCGTAAGTGCTATCACAATGTATTCAGACGAGGACACTACGATAATGTACTCGAAGCCGTCTGAAGGCTCTAAAGAGAAATTAGAAGAGTGCTTTAATAGAGAATATGTACCTAAAAGTAGAGATTATTCAAAAATTAAAAAAGCATTGGCGAGAGTAGGACTTGCATCTTTAGCATTAACTGCAAATAACGGTCCTGTAAACGAAATATTTGATGTCTTTCACACTCCTGACAAAAAAGTCGAGCAAGTCATGGATGATATGTTGCGCTGGAATCCTGATCAATCTGTTGAAGAGCAAACTTCAGCATCTCCTGACTATCCACTAAGCTCTTACGAAAGAGATCAAAAATTTGTTGACGACATGAAAGAGCTGATGCAGACGAGGGACAATGGTGAAAATGAAATAATTCATGAACAAGCCCAAGAGTACAGACAAGCAGTAGTAGATGCTGGAGGTTTTAATGAAACAGACATTAAGCAACTGCAAGAGGCAATTAATACGGCGACAAGTCAAAGTGAACTGATTACTGTTACTAAACGTTTTTTTGAAACATATGGAGTGGAATTGCAGTTCGATTTACGAGAAGGTGATGCTCCACCCAAAACTACACCATTGGTTGGAGAGATTGGCAACTCCCGTGAAGTTGTTTCTGCATTTATAGATTTTGCTAGTATTTTTCCTCCCAATTTTTTTGATTCAGAATTTAAGATTAATAGGCTGGTTCCTGTAAAAAGTCAATCCTACGGACTTGTTGGTGGAGTAGCAAATTTAAGTTCAAATACAATATTCATATCCACAGAAGGCTTATTCCCATTACTCAGTAATACAAAAGAAAGCGTTATTCATGAATCTCAGCACACAAGGCATGGACGCTATAGTCCTATAGAATCATCTAACAGCCTAGTCAAGACAGCTCTATTAAGCCCGTCCAGTTGGGTAGGCCTCGATACGCAGACATCTTATTACGGTGCCATGGACGACAACGAACAGGCGCCCGAAATATTACGAAATCTATTTAAGGAGGGTCCTCCAAATCCAGATTATGCATTTGGTTTTGAGCACTCTCCTCTCCAAAGAGATATGCTATCAATGATGTTTGGTATTGAGCATGAAATGAGAACAAGTTCAGGGCCAGAAGGTTTCTCTGCCTTTATGGTTTCGCAGCAAATAGACAAAGGCTATGATATCATTCCTTTTCCTATCTCTTTTAGCGCATTAAACGACTCTGATTTCCAAAGACTATTGATTGCGGGTCTTTTATTCAAAAGAGCTTTTCCAGATGGAATCAAGGGTGACAAACGTAGAAAATCAATTAAATAGCGTTTTCTCTGAATTTCTCCTGAGCTTGTAAACTATGCCTTCTTGGGCGTAAAGGGGAATCTTACCTCTATACTTAAGCAGTATTATCTTCAGTTATATAACGCTATACTGTCTGTATGAGTGAGCGGAAAAAGTTGGCAATTATCGATGGGAAGAGCGTTTTCTATAGAGGCTATTATGCTATGCCGAACCTCAGCACTAAAGACGGCACGCCGACTGGTGGGGTGTATGGATTTTGTGCGTTGTCGCTGGAACTGATTAAGAGATTGAAGCCCGACTATGTCTGTGTAGCGTGGGACAAACCAAAGACAAATATCCGTAAACGATTAGAAATATTCCCTGACTATAAAGCAGGGCGTAAACCGGCTCCACCTGATTTCTACGCGCAGATTCCGATACTCCATGAGGTACTGCAAGCGTTTAACTGGCCGTTGTATGAGTTTGATGATTATGAAGCCGACGATATTATGTGCACATTAGCCAAAAAGGCGGCTAGTGAAGATATAGAAACGATGCTGATCAGCAGCGATCTCGATATGTTGCAGTGCGTTGGTCCGCTGACGCACATGTATGCGCTAAAAAAAGGCCTCACCAACATCGAGCGCTTTGATATCGAAGCCTTTGAGACGAAGTACGGTATACGGGTTGATCAATTTTTGGATTCAAAAGCGCTTAAAGGCGATAGTTCTGACAATATCCCGGGTGTTCCGGGCATTGGCGAGAAAGGTGCGTCACAGTTACTGCAAGAATACGAAACGCTTGATGGCATCTATGATAACCTAGCGCTTATTAAACAAACGCTCGCAAAAAAGCTGGAAGCGGGCAAAGATTCTGCCTACATGAGTAAGGAAGTTGCACGGTTGTTCGACGATGCGCCGATGAGCCTCGACCTTGAACAAATGGATGTGAATAAGCTTGATGTGAACGAGCTGGCTGCTATACTAAAACGACTAGAGTTCAAGAGTTTACTCAGAAATCTTCCTGAAGGAATGCGCACCATTAACATCGATAATGTAGCACCAGCGAGTGCAACGCACGAACTACACGTACCGGATGTTGTTCACGTTTCAAATAACTCTGATCTCAAGAAAATACAGCTAGATGGCGACATTGTTATCCATGGCCGCAGCGCAGGAAAGCACGGCAAAGAGCCAACGACGCTACTGCTTAGCGACGCGCAGACCTGCTACGTGATTGATCTGCATAAAATATCAAACCTCAAACCCCATCTATCAAATATCCAAGCAGTCATCGGTTATGATCTCAAAAACTCCCTTAAAATATTGTTAGAGCTTGGTGTTGAAGATTTACCTAGGGTTAGCCATGACTGCTTGATTGGCGCATTCATCGTTAATGCACTTAGGCGTGACCAGTCACTCAGTGAACAAGCGAGCAATGATCTCGGCTATGAAGTCGAGCTCGAAGACTTAGATAATGATGAATTTATACGAAAAGCTGGTGAGATTGTGGCCGTGATACGAGAACTTGCAAATTTGCAGGGTGAGCAAATGAGTGAAGTGACGAGCCTGATTAAAATGGCAGAGATAGTTGATTGGCCAGTCATACCGGTACTCGCTCGATTAGAGCGAACAGGCATGAAACTAGATCCAGCATTCTTTGCAAAGTTATCTGAGCAACTAGGTGATCAAATAAGTGACGTTGAGCAAACGATTTACGGCTATGCTGACCAAGAATTCAACATTTCGAGTCCATCACAATTGAGCGAAATATTGTTTGTGCAACTTGAGCTTCCGACAAATGTCACGAAGAAAGGCAAGTCAGGCCACTACAGCACAGCGAGTAACGTACTAGGCAAGCTCAAAGGCCTGCACCCAATCATTGAAGAGATTGAAAAGTACCGCGAATATACAAAGCTGAAGAGCACCTATGTCGACCCGTTGCCAAAGATGGTTGATAGCAATGACCGCGTGCACAGCACGTTGAACCTAACGGTTGCTGCAACAGGTAGGTTGTCGAGCATTGATCCAAACTTACAGAACATCCCAGTGCGAACTGAACTTGGTCGAGAGATACGCAAGGGCTTCATCGCAGAGAAGGGTAATGTCATAATTAGCGCGGATTATAGCCAGTTTGAGCTACGAATAGCTGCTGCGATGAGTAATGACGAACCGATGATAAAAGCATTCAACGAAAACCGCGACATCCACACCGAGACGGCAGCGTTAATTCAGGGAGTGCCGGCGGAAGAGGTCACAAAAGAAATGCGCTACGCGGCTAAGGCGGTGAACTTTGGCATACTCTACGGCCAAGGTGTGCATGGTCTAGCTGAAGGTTCAGGGATAAGCTATAAAGATGCAAAAGAGTTTATTGATAAGTATTTTGAAGTGCGCCCCAGTTTGAAAGCGATGATAGACCGGTTCCGTGATGAAGCCAAGAACAAAGGCTACGTCGAAACGGTCATGGGGCGCAGACGGCCAACGCCAGATGTGCAGTCGAGCAATTTTATTGTGCGCGAGGGCGCATACCGTGCTGCTATCAACATGCCGATTCAGGGCAGTGCTGCTGATCTTACTAAAATGGCAATGTCTAAATTGGATGAACAATTTAGGCAGAATTATGAATCTAGAATTACGAATAATGAAAAGAAGCAAGATTCAAAAAACAAGATTCAAGATTCTTTTGACGTTCCTCGTCAAATCATGCAGATCCATGACTCCATTATGGTTGAGTGCAAGCAAGCAGATGCAGAAAAAGTAAGTAAAATGATGGTAGAAACAATGGAGTCAATCAAGCCAGACCTCGGCGTAAACCTAAAAGTGGATGTGAGCATAGGAAAAAACTGGAGCGAGCTGTAAAAAATGCTCCTTCTGTTATTGGTTTCATTCTTAGGCACCAACGGGACAATGTACTATATTCTGTTTAGACATAGGTTTGACCGAAAATCATCTGTTAGTTTACACGCAGCAATTGACAACCATTCGCACGCTACATTTGCTATTGGCCACTTTATAGGAGGAATGTTATTTTTATATATTGCCTACGAATATTTCTACGTAGATAATGAATCATTACTTTTATTGACATTAGCCTGTCTTGGCGTACTAGCTGAGCAGCTCCAAGCTTTCCTGCCGGATAGAAAAGATTTCAAGAAAATACATAAAGTTGCTGCGGCTTCTATGGCCGGGTTTATCTTGCTTATAGTACTTACCGCCCCGTTTATTATTAAGCTCGGTACCGCAGGGTTGATTGCCTATATAGGTTTAATAGCACTACTTTGTATATCAGGCGTGTATGCAGTTTTTAATAGGAAAAAATTTTATATAATACAAATGCTGTTTTTCACTTCTTTTTACCTTTTCTTACTAATACTGCTTTACGGTACGGTAGACTAAGTGTTTATATGAAATGCACTTCAAGTGCATTTTTTGTTAGTATTGATGAAGTTAAAGGAATAATATTGATTAAAAAGGAGCCGATGGCTGAATAAAAGAAATGAACGTTTATGAAAACGAGTGAAGTTAAAAACGGTAGAATTGCTGGAATAAAGTTTTCAAAAGACTTGAGTGATGAAGTGTGTTTTGTTGTCTGGAATCAGTGGCGGAGTGGGGCCAAATCATTATTTTCTAAGTACTTAGCAGAGCAATTAGTCTCAAATAAAAAAGTTGGCGCCGTTTACTGTCTAGATAGGATAGCTTCTGGTGGCATGAGCGACAACGCACTTACGAAAACTGAACTAAAAAATATGCAAAATAAAGCTGATCTACAGTTTATGGAAGACTATACAGATGCTGTAATTAAGCTCACCAAAAACTATAAAAAAGTGGTAATTGTTGGATCCTCGGGTGGTACATTGGCAGTTCAGGCGTGCATTGAAGGTTTACAAAAAGTTAGTAACAACAAAAAATATAGTGCCGTTATGGTTGAACCAACTGGCCTGCGGCCTCACGGAGTATACGGGAATAAACATACATCACTTGTACACGGGTTTGGAAGACACGTATTTGCTTATCGACACAGGGTCGGAAGAGGCTGGTGGACACCGATGAATAGAGAGCAATATTTTACTAAAGGAGCTATGCTAGAAAAGAGAGGCATATATTATGCTTCTGGGAAATCTTTGAATGAGTTAGTTGATTTAGTTGAAATCAATAACCTTGAGCTAGAAATTTATATATCAGACGATAGTCATATGCACTCAGCAAAAGAAAGAGAAATATTGAAAGCTTTGAGTGCCGGATCTACTACAATTCATGTGATACACGGAAATCACGACAAAATCTGCCAGCCTGTCCCGTTAGCAAAACTGTACTTGAAAGGAACTAAGTAACAGCAATGGATCATTTAGGCTTATTTACGATTATTATTTCCTGGGCTGGACTAATGTTTTTGATTTGTAGATGGAAGGGAAATAGCAGCATGACATTTAGTCAACATGCTGCTCAGCATAAGTCATCAAGCGCGTACTATTTGCTGCTTTGGGTGCTAATTTTACCGCCACTTTACCGGTTTCTGATTACTGATTTCTACGATGAGTTATCTTTAACGCCTTTGTTTATTTTGCTTTCTACTGCTACTTGTCTGTTGATGCTTATTGCGGCAGCAGTACCTGAAACTGGCGGGACAAAAACTACCATTCACCGTTTGGCTGCATTTAGTATGGCCACTTTATTTCTCCCAGCCGTTTTACTGATAGCACTAACTGGCGACGTCAGTAGTTTTGCTAAGGTTACTTTACTACTATCCGCAGCGGTTATGTTGACAGAAATCATTGTTCTAACCGTATATAAACGCAAACATCCCAAGATGCTATGGATACAGGGCTCCTACATAGCTATTTTTTATATATCAATATTGATAGCGTATTATTTATAAGATGACTAAATTTTATTTTGTAAGACACGGACAGAGCACAGCAAACGCAGCATTAATAGTTGCCGATAGTACGGCATTATTGACAGATGATGGCATTGAACAGGCTAAACGAACAGGCAAAGAACTTAAAGATATAAATATAAAGCTAATTGTTACGTCTCCGTATATTCGTGCACAACAAACTGCAGAAACGATTGCTGGAGAAATAGGTATTCCAGTAACTAACATAGAAATAGTCGAAGAACTTAAAGAGCGATTTCTCGGTGAGTGTGAAGGCAAGCTAAAAGATATGGAAAGTGAGCGATTTTTTGAAATAGATACTGAACGTGGTTTTGAATCTCAGAAAATTTTAGTACTACGTATGAAAAAAGCCTTAAACATAATCAGTAAATCAGTAAATTGTATTGATGGTGGGGTTGTCGTCGTAGGCCATGCGATTTCTGGATTTTATCTGCGACAAGTTGCAAAAGGCTTCACAAACGTTTCTGATTTTGAAGATTATCACCATATGAACAACGCGGACTTTACAGAAGTTGAGATTATGAATGATTAAAGCGATAATCTTTGACTGTTTTGGCGTGGTGTATTTAGACCATTTCGAGAAAATGTATGAACATTTTGGTGGAGATCTTGAGAAAGACGCTGAGTTTATTGAGCAGTTTTTCTTCGATGTCAGTAAAGGGAAAAAAGAATGGTTCGAAGGCCTGAGAGAAAAGTTGGATGTGACCAAAGCGCAATGGAACGATGCTAGAGATGAAATCACCGGATTTAATACAGAACTATTGGAATATATTGTCGAACTTAGAAAAACATATAAGGTAGTGATGCTCTCAAATATTGGCGCTGAAGGATTGAGCACATTTTTGGATTATTCTGTACTTGAAGCTCATTTCGATCACATTGTTGAGTCTGCCAAAATTGGCTTTGCTAAGCCCGAGGCAAGGGCTTACGAAATCACAGCAGAAATAGCGATCGCAAGATTGGATGAATGTGTATTCATCGATGACAGAATGCCATACGTTGAAGGTGCGCAGCATGTGGGTATGAAAGCAATTCTCTATACTGATTTTGAAAGTTTTAAGTTAGAGTTGGAATCACTTCTATAAATTCATGCTAGAATAAGCATAACTAAATTAGGTGAATACTATGTCTAGACGATCGTTGTCTCACTTTTTGATTTCAATTGCTGTATTTGTACTTACAGCGACAGTTTTTATCTGGATAATAGACGGCAGAGTTTTAAACAACGATATACTGTCTGATGAGCTAAGAAAAGCAGGTGTTTCTCAAGAGCTTTCGGATATAATTCCAGAAATTGCAACGACTGAAGCGAAAGACAATTTACAAAAAAATATGCCTTTAGTCGTACAAAATAATCTCGAGGAGCAAGTTTCGAACAGCGAAGAGCAATTGATAAAAGATACAATAAAAAAGGTGGTTACGGCTGAATATGTTGAAACTAAAATTTCTGTAATTTCTGCTTCAATAATCACTTTTGTCCGTGAAGGAGAGCCAAATCCGATCATTGACTTAAGCGATTTCCCTGAAGAAGTAAAAAAGTCAGTTGGCGCTGAACAGATAAATACAGCTGACCTTGATGAGCAATTCGCTAAACCAATTCAACTAAATGAGCAGGGTGACTTAGATAACGTTCATAGCATATATAAAATCTTTAGTTTGATGAAGTACGTTGGGCTCGGGCTGTTTGTGCTGATTATGCTTATCGAATGGTTTGTAGCTGAGAAAGGCAAAAAACTGCAGCGAATTAGTAGAGTATTTTTGTACGCCGGCATGTGGTTCGCGCTTTATTGGGGCTTAATTGTATTAGTGCCATATGTGTTCGGTGATGCACTACGCTCAAGTGTGCAAGGTGAATTTGACGCAAGTGGCCTCATCGATGCGGTTGTTAAAGCAGTGCAGGGATTATTCGCTGGATATTTCTTAACATTTGCAGTTGGTTTCTTGAGCGTTGCGTTTGTACTTTATCTGATTCGTCATTTTATGCACGGTGACGTGCTAGTAACAGAAAATACTTCACCGCCAGCTGGTTCTATGCGTACAAACAAATAAACTCCTGCTACACTTACAAATATGGACTGGTCTGAAACTTATAAAAATTTTGCGTTATATGGCTTTTTTCTGACGATATTTTTTGGATTCATTTTATCTTCTAGGACAAAGCATTTGAAAGCAAGCACAACTAGCCAATTAGCGGCATCGAGTAAAAAGAATTATTTACTACTTTTAGTTGGGGTATCCTCCGCTTTAGTATTGGTGTCATTTACGGTATATGGATATTTGTTGCAAGAGACGACTATTCCGTCGCTGTTTTATATACTCTACAGCATCGCAGTAAGCTCGTTACTACTACTCGCTCTCTTTCCAGCAGTTAAGGGCTGGAAGGGCACAGTGCATTTCTATGCTGCCTATATGATGTTCTATCTATTCATGGTGTTGGCAGGACTACTGTACGTGAATAGTGGTGAAGCTGGTTTGTACGAAAGCAGCTGGTCGATGAATGTGTTGGGGACTCTGTTTGTCGTTTTGCTCGCAATTGTATTTACCTATTTTCATGGCCGTGAAAGAAAACCTCAAGAAAAACTTCGAGCTCAACAAACATTCATACTTTTGTTTTTTATAGCGTTACTGAGCAGGGTATATCTTGGTGCGTAAGTTCAAAGGATTTATTTTTGACGTTGACGATACAATCTTGGACAACAAACCAGGGCTTCCAGATGGCAATTTACATGAACAATCGCGCATGGAGGCGTGTATGACTGTTGCCGAAGAGATGAACCTGCCAGAGCTTTTGAAACTGACACCAGCTGAAAACAACGAGGCGTTTGTGAGTGCAGCTGTGCACTCCATGGAGGGTGCTGTATGGAATATATTGCTCATGAAGAACCTCGTAGCGGGTGAAGGAATCGATTATCAAAATGAGATATTGCTTAGAATTGTTCGTCTAAAAGACGAGCTTCATGAACGCCGCTTACTGAATGAAGCTGAGGAAGTTCCTGGCGCAATACGGTTCATAAAAGAGTTGAACAGGTCGGGATATAAAGATAAGCTTGCTGTTGCGAGCTCTGCTACGAGAAGAGATATTGATTTGTTCTTCGGCAAAACGGGGCTGGATGAGTACTTCCCACCTGAACGTATCAAGTCAAAAGAGGACATGAAACATACAAAGCCCCATCCTGAAGTCTTCAACTTAGCATTTGGAACGCTGGGGCTTTCTAAGGACGACAAGAAACACGTGCTAGCTTTCGAAGACGATCCACGAGGCATCATGTCCGCCGTAGCTGCTGGACTGCAAGTTTGTGCCATCACGCGCCGTTTTACAAGAGAAGAGTTGGAGCGATTAGAAATAGCCCCAAACTACATTATTGATACGTTTGAAGAAGCATGGGGTATAGTAGGGTTAGTATGAGTAGTAGCCTCAGTTGTCCTTATTTTTGCGACAGATTTGCTTCAAAAAAGCCTGATACATTTTTGTTGCCCGGAATTGAATACTTCTTTTTTATGTATAGTGGCTTTCCTGCAAACCCTGGTCACACACTCGTGATACCGAAACGTCATATCGAAAGTTTTGAAGATATGAACAGAGAAGAGAAATATGAATTGGCGGACGCCGTCATTTTGCTACAAGAACATCTATCGTCATTAGACATCCGTCAACTTTATCATGAAATTGGTCCACAAATGGCGTCGCCTACAAGCAACTTCATGAGCTTCATTAGTGCTGCTTTGAAAGACTTAAAGAGATATACTGAACCGCCACAATCATTCAACCATGGGGTTAATAACGGAATTGAAGCGGGAAGAACGGTGAACCATCTTCACTATCATGTAATACCTAGATGGCAAGGTGATGTTAGTGATCCTAAGGGGGGTATATTAAATATGTTTGAGGGAAAAGGAAAATATAAACAATGATCAAGACATTCCATGTAGGGGTGAAAGCAGTTGTGTATGACAAAGCGAAGGGTGTTTTGTTGTTGCTCCACGAAAACGGATTTTGGGATACACCGGGTGGCAGAATTGACGACAATGAATCAATCGAAGAGACTCTTACCCGTGAAATAAGTGAAGAATTACCTAATGCAAAGCTTCACAAGATAAAAAAGCTAGAAAGTGCATTTAGGCTACAGAAAGACATCTTACCTGATATTAGCCTTGTGATGCTTTACTACATCGTTGACGTGACGCTTCCCGAGGAGGTAGAGCTAAGTCCTGAGCACACCGATCATCGATGGGTAAAAACACTAGATGATATGCCTGACTTGTCGTGGAATCCAGAGATGATAACGATTTTAAAAAAGCTTCTTAAATTGTATTAAGCCCCAATTGTCACGACACCTACACATAAGCTATCCTCGACTTCCAGTAAACATTAAAGTATTCAATTGGTGGTAGGTTTTTGCAGCTAGAGTGACGCCTTGTTATGTTGTATTCGTCTTGCCAAGTAT
>JBGSRU010000003.1:0-38639 GCA_041737385.1 Saccharimonadales bacterium (SeqCode)
CATGAGTAGACGCTCCGCGTCTCACCATGGTGACTGCCTGCATCCGCAGGCGGGGGAGTTTGGGGTTTGTTGTATATGCCATAGTTTAATCCTTACATACTTTCTTAGTTGAAAGTGATGCAAAGGTATTGAACCATTACGCCTACTTGACTTAAGAGTGTTTATTAGACATAATAATGAATATGAATATGTCTAATACAGTCATTCTGAAGAAAAGCGCTACAAAGATCCGGTCGTAGCGTAGTTTAGTATTTTCAGAAAAATAAGCCCCTCGCTACGACGAGGGGCTTTTTACTGTAAATATAATTATAAGAGGAAAATAGTATGAGAAATAAAATGAACCCTGTGATTGACAGGGCAGCACGTGAAGAAGCGCGTTCACACGACCAACCAATAGCACTAGAAAGCTACTACGGTATGCGAGATGACTCAGTTCCTTATGGATCGTTCAATGTTACTGAGCACCAAAGGGATAGCCTGCTTGGCTGGCAGACAGACTTAGCAAGCCACATAGCAAACGAACATCATCACGTAGGTAGTGATACAGCCGCGAAAGCTCGTACAATGGCTCAGTCGTCATTGGCGGAAGGAAGCGCATCTGCTTTGCAGTATTTTAATGAAAGAGCTCAGATTATGAGTTACGCCGGTGGGCCACCTCGTATACGACTCAGCACTATACTCGGAGTAGAATACGATAATCTTTTTGAAAATGGATACCGCAACATAGGAGACTGTAGCAGTGAACTTGCTACTGAAAGACTTGAACAAAACGTACGCAGTTCAAGTAATGTATTGCCAAGCACGCTTGCTTATCTTGGCCTATCAGGGCTTAACGGAAACAACGTAAGTAATTCAGATATACTCCCTGGATATTTTGCAACAGGTATCTTTTTGACATCGGTGTATATGATGGAAGAAATTGGAGTTTGTGGGTGGGAAGATCGTAGATTGAGACGAGTTTACAGAGGTCATAAATAGCCAGCTATGGTTTTGTTTCTAGGTTTCAGGATTTAAAGCTACTCCTTAGTGATGGGAGGGGTATTGTGGTGAAGTGAACGATAAGTCTAAGTTTTGTTCGACTATTAGTTTTTGTGCCAACCCCAACTCATACCGTTATTTTAATAGGTAGAGGATACGGAAATGTTCGAACAACTCCTTGAATAACAGATTAAATTGACCCCGTCCGCGGGGTCAAAACTGTGTTCGCCCGCGTACACTTTTTGCAGCCCATTTTACTGTGCATAAGTGAGCAACAAAAGACTTGCATATGACCTCATTGGGATAGTATAATTATCCCAGATAGGTCAGTAATTAATGTCTCACTTGAGGGTATCAAAATGGCAAGACCAGCAGGATCGAAGAATAAACCAAAAGATGAATCAGACATTGAACAGATGCCGGTTGAAGAACGAATTGAACTGCTTGCTAATCTGCTGGTTGAGCGCATAGCGGAAGAGCTAGTAGTCTCGTGAGTCCACAGGCTGAATCACTGACAGCTGTAGCTGCTATACGCGTGTCGAGCGTTAAGCAAGGTACAGATGGTGATTCACCGGAAGCTCAGAAAGAGCAGATCAAACGCTTTGCTGAGCAAAGAGGCATACAGATAAAAGATTTTTTTGTATTTCTAGAATCTGCCAGTAAAGACGAGCAGCCAATGCAACAAGCAGTAGACTACTGCAAGAAAAACAAGGTCGATCTATTTATTATAAAGTCCATTGATCGGTTCACCCGTGGTGGATCATATTCCTACGATCATCTGAAGATGCAGCTAGAAGCTTGCAACGTAAGCTTGGTGGACATCTACGGCGTAATTGGGTCACAGAAGGTCAACACACTAGAGCACACTGGCTTTGAGTATAAGTGGAGCGTGTACTCTCCGACCAAGAAAACAGAAATCCTAGAAGCTGAGCGCGCTAAGGACGAGATGCGCGATATTATGTCCCGCATGATTGGTGCAGAAATACGATATACCAAGATTGGCTACTGGATGCGCCAGCCGCCATATGGCTACAAGAGCGAAAAGATAGAAACCTTGAATGGTAAGCGGTGCTTATTAGTGCCTGACGAGAAAGAGGCGCAGTTTGTACGAATGCTATTCGATCTACGCTCAAAAGGCACGATGAGCGATGCCCAGATTATAGATAAGCTGAATACGCTTGGATATAGAACGCGTACAGAGTATTTGCGCGGTAAATCAGACAGAACTAAAATCATCGGCACGCGCGGTAATAAGAAAATGAACCAGCAAACACTTGAGCGTTACATACAGAATCCTATCTATGCGGGTGTCATATGTGAGAAATGGACAGACAATGAACCAGTAAAAGCAATGTTTGATGGCCTCGTAGATATGAATCTGTTCAATAAAGCTAATAAGGGCAAGCGAACGATCACAGAAAGCGATGGTGAACTGCAGTTACACAAGCAAACTACGCCTGCATTCCAGCTGGTAAAAAAGAAAGATAATCCTGACTTTCCGTACAAAAGAATAGTCATGTGCCCGGACTGCGAGAAGCCGCTCATGGGCAGCGCATCAAAAGGCAAGATGGGTAAATACTATCCAGCCTATCATTGTGGGCGCGGGCACTATTTCCGCGTACCGGTAAAGCGGTTCGATGAGGCGATCCAGTCGTTTACGCAGGACATCAAGATAAAACCCGAGTATCTAGAAGCACTAGAAAAAGCAGTCGTTACGGAATGGTTAAAAAGACAAGAGGTACAAACCAACACGACTGAGGTTCTAGATACGCGCATAGCAGAGCTAGAGAGTCAGATCAAGCTGACAGCAGAGAAAATACTGCTCGTGAGCAGCGCAACAGTAATTAAGACACTGGAGGACACAGTGAAAGATATAGAAGAGCAAATACAAACTCTGCAAGCGGAGAAACAGCTAGCAGAAGCTAAGAAACCAGTAGATATGCGGGCAGTGATGCAGCGCCTGAAGTATTTCCTGGAACACCTGGACGAGCTTGTTCTAAAACAGATTGACGCGGTCAGAAAAGCGCAGTTATTTGGCGTCTTTTTTGATCAAGCACCAAACTTCGCAGAAATAGAATCTGGAACTCAAAATCCATCGCTCCGACCGAAGTTGAATAAGGTCTTTACGATGGATTACTCGAATGATTCGAACTTGGAGGTGCAAGGTGCAAACTATTGCAACTAAATTGGCAAGTAGCAGTGGCCTATACATTTATGAATGCTGAATAAATATGTGTCTAATTACGAATAGTGCGTAACTCTATACAAATAAGCTATTATTAGTATGTCTACACTAAACAATAAGTAATCGCCCTTTTGGCGTGTTTGCACTTGAAAATGGGCAACCACGCAAAAGACAATGAGTGCAAACTTGTTGTTTGGTGTAGACAACCTAGCGTGGTTGTCCTTTTTTATTTACGGCAACCACCATAACTAAGAAAGGGGTTGCACGATGAACAAACAAAAAGAGTGGTACAAAAAGCCTTGGGGCATAGTGGTAGCAATCCTGTTGTTACCATTTTTTATTATCTGGTATACATGGGCTAAGTCTAAGTGGAGTAAAGGTATCAAGATTGGTGCAACCATAGGGGCTGTACTCATCATAATAATTGCTTTAGCCTCATCAAGCCCCAAGACAGAGCAAAACACGCAACAGACGGCTCAAGACACCACTACTGAAACAAAGAAAGTAGAAGAACCTAAAAAGGAAGAACCAAAGAAAGACGATAGCGAACTAAAAGCTGACATCAAACGAGCCTATGATGTTCCTGGCATTGAGGTTACGAACCTTGAAACAGTTGCATGGAATGAATGCGAGATAAAACTCAATGGCGATTACGAACGAACAATCAGAAATCCGCTAGAGCCAAACTCTCCGCTAAACAATCCTTACCCATTATTTACCAAAGGCGATGGTACTAAGTTCAATCCCGAAACAACAGCCGTCAAAGATGTAGCTATAAACTGCAAGGTAGACGGTAATACAAGATACGGCTTCTATACTTTTTAGCTGATATCGCTTATGTTAGGTACTTATGATATGCTGCATATATGGCGAGACCACACTGTAAAAAGTGTGGTCTCTGTGTTTGTAGTTACTACGAAGTTTTGTGCTTCGTTGCATCTACAAGAGTGAAGGTAGGTCTATGACCTTTATTAGGCGGTACTCGTTCGCCCTTTGTAAGGGTAACTTCTCGCCTAGTCCCTGTTGGTCTGTATTGACCAGACTTTGGGGCCTTCATGCCAGTCTTTGTAGTGACTTTAGGCATTTTGCGTCTCCTTTCTGAGTGCTTATTTGCACCCTGCTCATTGTGCGAAACATCTCAAAAAGGAACACTTACATTATACGCTGCAAACATTAGCACCAAAAGTAATGAAACGATGTATTATTGACTAACTCGGTGAAAAACTTTACCAACAGGGAGTTTGATGTTTGGTATCCAGAAAGGCTTACCGTCCCATTCCTTTTCCGTTGTACCTGTTAGCCTATAAATAGTAAGCACAGGTAGGTTATCTATGTCGCGACCCAAACGCCTATCATCAGGAGAGAGTAGCGTACCCGTACCACGCTTTATGTCTCTACCGCGACGAACAACTAATTTTGCTAGGTTTGGTGTAGTTTTCTGAGCTTTTACTGCAAGTAGAGCATTTTTATATGCGTCAATAGACCAGTTATTTGCAGGGTCAGACTCAAGCTTGCTTACGATATCAACCAATTCATCAATTGTGACATCATGCACTTTTTTATCATCGTCATATTTTGCAAGTATAGGGTCAAGTATTTTTGCGTTTTCTTGGTCTGGTGAAGGCGGAAAGTAATTCACGCCACCCACGATGTAGTCATACTTGTCTTGGTCAACAACATTTCTACGCGTTGGCCTTAGCTTGCCACTAGTAATGACCTGTATCTCATCAAACTTATTCTCAGCGATTTGGTTCAGCAGTACTTCGTTTGCTTCATTTATTTCAGAGAACATATTGAAGAGTGCCTCTGGCATAAATACTCTCATCAAAAGTGGGTCTCTGTCATAGCCAAACATTCTGCAATGTTGCCAGAAAGTGTCTGCTTGTGGGGTTTTTGAAGACCTGCAATAGTATACGGTTTGTAAGGATTTGAAAGTTACACCACGACCTAGGCTATTACCACCAATAACTATGTTTAGCCCCTCATCAAAAGATATGCGTGAGTTACTCTCAGGACCAGAGTTCATAGTATGAACCATGATACTTGGAAGAGCCTTTAGATAATCTAAAACTTCAGTGAAGCTAGCAATATCTGGCTTTGAAGTTTTCAAATCAGCCCACGCAGCTTTTAGTACTGATACTACCTTGGGGTCATCTATGTTTTCAAAGATATAATTGAGATATGTAACTGTCTTTATCTTTATTTTTTCATGGTCATTTATTCTAACACTTGGGTGAATTAGAAAATTACATACCTTTGCATTTTCCTTGAGTGTTACATGAGAGCAAGTAACAAGGAAGCTCTCTACGGCTCGTTTTAGACCCTCTGGTGTGTGCGGTTCCTTTATGAGCTGAGACAATTCATCGTCATCTGTAAAGCGGTTGGTAAAAGGTTGAGGCTTCGTATAGAAGAAGTTGCCACCTAGGTAGTTCTTGCCTGGTGGAAAATAGTGCACAAATGACGGTTTCCAGCCTGACTCCTCTGTCTGTAAAAATAGTGATTGAGGTGTAGCTGTTACCTGTAAATAAAAACTACTTGTTGATAAACCTAGGATTGCTTCAAGATGTCCGTTTATCGCACTCTGCTCACGCTTGTTTATTTGTGTGTTCAGGCTTGCCGCGTCAGCTTCATCATCTACGACAAATACTGGCCTACCATTGCAAGCACCTGATGAACCAAGTATGTTTCGCCATGCTTTCAAAATACTAGAGTTCTTTTTTAGAACAATAATACTTGGCTTGCGTGTGCCAGCTTGTATAAAACGCATATCATCATGTTCATCACAAACATTGAAAGTGTCCATTGATGCCAATGTTCGTTGCATTGTTTGTTGTTGTAGTGCTGTGTTATCAGTGGTTAGCAATACAAAAGTCTTGAAGCCTTCATCTGCATCCGCTGTCGCAGCGATAATGCCTAACATTTGGCTTGTTTTGCCACTCTGGACTTGTCCTAGCAAAAGACCACGAATATGCTCTTGGTGGCTGAATGACTCAATGTGTTCAGGCACTAGCTTTTCAACAGTCTTCTTTACAGACGCAACTGCATCAGGCGAACTAGTTGCAAGTACCTCTAGGTAACTCCTTAGATGATTAGACATTCTCTACTCCAAAATCTAAATACCAGTCGTTTGAGCCACTGATTTTTGTTAGTTTGATATCTGAACGGCCGTATGTAGCAAGTGTTGCATCTGTGCACATTTCGCCAGCTTTCAGTGCACCTGCATTTTCTAAACGACCTTTTATCCATTTACCAAGTATTTTCAAATCATCATCAGAGCGAAGGTTCTTGCTATAATCTCCGCTAACTTTACATCTAAACGACCAGCCGTCATCAGTTATTACATTGAAAGAGCCACTATCGCTATGTGAGTCTGCTTGAGGGTAGCCCTCTTGCTGTGTAATTGCCTTTGGCACTATAAGTTCCACTTCGTACCATGGACGAGGCATGACAAAGCCCTGAGCGTTTCTGCGGCCTTCTCCAAAATAAACATTCAAACTACTGCGAGGTGCATCGTCCGCCTTTAGGGGTATGTCAAAAGAAAGCCCTGACAATTTTTGTTTTATACTATCTTGCTCTTGCTTAGTAACTTTACTGACACTAACTTGGTCTTCTAGTAAGTTGTTCTTTGGTTCAATAAGCCTGATTTCAAGCTCACTTAGGGGTTTTGCAGAAACACGAATTAGCTGGTCAATGAAACCGTCTAAGTCATTGGCCTCGCTACCTGGCTCAAATAAATAATCAGCCTCATACTGTCTTTGGCCGTCAATTATATTTGATAGATTTGAGGAACCAATTATTGAACCTGTGGTTGAGCTATTCTTTGAAAAGCTCACTACTTTACCATGATATGGAAAGGTAGTAACCATAAAGACACCGCCAAGGTCATGGCTTTTGAGGCATAGGTCTAAGCTATCAAGTGCATCTTTTTGGACTTTGCTTAGTCCATCAAAATAATGCATACCTACACATAGGTTCAGTTTGGGCCCACCATTAGCTTCAATAATACTTTTCAGGTCAACTGCTGAGTCAGAAGATATGTAGCCAGTCGCAATTTTTACTTGGTCTGAACTTTTCAGTAACTCTCTGAACACATCTGTATACGAACGGTGTTGAGTTCTGAGGGGTGGAAAATTGGAGAATAGTAATGGCATAAAAATTACTCCGTAGCCAGCGTAAATTGTTTGAGCCTCACACCGCTCTTTATGTGTTCTTTGTAATCAACTTTCTTGGCATTTACGACTGTAAGTGTATTAGCACTAAATGCTGGTAACAGATGTTTCGCAACTTGATATGCCGCTACTGGTGGTACAGAGTTACCAATTTGTCTTCTTACTTCAGTAATTGAACCCTCAAAGATAAAGTCATCAGGGTAGCCAAAAAGTCTTGCTCGTTCTCGGTTGGTTAGAGGTCGTGGTTCTTCAAAATGGTAGCCCCATGTACCGCCACCACCACCTGCAATTATGGTCGTTGATGGTTTGTTGCGGTCTAAGCGTCTGTAAACATGGCTAATCATACCTTTTACATAGTAAGGGCTTTCTTTAGGTATAGCGGTAAAGTTCTTGCCCTCAGGTATTAGTTTGAGCATTTCACGCGTTTTGTCTTTTATGTTCTGATGTTCATTATTGTATGGAACTTTCTCTACACCCTCTAACGCTTGGCCAGCGGTTACATAATTATCAGCGTTATGAGTTGGTTCAGGTTTAGTAAACTCATATTCAACATCATGCCTTACTCCAACTATGAGCACACGCTCTCTCAATTGCGGTGCACCGTATTGAGCAAAGTTATACAGGTTTATATCTAATTTATAGCCTAGTTCTGCGAAGTCCTCAGAGATTTGCTTTATAGCCATGCCCTTGTTTGCTGTGAGTAATCCTTTGACATTTTCTGCAATGAATACCTTAGGTTTTTTTGTCTCAACTGCTCTAACAAACTGCTTATACAAGTTGCCTCTATCAGTTTCCAATCCACCTCTTTTTGAGGTCATAGAGAAGTCTTGGCAGGGAAAGCCACCAGTAATAACATCAATATCATCTGGTGTATCTTCAAAATTGACATCAACAATACTACTTTCAACAATGTGTGGCCCAAAGTTTTTAGCATAAGTTTGGCACGACCAGTGTTCAAAGTCATTTGCCCATACTATTTCATACCCTGCTTGCTTGAAACCTAAGTCCATACCACCACAGCCTGAAAATAAAGAAAGTAACTTTGGCTTCTTTTTACCAGTCTTACCCAATGTGTATAGATTTTGTATTGTTGATTTACTCATATATCTAATTGTAAAACATTATTGAATAAAAAGCCGCAACCAAAATGTACTTTATGATAATACTACCCAAAAACATAAGCAAAAATTACTCCGAAAAGTCCTCATAATTTACTCCATCTATTAGCTAAAAGTTACCCCAAAAACCCCTAATAAACGACTGTAAAAAGTATCCCTATTTTGAAGGCTTCGTATCTGTTATAGGTGTCTGACTTTTTACAGTTTTTGATGTTTAGTTTTTGGGGTTTATTGATTGTGAATACTTAGAGTTTTGGGCTGTTACTTTCGGGAGTTTTTGTGCTTTTGTTTTGAGCGTCAGAAGTGAGTGCAAAATACTTGTTAGAATATAGATATGAATGTGAATGATTATGAGAAATTGAGCCCAAAAGCTCAGAAGGCTTGGCAGTTTACGGAGCTACTACTGGCTCGCACTGATTTCCAACATGAAGTTGAAAAGTTTAGAAGCGAGTGGCAACTGCCCATAAGTGGGTTTACAGACGAAGACAGTGAGCGTGAATGGAAAAACGCTCGTAGTCGTGATGTGATTAGAGTTTTCGTTGAGCCAGGCAAATACAACCTTGACTCGGTAGCTTGGCAACCATTACTGGCATACATTGAAACAGGAACAACCTCAATACCCCTCATGGGCATACAGCCACAGGTAAGCATTACAGTTGATGAGATAAATAGAAATCCAGTGTATCGTATGCGTTTTTATGAACATACAACTGAGGACGAGATACGCCATGCGTTCAATTCTTACAAGGCTGTTCATCTCAAAGACAAGCGACAACAGCTTATACCTGCACTAAAGCTGAAGAAAATGAAACGAGCGAATGAGCTTAGAGATACTGGAATGGCATGGAAAGAAGTGGCAAGTACGGTCAATACAGAACTTGGTGGCTCACTAGAATACAATGACGCTCGTAAGTTAGTTGAGCAGTACAAGAAGCACTTAGGCGAATAGCCACTTTTTACTCGTAATGTTTGGGTAATATCTAAAACCTTATATTTCATATCATCGTAAGTATGAACGATGTATCAATGAATATGAGTACTTATGCAACGCAAGACCTGCCTTTAGCGGCAACTTTTGTAGCATTAGGGCATAGTCTAATTGGCATTGAACGAACCAACCCAAAAAGGGCTGGTTTTTGTTTTACCCTCAATTCTGAATTAGAAGCAATCATTGAAAAATATCACAGCGGAAAAATCAGAATTGAACCACGCATATACTTTGATGCTATCAGGCAACTAAAAAACAGATTGTATGGTAACTAAAATGGTTACTCCTGCTGATGTGCGTGAGTTTCAGTCTATTTATACAAAGAAGTTTGGTGTAGATTTGAGCACTTTTGACGCAAGAACAAAGCTAGAGCTACTTGTACGCCAAATGGAGCTTGTCTACCAGCCCATAACCAAGAAACAGCTACAAAGCATAAATGAGAATGAGAATGAGAAAAGCAATGAGCAAAGCAAGCCCAAGCCAGCAACAAATTAGGAGTTTATTCACAAGCAGACCCATTCTGTACATGCCAGGGCTTGCAATTCTATTTGGTGTAAATGAAGCAATACTTATTAGCCAACTCCTGTATTGGCGTGGCAAAGGTCATAGACGAGATAATTCTTTCTATAAAACTCATGATGAACTCTACCTAGAAACTGGACTATCAAGAGACAAGCAAGACAGAGCTATCAAGATGTTCAAAAAACTAGGTGTTTTAGAAACCAAAAATAAAGGTGTCCCCCAAAAACGACACTTCTATATTGATGTGGACAAACTAGTGCTTGTGATAATTGAACTGCTAGAAACTGACAAGTACAAAGACCTTGAACTCTCATCAGGAATTGCGAGTTTCCATCAATCTATTACAGAGATTACACAAAAGATTACTTCAAAGAGTACCCCAAAAAGTACCCCCAACATTGCCTATAAGCAAAATCAAGCAGAGCCATTAGTAGAAATAATGGCTAGGCGCTTTGATAAAGGAAGAGATATCTATGACATAAATTAGTAACTAGTTCAAGAACACAATCTACTATAAAATAAGGAGAAGATATGCAAGCTAAAGATAAATTACGATACATAGCTTATGTACGGAAATCAGCAGAAGACAAAGAGAAACAAGAATTATCACACCTTAGCCAAATAGAAAACATCAAAGAAAAGTTCGGGCACCTCAACATTGTCAAATGGATGCCACCTGAAAGCCAAAGTGCATTTACACAAGGAAGGCCTATATTCCAGGAAATGATGCGGATGCTAGAGAATGGTGAAGCGGACGGAATTGTCTCATGGCACCCAAATCGCCTGTCACGCAACGAGGTGGACTCAGGCCAAATAACTTATGCTCTTAGGAGCTACCTAAAAGACCTAAAGTTTTGTTCATATAACTTTGACAATAACCCTGAGGGTATTATGTTCTTGCAGTTCACAATGAACCAGGGGCAATACCAATCAGCGAAACAAGGAGTTGATGTCTCAAGAGGCCTAATCACAAAGGCTGGAACTGGCGAAAAGCCAGGGCGTGTAATGCCCGGCTACACTAAAGCTCCAATACTTGATGACTATGGACAGCCAGTATACCGAGATAAAAAAATCATTACCCATACAGTAAAAGACCCTGAGAGATATGAAATCGTTAGAAATATGTGGAATTGGTTTTTATATGACAGACTTACCCCAAGACAGATATGGCTCAAAGTGAATAACGAAACTACTTACACAACACCTCTATATAAGAGACGCAAGGACGGCAAGCCAATGGGTGGTAAGCCAATGCCTCAGAGCCTTGTATACAGAGTTCTGAGTAGCGATTTTTATATTGGCAACTATTACCATTTGGGTAAACTATATAAAGGAAACTACCCAAATATGATTACACTAGAAGAATACAAATTAGCACAAGAACTCCTAGGTGCAAAAGGCAATAAGAGACTTGGTGGCTATGATTATGCATTTGCTGGAATGATAAAGTGTGGCGAGTGCGGTTGCACAATTCAGGCTCGTCACAACACTAAGTACATAAAAAATAAAGATAGATACAAGACCTATACTTATTACTATTGCTCAAGAAAAAGCATGTACCGTAAGTGTACCCAAACAAAGTATACTCACGCTGAAGAAATAGAGCGAGATATAGAAATGGAACTTTCAAAGTTCACTATTATTCCTGAGTTCAAAGATATTGCCCTAAAGATATTGAAGCGAAATCACAAAGTTGAAGTAACTGACCGTAAGAAAATCTATGCCAAATTGCAAACAAGGCGGAATGAACTGCAAGATGAAATTGATAAGTTACTGACTTGGCTACATAAAGAAATCATTGATGAAGAAGAATACAAACGCCATAGAGATAAGTTGCGAGGCGAAATGTATGCGGTAGATGAGAGGCTTCGTAGCACAGAAAACCGTACTGATAATTCCACTGCTATGCATGAAAAGGCATTTAGCTTTGCAGTAAATGCTAAAAATAATTTTAGTGGTGGTGATGTTGTAACTAAGAGAGGTATCCTGCAAACACTAGGACAAACACTAACGCTCAAGGATAATAAACTGTATATAGAGCCGAGTGAATGGCTAGTACCAATAAATGAGGGCTATTCAGAGTTAGAAAAAAGCTACCTCTATGTTAGAACTAACAAAAAAGCCAATTCTAAGGAGTTAGAAAAGGCTTTACTTCCAATAATGGAAACTTGGAGGGTCCAGTGGGACTCGAACCCACGACACCCTGCTTAAAAGGCAGGTGCTCTAACCGGCTGAGCTATGGACCCGAGTTAGATATTATTTATTATTAAATTACTTACTTTATGTTTTACTCTATGTAATTTCACGGTTAGTGCACAGGTGCAATTTTTCTTTGTTCCTATGTCACGCCGGCTGAGCTATGGACTCAGTTAAATTTTATCGAGTAAAACAGAGGTAATTTTACCGTTTAACAGAGTAAAAGTCAATGTTTACTTTTTTTAGATTTTCCGGAACCATTAGTAAGTGTTGCGATGAGCGCTAACGAAAAGCCTGATGTCACAATCAGTGTTCTAAACTCATTCACGTTTTGCCAAATAGGTTCTTTTAGGTTATCAAGCAACCAGCTGACACCAGTGGCGCTCGGCAACAATAGCCACAGCATGACTGCGATTAAGACTGCGAGCACTACATGAAGCAGTAGCGTACCGTGTTTAATTGTGTTTCTAAAGATCATTGCACTAAAGACAATCGACAACAGGACAACCGCAAGTCGGACGTAGCCTTCTCCTTCTTTTGGGACAATTGCACCGGCCGTGCTGACAACAGCAGGATCGAGTGTGCTGAGCAATACGAGCCCGGCACATGCTGCGAGAAACATTACCCCAGCATTGGCCTTAAAAAACAATAAAAGCCCAACTGGCAAGCCCAGAAGCACAACTGCTGATAATACAAGTGGCATCATAAGCATAAGTGTATCATTATATTTAAAACCGCAGAACTGAACCGGCACGCAAATCGAATTGTTCTGCTTTACCGCCATTAACTTCAAGCACGTAAGTTGCCGGTACGTCTGGACACAAGCTTTCCTCGGAATATGGTGTGGTGTTTTTGCTCGTATATACAACTTTTTTATTACTATCGAGCCAAACTATATCAAGCGGTATTCTTGTGTCTTTCATCCAAAAACAGCCAGCTTCGCCTTCACCAAAAACAAACAACATGCCCGCTTTTTCTGCTAATTCGTCACGGTTTGATAACCCAATTTTGCGATCTTCGACTGAACTCACCACTTCTACCTGTAGTTGCGTATTCGGCGTATAGAGCCTTTGCTTGTTGTCGGTAACGGAGCTTACACCGCTCCACAGAGCTGCGACTCCAAAAATAAGCAACAACAGACCAAGTACAAGATGAATTGGACTTCTCTTGTGGCTACTAGGCGCCGACGCGGTCTCGTCTAGTGGTTTTTTTGGCATTTTGTTCGACATACTCTACTATCTTAGCGGCTACGTTACGTCCTGTCACTTTTTCGATACCGAATCCTGGACTAGAATTTACTTCAAGAACTAGTGGGCCCTTGTTACTCCGCATAATATCAACACCACATACAGGAAGACCCATAGACTTTGCAGCTCTTTGTGCAGTTCTTCGTTCAATTTCTGTAAGCTTTGCAACGGTTCCTTCACCACCTTGATGTAAGTTCGAGCGAAAATCATCATCGAGTCCTTTGCGCTTCATACTTGCAACTACTTTACCGTTGACTATAAAAACACGAATATCCTCACCGGCAGATTCTTTGATGAATTCTTGCATCAAAATGTTTGTACCATCGTCATCCATAACGTGAAAGGCTTGCATAACGCTTTTTGCTGCTTTCTTGGTTTCTGCCAAGACAACTCCATTGCCGTGAGTTCCGCGTGCAAGTTTGATTACAACCGGCATTTCACCTAGTTCATCAATTAGGTCGTCTAGATCTCGTCCATCTCTAGTAAATATTGTTTTAGGTATTCCTACACCACTACGAGCAAGTAATTGAAGCGAACGAAGTTTGTCGCGTGAACGGTTAATCGCAATTGAGCTACCTGTCGTAAAGATACCCTGCATTTCGAATTGACGCACAATAGCTGTGCCGTAACGAGTCATACTGCTAGCAATTCTGGGTACTATAGCATCGTAACCCTCTAGGCGTTCGCCGTGATACCTCACTTCTGGATTACTCGACTCTATCGTTGCGAAACAGTCTTTGTATTTGATGATGTCAACTTCATGACCTCGAAGCTTAAACTCTTCTTTCAGTCGTTTCGTCGAGTAGTTCCCTGGTCCATTAGATAAAATCGCTACTCTCATATTTATGCCACCTTACTATCGTCTAGGTCGTCTTTTGCAAGCCAATCTTTTAGATTTTTCTTAAGTTGTTTCTGATCAATGTGCGCGATATCAGTATCAACAATAAATCGTTTATTAATTAATGTTCGACCGAGCAAAATTGGAAATGGTTTTTTTGACCTATCGGCTAAGCTAAACTCACTTTTAAAAACTTTTCCGGCTAACTTTACTTTGAAAATAACAACATATCTTTCTTGCTTGACACCGAAAGAGTTCTCAACAGTTTTACGAGTAAAATTATCTACTTCTATCTCTCTACTGTAGAGCGATGATGGGTGTCCGCCAAGCAGATGAAAACGGAGAACAGTTTTACCGTTCTTCTTTTTAACTTCTTTGATGTCTGTCGCGTGAATTGCTGATAAATACGCACCGGTGTCCGTTTTTGCAGGAATGTCAGTCAGTAAACGTGCAGGAAAATCTATTAATTCAGCACGTCCGATGATTGTTTTGTATTTTGCCATAACCCACCAATTATATCAGATAAGCTTAATAAAGTCAACTATTGTTTCAGTTCAAATAATTATACCACTTACGGTTTACTTACCTGCTGGTAAGCTAGTAACACTACTACTGTTAGTATCACCACCATCATAATAATCATGGTGATGAATCCTTCTTGGGCGTTTTTAGGTTTACGAAGCATTAGCTTCATAATAACCGCTAAACCTTACTTAAACCAGCCTTTTTTAGCGTTTTCTTTAAACTTTTCAAGAAGCTCTTTTTGCTCTTTAGTTAGTTTTGTTGGCGTATCAACGTTGACAGTGACGATGTGTGCGCCCCGAGTGTCTTTTCTCAGGTGAGGCACGCCGTGACCAGACAGTTTAAAATCAGTACCGTTTTGCGTGCCGGCTGGTACTTTCATTTTAATTGGCCCGTCGACAGTATCTACTTCGATTTCAGTTCCCAGAGCAGCTTCTGCCATCGGGATATGTACCTTACTAAGCACAAGTTCGCCCTCACGAGTAAACTGTTTATGAGGCGTCACTCTGATGTGAACGTATAAATCACCCTTTTCACCATTAGCCGTTGCCTCACCGTACTCGCGTAAACGGATTGTCGCTCCATCATCAACGCCAGCTGGCACTTTGACCTTTATGTTTTTATCTTTTCTTTCAACGCCGGTTGCGTTGCAAACACTACATGGAACTTCTGGGATCTTACCTTTACCCTTACAGGTGCTACAGACTACCGCTTGTTGAATGTTGCCGAATACTGTTTGAGCAACACGCACTTCTTGACCAGAGCCTTTGCACGTTGCACAAGTTTTAAGTTCGTGACCGGGTTCAACGGTTGTACCTTTACAGTGCTCACAGGTGTCATTGAGGTTTAGTTTTACTTCAGTTTCTACGCCAAAAATCGCTTCTTCAAAATCAAGTACCATTTCCATTTCAACATCTCGTCCACGTGCCGGTTGCCGTGATCGTCGTTGCCCACCGCCTCCTCCAAAAAAGCTACCGAACAAATCGCCAAATCCGCCTAGATCATCGAAGTCAAAGTTTACGCTGTGGCCTTGTTGTCCACCAAATGGATTTCCCCCTCCGCCAGCACTTGAGCCGCCAACACCAGCATGCCCAAACTGGTCGTAGCGCTGTCGTTTAGCGCCGTCTTTAAGTACCTCATAAGCTTCGTTGGCTTCTTTAAACTTGACCTCATCGCCACCTTCTTTATCGGGATGAAGCTCTACTGCTTTGCGCCGGAAAGCCTTTTTTATCTCATCGTCAGAAGCGCCTTTTTCGACACCTAAGACTTCATAATAATCACGTTTACTCATAATCTCTTTTTCTTTATTCCTATTTTTTCGACAACTTTTACTACGCTGAAACCTATGGGCTCAAAAAAAGCACCAAGGGTGGTTAGTAAATCTAACATTCTTCTATTTTAGCACTTAAGGCTACTGAGTGCCAAAAATTATTTAGTTCGTTTGTACAAATAAACCGAGTAGTATTACTAACTCCATAATTAGCCACAATAGCTCTGCAACAAATAAAGATTTTAACCTATACGCCACTGAATAAACAATAAGTACTAAAGTGCCAATTAGGAATAAAACCCACATCAGTATAGATACACCTGCAGTTTCACCGTTCCATACATTAATTGCTTGCGGTATTGTTGCAAGTGGCCCTACGATTCCCGCAATCAATGCTAGATGATCTATGAGACTTTTTTCTTTTTGTAATTCTTTATCCAATTCTCTTGGGATGTGTAGTTTCATATTCTAACCAAAATAGTAATCCTGAAATTTAAGGAAGAACAGAATAATCATTAAGCTGTAAACACTTAGTAGAATAGTAAAACTATGCTTCTCTAGTAAGTCCCGTTTCCATCTGAAAATACCTGTCGGTTTTTTCATAGACTCTAGGTAATCTTTTGCACCGTAAATACCAATGGGCATACTTGAAGCCCAAATAAAGACACAGAATATGCATATTTTACCTAGTACATACAAGCTAACCCAGAAGAACCATAGGCTAAAGAGCATAATAATTACGCTGAATACTACAGCTATTTTTCTGACGAGACTGTTCCATTTACCGCCTTGTAATCTCTGTAAGCCAAAAGCGAGCAGTAACGAAAACACAACAACCCCAATCAAGGCATTTGGTGGGCCAAAAACAGCTGCTAAGCCATCACCAAGTACACCACCACAATCAACAACTGGACTAATATTGCAGCTAAGCTCCTTGCTTGGAAACTTCAGCATATTTACACGTTCTACTGTTTGCCAGAACGATGCTATTAATCCAACTAGCGAAGCTCCAACAAGTATCCTTGGGTAGGTGATTTGGATTTTTTTCATAACTTTTTTCCTCTTATGATTCTATTATAAACCTTGTGCGCAAGTGAGTCTAAGATTTAGAGAATAAATCATCGCCAAAATGCTTCTTTAGACGAGCTCGAATACTTCCTTCATGGCGCCCAAGTGTTTTGGCAAGTTGCTTAACAGTTTTTTCAGCTGCCCACTGGTTTAACAACGTTTGATCTTCTATTGTTTTCCATGGTTTATAGGCATTTGGGTAGTTAGCACGCATCGTATCTAGTTTTGCTTGCCAGCTGACTGCGCCCCCTGTTTTTGGCTCTTTTTTCTTTGGTTTTTTGGCTTGTTTTTTGAGATATGTTTCTTCTAGTCCAGCGTGTTTTTTTGCATCTTTTGATGATTTTATTCGTAGTTGCTCGTCTAACAAATGAGCTTCCTCGTGCATCATAAGAGCTGTGCGGTTAAGTCCACCAAGCGTAAGTGTATCGAGACTACGAACTCGTGATAACGCGACATAGCCCATACCCGGAACAAAAGCGTTACTTAGATCTATATGCGCAGCGTCAAGAGTCATCCCCTGACTCTTATGAACGGTGATCGCCCAAGCAAGTCGCAGTGGTATCTGAGTTAGGCTGGCGATTTTCTTTTCACCGTCGCGCATTTCCCATGTGTCTGGTTTGGTCTCTATTCGCTTGCCTTGTTTCGTCTCAATAATCGGATAGTCCGTCTCGGGCGCGAAACCAACAACTGTGCCAAGCGTGCCATTGACGTACTTTTTTTCTGGTGAGTTTTTCACAAACATCACGAAAGCGCCCTCTTTTAGCTGTAGCGTCTCCGGTGAAAGACACGATTTTTTGAGGCTTTCAATCGCACCCTTGCGACCTGTTGCGAACATGGCATACTCATGTATTTCGCCTTTCATGGCATTCAATTTTGCTTCATTAACCGCGTCAACATTAACATTCGTTGTATATAGCTCAGTCACCGGTTCATCAAACGGCGTTCTCGTCGTCTTACGCGCCAGAAGCGCTTCTGCGTGTCGACGACGAAGGTCATTGTCCCTGAGTGCTGTAAGAATTTCTAAAAGTGAATCATCTTCTTGACGATGTTGCTCCTCAAGATAGCAGACGACAGGATCAAGTGACTCCCATGACTTTGAGCCAGAAATAAATCCGCCCTCCTTGGAATCTTGGCGATTAACCGGTGGCAACTGATAAAAATCACCACTTAAAATGACTTGCAGGCCGCCAAATGGTTGTCTATCCTCGCGTATTATTCGGCAAACTTCGTCAACCATGTCTAGCCGATAATCATGCAACATTGATACTTCATCAATAATCAATATATCTGCATTTTTTATCTGATCTTGCCGCGATTTTGACATATCGCTGGCGTGCCGTTTATGTAGTTCATCCGCTATGCCAATACCGGCCCACGAATGAATCGTATTTCCCCCTAAATGGGTAGCTGCCAGTCCGGTTGATGCAGTGACTGCAACTGATTTACCGTCAGCGCGCGCTTCACGAATAAACTGGTTCAGAACATATGTTTTACCAGAACCCGCCGGCCCAGTTAGAAATATCGAATATCCGCTATCAAGGATTGCGAGTGCGAGTGTTTGTTTCATTACTAGAACAGTATACGCGGTTTACTATTGTTTCTTCTCGTGTTGCAGAAACTATTGTAATAATGTATAGTCAACTTAACATGAACGTAAAATTTAATCATGACTTACAAAATTGTGTTGCAGAGATGCGCGCAAAACAAAAGCTTACCCAGGCTGAGCTGGCTGAAGCTATTGGGGTAACTCGCCAAACCATTATTGCTATCGAAAAAGGTGACTATGTCCCCTCGGTATTACTTGCGATGAAGCTTGCAAGCCATTTCAAAACAACTGTAGAAAAGGTATTCTATGTCTAAGATGAAAAAACAATTTCCTCTCTCACTCGGTGCAAGCAGTGTTGCACTGATAACGCTCGGCGTACTACTCACCGATCCATTTGATATCACAATGAATAATATGACGTTACTACTCGTCTCAGGGCTACTACTGGCAAGCTTTGGTGTATTTGCAGGACTATTGTGGCAAGAAAAGCCTGCTGACGAGCGCGAAGCAGTACTTGTTGATAAAGCTGGACGCCTCGGCTACCTAGCTGGACTAAGTATGCTGGTTCTCGCGCTCGTTGTTCAGTCGTTTGACCACGCGGTTGATGCTTGGCTGGTGGTGACTATCGCCATAATGATTATTGCAAAACAAGCCTACATTCATCTTAAAAAGTAAAGTTGACTTTACATTTATAATTCATTAAACTGTCTATTATAAGAAATAAGCAAACAAGAGAGGGTACTGAATATGAACAAAACACTAATCACAATTATCGCTGGGGTTATTATCATAGGAGGAGGCGCTGTAGTCGTTGCGAATCAAAGTAGTGACAACGACTCAGCCGCAAACAACGAAACGAACGTTACAACCCCTTCCGAAGAAGCGGCTATGGAGCAGAAAAAGGCTGATGAAGCAGCAATGGTGAAGGAAGAAGAAGCTGAAGCCATGAAAAAAGACGAAAATGGTGAAGTGATGGAAAAGAAAGCAAATACTGAGAGATTTGTCACACTTGCTGACTTTGAATCGAATCAGAGTACATATGCTGATACTACCAAAGTATATTTTTTCCATGCGAGTTGGTGCTCTATCTGTAAAGGTATCGAGAATGAAATCAACGCAGACCAAAACAGAATCCCTGAAGGAACAACATTCATTAAAACTGATTTCGACTCACAAACAGATTTGCGTAAAGAATATAGTGTTACTACCCAATATACTTTTGTACAAGTAGATAACGACGGTAACTTGGTCAAGAGATGGTCAGCAACCAACCTTGATAAAGCAATTGCCGGAATCCAATCCTAACAACTAGTTTATAAAACTAAGAAAGATTCACTTTATATGTTGATAGCCATTCTCAGCCTTATTGCAGGCTTCTTAAGTGTACTTGCGCCGTGCGTATTGCCGCTGCTCCCCATTATTATCGGTGGCAGCTTTACCGGAGCTGAAAACAAAAAGCGTCCATACATAATCATTGCCAGTCTTGTTTTTTCCTTGATACTTTTTACTATACTTTTGAAGATTTCAACATCACTAATCGGTATCGATCCACGAGTATGGGAATACATATCAGGTGGCATAGTCGTTGCGCTTGGCCTCACTTTGCTGTTCCCTAAACTATGGGATGAGATAATCGGTCGCTTAGGTCTGCAGGCAAAGTCTCAACAATTACTTGGGAGCGCTGGAAGGCAAAAAAACGGCACAATATCCGCGGTTTTTACAGGATTAGCGCTCGGGCCAGTATTCAGTAGTTGTAGTCCTATGTATGCATGGGTGATTGCAACAGTTCTACCAGAAAGTACTAGTAGAGGTCTAGTATACCTAGGCATGTACAGTATTGGGCTTGCCGCAGCACTACTTGGTATATCAGTTCTCGGTCGCAGAATGATCGACAAAATCAAATGGCTATCCGATCCACACGGGGCTTTTCAGAAAACTATCGCGGTATTATTTATTGCCGTGGGACTCGCTGTAGCAACTGGTTTCTATAAAGATGTTCAAACATATCTTGTCGATAAAGATTTCTTGAACATAAAGTCTCTGGAAGAAAAATTGATTCCAAGCGATGATGAGTCAAGCCAGCTAAAGGAGAACCAAAACATGAACGATGCGGAATATTTCAACGTTGAGCCTTATGATGCTCCTGAGCTAGTCGGGCTTCAAGATTGGATTAACAGTGAGCCACAAACTCTTGCGAGCCTGAGGGGTAAGGTTGTCTTGATAGATTTCTGGACCTATTCATGTATTAACTGCATCCGGACGTTGCCATTCGTCCAAGGATGGCATGACGCATATGCAGATGATGGTCTAGTCATACTTGGCTTGCACGCCCCTGAGTTTGCGTTCGAAAAAGTGCCAGAGAATGTACGTAAAGCTGTCATAGATCGTAACGTTACTTATCCTGTAGCACTCGATAATGACTTCGCTACATGGAACGTATACGAAAACCGCTTCTGGCCAGCTCACTATTTAATTGATAAAAATGGCCAAGTCAGACGTACGCATTTTGGCGAAGGAGAATACAAGGAGACTGAACAAGCTATTCAAGATCTGTTAGATGAAGCTGGGGCGAGCGATCTCGGCGCGCTTACTGCAAATGACATTAGAAAACCATTCGCCAAGGGCCAAACACCCGAAACCTACATCGGTAGTTCTCGAGCTGAAAGAGTTACGAACGAACAGCTCATTAAAGGTGCAGCGGACTACACGCTATCTCCTGATCAACCATTGAATACATGGTCTCTAGGAGGCCGCTGGGACGTGCAAGCAGATTATAGTAAATGTATTAGAGATTGTGAGCTACAGTTTCATTACACTGCAAAGGAAGTCTATGCGGTATTTTCCGGAGACTCAAAAGGGATTGTTACTATCAACGGAGCCCAAATCCAGATTACTTCCGATGATCTATACACGCTAGTTAAAAATGACGAAAGCAGAGAAGAGATAATAAAAATAGGCCTGTCTGAAGGCCTATCGATTCACGCATTTACTTTCGGCTCTTAGTTGCCCTTAATTAGGCGATAAATCTACCATTTCAACAGGCGGCATAGGCACAAATCCACCAATTTTTACTGCGTCTTGAGCTCTTTGTTCTGAAGTTATTATCCCGCGTGCGCTATTACGTATGTCGGTTACTAAAGGTAGGTGTACCAACACCAAAAAAATTAGCAACAGTATCAGCCTGTCGTTCTAAGCGGTTAGTTTCTGCGTCGCCTGTCCATGCCATAATAACGTGATTATATACCAACTTAGACTATGATAAAACTGCTTACCTTTACCGGTTAACGTTCAGCACTCCCTTAAAGATAGCTTGAGAGTAATGCTATTTGCTGCGGAATAGTCTGGAGGTCTTTTGTTTTTGATCGTAGACTATCTAAAGTATCATTAATAGTGATAACATCCGCTTCTATCTTTTTAGCAAACTGCGCATAATCGTTATCATCATGTCGTAAATCGACGGCGATAGTCTGCAGTGTTTCTAATATCATTATATGCTCTTCTTCAAACATCTCAGGAAACTGCATCGTTTTTAAGCGATCCTGTGTTTGTTTCACGTTTACTTGAAACTCTTCAAGCTGTCCAACGAGCAGCGCGCTGACACCTTGTGGCTCTTGTATTGTAAGTAGAAACGACAGGCTTTTCAGCTCATCATTAATAGTGTTACAGTAGCTTGACCTTGCATCTTGCCGTGTGAGTACATCCATCTTTTCTAGTGCGGAGCGCATTTCTTCACTCAACTGTCTAGCCTCACGTGGACGAGGCAAAGACTCTAGTAACGAGCTAAATGCGGGAGCAGGAGACGCTAACTCAACTTGTTTTTGTAAACGTCCTATTATTGGTTCGACTGAGTTAGTTTTTTTTGATTGCTCTTCATCAAAAACTAAACTACAGTAAACGGTAGATGCACCTGACTGACTTGCCCGTACTAGCTGATCAACGGAATCTTTCAACTGTAAAATTCGTGATGAGTTCTGATAGTCATTCACTTGACGCATGTATGTCCATGTTCGTGTATATTCAGCCACAGCTAAAAGCACAAAAACCATAACTATAGTCGATGGTATAACGAGTACTGGCTTTTTTATATAGAGTCTGCGTAATCGTAAGGCAAACTGCTTAATCTTATTCATTAAAATAATGATAGCAGAAATCTAATCAATTAGACTTTCATCGAGCCACTTTGCAGCCTCTTTGGATAGTTTAGACATAGGAATTGCTTGCAATACAAATGTTTCATAACTGTGTAGTTTTTCTACCTCAGCTTCGATTCGCTCAAACAAGTCTTCGCGAGACTCCATGATTAGTAGCACTTCGTCGTTGTGATCTACATTCCCTTTCCACAAAAATTTAGAATCGACTGAAAGTTTCTTGCCACAAGCTATCAATCGAATTCGCAACAAAGTCGCAATTATAGAATCAGCCTCGTTGTTATCGGCACACGTCAAGAAAACCTGACAGAAATTACTCATCTGTAAGTCTTTTGTACTGATCTAGATCAAATTTAACTGTTTCGTCAGACTCATGTACTTCAATATTATTTTCTAAATTGAAGCTTGGGGTATTTATAACTACCATAACTAAATCTCTTTCAGGAATCGTAAAATGTGCTGTGTTTGAAGGGGTGACAACAACCGATCCCTTTTTGATATATATTTCTTCACCACCTACAACAGTTATGCCAGAACCTTTGATAATAAAATAAATCTCCGTTTCACCATTTGCGTGATAGTGAGATGAAGCAACTTTGATGTCGCGCATATCAGCAATCGCAAAAGTCTCGGATCGATCTATGAGTGGACTTTCAGGTTCATAAACAGCCCCACAAGATGTATCTTTTGGTCCTATGCTTTCTACCAATTTATGCCAGTCGGGCATATCCCTTACGTAGTCACTCCAAGCATCAACTACTTCTTGAATATTACTCATATACATAATTGTAGCATTTGTAGCTCGTCAGCATCGCCGGCAAACCGATGAGATAACTATGAAATTGATCAAGTCATTTCCGAGGACTAGTCAAAAGTAGGTCGAGTGTGGCTTGGGAGAGCCACTTGTAATTATTTATGCGATTAAGGAATCTTTAGGTAGTGCTGCGTCAATTTGTACACCTGAAAATTCTGTCTGAATTTTGCCCCAAGTTTCGTTCTTTGGAAATTTTGACCACCTTCTAGCTCTTTCACTTTCACCTTTATCGATATCTTCTTGCATCAAGTTACGGTCTTCTTGTGAGGCCCATTGAGCGACAAGGAAATATGTTTTTTGTTCGCTGATAGATTTATGAGCAAGTGTGCCCATCGCCCCAGGGTACTCTTGTAAGACTAGGCTACTTTCTTTCCAAAATTTTAAGAAATCTACTTCGTTGACGCTTCCGTCTAACTTTATCTTCCAGATAAATCTATACACGGATGTTACTTCTCGTCTTTTTCGTCGACAACTTCGCCTTCTACTGGCTCGTCTTTGTCTTTTTTCTTATCGTCAGCGTCGGCTTCTTCGCCTTTTGCGGCTTCTTCTGCTTTAGCTGCATCTTCGTACATCTTGGCGCCGATTGGCATCATCTTTTCAGAGAGCTCTTTTGCTGCCGCTTCGAGTGCATCTTTGTCTGCGTCTTCTTTCGTCTGCACTTCTTTTGCTTCTTTAATTGCGTCTTCTAGTGTCTTGGTGTCTTCATCAGACAGTTTGTCTTTGCTGTCAGAAACAAATTTCTCTGCTTGATAGACACCATTTTCAAGCATATTTCGAGCTTCGATAGATTCACGCTTTTTCTTGTCTTCTTCAGCGTGGGCTTCAGCATCTTTTGCCATCTTTTCAACTTCTTCTTTGTCGAGGTTGCCACTATTCTGGATAGTGATTGACTGTTCTTTGCCGGTTCCCTTATCTTTAGCAGTGACGTTCAGGATACCGTTTGCATCGATATTAAAAGTCACTTCAATCTGCGGCATGCCACGTGGAGCTGGTGCGATACCGTCTAGGACAAATCGTCCAAGTGTTTTGTTGTCAGCAACCATCTCACGCTCACCTTGTACAACATGAATTTCTACTTGCGGCTGGTTATCAGCTGCAGTTGAGAATGTTTCACTCTTGCTTGTAGGTATTGTTGCGTTTCGCTCAATCAGCTTGGTTGCGATTCCACCCATTGTTTCGATACCTACAGATAGTGGCGTGACGTCTAGGAGTAATACGTCTTTGACGTCGCCTGCGAGAACACCACCTTGTATCGCAGCACCAATAGCCACAACTTCGTCAGGGTTCACACCTTTCATTGGATCTTTGCCAAATATTTCTTTTACCTTTGCTTGGACAGCCGGCATACGTGTCATACCACCAACCAGTACTACTGCGTCAATATCGCTTGCTTTGAGTTTGGCGTCTTTTAACGCTTTTTCACAAGGAGCTGCAGTCTTTTCGATAAGTTCAGCAACTAGACTTTCAAGCTTTGAGCGAGTAAGTTTATGTTCGAAGTGCTTTGGACCATCAGCGTCAGCAGTCAAGAACGGTAGGTTGATATCAACAGTTTGAGCTGTAGATAGCTCGATCTTAGCTTTTTCTGCTTCGTCACGTAGACGTTGCATTGCGTCTTTTGTATCAGTGATATCGAGTCCGTGTTCTTTTTTGAACTCGGCTGCAAGGTAATTAACAATTACGCGGTCAAAGTCAGCACCACCAAGGTGTGTATCGCCATTGGTAGACTTTACTTCAAACACTCCGTCGCCCAGCTCTAGAATAGATACGTCAAACGTACCACCACCAAGGTCATATACAGCAATCTTCTCGTCTTTTTTACCTTCTTTATCTAGTCCGTAAGCGAGTGCAGCAGCTGTTGGTTCATTTATAATACGCTTGACTTCTAGTCCAGCGATTTTACCGGCGTCTTTGGTTGCTTGGCGCTGAGAATCATCAAAATATGCAGGTACCGTAATAACTGCTTCTGATACTGAGTCGCCTAGGAATGCTTCTGCGTCGGCTTTTAGCTTGGTAAGCACCATTGCTGACATTTCTTCTGGACTATATTCTTTGTCGCCCATCTTCACTTTGACTGATGCGCCACTTTTCACCATTTCATAGCCCATAAGCTTGATGTCTTTTTGTACTTCTTTATCGGTCCACTTGCGGCCAATAAGACGCTTCATTTCATAAATTGTGTTACTCGCGTTCGTCACTTGCTGCCGACGAGCCACTTGTCCGACAAGTCTTTCGCCTTTTTTGTTGACTGCTACTACGGATGGAGTGGTCCGATTACCCTCGTTATTTGCAATAATTTCTGGCTTACCAGACTGCATGACAGCCATTGCTGAGTTAGTTGTACCTAAATCGATTCCGATGATTTTTGACATTTATAGATTCCCCTTTAGTTCGTTATCTAATTTTAGCACTCTACATGTGCTTCTGCCAAAATTATAGCAAACGTAAAATTAGCAGTCAAGTACCTAGAGTGCTAATTATTTACTGAAACGGCCGTTTCTATAAATTCTGTCATAGCTTTTTTTGTTGTACATTCTCCTGCTGCACAGATTCCTAGGTATCGTTGCATGAGACAATGATTAATTGCTTTAGCCTTGTTAATAAAATAATCTTCACCGAGTAAATCAATCGCATCACCAGCCGCATCACGGACGAGTTGAACCGTTTCGTCAACTTCATCACCAAGCTCTTCATAAGCCGTATTTTGTTGCATGCGAATATATTCTTCAGAGAAACGATCTGCCTCTGAGAGGTCTATCAGGTGATCGATATTACATACGCTTCTTGGCATTAACTTTTTACTCTCACCATAGCGTGACGGATTACTTCGCCGTTCATCGTGTAGCCACTCTGCAACTCTTCAGATACTATTTCGTCTTCTCCGTCGCCTTCTTCCATGGTGACTGCTTCGTGCAGCTCAGGATCAAAATGCTCACCAACTGTTTTGATTCGCTTGACACCTAGTTTTGTTAGTGTCTGCTCGAATTGTTTCACCACCCCTTGTATGCCTTTAATATAATCGTTAGCGACAAGATCTGCAGGGATAGATTTCAGTGCCCGATCAAAGGTATCAATAACTGGCAATAGCTCTTTCACAACTGAACCTTTGTAATAACCGGCCATTTTAATCTTTTCGTCTTCAGCTCGTTTACGAACATTCATCGCGTCAGCTCGCTCACGCAACATCGCTTCATTCAACTGAACATTCTCAGCTGCTAATTCTTCAGCAACTTTCTTGTAGTCAATTTTCTCTTGATTGTTTTCTTTTCTCTTCGTCATTATTCTATATTCCCTTAACCTTAAATATCAAACCTCAAACCTTAGTTTCAGGCATATAATGCTTTCTCCAGCATCTGTCCTGCGTTTTCTACTAAACTCATCACTTCTTTATAGCTCTGTCTTGTTGGGCCTAGAACTCCAATAAAACTCTTGTCTGAATATGGGCTACGGAATTTACTAATAATAAGAGAACAGCCGCTGTTTCTACCTATTGGGTTCTCTTTGCCGATATAGACGCTTAGCGGCTTATTCGGTGCTGCTTCTCGAAGCCATGGCTCTAGATTGTCGAGTAACAAAGCAACTTCTTTAACCTGCCCTGAATTAATGAACTCTGGTTGACCAAACAAATTAGATAAACCACTCATATAGAGCTGGTTACCAATAGTAGCGACACCAAGATTCTGTGTTAATTCTACAAGCGTATCGACGGTATTTTTGATTGCACGCTCCGGCACGCTGCCTTCGCCGATTCGTGCAGTTAATGCCCGTTCGCCGTGAGCTGAATGCTTCGTGTCTTCGGTGTGCGCAACGTTTACATAGTGCCTATACCCTTTGTCGGTGGGGATTCGTCCGGCACTCGTATGCGGCTGTTTTATAAAGCCAAGTCGTTCGAGTTCAGCCATCTCAGCTCTAATTGTTGCACTTGAAACATTGAATACTTTTGCGAGGAGCTGTGAGCCAACAGGACTTGCAACTTCTGCGTATTCTTCAACGACTGCGCGCAATATTTTTTCTTGTCTCTCGGTCATATTATTTCCGCTTCGCTATCCAAGACAAAACCAAGGTTTTTTCTCGGCGCGCAGGACAGTGAAATAAATTCTCTGTTCTGGCTGCTTTTTTTCCTTTTTATAACTACAATTATACCGTTTTAGCACTCGATGTGCAAGATTGCCAAATTAGATGTTCCGAATAGTATCGAGTAATTCTTCAGCAAGCTTGCGAAGTTCATCCTGTGACTGGAAGCTTTTATCGAGTCCGTTCATGATTTCTGCAGCAGTAAGTTCCACTTCATGATTAGCTATCAGCACAAATGCAGAGTGATCAAGCGCTGTCTGTATCTCCATTGAAGCGCTGCGTAGCCTTCGCTGTTTTTCACCATCACTAAGTTGACCACGCGTACCAAGTCGCTCCATCCACATATCAAAGCTTGGCGGCAGAACAAATAATGGTCTCAGGTTAGGCACTATTTCAGTAAGCTCAAGCACACCCTGTACATCAATTTCCATTACTGGATGTTTACCTGCATTAATTACAGCCTCTACTGAAGATATACTTGTTCCGTAACAAGTTTCTCCGTGTATGGCTTTTACCTCGATGAATTTTTCGTCTGTCACTCTCTGCAGCATTTCTTCGTTTGTCACAAACCAATATTCAACACCATTCGTTTCTAGTAAGCCACCATTTTCTCTTGGAGCTCTTGTCGTGTGTGATACGACATGCGCATAGTTCCCATGGCTCACTAGATAGTTCGCTATAGTGTTTTTACCAGCAGCAGTGACACCGCACAACACGGTTACTTCTCCAGAGCCGATAAGCTCTTTAGCTTGAATAGGCATTTTGTATGAAGCAACGGCTGCATGCAGCTGAGTCAGTATTTGTTTATGCTCGTCCATTAATACAGTATAGATTATTCTTCTGTGCTTGAGAAATACATGCTGTCGTCTTGGTCACCTAAACGCTCCAAAAGAACATCTGCCGACTCACGTGCGAGACGAGCACGATGCTCATCTACGGGCTTTCCGGTCATAATAGAATTAATATCTTCAAGCGCTAAATCTATATTGTCATTTAGTACAAAATGATATGAGTCATCCAACAAAGCGAGTTTAATCGACTCAATAGCCTCAGCAATTCGTACGTTTATATCGCCGGCTCGTATAGTGCCTATCCGGCGCATCCATTCAACATACCCTGGTGGCATCAAATAAATAGGCATAATCTTACGAAACCCTAACTTACGAAATACGGGGATCGCGGCTGCAACAACCGCCATCGTACAAACACCGGTTTCAGGATACTCACTTGCTCTTGTTCCATAGAATTCGTCAGAACCACTCACCAGAAACTGTGCGTAATCTCCAGCCTTAAGTTGTTTAAGAATATCTAGATAATCATCTCTAAAGTGATAATGCTGTTCGTTTTTCTCGTCGTTACGCATTGCTCGAGATGCATCACTTTTTACGATAGGGAGCCCCAACTTTTCAATGATAGTCGTCTTACCGACTCCCGTAGGACCAACTATCGCAAGAAGGTCAACTTCGGAGAGCTGCGAACGTACTTGTTCGTTGGCAGCGTAGCCTTGCTCAAGCTTTCGAACCCATTCAATAAAGTCTTGTTTTTCCATTTATCCCACTATTGTAACAGCTGCCTTAACGTAGCTTATTGTAGAAAGATCCTGTTACAGATAGCGTTACTAAACCTGTCGCAAGTAGAATCCATGGGTTATCGACAAAAACGTCAACTTTATCAATCAGTTTTTCAAACCCATAGAACGTCGAAACGATACCAAAGGCTCCTCCAAATGCAAAAATAATAGGAAATCTGTCTGCGTATGTCTCACGGAACTTTCTGGCTTTTTCTTCTTCGCGCTGTATGAGGTTGGGTTGTTTTTTCATATATCTATTCTAGCTCTTTTTAATAAAACCGTGAATGCTTTCTATGAGACACCCCTCTTGGGGTTTCTCATCATACGGGAAAGTGAAATAAATTCTCTGTTCCGGCTGCTCTTCACGGCGCAAACTAGTCACGCTGCAGTAAAACAGTAAATGCTTCAGCAGGCAAATCTACTTTCCCGAAACGCTTGAGTCGCTCTTTACCCTTCTTTTGCTTCGCAAGTACCTTTTTCTTGCGAGAGACGTCACCACCATATAGGCCACTAGTCACGTCTTTTCTAAATGCACTTAAGTCTTCGCGCGCGATGAATTTACCACCTATTGCAGCCTGAATTGCTACCTTAAAATTTTGCCTAGGGATAATATCTTTGAGTTTATCAACAATGTCGCGACCTAAGGCTTGTGCCTCAGAACGATGGCACATCACACTTAAAGCTTCAACGATATCACCCGCAACATAGAAATCTAACCGTACCAAGTCACCAGCACGATAATCGTCAAGTTCGTAGTTGAAACTTCCGTACCCCGACGTTTGGCTTTTGAGTTTGTCGTAAAAATCCGTTAATAGATTTGCAAGTGGTGCTTCAAAGGTGATTAACGCCAACTGATCGTCAACATAACTAATGTTTTTCTGTAGACCACGAGCACTCGTGACGAGTTGTATAACCGCGCCAACGTAAGGCTTTGGTACAACAATTTCACCAGCTATCCACGGTTCGCTGATTTCAAGGATATCTCCAGACGGCGGCACTGCGCTGGCCGCAGTGACATCAAGCTCCTCCATTGAATTAAGTACAATTTTGTAGTCGGTTGAGGGGTTAGTGACGATAAGGTCGATGCCAAACTCTCGCTCTACACGTTCTCGCACAATATCTAAGTGCAACAACCCGAGGAAGCCAACTCTGAATCCGTGCCCAAGTACTGGTGAGTTTTCTGGCACATAATCGAGCGCTGAATCGCTCAGTTTTAGTTTGTCCATTGCGTCTTTTAGCTGTGGGTAGAACTCGTTTGAACTAGGAAACAACCCAGCATAGACAAAAGGCCGAACTTCTTTATACCCAGGGAGTGCTTTGGCAGATTGACCTCTCAGCACTACTGTATCACCAACGCGAGCTTCTGAAGTATCATGAAAGTTTGTCACAATATAGCCTATTTCTCCTGTATTGAGCGATGATGATTTAGACATTGTTGGCGACAACGAACCAACTTCTAAAGCATCACCAGTTGCGGCCGTTGCAAACATCGTAATATGTGCTGATTTTGCTATAGCGCCGTCAATAATACGAACATAGAGAATTACTCCACGGTACTCATCATAAAAACTATCAAATACTAGCGCACGTGCATCCGCCCCCGCATCACCTGATGGTGGCGTCACTTGTTTTATGACTGCATCAAGTAGCTTTTCAACTCCTTCACCTGTCTTCGCGCTAATTGCGAGTACATCCTCAGATGCGCATCCCAAAAGCGAGACAATTTCTTTAGTGACTCTCGGTACATCGGCAGCCGGCAAATCAATCTTATTAAGCACTGGAATGATCGTAAGGTTTGCCTCCATTGCAAGATAGACGTTTGCAAGTGTCTGCGCTTGGATTCCTTGCGATGCGTCGACAACTAAAATAGCACCTTCACACGCCTGAAGACTTCGTGAAACTTCATAGCTAAAATCAACATGGCCTGGCGTATCAATTAAATTAAGCTGGACTTCTTTATAGTTCATGCGAACAGGCGCAAGTTTAATAGTGATGCCACGTTCGCGCTCTAAGTCCATTTTATCCAGCAGTTGCGCTTTCATATCACGCTTTTCAACTGTACCGGTTATCTCAAGTAGCCTGTCTGCGAGCGTTGATTTACCATGATCTATATGCGCAATAATACAAAAGTTTCTAATATTTTCTTGACTCATAATTGAAGTCATTATAACAGAGGTGAGTAGTTAAGGCTTATTTCGTATCTCTATTGCTACAATTTTATCATCTTTGACAGCTATCATCTCTAACCCTGAAGACTTAACATGTGTACTATCTTTTTTTAGCCCCTCGAAAGTATAGGCGAAAGTCGCTGAACCTTCGTCATGCACGAAACAACTATCAACTTCCCATTGAAGACGACTAAACTGCGAGTGAAAATCTCTTTGCATAGTAAGTACTGCTTCAGGACCATAAAACTTTCCAGTATTCTTAGAACTATAGACAATAGACTCATGAAGAAGTTTTTTAATTTCATTAAAGTTACTCTTGTTTGAATGGTAGAAGTACTTCTCTGCTATCTTAGTTACTTGCGACACTTACTTGTCCCTTCACACTACTGAATTTTGATTGGTTTTAAAATAACTTTTTTAACTTTGTTTAATGCGATTTTAGATTCCTCAAACCCAAAGACTGACGACATCGCGACATGAACTGATAATGTAACAATGCTTATAGCCCCAAGCTTAGATCCAAGCAAGAAGAAGCCTGTATCACTAAGATTTAGGGGCAAAATTGATACCATGATGAACGCCGTAACAATAGTAAATCCACTCACAGAAATAAGTCGACCGGTCATAAGCCAAAATTCTTTATCCAAAATCTTATCATCTCGCATCATCATGACAAGCCCTATGATGAATACCTCTGCGGCAGACACAATAGACTGAGCTAGCGCGAGCCCTGCTACGCCGTAGGCCTCAGGACGAGCAAGCGTGAACACTAAGATGATATTGAGAGCAATAGCGAATATAGAAATAATTAGTGGTGTCATCGTATCTTTATGAGCGTAGAAATAGCGTGACAGCAGCGTATAAATTGTACGGAAGAATATCGCAATTGATAAAAATCCTAAGATTAACGCAATATCCGGAGAACCTTTTGTGAAGATAATACGAGCTAAGTAGCCTCGACAAAAGTATACAAGTATCATGATTGGAGCAGAAAGCCACATTAGTACACGCAGCACACTCACGAAGTCCCGACGAAACAGATCAGGCCGGCCCTGAGCAAGCCGCTCGTTTAATCTTGGAAAGGCAGCAGTTGATATAGATGAACCGATGAGAAGTATTGGTGCAGTGTGTAACACAAAAGCATTTTCATATGATGACACCACGCCGTCACCCAGTAATCGAGCGCGGTTTGTCTCTACAATTGAGTTGACAGAGTCAACGCCTTGGTCAATTGAACGCGCCGGCAACTGTTTGAGTATCCTTTTAAAGTCTACGTCCTTAAAATCAATAACCGGTCGCCAATTGAAGTTCAACCCAACTACTCCCATGAAAGCGACACATAGTTGCGCGATTCCACCTAACAGCGCACCAAGCCCGAGACCAACAAGTCCAAGTGAATCTTTAAACAAGAAAATACTTGCGATTATCGTTAAATTGTAAACAACCGGAGTGATCGCAAAGAAAAAGAAACGGCCAAAAACCTGCTGCGTACTTGTCAAGACACCGGAGAGTGTAAAGAATAACGGATTAAAAGATATAAACCGAAGAATTTGGGTGGCGTTTTCGAGTTGTTCTGGACTTAAATTGGGCGCAACAATATGCATTAAATCCTTCGCAAATATCAATATAAAAATACCGACGAAAAAGGTGATGATTGCCATAAAGTTCATTAGGCTGTTAGAAATATCCCACACACCTCGACGGTCATGTTTATGCATGTGCTCACTGAGAATAGGTATCAGAACAACTCCAAGAACCCCGGCCGCTAAAACATAAAAGAAGAAATCTGGTATTTTAAAGGCTGCGAAATAGACATCTGTGCTTTCAGCGCCTTTTAGCGGAAAGTTAGCATTTACTAACTTTGTGCGCAGGAACCCGAGTACCTGCGATATGAGCATTGTTGAGACCAAAAGCGTAGCTGCACCAGGAAGCGAAATTCTTTGAACAATACGAGCAGAGGGTTTTTTCATACTACCTTAGTATAGGTCTTTTTGACGGTAAAAAGAACCATTTTATAGAGAAAATCCGTTAGTACAATGCTGCAGATTTTGGCATAGTCGCGGCTTCAAGAATTTTTGCAACTTCAGTGTCGTCGAGTGTTTCTTTTTCAAGAAGTGCGTCTTTTAGATCATCAAGTTTTGCTTTGTTCGACTTTATAACCGCTTCGGCTCGCCGAGCTGCTTCTGTAATCAACGCTTCGACTTCATCGTCGATAAGTTTAGCGGTCTGCTCAGAATATTGACGTTCATGAACCATTCGATCCATCATCATGCCTTCATCAACGTGGAAGACTTGGTTACGTAGCTTGCCGCTGCCCATTCCCTGCTTAGATATCATTTCGCGGGCTAGGTCTGCTGCGCTCGTAAGGTCTGAACCAGCACCAGTCGTTACTTTGTCTGGTCCATAGACGATTTCTTCAGCAATACGTCCACCCAACATCCGCGCAAGCACGTCCTTGAAATCAACAATACTGTGGTAGCTTTTATCCTCAGGTGGGATTGACCATGTCACGCCACCGGTGCCACCACGAGGAATAATAGTAACTTTATGGATCGGATCACTGTCTGGCAATACATGGCCAACAAGTGCGTGGCCTGCTTCGTGATACGCGGTAAGCTCTTTCTCTTTTTCGCTCATTATCTTACCCTTGCGCTCTGGGCCAATTGCAACTTTTTCGAATGCGGAGGTAACATCTTCACTAGTGATTGTTTTACGGTTATATTTTGCAGCAACAATTGCTGATTCATTAGCTATATTTGCGAGGTCAGCACCGCTAGTTCCAGCTGTTTTTGCAGCCAATGCGTCAAGATCAACATTTTTTTCTAAAGGCTTCTTTTCAAAGTGCACTTTCAAAATTGCTTCACGATCTTTGCGGTCAGGTAATGTTATGTTCACTCGTCTGTCAAAACGACCAGGACGAAGTAAAGCAGGATCAAGCACGTCCGCACGGTTTGTTGCAGCTAATACTATGACGTTAACGCCTTGTTCGAATCCATCCATCTCAACCAAGATTTGGTTAAGTGTTTGTTCACGCTCATCGTGTCCACCGCCCATACCTGAGCCTCGACGACGACCGACGGCATCAATCTCGTCGACAAAAATAATACATGGTGCGTTTTTCTTTGCTTTACCGAACAAATCTCGAACTCTTGATGCACCTACACCGACAAACATTTCAACAAATTCAGAGCCAGAGATGCTGAAAAACGGCACATCTGCCTCACCGGCGACCGCGCGAGCTAGCATAGTTTTACCCGTCCCCGGAGGGCCTACAAGCAACATACCTTTTGGTATACGCGCACCATTAGCTTCATATTTTTTCGGGCTTTTCAAGAAATCGACAATCTCTTCCAGATCTTCCTTCGCTTCATTGCTACCAGCAATATCTTTAAACATTACTTTCTGCTTTTCATTACCATATAATCTCGCTTTACTTCGCCCAAAGCTCATCGCTTGATTACCTTGGCCCTGTGCGCTCTTCATCATCCAGAATAATAATCCACCTAACAGAACAATCGGCCCAAGTGTAAACAATATGTTTGTCCATATTTCACCACTTGTGTCAGGTTTCGTAATAGTAACCGCAAGATCCGCGTTTTTTTCGTTTCTCTCAAGTCCCTGTTCGTATATTGACGAACTTGCTTCTTTGAGTGATTTTTCAGTTGGGCCTGCTTCACCCTTAGGAGTGATCTTCAAATCGTCACGGACAATCTCAATTTTCGCTATTTCACCGTTGTTGGCACGACGTATGACATCAGAAAAGTCAACTGGTGTTAGATCTTCAGACTTACCGTAGCTGCTTACCCCAACGAGTACAAAAATACCCATAAGCAGCACAAACAGTATTGTTTTTACATTATTACGTTTATCATTCGGTTTCTTGGGAGAAACCGGACGTTTTATCTTCTTTTTATCCATATACTTCGATTATATAGCACTGACCTAGACTTTCAGGACTAGAGTTGTTTTATCTGACAACAGTTTTATATTTTTGCTCAGCTCTATATGTTTACCAATCCGTAGCGTCTTTGCCGCCAGTACCGCTTTTTCAATCATTATTTTGTCTATTTCAACTCCTGAGATACGAAGCCACGAAGCCATTAATTCTTTCTGTACGCAATACGGCAATATGACAAATCTTGCACGAACTAGCTCACCTCGTTCTAATGTTTGAACGAGCAGTTTCTTTGTCAGTGAATCAAGTTCTCCAGTTGTTTCTTCAATAGACCTACGTAGTGCAAGCAGCTCGTCACGTTTAGCACCAAGTTTTGGGATAATTCGTTGCCTAATTTCGTTACGCAGATATGACTGGTCATTATTGGTGCTGTCTTCGTGCCATGAAAGTGAATATTTTCGAGCGTATTCTTTAATCTCATCCTTCGTTTTGTTCAGTAGCGGTCGTAGAATATTTGGCTGGCTAAACCCAACGAGACCTTTAGGACCTGTGCCACGCACCATGTTGACAATCATTGTTTCAATCACGTCGTCTTGGTGGTGAGCGGTTACTACCGACTCAGCTTTATATTTTTTCATTATTGAAAACAAATATTCATAGCGTTTCTGCCTTGCAAGTTCTTCGCTCACTCCACTCCCAAGGTTTAGTTTGGTTGACTCGAACTGCAAATCATAGTTCGCCGCGAGCTGTTCAACAAACAGTGCGTCTTTTCCAGAATCCTCACGAATGCCATGATCAACATGCGTGACGACGTAGAGAGGCGGCCTCAAACCTAAACTATCCTGAGTGTTGTTGTTTGTTTTCTTAGTATGCTCCACTTGAGTTGCAATCATGTGTAATAACACGACTGAATCAACTCCTCCACTGACTGCGATAATAAATACTGGCCGTAACATTGTGCAATAATAATACCAGTGAAACACTTATACTTCATACGTCACGGCCAAAGCACGGCCAATACGATTAATCTTTGTGGCTCTGTATACGATGCAGAGCTGACTGACGCAGGAGCTTCGCAGGCAAAATCAGCAGGACAAAAAGCTCTCCAAGAAGGAATCATGCCAGATGTGATTATTAGTTCCCCAATCCTCAGAGCCTACGATACTGCTAGGCTAGTCGCGTCTGAGATCGGATATGAAGAAGAAAGAATAGAACGATTACACGATCTAAGAGAACGTTGGTTTGGAGAGCTAGAAGGCAAGTTCATCGATAAAGATTCAGGAGTTACAATTGAACACTACTTTGCGAACCCTTTGTCGGTTGATCACATTTCAAACATAGAGAAACTTATTGATCTACACAAACGAGCTGAGAGAGTGATTGAATACGCCAAAAGCCGTCCTGAAGATACAGTTCTTCTCGTGTCTCACGGTGCGCTTGCCAGATCAATACAAAAAGTTATTAAAGGGATTCCATATGATCAACCACATGATAGTATTCCAAATGCAAAAATTATTAAACTCATTTAGTTCTAGAAAAACAGCAAAAAACCTGTTACAATCTACCCCTGTTAAGCATGTAACATCAACGTGGCGGGATAGCTCAGTTGGACAGCCTTGAGCAAAAATATAAGCGCAAGCGCTCTAACCAACTACTCTACTGCTACTCTGCTAAATAAGTTACAATTAACAATCAAAACTACAGTGTGGCGGGATAGCTCAGTTGGTTAGAGCGCAGGACTCATAAGCCTGAGGTCGCGAGTTCAAATCTCACTCCCGCTACCAAATAAAGGACACCCACTTATGGGTGTTTTTTATTTGGTAGCGGGAATAATTTTCATTCGCGAGCGATAGGCGAAATATGCCGGTGGCATATTGAGGATGCAATGCTTGGCCGAACGAGCATTTAGTTTTGCAAATGTTGCCGAGTGAGCAAAAAAATACGCGGGTTCAAATCTCACTTTTCTACTAAAATAAAAACTTCTTCGATTGTGACTGACCTGCTCTAGCTTTCACTAATGGTCCAATCGAAGAAGTTTTATGTGTAGACCTATTTCTAGGCTTCAAAGATTTTGTCGTAAAGTTTTACAAACAGATTCTTTGAATCTTCTCGTTCGTAGCTCATATGTTTTTTCCGCTTCGATATTCAAGACAAACCATGCGGTTTTTCTCGACGCGCGGTACGGTGAAATAAATTCCCTGTACCGGCTGCTCTTTTCCCTTTTGGCTGCAAGAGCAGTAGAGAGCATATTCCTTTCTTTTTGTTGTTAAAAACCAATTATTTTGACTGGTTTTAGTTTAGTTTTTAATTTTGTCTATGACTCTACTAGTATGCCACAGAACATTCCCGTCATACAACTTTTTTGTATTGGAAACTTTACTTTGAATGTTACTACCCGATATCATAGGATTTACATAATTATCAAAGATTTGATTGAACTACGCTGGTGCTTATAAGACAAAACCAAGGTTTTTTCTCATCTTTCCAGGTCGCGGAATAAATCCGGCGACTTGGACTGCTCTTTTTCCTTATGTAGCTCATTTGATTGAGTTGTGAGCGATTCTTATATTGTGGTTTTGTTGAAAAACCTTGTAAAAAATCACTCGTCCCCATTCAAATGTATTTTCTGTAGCTCATTCCTTAAATCGTAGATTCTTTACGGATTTATTCCGTGAAAATCTATATAGTTTCTGTGTTGGAAGAGCAGCCGGACTGGCGGCTGACGCCGCCTAGCCCGAGCGATGAGAAACCGAGAATCGGTGTCTCATGGTTAACAAAACGGGCAATCGCCTGCGGCTTTCTTGTCTTCCATTTTTTTCAGCATTGCTGCTGCTTCATCAGCCTGTGATGATTTTGCACTTTTGTCTTTTTTAGTAGACTTCGTGTCGGTGTGTTTAGAACCCAAGCCAAATGGCATATCGGTTGTCGTTACACTCTATGAGACAAACCTGCGGTTTTTCTCATCATGCCGAGTGCCGGAATAAATCCGTCAACTCGGGTTGCTCTTTTCCCTAAGGCTTCAAGCAGAGTGGAACATTCCTTTCTTTGTTAGTTTATTTTGTTTTTGTAGTAGGTGCTTTTTAATGTAAATGCGTTTCTACTACTTTTGTTGATGAACTTTTTGTTTTAATCAACTGAGCACTATTATAGCTTATGCTTTAATAAATGTCAATAGTATTTTCTTAAATATTATACTAAGCCCCAGTCTCCCCGACACTTTAGTTTTAGAATATGGGTATGTGTATGAAGAAGCATTTAAATAAAAGACAAGTAGTAGCATATCGTAGAAGAGTATTGTTTGATGCAGATAAACTAGGTGTAGTTGC
>JBGSRU010000004.1:0-33626 GCA_041737385.1 Saccharimonadales bacterium (SeqCode)
GCTAGTATTGGCTACGGCGAGGTCTGGGTTGCCGTCGCCGTTGAAGTCTCCGGTGGTGACAGATTGTGGGCTAAAGCCGGTGGTGTAGTCGACTTTGGGGGCGAAGGTGCCGTCGCCGCTACCAATGAAGACGGAGACGGTGGCGGAGCTAAGATTGGCTACGGCGAGGTCTGGGTTGCCGTCGCCGTTGAAGTCTCCGGTGGTGACAGATGTTGGGCTTGAGCCGGTGGTGTAGTCGACTCTGGCAGCGAAGGTACCGTCGCCGTTACCAATAAAGACAGAGACGGTGCTGGAGAATTCGTTAGCGACACTCAGGTCGATGTCGCCGTCGCCGTCAAGGTCGGCGCTGGTGACAGAGTATGGAGTCGTGCCGGTGGTGTAGTCGACTTTGGGGGCGAAGGTACCGTCGCCGTTACCAATAAAGACGGAGACGGTGTTGGAGTTAGTATTGGCGACGGCGAGGTCTGGGTTACCGTCACCGTTGAGGTCGGCTGTGGTGACAGAGTATGGAGTCGTGCCGGTGGTGTAGTCGACTTTGGGGGCGAACATGTCTTTTTCTACAGTCTCTGTACCACCAATAGTAGTACTACCCTGTCCGTCTACCCGGAAAATCTGTTTACTGCCGAGGCCTTCTACCTGCAAGGCATCGTTACCAGAACTGTAGAGTTTTACTGCAGGTGGCTTGTAGACAGACAGAGTGTTTCTTTTGAGGATAGTGACACCTGCAGAATGGCCAACTAGTATTTCGTCTCTGCCGTCGCCGTTGAAGTCTCCGGTGGTGACAGAGTATGGGCTTGAGCCGGTGGTGTAGTCGACTTTGGGGGCGAAGGTGCCGTCGCCGTTGTTTAGGAAGACGGAGACGGTGGTGGAGCTACGGTTGGCTGTGGCGAGGTCTGGGTTGCCGTCGCCGTTGAAGTCTCCGGTGGTGACAGATTGTGGGCTAAAGCCGGTGGTGTAGTCGACTTTGGCAGCGAAGGTACCGTCGCCGTTACCAATAAAGACTGAGACGGTGGCGGAGCTACCGTTGGCTACGGCGAGGTCTGGGTTACCATCGCCGTTGAAGTCTCCGGTGGTGACAGATTCTATAGATGAGCCACTTAGTTCACTGCGTACAAAGAGACTACTAATCGATGAAGAACCAACAGTCAGTGCGTTGTTGACTGTGTCTACCTGCAAGACGTTACTGCCAGATGCATTCTGAACTCGTAGGGCGTTTATAGAATCTATGGCATTCTGGAAGGTTGTCGCCCCGCCACTTGCGATTGTTACAGCTGCTTGGTTGTTTGTTTTTAGCACGAGAGAGTTAGCGTCGTTAGTGCCTAGAACTGCAGCTGCACCGAAGCTGTTGCCGCCCTGAGCAAAGAACGTGTCGTCGAGAACAGTGTTGTCTACGCTTAGTACACCAGCATTGTTGAACAAGCCACCTCCAGTGAAGTCAGTGAAGGCATCGCCGTTGAAGGTGAAGGTGTCGCCTGCTTCTACAGTTAGGCCACCGTAGAAGGTAGCTAGACCTGCATCATTAACTACTACTTGATTAACACCCGCTGAGTTAGTGACTCTAAGGGCTGCAGGGAGTCTATCTGGAGTTAGGTCATTGGCGTTGTCTGAGAAGGCTGTGTCTACAGTAAGGCTGGTGTCTGAGGCTATAGCAGTAACTGTTCTAGTTTCTCCAGATACGGTTATTCTATCTCCTACTTGAAGTTCTGTTGTGAACTTCGTACCTACACCAGTGACAGTAGTAGATGCTATTGGGTCTATGGTGCCAGTTAGGACTGAGGTTGCATTGGCACGGATGAGTGAGCTACCAGATTGGAGAACAGCCGCAGGGGTGAGTTGGGAAGCATAGCGAGTGTTGGTGCCAAGATCTCTGATGGTTGCTTGGTCAGTGCCGGCTGTTGTACGGTAGGTATTGTCGCTTAAGTAGTTGTTGTCAGAGTTAGAATCATAGACATCTATCGCATAGCAGGTAGTCGTACATGCAGTGTCCGTAATTAAGTTACCTGTGACTGTGTTGTTGTCGGATATAAATAGGACTATGCCGTTGTTTTCTGCTGCAAGGCCATTGTTGTATAGGTTGTTGTTAGAGACTTGTGAATTATCAGTATTCTCTAAATATATACCATAAACATAGAATGCAGTGCTTGTTGTTGGTCCAATGACTGTATTGCTGGATACAACCACATTGTCAGATTGATCAACAAATATACCATAACCATCAGCATTTTCTATGACGTTATTACTAATAGTGGATCCATTGGCGGTGGAGTTTAGTTCTATGGCATTGTCAGTACTGTTTTTAAACGTGTTTCCTGTTATGGAAGCAATGGCGGCTCCTACAACTTCAAGCCTTCCACTTCCTTCAAAGGTATTGCCTATAATGGAAGTTCCGTCTGTGGCACCTATTCGAGTTTTACCACTTTGGTTAGTAAAGCTGTTATTAGTAACTGTTACCTGTTGTGCTGTGATATCTAGGCCGGTATTATAGGTATTGCTCGTGAAAATGTTGTTAGCTACAGTCCATAATCCAGTATAACCATTATCATTAATAGTGGCCCAGTGGGAAAGATTCTCGAAAGTGTTATTAGTTATTATTGCGGTACCATCTACCTCGATTCCTACACCCAAAACAACATCGAAAGAATCATTATTGTCATCAATGTAGTTCCCATTAAAGTATAGGTATGCCAAATCAATATACCCGACTAAGACACCGCCAGTGTTAATAAATTGGCTATCTGTAATTGCGTAGGTGTTATTAGAACCACCACCATCGATTGATGTTTGAATATCGATGAACCCAACGTTATCTACTTTGAGGCCTACACTATTATTTACGGCACTCAAGTTAGGAGCATCTATACCGTCGACACTAACGTTGACCCTATTGCCATCAATAGTGAACTGCGTGAATACAAAGTCCGAGTTACCTCCTATTGGACTACTCTGAGTTATAACATCGCTGCTCGCATAATCATCAGTTACGGTTATGATTGTTCGACCCATACCAGCACCTGTCAATGTAGTGTTTGATGGCATCACAATGCTGTCGTTTAGAGTATAAGTTCCTTCTGTAAGATATACCGTACCGCCGGCAGCAGCAGTTAGAGCAGAGTTAATCTCTGTTTGGTCAGCAGTACCGTCTGCGACGTAGTCGGCAGCGTCTTTAAGCCTTTGTGGGGCGTCTGAGGCTGCGACTATTCTGGTAGCCGTTGTTCTATCACTTTGCCATTTGCCATTAGCGTAGGTTAGTAGGCTGTCTGTGTCTGTATCGAAGTAGATCATGCCTTCTGTTGGGCTACCTGGGCGAGAGGCGGTGTTGCCACCAGCTATGCTGAGGCTCTTGCCTGCTGCTAGGACGACGTTGCCTGCGAAGGTTGCGTCTTGTGAGGTGTCTATTGTTAGGGCTGTAGTAGAGTTAGTTCTAAGTACTAAGCTGTTGTTGTCATTTGTACCTAGTACTGCTCCAGTACCAAAGCTATTGCCGCCATTCTGGAAGAAGCCAGTTGCAGAGGTTGTATCTACAGTGAGCAGTCCACCGACATTTGTGAGTCCGCCACCAGTGAAGTCGGTGAAGGCGTCACCGTTGAAGGTGAAGGTGTCGCCTGCTTCTACTGTGAGGCCTCCGTTAGCTGTTAGAAGTCCTGTGAAGGTGCTAGTTCCAGTGACTGCAAGGTTACCGCCAAGCGTAGTTAAGCCAGTACCAACCGTGAAGGTGTTTGCTCCAGACACCGTTGTGTTCCCTTGCAAGCTAATGCCTCCCGAGCCAGCACTGATAGTAGTTGTAGATGTCGTGTTTGTAGAACCTAGGTTTGTTGTTTTTGCTCCAGCACCTGTAGCTAGATTTATAGTTTGAGCACCTGTGCCAGTACCAAGGCTGATTGTGCCGGTTTGTGCACCAGTACCACCGATAGATATTGTGCCAGTTGTTAGAGCAGAGCCAATGTTTACTGCACCTGCAGCATTGTTGTTACCTATGTTTACGGTTGTTGCGCCAGTTCCGTTACCTATAAGTACTGAATTTGTTCCAGTTGATGAACCTACTGTTAGGGTTCCTGTTTGAGCAGTTCCACCTATTGATATTGTTCCAGTGGTTGTAGCTGCACCTAGTGTGTAAGTGCTTGCTCCTACACCGTTCAGACTGAAGTTACCTGTGCCGGTTAGTATATTGACTGCTGTTGCACCAGTTGTGTTACCGATAGTTATGGTCTTTGCACCAGTTCCAGAGCCAATGTTTACTGCACCTGTTGACGAACCGGTGTTGATGTTGGTAGCAAAGTTAGAGTCGTTGTTTAGGCTTATAGCTGCACCGGAAATTGTTGCGCCAAGTGAGCCTGTTAGAAGCTGAGATACAGTTAGGGCTCCGTTGTTTGTGGTTGTTATGCCTGTTCGGCCTAGTGATACTGATGTAGCGGTTGTTGTTCCTAGGTTTAGGGCTACTCCTGTTGCTGTGTCTACTGTAGGAGTTAGGACGCTGGTGTTTGCCCGAGCTGTGCCAGATATTCTTATGTTGCCTGTTTGATCTACTGCGTTCTGGTTCTGGATGAAGCCTGTGCCAGAAGCGGTGTCTACGGTTAGGGCGTTGCCAGACAGAACTAGTCCTGCGCCTGTTAGGTCAGTGAAGGCGTCACCGTTGAAGGTGAAAGTGTCGCCTGCTTCTACAGTTAGACCACCGTTTAGGGTGGTGAGGCCTGTGACTGTTAGAGCTCCGCCTAGACTTGTTAGGTTTGCACCAGTTACTGTTAAAGTACCGCCTACAGCTACACCGGCAGTAGTTGTGTTGACGTTCAAGACACTTGTGCCAGCTGCAGTCTGGACGGCGAAGGCTGTTGTGCTGTTAGCAGATCCACGGAAGCGAAAGTCAGAGACGTCGCTATTGGTGCTAGTTGTGGAGTTGGTTTGTTGGCCAGAATATATGGTGTTTGTGCCCGTATCATCGATAATGGCTACATTAGCTGCAGAGCCAGAGAATCGATTGGCTTCTAGATAAGTTTTATTGGATGAGGCACCAAATATCCAGATTGCTCGACAGGTAGTAGTACAGGAAGTATCTGTAATAACGTTAGATATGATTGAGTTATTATCCGCATCAGCACCAATATAAATCCCGTTATTCGCAGTTGCACCACCAGAATTAATAATATTATTGCCAATAATATTATTAAAGTTTGAATTGTTATAATCAATATCGATGCCTGAAACGCTGTTATTAAGGATAGTATTATTCGATACGATGTTATAGCTAGAATTACCATAAATTAAAACCCCTTTACCATTATCTGAAATTGAGTTATTTGTTATTGTATTACTATCTGTACCGAAATTAATACTTACTCCCACGATAGTGTTATTTCTAATAATATTGTTTGAAATAACATTGTTACTGCCGCCCGAGATTAAATAAATTCCATTTAAGTTATCGAATATGAAGCTATTGGATACTGAGTTACTTAATGAACTACTAGAAATATTTATTCCATAGTCAGAATTACCATGAGCACTTACGTTGTTAACTGAAGTATTGTCTGTATTTGCTAAAGTTACACCAGAACCACTACCATTAATAGCATCCAAATAGCCCCTCACGTCATAGGCAACCACACCTTCAATTCTTCCGCCCTCACGAGTAGCACCATCACCTAAACCATTAAAGTATATGCCACTCATTGAAGTGTCGGCTGTAAGTGTTTGGTTAGCTTCGTTTCCATTAACCTGAAGGTTTTGTACTCCTACTCTTGTACCGGTTATCGTATCGGTGTTTACTATACCGTTGAAACTGGCATTAATTCCGTTCTTGAACTTTATAACTGTTCCAAGTCCTACGCCAGACAGCGTCACATTATTAGGTATGCTTATTGACCCATCAATAATATAAGTACCTTCCATAAGCACAACCGTACCACCACCAGCTGCTCCTACTTCTGTTAGGGCGGTGTTGATGGTTGTATCGGCACTTGTTGTGCTGGTGTTGATGTAATCTGCACTGCTTGGGTTCTTGGATGCTAATGCTCCTGATGCTCCACCGGTTGCAGATGTGGATACTGTGCTAGCTGCTCCACCACTCTTGGCAGTACCTGATGTCTGCCATGATGCTCCACCATTGGTGTTACTCCATATAGCTGTTAGTGATGTTCCTGGGGCTAATACGTTACCTAGTAGTGTAAAGCTAGTAGTACCTACGTTAGATAGTTGTACTATACGTCCATAGGTAGTACTAGCAGTAGGAGTAGGTATTGTTAGGGTTTGGTTAGCTGTTGTTTGAGCTATAGAGATAGAAGTGTAGATGTCTACTGTTGTTGCAGCTGTACCTATTGAGCCACCAGCAGCGAAGTTAGTTAGTGCTAGAGTTGTGTTAACTGTGGAGCCACCTACAGTTAGGGTGCCAGCCGTAACTGTTAATCCTCCTGCTGTGACTACTGCACCATCGTTGAAGGTTTTCACACCTGCAAGTACCTGTGCTGCTGTAGTGACGACACCAGCTTCTGTTGCACTAGCAACACTGACAGTTAAGCTTATGTTATCAGGTGCAGGTGCAGTGTTCAGGTTCCAGTTAATACCAGCGATTAAACCTGTAGCGGTAGTGTCGATGAAGTTAGCTCCCGCAGCTGCGGCGCCATTTACGGTAACACTGTCCCCTGCTGAATCTGCTGCACAACCCCATGAGTTAGTGGCAGTAACATATTTGAGAATCTGGTTGTTTGCACAATCCACAAGAGACAGACCGTTGCCGTCTACTTCTACTCCTTTGCTAGCTTGGATCGATAAGGTCAACGCATTTGACACTACAGCTAGACCATCACCAGTTAGATCAGTGAAGGCATCACCATTGAAGGTGAAGGTGTCACCTGTTTCTACAGTTAGGCCACCGTAGAAGGTTGCAAGGCCAGTGTCGTCTACTACTACTTGGTTTACTCCTGCAGAGTTAGTGACTCTAAGGGCTGCAGGGAGTCGGTCTGGAGTTAGGTCATTGGCTGTGTCGGTTGTAGCTGTGTCTACGGTGAGGGATGTATCACTTGCTATAGCGGTGACTGTACGTGTTTCACCTGAGACAGTTATTCTGTCTCCTACTTGGAGTTCTGTTAAGAACTTTGTACCGACACCAGTGACTGTTGTAGATGCTATTGGGTCTATAGAGCCAGTTAAGACAGATGTTGCATTGGCACGGATGAGTGAGCTTCCTGACTGGAGGACAGCTGATGGAGTGAGCTGTGAGGCGTAGCGGGTGTTGGTGCCAAGGTCTCTGATGGTTGCTTGGTCGGTGCCAGCGGTTGTGCGGTAGGTGTTGTCGGCTAGGTAGTTGTTGTCACTGGTTGAGTTAGAAATGTTTATAGCGTAGCAGGTTGTGGTACAAGAATCATCGGTGATTATGTTTCCAGTAACAGAGTTATTGTCGGCGCCATCAAGAAATATACCATTGTTTGCTGTAGCACCACCATTATTTACGAATACATTTCCAGTTGCAACGTTATAATAACTTCCGCCATAGAGGTATAAGCCACCTAACACATTCGCCTCTATTGTGTTCGTGGCTATAACGTTTGAGTCAGAATCATCTATCTCGATTCCATATTCTGAATTATTTTCTATTATGTTATTGGAGATTATACTTCTAGTTTCAGACGATTCCATACTTATACCAGATCCACCGTTGCTTGCAATGTAGTTACCGGTAACAATTGCATCGGGCTCATAGCCAAGATATATGCCATGGCTTCCATTATTAGTTATTTGATTGTTCTTTATCGTCCTGGTTAAGTCTTCGCCGTTTCCTTCATACAGGTATATTCCAAGTTGGTCATTATTAGTTATGACAGAATTACTGATTACTAATTCAAGTTCGTAATCTGTATATATACCATTACCTTTAGAACTAAACTCGCTAGTAAAGTTTTTAATCGTTACTCTATCGATTAGGCCATTAGAACCTCTTGCTAGATAAAAACCATTATAGTCGCCACCCGTATTTAGTGATTTTCTCCCGTCTATAGTCAGGTCTCTGACTGTATAGTTGTCTGCGCTTACAATAATGTTGTTTTCAAAGACCACCACATAACCTCCTGTAGCACCAAAATTACCAAGCTGTATTATTGTACTGTCTTGACCGGCACCAGCTATGGTGACGTTATCTGCAAGTAGTATTTGTTTGTCTATCGTATAGGTTCCTGGAAGCAAGTAGACGATTCCGCCATCACTACCAAGTGAGCTTATGGCCGCTTGAATCTGTATCTGGTCACCATCCAGAGTCCCGATACCAGCTCCAGCACTGTCTTCACCATCAGCTACGTAGTCTGCAGAGTCTTTTTCTGCTTGAGTGCTATCGTTGGCTGCTACTACAATGTATTCTCCTCTATCTGCTACCCATTTAGTGCCGTTGTAGGTAAGAAGAGTATTAGTATCTGTGTCGTAGTAGATCTCTCCAGCTACGCCTGCAGGACGAGAGGCGGTGTTGCCACCTACTACTCTGAGGGATTCGCCGGCAGCAACTACCAGCCCATCATCAAACGTCTTTACCCCGGCAAAGTTCTGAGCCGCAACTGTCACTAATCCAACCTGAGTGCTTGATGCAGACTGCAAGTAGATAGTGGTGCCGGAAATACTTGCACCGTTTGCAGAATACACACCGCCGTCAATCGCCCCTATGGTCTCAACTCCAGTGCTTGCGAATGATACTGTGCCAATCCAAGCGGTGCCGTTCCAGATGAATGAGCCACTGCTACCTGTCTCTATGGTGTCGCCGTAGAGTGAGAAGTCTGCTGAGCCGACATTGTTGACATAGACAACTCGTCCTGCGGTTGTGTTTGTTGGACTTGGCAATGTAAGCGTCTGCCCGGCAGTAGTCTGATTGACATTAAACGTCGTGGCCACGTCTACCGTTGTGGCAGCACTGCCAATATTGCCACCAGCAGCTCTGTCAGTGATTGCAAGTGCTGTAAATACTGTTGAGCCAGCGTTCGTGAATTGGTCACCGGTGCTAACAGTGAGCGAACCATTAAAGGTAGCATTAGCCTCAACCGTGAGTGTATCTGATGTAGCATTGCCGACGGTGACATTGCCGTTAAACTGAGAGTCGTTGGTAACCGTCAGTGCTGTACCAGAACCATTGAGTGCGACACTTCCTTGCAAAGTTGTTGTCACCCCTGCTCTACCTATGGTGAGAGCGCTTGCATTGGCGGATCCTAAGTTGATAGTTCCAGCAGTACCAGTAGCTGTACCAGCATCGATACTGATGTTGCCTGAGTTGCTTGTTGCCCCTAGGGCATCACCGGTCTGTATGACGACGTTGTTAGAGTTTGTTGAAGCCCCATTGGTATCTGATGATGAGACATTCTGTGAAGTAAACGCATAAGGCACCGCAGTCAGCTTGAAGCGTGGGGTCATTTCTCCGTCCCATGAGGCAGAACCAGAGTCTCCACCTACGTTCATGGTGAGGTAGAGGTTTTGGGACCAGTCTATGGTTGGAAGTGCAGTAACATCACCAAGGTAGACAGAGTAGTAGCCATTTTGAACAGAGACAAGGTCACCAGTTGATCTGGTTTCTGTCCAGAGACAGTTGGCGTCTCCTGTGCAGGAGCCTTGGCTAGAGCCAGCAGAGCTATCTGCATTGTAGAGTTTGAACTCTAGGTGATAGTCACCATCTGGGACCAAGGCTCCTGTGTTGGTGAGGAGTCTACCTTGGAAATTTATGGTAGAGGCAGTTTGGGCAGTAGCAGTATTGGTGAATGGTGAGGAGTTAGGAGTGAGTGGGAGGGCTGTGAGGAGGAGGAAGAGTACTATTACCCCACCAATCAATCTCAAAGAACGGGCGCTTGAGATTATACCTTTATGACGACTTGCAGGATCATCTTCTGTAGCAACGCAAAGCTGACTCAACGCTCGGGCGCATGAGGTTGAGTCAGCATTACGTTGCTGATGATCATTATCTAATTGCAAAGAACCCTGTACGAAGTTCAGCGTCCGGGCGCATGGAGCTGAACTTCGTACAGGGTTTTTAGCCAAATTAAAAAGCCTAGCAGGAATATATAGTCTTCCTACTAGGCTAGAAAATACAGCAAGGGATAGCTTAGCCATCCCCTGCGTACTTTTATAAGATTGTACGTTTTTGTGTTTTTTTGTGAATTTATTTTTCATGTGTTGCTTTTTTGTTTAGCAACACAGAAATCAGAAAACTGCGAGATTTTCTGATACTGCGCCCGTCTTAGGTATTAATAACACCTTTGACTACCCTAGTGTATAACAAATGTGTTCACTATTTCAAGCCTTTTATGGTTAAATCCTTCTAAGTTTTCCACAACCAGACATAGTCGAGAGTAAGTAGTGAATGGTAAATAGTAGAACTACAGTATTAGTTAGCGTAGAGTCATGACTATAGGCAACATTCAAAAGTTCAAAGAGTTACAACAATTCAAAAACCGTTATTGGCACTGCAAAACACACTAAAATAAAAAGTGACAGGTGTTATTCCTGCCACTCACGCATCACTACTCACTGTTCAACTATTTAATTGAGCTGATCTGTAATCTTGAAAGCTTCTGTCTGTGTCCGCGCTTTGTGTTGACGCGCTTCTTTGCCTTGTAGCGCAGGGCTATGACTTTATCGCCTTGAAAATCTCCAAGAACCTTAGCAGTTACTTTGATTGGATCTAGTTTCTTGCTATCAACAAAAGAGTCTTTGCCGTCTACGATCATGATTGGGGTAAGTTCAACAGATTTCACATCTCCGACATAATTAACAACTATCTCTTCGCCTTCTGCGACTAGGTGTTGTATGCCCCCACTAACTATTACTGCTTTTTTCATTTATTTAATCCTACAATTAACTTTCGTAATATTCTACCAAATCTACCTCTGTTTGTAAAGACTTGTTATCGGTTTACTACCTTGTTGATGCCGATCTTCACTTCGATACCGCTAAACTTCTTCGTTATATTGAATTCAGCTGAGTCAGAGTAATCAAAAATAATTGACTCTGAAAGTGTCTCTACAGCTATGTACTGCTTGTGGAGCTCTATCGCAGCCTGTGCAGTATCGGAGTCAGCAACTATGTGCAGGCCAATTCTATCGTCAACTTGGAGGTCAGCTTCTTTACGGGCTTGTTGGACAAAACGAACCACTTCCCGTGCGTAACCCTCCTTGACTAGCTCATCTGTTAGATTGGTGTCCAGTATAAGCTCGTACTCACCATCGATAGACCATTCAACCATCTTCACGTTCAGCTCTTCTTCGAGCACCTTTAAATATAGGTCTTTATTGGGTCCAAGGTCTTCTCCGCCCGTTACGGATAACTTCGCGAGAGGTTGTCTCGTTTTTAGCTGGGCTTTTGATCTTTGAGATAAGCCCTCATTCACTGCATCACGAATCGCATCCATTTCTTGAACGACTCGTTCGTTTATATGACCAACTGTCGGCCAATCCCTCAAGTGGACTGATTCGTTGCCGGTGAGATTCCGATATAGTTCGTCAGCCATGAATGGAACAAAAGGTGCTAACACATGCGCAAGCTGAGTAAGTGTGTAGTGCAGAGTTTTGTAAGCAACTCGTTTATCTTCTAGCTCATCAGACTTCCAAAACCGTTTTCTGGATCGGCGTACATACCAGTTACTTAAATCATCAACAAAGGGTAGTATATAACGAGTTGCACTCTGTAAATCATACTTTTTTGTTGCATTTTCAACATCACGTATTAATTGATGAATTTTTGAAATAATCCATAAATCGAGCACGTTGTCTAGTTCACCTGAACAATCTTCAAGCTCGCCAGCAGACCATTCCCAGCCGTCTACTTCTGCGTACATTGTAAAGAAATCGTACACGTTCCAGACCATCGCTAACTTGCGCGAAATGTCTGCAACGTCTTTATCAATAAGCGAGAAGTCTTCACCGTTCATAAGCGGCGAGTTTAACAACAAGAACCTAAGAGAGTCTGCACTGTATTGATCCATTAGCTCATTTGGATTAGTGTAGTTACCGTAACTCTTACTCATTTTCCTACCGTCGTTTCCGGCGATTGTACCAGTGACAATAACATTCTTGAAAGCTGGTTTATTAAACAAAGCATTGCTCAAAGCGTGCATGTAATAAAACCACGCTCTCACCTGTCCAACGTACTCTACGATAAAATCAGCTGGGAAATTTTCTTCAAATTTTTTGACGTTTTCAAAGGGATAGTGAAACTGTGCAAACGGCATAGAGCCAGCTTCAAACCAGCTATCCATAACCTTCTCGATTCTCGAATATTTTACGCCATCAATCTCAAAGGTAATATCATCAACCCAAGGACGGTGGTAATCATCAAGCTTTTGACCGCTGAGCTCCTCTAATTCCTCATAGCTTCCTACTACTTTTGTTCGCTCAACACCGTTTGGATCAACTCCTTTCCATACTGGAATAGGTGTCGCCCAGAATCGGTCACGACTCAGGTTCCAATCAGGAGCAGACTGTACCGTTTTAGTAAATCTCCCCTCCTTTATATGGTTGGGGTGCCAGTTAATTGCACCGTTAGTCTCTAACATATCATTACGCTGTCCATCTATATCCATGAACCAGCTAGGCACTGCCCGATACATCAATTTAGTGTTACAGCGGTGACAGTGTGGGTAGCTGTGCGTTATATACTCGATTTTCAAGGCTGTTCCATCTGCTAGTAAGTCTTTGGCTAGCTGTTTGTTTACCTCCCAGACATTCTCGCCCTTCCAAGCACCCAAAGTGAATATACCATTTTCGTCCGTGGACATAACCCAAGGAATATCAAGCTGCCTAGCTAGTGCATAGTCGTCTTCACCGTGAGCAGGGTTCTCGTGTGCGATACCCGTTCCATCTTCATCTGTGACAAAGTCAGCATGCCAGATCTTGAAAGCATTCGGGTGATCAATTTCCAGCCCAAATGGTTGTTCGTATTTTGTACCAACTAGAGCTTCGCCCCTAAACGATCCAAGTTTTTCGTACAACAATTTTTCATGTTTCTCATTAGTCATAACTTTTTCAACTAGTTTTTCAGCTATAATCAGTGTTTCGTTGTTAAATTTAATTTCTGAGTAAACAACATCTTTATTGACTGCTACCGCTGTATTTGACGGTAATGTCCACGGAGTTGTTGTCCATGCAACAACATATCTGTTGGAATTATCAGCGAGCTTAAACTTCACATAAATACTTGGATCCGTGTCATCTTGGTAAGAGTTGTCCATTGCAATCTCAGCTTTAGCTAATGGTGTTGCATCACGTGTGCAGTACATGAGGACCTTTTCGCCTTCATATATTTTGCCCTTATCGTGAAGCTGTTTGAAGGCCCACCAGACTGATTCCATGTATTCTTTATCCATGGTTTTATAGGCGCCTTTAAAATCCACCCATCTACCGATTCGATCAATAGTGTCTTCCCATAATCTTCCGGTGCTCACCATGTTGTCACGGCAAGTAATTATGTATTCTTCAAGAGTGATTTTTGTCCCAATATCTCGTTTATCCTGTATACCGAGCTTCTTTTCGGTAAATACTTCTGCTGGTAATCCGTGACAGTCCCACCCCCAACGACGCTCAACCCTCATCCCTTGCATAGTCCAGAAACGAGGTACAACGTCTTTAATAATAGAGCTTAGCAATGTACCAACGTGTGGCTCGCCCGTTATGAACGGTGGACCGTCATAGAATACATAGCTGTTGTCTTGCGGTCTTTGCTCAACTGACTTTTCGAAAATTTTATTATTTTTCCAATACTCTACAAGCTCGTTCTCGTATTCAAGAGCTTTTTTTCTAGTTCCTGATGTATATTTCATATCTTCCTGTTCTCCGTTAAATAAAAAACCATTTCTTTTGCTTGTCAGATCCCAAAATTGTGGGAGGTACCATCTGACTGCCAAAAGAAATGGCTCTTAATTGTTAGCGATTACGGAGCTTCTGCCGCTGAGTTCTAGTTAAATATAATTTTTTCTTCTCAGTACGTTCACGGTTGATAGCCGCTATTTTGTCAGTGGGACAAATGTATCTATGCTTATTTTACACCGTTGAACCTTGCGTTTCAAGCATCATAGCAGCAACTTCGTCTATAAGTGGGAGCGGAGTGCCCTCCCACTGCTGCAAGACATGTCCGTCAAATGAAGTAACAATAAGTGCAGGATACTGCGTAACGCCATGCAGGGAAGCCTCTGCGGCGCCCATACGGGTATCAATTTCGATAAGCTCTGGCTTCTTGTTGGGGTAGCGACGACGCATCATCTCAACGAAATCAGTAACACTGCGTGAATGCTCACTTCTGTCTCTATAAAGTATTGTTAGTCTCATTGAGTATAATTTTACGCTAATAAAGCTTACGCTTCAACACCGGAGTACTTATACCGCAAATATATCCCTAAAGTAAGTAACCCCAGTCTTGCAAAGGTCAGACCTTTGCAAATGAGTATATTTTATTCGTATCTTGAAATTCTACTGCAGAGGTCAGACCTCTGCAGATTCGACTTGCAGTTTAATTTTATTTAATTTTTTAATTTAAAAGAACCCTCATGACGAGGGTTCTTTATACTTTTTTAATTTATTTTAGGTTCAGCTACAGCCCGTTGTTGAGCCGCAGGTTGTGCAAACATAGCAGCTTCCGCTTCTTTGTGTCTGATTACCGCAACTATAGCACATTGGTGCGTGCTCTGAGCCAGCTACTGTTTTCTTAGACTGATTAGCAGTATTTGAGGCGGCTGGTGCTTGCACCGTTTGAGCTGGAACTTCAATAGACATTTGTTCAACAACCTTTGGCATCGCAACCGTCTCAACAAACGTTGTTTGCTCAACTGGCATGTCATCGAGTGACGCAAGCCCAAGCTCGAGTCGATCATCAAAACTTAGATAACTTAACGCAAGCCTTCTGAAAACGTAGTCGACAAGAGATGTTGCTGTTCGTATCTCAGGATCGTCAGTAATACCCGATGGTGCAAAACTCAAGCTCATCATTCCTTTAACGTAGGTCTTCAGAGAGACACCGTGTTGCAATCCATAGCTTATAGAGCGCCCGTAAGATTCCATTAAACCTGACAGTGTTGAGCCAATTTTGGCAACACTAATGAATAGCTCTCCTGGCTTTCCGTCTTCAAATTCGCCTACTGTAAAGTATCCGTGACAATCAGCGACAGTGAATGAAAATGTTTTTGAGTTTCTGACTCGAGGTAATTCTCTGCGGACAGCTACTCCACCGCTAATTGCTTGATTAGCTGCCTCAACTGCTTGTTGGGCTTGTGGCTTGTCTTCTGCGCCTTCTTTCTTAGCCATAGACAGCGGCTGGGCAACCTTACAGTTATCACGATAAATCGCTACCGCTTTGATACCAAGTTTCCAAGCATCCATATGCAGTTTTTCGATTTCTTCAACGGAGGCTTCTTCTGGCATATTAACTGTTTTGCTAATAGCACCTGATAAGAATGGCTGAACTGCACCCATCATCTTAACGTGACCTAGGTAATGAATTGAATTGTCTCCCATTGAACAAGCAAACACGTTAACGTGTTCCTGTTTCAAATGTGGTGCACCAAGAATTGATTTCTCTGTATCGATATATTCAATGATGTCGTCTACTTGTTTCTTTGAGTAGCCAAGGACACTTAGTGCGCGTGGTACTGTTTGGTTCACGATGCTCATTGTGCCGCCGCCAACTAGTTTTTTCATCTTTACGAGTCCAAGATCGGGTTCGATACCTGTTGTATCACAATCCATCATGAGTCCGATAGTCCCTGTTGGAGCAAGAACACTTGCTTGTGAGTTACGTACACCATACTTCTTACCCAGCTCAACCGCATCTTCCCAAGCTTCTGCTGCTGCACTCAATAATTCTTCTGAAACTAGTGTCGCATCTATACCAGATACTGCATCTCGGTGCATCTCAAGGACTTTTTGCATATTAGCTTTGTCTTTCTGGTAGCCAGCGAACGGACCGACTCTGTGAGCTATTTTTGCGCTTGTCGTGTATGAGTGGCCAGTTAGCAGTGCGGTGATAGCAGCAGCTTGTGCTCGACCTTCGTCTGAGTCATAAGGCAAGCCTTGTGCCATCAATAAAGCGCCAAGGTTAGCGTACCCAATACCGAGTTCCCTGTAGGCTTTCGCATTTTTTGTAATACTTTCTGTTGGATATTCTGAGTAGCCGACAAGTATTTCTTGTGCAGTGAATATGAGTTCTACGGTGTGCTTAAACGCATCGACATCAAATGTGCCATCATTGCGTAAAAATTTAAGTAAGTTTAAGCTCGCTAGGTTACAAGCAGAGTTATCGAGGTGCATGTATTCAGAACAAGGGTTAGAGCCGTTGATTCGACCGGCGTTCGGTGTTGTGTGCCATTTGTTGATTGTTGTATCGAACTGCAATCCTGGATCTGCACATTCCCATGCTGCTTCAGCTATCTGTCTCCATATGTACCTGGCTTTTACTGTTTTAACTGCTTTACCATTTGTTACTGCACGCATATCCCAGTCAAGATCGTTCTCTACTGCTTCCATAAAATCATCAGAAATACGTACAGAGTTGTTTGCGTTCTGGTACTGAACCGAGAAAATGTCTTTACCGTCAAGTGTCATATCGAAGCCGGCTGCTTCAAGCGCACGAGCTTTTCGCTCTTCGATTGCTTTACACCAGATAAACTCTTCAACATCTGGGTGATCAACGTTTAATATAACCATCTTCGCTGCTCGCCTGGTCTTACCACCACTCTTTATAGCTCCTGCTGAGCTATCTGCACCGCGCATGAAACTTAGTGGACCTGATGCTGTTCCGCCACTTTTACTAAGTCCTTCAACAGATGATCGAATGCCACTAAGGTTAATTCCTGATCCAGAACCGCCTTTGAACACCATTCCTTCTTCACGATACCAGTTAAGGATAGAGCTCATCGTGTCTTCAATGCCAAGAATAAAACAAGCGCTTGCTTGTTGTGCTCGTTCAGCTGCACCGATGTTAAACCATACAGGTGAGTTGAATGCTGCACGTTGCGTTGCAAGAATATACTTTAGCTCTTCTCTAAAAGTTTCGGCTTCTGTATCTGATTCAAAATAACCTTCTTGTACACCTTGACGTGTTGTCGTGTCAACAACACGATTAATAAGATCCTTGAGAGATGCTTCACGCTCTGACGTTCCCGGAGTACCCGTAAAGTATTTTTGGGCAACAATATTTACTGCATTAAGTGACCATCCTTCAGGAATCTCTACTCCTCGTTGTTCAAATACGTTTATGCCAGTCATTGGATTGGCTATAATTGCATCTTTTTTGGTCCACTTAACTTGATCGTACCCTTTAGATTTTGGCTCTGTGAATCGTCGAGCGATCGTCAAGCTTGCTGTTTGTGACATTTTGTTACCCTCACTTTATAATTGTATTGTTTTTTAGATTTTTTATTAGAGTCAGTCAAAGCGTCCTCTTCGCTCTCACAGAAGAGACTGCTTATACTAGCTCCCGTCTCATAAACCCCTCATGGTTTAGGCGGCGGCAACCAGCATATTCATCTATCCAGATGAATGAGTGTTTTCACTGTTTTTCATCTTAGAAAGTTCTTTTTCAAAGCTTGCGAGATCTTTGAAACGCCTATAGACACTTGCAAATCGCACATATGCAACTTCGTCTATAGTGACAAGGCGATTAATTATTTCTTCACCTATTTTCTGTGACGGAACTTCTGACTCGCCGCACGCATATAGTGCTTGCTCCACGTCGCTTACAAGTTTTTCTAGTTGTAAGCTAGTCACAGCTGTTTTCTCGCACGCTCTATACAGACCTGCAAGTAACTTTTCACGATTGTACATCTGACGCGTACCGTCGTTTTTTACTATGATTAGTTGTGGCTTTTCGAGTCGCTCATAGGTGGTGAACCGAGTCTGACAATTGATACACTCTCTTCTTCGTCTAATCGAGTCACCTTCGGAGACCTCACGAGACTCGATAACTTTTGTATCGGTTGCCTGACATTGATTACATCGCATCTACTCTACTCCTTTTGATTTTTTGTAAGGTACTTTGCTATATCTAGCGCTTACGTATTAATAGTAGCGCTATCTATAGCGTATAAGCAACAGTATTATAGTTGTAAAAAAGGTAACGTGAAACGCTACTCTTCCTCTGTTTTTTCTTGAGATTTCTCAGTTTTGTTTCGTTTAAATCTTCTTAAGAATGAGGGTTTATCAAGTTCGTCGTCAGCTTCTGAGTCGTCTTTAGCTTTTTTATCATCAGTATTCTTAGAATCTTTATCAGTTTCATCGGCCTTTGTTCTACTCTCTGTGTCCATGGACCAAATACTTGGTAAATCATCTGCTTTACTGTCCAATGATCCGAGAGAAGCAGCGGGAGCCTCAGCGTCTAAATCCATATCAACGTCTTGCATATCAACGTCATCTTGCGCGGATGTAGTAATCACCGGTGAGATTATCGGCTGTTCACCTCCTTCGGCAGCGTCAGCAGTTTCTAAAACAGCGTTTGGGCGTGCATAATACGATGCATCAAAACCAGTTGCGACAACCGTAACGATAACTTCACCCTCAACATCGTCATTAATAGTTGCACCAAAAATAATGTTTGCACTTGGATCTGCTGCTGCAGTAATGGTTTCAGCGGCTGCATTAATTTCATGCATCGACATATCTTTGCCACCAATTACGTTGAACAAAACTCCTCTAGCTCCATCAATCGACACTTCAAGAAGTGGTGATTCAGTTGCTTGCTTAGCGGCTTCGACTGCACGATTCTCGCCTGAAGCTCGTCCGATACCCATGAGCGCGCTACCAGCATTACTCATGACTGCTTTAACATCCGCGAAGTCAAGGTTGATAAGCCCGTGAACGGTGATTAAATCAGAGATTCCTTGTACGCCTTGTCGCAACACATCATCTGCTACCTTGAATGCTTCAAGTAATGGTGTCTTGCGATCAATAGTCTGCAAAAGTCGATCGTTTGGAATTGTAATAAGTGTATCAACTTCATTTCTAAGACTTTCAATTGCTAGCTCAGCGTTAGCTTTTCTTCTCTCGCCTTCAAAGGCGAAAGGTCGAGTAGCAAAGCCAACAACAAGCGCACCACACTCTTTCGCAACAGAAGCAACAATATACCCAGCTCCGCTTCCTGTACCGCCACCCGCACCTATAGTGACAAACACCATATCAGCACCATCAATAGCAGCTTTAATCTCTTCACGTGATTCTCTGGCAGCCTTCTCGCCGACGCTAGGGTCGGCTCCTGCACCAAGACCTTTTGTTGTATCTTTCCCTATATGAATCTTAGTCGTTGCGTTTGAGTAGTGCAGCGCCTGTGCGTCTGTGTTTACAGCGATGAATTCAACGCCTTCAACACCTGCTTCAATCATGCGGTTGATAGCTGCTCCACCAGCGCCTCCAACACCAACAACTTTAATACGGGCAAATGTTTCTATGGCTGGTGCGACTTGCGGCATATTCGTTCGTTCTCCTTATCAAGATATTTCTATATACTGTAAGTATAGCGTTCACAAATGGAACTTGCAACAACTGAGCACAATCATTACACATCGAGCTGTTAGCTGAACTCAACCTTTCTTCAGGCGCTTGAAGAGTGAACTAATATTTTCAATCATACCAGCGTAGTTATTTGGATGTCCCGACGGATGTTGGCCATCAAGCAACATATCAAGTAGCATAAGGCCAATTGGTGTTGCAAAAGCTATATCTTCTGCTGGATCGACCAATCCGCCAATATCGGTTATCTTACCGATCTTCGCCGGTAGCTCAAGTGTCTCTTTCGCAAATTCAGCAAGTCCTTGAGTATGCGCTGTTCCACCAGTAAAAATAACTCCTCCTGGCAACTTTCGGGATTTACCAACTTGCTTGAGCTCTTTATCGACGAGCTCAAGCAGTTCTTCAATTCGTGCTTCTACAACCATATGCACATCGTCTGCCGAAAAAGTGTGCTGCGTTTTATCGATCATCACTGAAACAGTTGAACGTGTAGGCTTTGCAAGATTCGCGTGTTCTATTTTTACTTTTTCAGCAACATCTAAATCTGTTTTTAACCCGATAGCTAGATCATTTGTCACGTGAACTCCACCAACAGGGATCACCGCAATATGTTGGACTTCCCCATCTTCAACAATAACAAGGTTTGTCGTCCCGGCACCAATGTCTATAACTGCCGTTCCAGCTTCTCGCTGTTGTCTTGTTAAAACTGCTTCAGCAGAAGCCAAGCTAGACACTGTCCGGTGTTTCATACCGAGTGAAGCTTTTTCCAATGCTGATTCGAGTAGACGTACATTAGGCGTAGAAGCGGTCACAATATGTGTGTCTACCTCAAGTCGAACGCCCTGCATGCCAATTGGATCTTTAATATTGTCTTGACCATCAAGACGGTAGGCTTTCGGAAAAACTTGGATTATTTCCCTGTTTGCGGGTAGTTGCATGACAGCAGCTGCCTCTTCAACTCGTAATCGGTCCTCATCAGTTATTTCTCTATTGGCAGCGCTGATAGCAATCACTCCTTTTGAGTTAAATCCCTGTACGTGCGCTCCGTTAATATTTACTGTTGCACTATTTATATGTCTTCCTGATAATCTTTCGGCATCATGCAAAGCATTCGTAATTGCGACGCCAACTTCTTCTGCATGCGCAACGACTCCACGTCTCATACCGCTGTTCTCAGCGCTACTATAGCCGATGATTTCGGGCTTGCCTTGTTCGTCCACAACACCTACAACAACTCGTGTTGCTGTTGTTCCTATATCGATACCAACGAAGTGTGGCGTGTTTGTGTTTTCGCGCATTACTAAGTCAGTATATCGCTATTGCTAATTGCTATCAAGTATGTCGACTGATTTACAGTCTCGTGAGGATTTCTGAGCCGTCTTTAGTGACAAGAATTGTGTCTTCAAAGTGCGCCGACAAAGAACCGTCTCGGGTACGAATAGTCCAGCCATCTGGATCAACCACAACGCGCCATTCTCCAAGCGTAGACATCGGCTCAATAGCTATAGTCATACCCTCTTTTAATGTTGTACCAGTGCCTTTGTACCCGTAGTTTGGAATCTCTGGTGGCTCATGCAGATCGTGGCCAACTCCGTGGCCGACTAATTCACGAACGATTCCGAGGTTTTTACTATCAAGAATTGCTTGAACAGCAGCGGCTATATCGCCTGTTTTTGCCCCTGCCCTAACAGTGTTTATACCTGCATCTAGTGCTCTAAGTGTTAGTGCAACAAGTTCAGATTCTCTGTTTGATCGAGGGCTATTACCAACGATAAAAGTACGAGCTGCATCCGTAATCATGCCGTTATATACAACACCAAAATCAAACCCGACGATATCTCCATCTTTAAAAGCAGTACTGCTAGGTATACCATGCACTACTGCATCATTTATTGATATACATATTGTGCTTGGAAAATCTACTACACCTGGACCGCCCGGAACTCCTAAAAACGCAGGCTTGCCACCGAGACGCTTGAGCTCACGTCGTGCGAGAGTATCAATATCAAGTCCACTCATGCCGTTCTGCAAAGTTTGCTCTATAGCATTTAGAACGGTTGCGAGCATTTTCCCGCTCACTCGGATATCATTTATTTCTTGGAGGGTTTTTGGTTTCATGCTTTATGTATACCGAGCTCACTTACGGCGGAAAGAATTCGTTCTCTTACCTCTTCTTCTGTTCCATTGCCATCAATCTCTAAAGTCTTGACTCCCTTTTCCTGAAAGAAAGATATTATTGGTAGCGTTTTTGTCCGATATTCTTTGAACCTGTTCGCAATAACTTCTTCTGTGTCATCTGGTCTGCCACGACTAAGCAATCTATCCATCACTTCGTCTTCATCAACTTCAAGATGTACGATACAGTTAATTCCAGTGTCGTTTTTTTCAATGAACTCTTCAAGCCACTGTGCCTGAGCAAGCGTTCGAGGGAATCCATCAAGAATAATTTCTGACGAGCCTACAAGTTCTCTGAGTATTGGATCTACAACAGTGAAAAGATCTTCGTCCGAGAGTAAGTCACCTTTAAGCATTTTTTCTCGTAGTTCACCAGATATATGCTGTCTCAAAATTTCACCTGTTGATATCCATGGAAAATTTAATAAATCAGATAGGTGCTTTCCTTGTATACTTTTGCCAGCACCTGCAACACCTATAAACAAAATCATATACTACCCCTATTTAATGCTATTTTTGACATATTTAGCTATAACAGCACCATCTGCGTTTGGGGCAGCTTGTTTTACTGCGCCAATAATCTTACCCATATCTTGGGCTGTAGGACTGATGTCTAGCTTCTTGATTACTTCTTGAACAATTTTCTCGACAGCAGTTTCTGACATTTCTTCGGGGGTATAATTATTGATCACCTCAAGTTGATATGATTCGTTAGCAACTCGCTCTTTTTCACCAGCTTGTTCATACAGCGCAATCGCATCTTTGCGAGATTTAACTTCTTTTTTCAAAACAGAAACAATTTCATCATCGTTTAAGCCTTCGGCTCGTTTGTTGTCTGCAACTTCTTTATATAGAATTGCACTTTTCAACCCACGCAAAACTTCAACGAGTCGTTTATCACCAGAAAGCATTGCCACTTTAAGGTCTTTATCGATGTCCGCTTTTAGCATAAAGCTATTTTCCGAGTCGAAGTTTCTTGAATTTCTGGATTTTGCGCTCTTTGCGAATGATTGCCTTGGTGCGTCGATCACGCTTGCTCATAGGCTTCTCAAAACGCTGAGCCATCTTAGCTTCTGCTAAAACGCCAGACTGTTGAACCTTGCGCGTAAAACGTCGCATTAGGTTCTCAAGAGGTTCTTTTGAATCTTTTTTACTCACTTGAATCATAGAAATCTATTCTACCTCAGTTAGGGTTGATATGCAACAGTAATCCACCTAGTACCCCAACATACCTCAGATTTTAGCTGTTTTGTTGTCTTTTTTGAGCAGCGCGCTGAGATTTCAAAACAATTGACTGTAGTTCTTTAAAGATAAGGAAGTGCTTATTGGTGTAATAGACCTTGGTGTTTCCTTGTTTTTCTGAGATTAGAAAACCGGCTTTTTCAAGTTTTTTAAGTTCACGCTGAATATTTCCAGCATCTTCTTTAATAAGTTTAGCAAGTCCCCTAACGTGCGTTTTGAAGTCTGGATATTTAGCATAAACGACAACGATTTTTCGTCTCACCCTTGATGTAATAAATGTATCTAACATAAGCCTCTTATTGTGTTTAGAACAACGTAATATGAAAAGTATAGCGCCGATCTACTATTGTTGCAACATATTTTTGAAGATTTCTTTAATAATTGATGTACCACGGTGCGATAATGAATATATGATCTACTACGAAGTACACATCGGCGTTGAAAAACATTGGGACTCATCATCGTTTACTTATATGCACGATTCTGAGCTATCTCAAGGAACACTTGTTCGCGTCAGCTTTGGTCGACAGAAAAAAATTGGCAGTATAGTTAAGAAAGTTAAGAAACCCACATACGCATGCAAACCAATAGAAAGCACCTACAGTTTCGCGCTTAATCAAGAAACAGCAGCGTTCATGAGTTGGCTCCAAGCATACTACTTTGCAACAAGCGGACAGGTCCATTCGCTATTCTTTCCAAGCTATCTAACCGTTAAGGAAAAAACTATTGTGATTAACTCACCGGAGCATAGTGATGCACCAAACCTGACGCTCAAACAGCAGGGAGCCATCAGCTCTATTAATGCAACAAAAGCTCCTACCGTTCTTCATGGAATAACTGGTTCTGGTAAGACTAGGATGTATATAAATTTGATAGTTGATCAGTTAAAAAAAGGACGTAACGTATTGTTACTATATCCAGAGATTTCACTTACCTCTCAAATAGTGAACGAAATTCAACAATATGCACCCGTTGTAAACTTTCATTCAAAGCTGACTAACGCGCAACGATCAAAGCTCTGGTACACCGTAATGTCCAGCGAAAAGCCTCTTGTTGTAACAGGCCCAAGATCAAGTTTGTTCCTACCACACAAAAATCTAGGAATAATTATTGTAGACGAAGCCCACGAGTCATCTTACAAGCAAGAGAATGATTTACGCTACAGCGGCATATACGCAGCAGCGGGCCTAGCCAAAGCTCACAATGCAAAGCTATTATTAGGAAGCGCAACGCCTCCAGTTACAGAAACAGCGCACATACTTTCAAAAGGAGGAGCGCTAGTTTGCTTACACGAAAAGGCGATAGTATCAGAGTTTGACCATACCATTTCAGTCGTTGATGCGAAAAAAAGAGAATTATTCTCTAAGCATCCACTGTTATCAAATAAGCTTATAGATACGGTCACTCAAACTTTGTACAGCAAGAAACAAATACTCTTGTTTATCAACCGACGCGGTACTGCAAAACTAGTTCTATGCTCTTCTGATAGCTGCGACTGGCAAGCTGAATGTCGTTCATGTGATCTTCCTCTGACATTTCATCATGACACTCACAACCTCATCTGTCATACGTGTGGGCGCAAACAACAAGTAGTGCGAATCTGCCCAGTGTGTGAAAGTGAGACAAGGTTGCAGTCGCTAGGAAGTAAAGCAATCGTTGAAGATATTCAGAAGCTTTTCCCAAATGCAAAAATAGGCAGATACGACAGTGACACCGATAGTGCTGATTCGTTTCATGAAAATTATGATGATATTAAGAACGGCAGCGTAGACATACTCATAGGCACTCAACAACTAGTCAAAGGCCTTGATCTCCCGCTTCTATCGATGGTAGGTGTCTTGCAGGCAGACTTGTCTCTACATTTTCCAGACTTCTCTAGCGATGAACGAACATTTCAATTACTCACACAAGTTATCGGGAGAGTCGGGCGTGGACACGCTAAATCAACAATTATTGTTCAGACGTTTCAACCAGATAACCCAATTATTCAGTTTAGTACTCATGAAGATTGGCACGCGTTCAATGAGGCAGAGCTCATTAAGCGGGAAAAACACCTATTACCGCCTTATATTTTTTATGCAAAACTACTATTTAGGGCTAAGTCTTTAGATAAAGCAGACAAGTTAGCAGTTGCTTGTATCAAATCAATTAACAATGAAAGCGACTCTGTTGTTGTCGAAGGTCCTGTTCCATCCTTTTATGTAAAAAGGGGGGACAATTTTTATGTGCAGCTGCACCTAAAATCCACATCACGCTCAAGCCTACTGCGTGCTATAGAAAAAGTTCCCAAAATGACAATTATCGACTTAGATCCAGTAAGTTTATTATAGAAACTAGCTTTTTACTTCTTGTATGGTTATAATCAACACCTAATAATCATGAAAAATACATTAGTAACATTACCCCATCAAGGCCTCAGAGAACGCTCAAAAAGAGTAGGCTATGTTGATAGTGCAGTTAAAAAATTGATTCAAAATATGGAGCAAGCAACACTTGATTGGGAAGCTTCTAGAGAACATGAAGTCGGTGTCGCGCTCGCAGCTGTTCAAATTGATGTACACAAAAGAGTAGTTATTATTCGTAATAATTTTGACAACAAGAAGGATAAAACTTTTCAGATATTTATTAATCCGGAGATAGTAAAATACACTGGTGAGATAATCGAAGATTTCGAAGGATGCCTTAGCGTCAAGAACATATATGGAAAAGTTCCACGTTATGAAAAAGTTAAAGTTAAAGCAGTAAATGCACTAGGAAAAGATGTAAGAATTACAGCAGAGGGTTTTCTTGCTCGTGTGTTTCAGCACGAAATTGATCACACCAATGGCATGTTATTTGTAGACAGAATCAAAGATTCACCTGAAGCTTTTTATAAGCTAGGCGAATCAGGTAAGATCGAGGAGCTTAGTGATGATGAACGAGAAGACGTCTTTAGTATTCTTTGGTAATGAGAGGATTGCGTCAGGGCTTAACACTGACACTCCCCTACTAAAGTCATTGGTTGCTGCTGGATATTTTATTGAGGCAATTATTGTAAACCAGGAAGATTCAAGCTCTGGGAACTCACGGCAATTGGAAATTGAAACTATAGCTGCTGAACACACTATTCCGATGTTTGCTCCGAAGTCGTCCAACGAACTGATTTCCCTATGTGAATCGCTCACATCTAAGGTAGCAGTACTTGTTGCTTATGGAAGGATTGTGCCTAAGCAAGTTTTAGGACAATTCGAAATTGGAATTATTAATATTCACCCATCTTTGTTGCCAAAGCATCGCGGCTCTACACCAATAGAAAGCACGATTTTAAGTGGTGAAAGCAAAACTGGTGTCTCTATCATGAAACTTGTTGAAAAAATGGACGCAGGCCCGCTATACGCTCAGCATGAGTTGTTAATCAACAAAGACGAGACTAAAGAGGTGTTGGCAAATTTGCTCCTTGATAGTGCTAGTAAACTACTGATATCTATCCTACCCAGCATTATCAGCGGCGAGTTGCAACCAATCCCTCAAGACGATAAACTGGCGACCTATGATAAAAGAATCATAAAAAAAGACGGGGTGCTAGACTGGTCATTACCCGCATCCGTACTTGAACGACAAATAAGAGCTTACACAAAGTGGCCAAAAAGTAGTGCGAGACTTGGTGGTATTGACGTGACTATTCTAGAAGCAACAGTGATCGATACAGAAGGAAAAAGCGGAGAATTATTTTTGGTAGATAAACAATTAAGTGTTTACTGCGGAGAGCAGGCACTTATGTTGCAAGTTCTTCAACCTGCAGGAAAAAAACAAATGAGTTCAGAAGCCTTCCTAGCGGGATACAAAAATAGGCTTGAGCTGAAGTAACAATTTCCAAGAATTACTACTATAGTGAAGACTACTAGCTTGGTGGTTGGTATGGTTGATACGTTGGTTGCTGTTGTTGGGGTTGCTGTTGAGGCTGGGGCTGTTGTTGCGGAGTTTGTGTTTGTTGCGCTGGTTGATCTTGAAGTGGCTGCGTTGGAGAGGTTTGGGGTTGAGGCGCCATCATCGGCTGAACTGGTTGTTGCGACATTTGCTGAGGCTGAGGTGATTGCTGCATTTGCTGAGGCTGAACAGGCTGCATCATAGGTTGAGGCTGGCTAACAGGCTGTTCTAGAGGTTGCTGCGCAGGTGCAGGCTGTTGTGGTATCTGTTGGGGTTGTTGTTGCAAAGGAGCTGGTGTCGGAGGTTGCGTACTTGCAGCGTCTAATGCTTGTTGCAGAATCTGAGGTGCAACTTGCTTGATTTCACTCTTTAGCTTTTCAAGCTCTTCTGCAACTACTTGCTTATAGTTTGGAAAGTTCGTTTCGAGCCATTTTAATGCACCCGCTTCATCATTCTTATTTATGAAGGCTTCAAATTCATCAAGTTGTTCGTTGCTCATCTTTTCTGCAAGACGCATACCAACACGCATCTCAAGCGTCTCGTAGATGTGAGCAAGCATTTTATTCTTCTCAACCGGAGGTAGAGTGCCAAGTCCTAGTTCTATTAAAAAATTATCATCAAGTTTAAACATACGGTTTATTATACCTTATCCTTGTTCATTTAAAATAGCGGCAGTTTCGTCTGGTGTTATCAACCTAAAGGTTGGCTGCTTCCCTAGGTAAACATCAACCTCTTCAATACATCTTGTATCATCAGACGGTGCGTCTTCTGCAAGATCATTAATCCATGTAAAATCATCGGCTTCAAATTCTACTGATCTATCTAATGATTTTCCAAACATATTTAAAGTGTTCTTTCTTTTAGTTCCTTTGTAAAGAACTCTAGGTTATCACCTTCTTCAAGCATGATTTTTGATTCAGTTTTTAGGCTGACACCACATTCATCACCCTCTAGAACTTCTTTTACTTCTTGAGGTCCTCTTTGTAGTTTGGTCGCTTCTATTTCTGCAATTTCTTGCTTGTCTCGAACGACTTTTACAAAAGATGGGGCAACTATTTTGCCTTTGGTTACTTCACCACCACAGATGATTTCAGATTTAGATGTTTTGAATACTTGTTTAACTTTCAGTCTACCTAGCTCAGTAATAATTACTTCCGGAGCAAGTAGTTCAGAAAGCTCTGATTTTGCATCATCTAGTAGTTCGTAGATCACCTTATACGAGCGAACTTTAAGGTTGTCACGTGCTGCTAACTGTCTCAGTCCAGCCGGCAACACCACGTTGAAGCCATACAATATAGCGTCAGATGTTGCTGCCATATGAAGATCATTATCAGTGAAGGCACCGACACCTGAACCAACGACTTTAATAGCCACCTCTTCCGTGCTGAGCGTTTTAATTGAGTCAATAACTGAGGTGAGTGAACCTTGTACGTCTGCTTTAATGATGACATTTAGCTCTTGGAGTTCTGTCGTCCGAGACATGGCTTTTAACAGATCAACCGCTGAAGCTCCAGAAAGTTTGCCGCGCGCGTCTTGGCTATTTGATGCATCTGCACTAACTGATCGAGCAGTTTTCTCGTCTTTTACCACTTGAAATGGCGTCCCAAATTCAGGCAAAGCCTTAAAGCCACTGACGATCACAGGAGTAGATGGACCAGCACTTTTAATAATTATCCCCTCTGGTGTCTGCAACGTACGAACTTTGGCGTAGACATCACCTGCGACTAGAAAATCGCCCTGCGATAAAGTGCCGTGCTCTACTAAGGCAACAGCCGTTGGCCCTTTGCCCTGTTCCATGTGTGATTCGATGACAAGTCCTTTTGCCGTACCACTATCAAGCGCTTTAAGGTCTTCAACATCAGCCATGAGGAGAATCATATCAATTAACTCATTGATACCATCACCCGTTTTGGCTGAAACCGGCATAACAACCGTATCTCCACCCCAATCTTCAGGCATCAGCTCGTTCTCGGCGAGTTGCTGCTTAAGCCTATTAATGTCGGCTGATTCTTTGTCCATCTTGTTTGCAGCAACAATCATCTTGACTCCTGCTTTGCGCGCAAAACGGATCGCCTCAAGTGTCTGTGGCTTAATTCCATCATCAGCTGCAACAACGATAACAACAAGGTCTGTTAGGTATGCACCGTGTTCTCGAAGTGCTGCAAAAGCCTCATGTCCCGGAGTATCTAGAAAAGTAATAATACGGTCAGAGTGCGTAATCTGATATGCAGAAATATGCTGTGTAATACCGCCGCTTTCTCCTTCAGCGACTTTTGCATTGCGAATCTTATCTAGTAGGCTAGTTTTACCGTGGTCAACATGCCCCATCACTGCGATAACTGGTGGTCTAGTTATAGCGTTTGGATCTTGGCTCGTCTTCTCTCGCTTAGGTTTTTCGATCTCTTCAGCTTGCGAAACAAGTTCTGCTTCTAGACCAAGCTCGTCAATGATAATCTGAGCCGTGTCGGCGTCAATTTTCTCATTAACGGTCACCATCATACCGTTTTTAAAAAGCTCACCAATCAACTTTGTCACTGGTATATCCAGTTTCTCGGCCAAGGAGCCCACAGTTATCATGCTGTCAATTTGTATCTGTTTCGCCATCCTGCGCGACTCCCTTCCTAGTTTCTAAAAACTATTTATTTTGCGTCTTTGAGACTCAACGCAATTTTGCGTGAATCTGTGTCTACTTCAAGTACTTTAAATTGCTTCGTTTCGTTAACCTTGAAGACTTTTTCTGGATCTGTACCTTCGTCGTTGCTCATCTCTGAAACATGCACGAGCGCTTCAACCGCTGCTGAGAGCTGTACGAATGCACCAAACGGAGTAATTCGCGTCACTCTACCTTCTACAAGGCTACCTTTTTTGAATTCTTTAACTTCATTAAGCCATGGATCATCTTGCATCTGCTTTAAGCTGAGCGAAAGTCGGTCTTTGTCGATTGCAATAATCTTCGCCGTAACAACATCTCCGTTTTTAACATATTTCTTAGGATCTTCGACTCGTTCCCATGAAATTTCTGAGATGTGAATAAGTCCTTCGATACCATCAACATTTACAAATGCACCGAAGTCTATGACGCCAGTGACGACACCTTCAACTTCATCACCAACAGTAAGTTTTGCGAATCGCTCTTGCATGTCGTCTTTAGCTGCTTCTTTTTCTGAGAAGATTAGCTTGTTGTCTTTACGGTTAACATCAAGAATACGCACTGAAAGTGGCTTCTTAACGAGAGCCGTAAGCTTCTGCATGATTTCATCTTTATCTGCACCGGTAACACGTGGGTAATGATCAGCAGACAGTTGTGACACTGGCATAAATCCACGAATACCTTCGAGCTCGATCAATAGACCACCTCTGTTTGCGTCGTATGCAAATACTTCAATTGTCTCTTTATCTTCAAATACTTGCTGTAGTTCGTCCCAGCCCTTGTCTTTAACTGCGCGCTTCATGCTTAAGAGCGCATGACCTTCGTCCATTTCAGCATCAACAACGCTGACGGTGATCTCAAGACCTTTTTCTAGTTCTTGTCCTGGACCGATTTCTCGACGCATAACCACGCCGATTCCGTTTGCTCCAAGGTCTATCCAGACCTCGTGCTTCTTAACAGACAGAACCTTACCTTCTATAACGTCCCCTGTTTTGAGTTGTTCTACTTCTGAGCTCGCTAAAAGCTCATCCATTGTTACTTTTGACATACTATGTCTCCTTATATAGTTGCGGCACCCCGTAGAGTGAGATTCAAGAATCCTAAGTCCGCCAAACTTTGCTGCCAATTATAGAGGTTTTATCTCTGTAAGTAAAGTGTCGTAATAAGACAAGGGTAAGCCCTTTTCTCATCGCTCGGGTTACTGCTTCAGCAGATAACTCCGGCTGCTCTTTTCCCGGAACCTACATTTGCTTACCGCGGAATAAATCCGACGGACACAAACTGCCCAAAATATTAATTGCTCATAGCTGTACTAGCTTAAAGAGCGTGCTAAACTAGCTACATATGATTTTGACAATAGACGTAGGTGGCACAAAAGTACTCGTTGCAACGTTCTCTGATGATGGGAAAATTGAAAAGAGCCAAAAATTTAAGACACCAACAGATTATCCAGATTTTCTGCGTGAGCTTAAAAACAATATAAAAGAAGTTGTCGGATCGCAAAAGCCTGTTGCCTGCTCTATCGCCATGCCCGGTAGGATCGACAGAGATAATGGTGTTGTCATAGCCTTCGGTAACCTTCCATGGAAAAACGTTCCGATTCGAGATGATCTGTTTGACACGATTAACTGTCCTATATATGTTGAGAATGACGCAAATCTTGCTGGACTCGCTGAAGCCACCGAAGTGCTCAATCTATACCGTAAAACTGTCTACATAACCGTGAGTACTGGTATCGGGGGTATCTATGTGATTGATGGTAAGATGGATCCCAACACTCTTGATGCGGAGATCGGGCACACGCTTCATGAACATAATGGCAAATTGCAGCGCTGGGAAGAGTTTGCAAGTGGCAAGGCTATAGTAAAACACACCGGAAAAATGGCGAGTGAAATTACCGATGACAAAGATTGGTATGTTGTCGCACGAAATATCGCCATAGGCTTGATAGATGTTATCGCCACTTTAACACCAGAATGCATAGTGATTGGTGGTGGTGTTGGCTCTCACTTAGAGAAATTCCAAGAAAAATTACATGAAGAATTAGAGCTATATAAAGACGATTTACTTACGCTTCCTCAGATCATTAAAGCGCAACATCCTGAAGAAGCAGTGATTTACGGTGGGTATTTGTTAGCGAAACAAAAACTATATGAATAGTATTCTCACTTATATAGCTAAGGAATACCCAGATATACAGCTCAAGAAGAGTGACACGTTTTATTGGTCACCTTCTGACAAAACTGTCTACTATAGTGAAGAAAATACTTCGTATGAAGGTGCATGGGCATTACTCCACGAAAGTGGCCATGCTTTATTGGACCATAAACGCTACTATACTGATTTTGAGCTAATCAGTATGGAGGTTGAGGCTTGGGAAAAAGCAAAAGATATAGCTAGTGACCTTAAAATAACTATTGATGAAGATCATGTACAAGACTGTCTTGATAGCTATAGAAACTGGCTCCACAAACGAAGTCTTTGTCCTGACTGTTCGCTCTCAGGTATCCAAACTGACAGCCGGCAATATACTTGTATTTTTTGTCATAAAAAATGGCTTGTTTCTAACCAGCGCTTTTGTCGTCCTTACCGGAAGGGCTTATGAGACAACCGGAATAGGTTTTCTCATCGTGCAGGGTTCGGATACCGAACTCTGACTGCTCTTTCCTGCAATACTAAATCTGCTTACCGCGGAATAAATCCGACGGGCACAGACGCTTTATTTGAAATTACCCTTGTATATAAATAACTCTAGAGACGATTTAGGGCACCTAGATATTCGGTTGCAGTTTCATCAAGCTCAAAATCAAAGATGTCTGCGTTATCAATGATGTGTTCTTTGGTGTCAGATCGCGGAATAGCTGGTATTCCCTTCTCAATTGCCCAGCGCAACATTAATTGTGCTGGCGATTTACCAAGCCTGTCGGCTTCATGTTCTAATCCTTTTACGTCATCAAATCCGCCCCTGGTTAATGGGCTGTACCCTACCATTGTTACTCCTTTATCCTGACATAACCGATGCATTTTCTCAGGATAATTAACCGGTGAACACCTTACCTGATTAATTGCAGGTGGAACAGCAGCGAAATCTAAGAATTTTTTAAGTTTTTCTTCGCCGAAATTGCTCACTCCGATTGAACGAGCTAAGCCCATTTCTTTAATCTTTTCCATCACTATCCAAGTTTTTTCGCTTGCACCGATTTGTCTGTGAATAAGAAATAAATCTACGTAGTCTAATTGTAGTTTTTCGAGACTTTTTCTTAGATTTCTTTCAGGAAATGATAGGTGAGACGGCCAAAGTTTAGTTGTTACAAAAATCTCGTCTCTTGGGACACCCGAATCCTTTATTGCTCTTCCGACTTGTCTCTGGTTTCCGTACCACCACGCTGTATCAATGTGTCTGTACCCTGCATCGAGGGCCCATAATACAGGATTATATGCCTTTTCCCCTCTAAGTGAACCAGTACCCAAACCCAATAAGGGCATACCGTTCCCGTCATTCAGCATTACCCTAGTGCCGATATGTAATTTTTTCGTCATTCTATAGCAAAGTTTATCACGCTAAAATTAAAAGAGCCCTACTAATGAGGGCTCTTTTTGAGAGCGGTCAGTTGATTACTAAACTGTTTTTTTTGTTCGGCGAGAAATTTTTCCGCCTTTAGCACCAGCTTTTCGAGCTAGTTCACGGTTAGCGAAGAAGCCACCAGTTGTGCCTTTTTTACCACCAGCTGCACCGATTTTTGCATAAAAATCTGCACCATATTTTGCTTTGTTACGTGCTGCAGCTTTTTGGCCGCCTAATTTAGTTCCTGCCATATGAATGACTCCCATTACTGTGCTCACCTTATAAGTCTCTCAAAACTACAAAAGTTCACAGTCGTTTATTAATAATGTCCCACATTTTTGTCTCTCACATTGAATTAAAAAGAAAAACAGACGGCATTTTGCTCGCAACTCTTGGATCTTTCGATCCATTTATTTGCTTACAATACCCTCTGTTTTCTAATTAGTTCAATAATGAACTGTATTAACAATAGCACATTGACTCGCTTATGTCAATAAGATTATGTTATAATATTATACTAAGCCCCAGTCTCCCCGACACTTTAGTTTTAGAATATGGGTATGTGTATGAAGAAGCATTTAAATAAAAGACAAGTAGTAGCATATCGTAGAAGAGTATTGTTTGATGCAGATAAACTAGGTGTAGTTGC
>JBGSRU010000015.1:0-1892 GCA_041737385.1 Saccharimonadales bacterium (SeqCode)
CGCATACCGCAAATTTCGACGACCGAACTTCTTCACTCCAATTTGTTGAAAGACAAGCCGCTTCACTCCGCTAAGCACTCGAAAAACCTTGTCACCAGCAATCAGCGTGGCATCATCGCCGCCGACTGCCTCGGCTAACGATTGATGCATAGAAGACTTGTCGCTTGAATAAATATACAGAAGATTAAGCTCTGGGTCATAGTGAGCGACAAATAGATCCCATTGACAGTCACGTAGTTGTTTTGATCGGCTCCAGCGTACCGTTGGTTCGCTTTTTGTCACGAAGTACAACGTTTGTGATCCTTGGTGTAGCCATACCGCGCGGACTTCGGTGTTTCTTCCAAGCGCAGCATGAAAACGTTTCGGAGAGAAGCTGCTACAACGGTAGACCCCGGCGCTAAATTTTGGTCGCAAGAGACTGTGCGAGATGTTGACAGCACTATTCTCAGCGTCGTCATCCAGTCGCGTAGATGTTTGTAAGAACTGGATCAGTTCCGCGTGCTGTCGGACAGCCTCAGAACTGAACTCGCTTAGCAGTTCGTTCCAATCGGCGTCTTCGCTATAGAGACGTTCAAGTGCTTCACTGACATCATCATTCATGATGTTGCCGACGACGGTTGCTTCGCCCAAGTTTACGCCCGCAGTCCGGGTGAAGCGGCCAGCGAATTGCATGAGCACAGCTAGGCTCTTATGGGGATCATGGATTGCCGCGATTTTCAATTGTGGCAGATCGAATCCCTCGCCCAGCATATCGACGCAAACCACGATGCGACACTCGCCTGTTCGCAATTGTTCGACCGTCTCGTGGGGACGGTCTAGCTGAGAATGCACGAGGGTCGGCTCATATTCGGGCGCTAGCCCTTGATAGATTGCCAGGACATCCTCCGCGCGGGCGATTGAACGACAGCGGGCGAGTAAAACGTGGTCATACCCCGAGGTAAGGTCTTCTTTCAGCGCACCGATCGCCTCTTCGGCGATAGCCTCATCAGCAATGTGTTGATCAAATTCATAGACTGGGTGGAATGTGATCGGCATGAAATACCCATCTTGCTGAGCACGCCGAAGCGGATAGGTATAGATGACCTTGCCGTCAACCAATTTCCCGTCAGTCCGAAACGGTGTCGCTGTGAACTGCAACACCGGTTTGTGGGTAAAGTGCTCTCGAAAACCCAACCAAGTTCTAGCGGCGACGTGGTGGGCTTCGTCAACGATAAGCGTGCCCACCCGTTCCGCAATCTTGGTACCCAAACTAGCGGCAGTTCCTTGGCTGATGGAACTCATCGTGGCGACGACAACATTACAGTAGTAAAAGATTCCCAAGTCTTCTTCATTTCGGGGTCGATGTTTCAACTCTCCGACGACAGGGTTCTTGATGTCGTCTGGCACAACCCCCAACTCTCGGAGCAAACCAAGTGTCTCAATCTTCCTAGCGGTCTGTCGTCGTAAGATTTTTGATGGCACAACTATAAGCACTGGACCCCGGCCATATGCGACCGAGGAGGCGAGCATTGTCTCAGTTTTGCCGGTACCAGTAGGCATCACAACGGTTGCTGATTCGGTGTGCAAGCTCCAATGTGCCCCGATCGCGTGGAGCGCCCCCAACTGCGGGGGTCGCAACCCGGCACTCTTCAACGACCCGTTCTCAGAAAAGAGTTCCGCTCGGAAACTAAGTTTATCTCGCCAACTGATTGCGATTTCGTTACGTAGCGAGCTATCCGGCTCCCTCTCTGGCTCAGAAAGATGTCGATGCGAGAGCCAACGAGTGGACCCGTCGCTCATAACTCGGAGAACACCGTCGGCAGCTACAGGCCGCGGACATTGAGAGCGTTGGGTCCAGACAATCGATTGTCCGTTGTCTAGTGAAAGCTGCAATTCTTCGCGCCGCTCGGAAA
>JBGSRU010000008.1:0-34123 GCA_041737385.1 Saccharimonadales bacterium (SeqCode)
GACCCTAGGGCCTTCATCCTGCACGCGGCGTTGCTCCATCAGACTTTCGTCCATTGTGGAAAATTCCCTACTGCTGCCTCCCGTAGGAGTCTGGGCCGTGTCTCAGTCCCAGTCTGGCTGATCATCCTCTCAGACCAGCTAATGATCGTAGTCTTGGTGAGCCATTACCTCACCAACAAACTAATCATACGCAGGCCGCTCCCAAAGCGCATAAAGCTTTAATCCGAAGACCACATGCGGTATTAGACACCGTTTCCGGTGCTTATCCCTCACTTTGGGGTACGTTCCTACGCGTTACTCAGCCGTCCGCCGCTCGTGTACTTTCACACATTATTCGACTATATTTTCTAGCCTAGAAAATATATCTTCAAACAGTATCCATAAATGGACTTATCCGTTCAAATAATCTGTGAAAGCCTTACCGCTCGACTTGCATGTATTAGGCACGCCGCCAGCGTTCATCCTGAGCCAGGATCAAACTCTCCATAAAAAGAATCTGAAAAAATCTCAGATTAAACTCTAACGTTGTTAGATGCACGGACTATCCCTAGCCCGCGACTTTAAAAATTGACGTTGATTTACACTATTCAGATTTTAACGTGCTTTGAGGAGTACTTGGATTAATCACAAGATTTGATCCGTAACATTTCCTCAAATGCGTAAGGACAAGTCTACCTTAGAAAACAACTCCATGTCAAGAAGATTATCGGTGTTTTCTACTTTTTATCGTCAGATTCCGTTGTGCTTTTATCTTCAGTCGTTTCTTCTTCTGCTTCAACAATGTCGACTAACCCTATAGATGCAACCGTATCTTCATCGTTCAAACGCATCACTCTAACACCTTGAGTCGCTCTACTAATCTCTGAAATATCCTTAAGTCCGAGTCTGATAGTCTGTCCTTGCTTAGAGATAATGATAACTTCTTCAGTTGCATCATTGCTCAAACTTGCGACTCCGACTAACGGTCCAGTTTTCGCGTTCACGATTGCAGAGCGTATACCAACACCGCCTCTTGCATGTGGTGTAAACTGTGCGACCTTTGTGCGCTTTCCGTAGCCTTTTTCACTAAGTACGAATATGCTCGCGTTATCATCAACGACGTCCATGCCAATGACTTTGTCGTCTTTACGAAGTCGTATGCCCCTTACCCCTCGTGACACACGTCCCATAGCTCGTACGTTGTCCTCATGGAACCTAATTGCCTGTCCAAGCTCTGTCGTAATGACGACTTCATTAGAGCCTTCAGTTTGCTTTACCCAACGCAGCTGATCACCGTCGTCTAAATTAATAGCGATCATTCCCGAGATTCGGACGTTTTTGTATGCGCCGACTGCTGTTTTCTTAACAACACCTTTCACAGTACACATGAACAAGAAGCCGTCTTCAGAACTGCCGTCAGCGCGAATTATTGACGTCACTACTTCGTCCGGTTGTAGTTGCAATAGGTTTACAACAGCCACGCCTTTTGTCGTCAGACCTGATGCTGGTACTTCGTAGGTCTTCATTCTAAACACACGGCCTTTGTCAGTAAAGAACAATAAGAAATCATGAGTATTTGCGAGCACAAGATGCTTCACTATATCTTCTTCTCTCGTTGCCATTCCTCGCTTGCCCTTACCACCACGGTTTTGCTTACGATACTCTAGCGCATTACTACGTTTGATGTAACTTGCTGATGTCATCGTTACAACAACTTGTTCGTTGGGTATGAGATCTTCTTCACTTAATTTGCCCATTTCCTGCGGAATGATTTTTGTTCGTCGTTCTTCAGCATAGGTGTTTTTAAGCTCAATAAATTCTTCTTTAATGATTGCCAATACTCGTTTTTCGTCTGAGAGAATTGCTTCAAGTTCTGCAATTAATTTCTTTAGTTCGGCGAGTTCGTCTTCAATTTTTTGCCGTTCAAGTCCTGCGAGCGTTCGCAACTGCATCGCCAGAATGGCTTTTGCCTGAATTTCTGATAGATTGAACTGCTTTATCAAGTTCACTTGGGCTTCTTCAGATGTCTGGCTGGCTCGAATTGTCGCGATGACTTCATCGATATGATCAAGCGCTATCTTAAGTCCGTCTAGTACATGTGCGCGATCTTTTGCTTTTCGAAGTTCATATTCTGTGCGGCGACGAACGATGTTCTGTCTGTGCTTAATATGCTCCTGAATAATATCTTGCAAGCCCAGAACACGCGGTTGGATACCATCGATCAATGCCATCATGTTGAAGTTAAACGATCCTTGCAACGGAGTAAGTTTGAACAACTGGTTTAATAGTTTTTTCGGAAACGCATCTCGTTTGAGATCGATAACTATTTTGACTAATCCACGGGAACTCTCATCTCTAAGATCTGAAATTCCAGTAATTTTCTTTTCTTTGTATAAGTCTGCAATTTTTTCAATCAGCGTCGCTTTGTTCAGACCAAATGGAATTTCGGATATAACAATTTGTTGTTTTCCTTTTGAATTTTCGCTTATTTCTGCGATACCACGAACCACAACGCCACCTCGCCCAGTTGCATAGGCTGTTCGTAAACTTTCTTTGCCATAAATAATTCCTCCGGTTGGGAAGTCTGGACCCTGAACAAACTGTAATAGGTCGTCGACAGTCGCATCTTCATGATCTATCTGATAAATCGTCGCATCTAAGAGCTCAGCTAAGTTATGCGGTGGGATATTGGTAGCCATACCGACTGCAATACCAAGCTGGCCATTCAACAGTAAGTTAGGGAGTTTTGCTGGTAAAACGGTCGGCTCTTGCTCTGAACCATCAAAGTTGTCTCGAAAGTCTACTGTTTCTTTTCCGATATCTTGCAGAATTTCTTCAGCAATCTTCGCCATTTTAGCTTCAGTATATCGGTATGCAGCTGGTGGATCACCATCCATCGAACCGAAGTTACCTTGGCCCTTAACCAGCATGTGTCGCATTGACCATGGCTGCGCTAAACGAACCATTGAATCGTAGATAGATGTATCACCGTGTGGGTGGTATTTACCAATAACGTCACCAACGACACGGGCACTTTTTACGAACTTTGAACCAGAGCGCCAGCCGTTTTTGTCCATTGAATACAAAATTCTACGGTGCACTGGCTTCAATCCATCACGCACATCGGGCAATGCACGCTCGACAATAACGCTCATTGAATAACGGAGATAACTATCCTCCATAACGTCTTCAACACTTGTGTGCTCGACGATTCTTGAGTGTGATTCGTCTTGCGTTACTATCTCAACTTCAGGAGTTACAATCTCCTCGTCAGATTTATTTTCATCTGGTGTGTTTACGTTTTCATCTGCCATCTTAAATATCCAAATCTTTCACAAATTTTGCACGTGACGTAATAAAGTTTTTACGAGGTTCAACTTCTGAACCCATTAACTTATTAAATATACTGTCAGCTTTTTCTGCGTCTTCTACTTTAATCTGTACTAATACTCTTTTTGCAGGATCCATTGTGCTATCAAATAGTTGATCAGCATCCATTTCACCCAAACCTTTATAGCGTTTAACATCGCTGAACCCAGCTTGCCTAAATCGCTCGTCTTCAGGGTTTATGTTTGCGCCTTCTTTCTTGCGTGCTTCTATACGTTCATCTAGTACTTTATCAAGATCTTCTTCGTTATAAATCATCACATTGCCGGTTTTGCCTGACTTAACAAGCTCAAAAAGAGGTGGCTTTGCTAAGTATAGGTGTCCACCATCGATAACAGGCTTCATAAATCTAAAGAAGAATGTCAAAAGTAACGTAGAAATGTGTGAACCGTCGACATCGGCGTCGGTCATGATAATAATTCGATGATATCTTAGACCGGTTATATCAAACGAGTCTTCTATACCAACACCAAAAGCTTTTATCATACTAATGATTTCGTTATTTCCGAGCATTTTGTCTAGACGCGCACGTTCAACATTCAGCACCTTACCTCTGAGTGGCAAAATCGCCTGACTTCTACTATCACGTCCACCTTTTGCGGAACCACCTGCTGAGTCTCCCTCAACAAGGTATATTTCAGAATCTTTTGGGTCTTTGTTTGAACAATCCGCAAGTTTCCCAGGCATGCTTGCACCGTCTAGAACGCCTTTTCGGATGATGTTGTCTCGAGCAGCACGGGCAGCTTTACGGGCACGAGCAGATAATAGCGCCTTACCAACAATTTTCTTTGCTGTTGCAGGATTTTCTTCTAGATAATAGCCAAACCACTCAGCGAAAACCGTTTCAACATAGCCACGTATTTCTGGATTACCGAGCTTGTTCTTTGTTTGACCTTCGAACTGTGGATCTGGCATTTTCACGAGAATAATAGCGGTTATACCTTCCCGACAATCTTCACCCGAAAGATTCTCTTCTTTCTCTTTTAGTAATCCGCTTTTGCGTGCATAGTCGTTAACCATTCGTGTCAGCGCAGTTCTAAATCCAGTTAGGTGGCTTCCGCCATCAGGATTAAAAACATTGTTTGCAAATGGCTTCACTGTCTCTGTGTATGTATCTGTATACTGCAGTGCAACTTCAACATTAGAATCTTTTATCTCCCGATCAACGTAGAAAACGTCATCGATTGATTCTTTACCAAGGTTCAGATGCTTTACATACGACTGAATACCGCCTTCAAAGAAGAAAGAATATTTATCACCAGTTCGCTCATCATGTACGGATGTTTTAATGCCTTTTGTTAAGTAAGCTTGGTGCCGTAAATAATCAAGTACCCATGTGTACTCAAAAGGTTCAGTCGCCATGATAGTCGTATCAGGCCAAAAAGATATTACTGTTCCGTTAGCATGATTGGTTGGGCCAACCTTTTCGATTTTTGATTTAGGTGCTCCTTTTTGGTACTCCTGACGGTAATGAACACCCTCGCGGTATACTTCGGCAATTAATTTCTCTGAGAGGGCGTTGACAACACTGACACCGACACCGTGTAGACCACTCGATACTTTATATCCGCCGCCATCAAACTTACCACCTGCGTGCAACACAGTAAGCACTGTTTCAAGTGTACTAACACCTGTTTTAGCATGTTTCTCTACAGGGATACCTCGACCATCATCTTCAACTCGTATGCCGCCATCTGCAAGCATAGTGACACTAACATATGTCGCATGTCCCGCAATGGCTTCATCGATACCATTGTCAGCAACTTCTTTTATCATATGGTGTAGGCCGTCAATACCGGTACTACCTATATACATCCCTGGTCGTTTTCGAACAGGCTCCAGGCCTTCTAGCACCTGAATAGAGCTAGAATCATATGCTTGTTGTTTACTCAACTTGTTTATACCCTCTTTTGCAGACTTACTTTTTGTCGTTAGTAACTATTATAAAGGACAATCACATGGTCTGACAACTATTAGTATTGATTGAACACATAAAAATATGGTTGAATAGCATTAGCATAATATAAAAAAGGAATACTAAAATATCATATGTTCAAAAAACTCGTTGCCAATCTGCCATTTAATCCAAGCCTCATAACGGAGGTAAAATTCTATACTGAAAGATTAAAGGCGGAAAGAGCAATCCGCAGTCTAAGTTTTTTGTTCATTATTGCGGCGATGCTTTTGCAAACTTTCGCGGTAATTGTACCCCCAGAACGCTCACTTGCGTATTCTACGAACCACATTATGAACGGTATCCAAACTAAAACTGATATAATTCTTCATTTTCTCGACCCAAATAGTGATGTAAAGGATATTTTTGCTGCTTATAATATCACCGGTAATGACATAAATGGCCTGACCGAATTACCAAATGAAACCATCCGATCTAATAGCGGGGGGGATTGGTGGACAATTGGTCGTAATTCTTTGACTAGTTACAGCAAAGTTGCAGATATCTACAAACAAAACCAAAAAACAGTTATGTATCGTGACGCTGGTACAGCTACTACGGCCGATGATTCGTATGTATATAATCGTCAATTACGTGCTTGGGATATAATAAACCCGTATAATACGTACCAAGCTTGGCGTGGAACTAGTGCCGCGACTGGACAAACATTTTGGATACTAAAAGACTGCGGAAACATTACATGGGTTGGCAACTGGGAAACACCGAAGCCAACACCTACTCCTACACCAGAGCCACCGACACCGCCAGCTCCAGCTTTAGATATCAACAAAACTGTTGGGAACATACCAGGGACACTCAAGCCAGGCGACATATATACCTATAATATCCAGTATCGTAACCGAGTTGTCGGTTCCGTTGCAGAAAACGTTGTAATAAGAGATAAACTTGATGTTGCTAATTTTGACATTGTAAATATCGTATCACCGTTCGCTACAAATAGGACCGCTGACGGTACACTCACTATCAACGTTGGCACCCTCCAAGGATCTGAAACATACCAAGGAATAATTATCAAAGTTCAGCTGAAAAACCCTCTCCCTAGACGTACAACGGTCTGTAACGCCTCTAGCCTAAGCGCAAGTAACGCGACTACCGTCAATAGCGAAAATGTTTGTGTTGAGGTTATTACACCGTGTATATACGACCCTGACGTTCCATCAAACGACAACCCCAACTGTAGCGAACCTGTTGTCGTGTGTAAGGTAGTTGATAGCGCAGTCAACAGAACAACTCGTAAGGCGACCTACACAACTACAGTGACGTCCTCTAACCCTGCAACAACTCAAGTACAAGGTTACCACTATGACTTTGGCGACGGATCACCTGTTCTAGTGAACCCTTCAAGCCAACTAACCGACAGCGCAATGCACACCTACAAGGCTGGAAAGTTTGCTACGAAAGTTTTCGTTGATTACACAGCAACTGGTGTCGACGGTACCCAGAAAACCGACACGTGCGCGGCAACAATTGATTTCGAAGACGACAAGCCACTAGAAGAGTCTAAATCCGTAAAAAACGTGACACAAGGGTTAGAAGGTGACGCCGCAATTAAGTCCAAAGTTTCTGGAGGTGATGTTTTAGAATATACGCTCACACTGACTAATGCACAGAACTACGAACGTACCGGGCAAAAACTTTCTGATTATATTGGTGACGTACTGGACTATGCAACACTCGACCTAGAAGCGCTAAAAGCTGCTGGAGGCACGTTCGATGATCAACAAAATAAGGTGGCATGGAGTGATATTTCGATTCCAGCTACTTCATCTAAGCAGTTTACGTTCAGAGTGACAATGAAAAACCCAATTCCGGCAACGAACAGACCGTCTGCTACTAGTGGTGATTACGACTGTACCATCGATAACACGTTTGGTAACTTAGTGAGCATGCAAGTTAATTGTCCTGCAGTAAAAGGCCTAGAAACACTTCCGAATACAGGTCCAGGTTCGAGCCTGCTTGCGATGGTGACCATCACAACAGTCGTTGGTTACTTCTTCTCAAGAAGCAGATTATTAGCAAAAGAAATGGATCTTATTAGATCAGACTACACAACAACAGGAGGGATGTAATGTCAGAACAAGCACCACAACCAAGCAGCAAAGAAACCAATGAATCACTTAGCAATCATGAGTTAGATGCGATTAAAGAGCGTCTAGAGAGTGACATAGATGCGAAGGCTGAACAAGCCAAAGGTAACCAAATAGACCGTGAGCAAGTCATAAGATCAGTTGAGCAACATGCAATTAGTGGCAAAGAAATGGCTCCTAGCGAAGTAGCTGATAAAAAGAACCATCCTGTACTCATAAACAAGCAGCTAAAAGACATGGCTTACTCACGATCAATGACACGTGTCCGTAAAAAACTGTCACTACCATCTAAAGCTTTCAGTAAAATGATTCACAGTAACGCACTAGATAAACCAAGTGAATTTGTTGGTAAAACAATAGCACGTCCTTCAGGCATGCTAGGTGGTGCGTTTTTCGCAGCAATCGGCTCTTCGCTACTACTTTGGATTACCAAAAACTACGGATATGAGTATAACTACTTAGCTATACTACTTCTTTTTGCAGCCGGTCTTATCATTGGGCTTAGCGTAGAAGCTATCTGGAAATCTCTTAAAAGGCGCTCGTAACCGTCACAAGGCTCGGTAAGAATTCTTTTTTATCACCTTCGAGGTATTTATCGAATTGTAATAGTTGCTTCGTTATTTGAATTATCACCGCTATTTTTATGGATAATACCTTCTATGTTGGTCGGCTGAGGCTTGAGTGATGCTGTTTGAGATGGTTGAGCCGGCTGCGCTTGCACAGGTTTTTGTGTTGTTTCTGATGATGGTGGCTCTACTGTTGCCACTGGAGCTTGTATAGGAGCTGTCTGTGACATATTTTGTTGTACAGGTGACTCTTGGCCTGTATTTTTATTAAACGGTGATGCTGGGGCTTTAAAACTGTTTGTAGCTTTTTTATTCATCCAGTCGTCAAGGAACGAAGAACCTGAGCTGGGTTTTGGCGGTGCAGGTCCAGCAGCTCCTGCACCTGCACCTGCTCCCATTCTTCCTGCAGTCGGTTTTGGTGAATTCTCTTCAATTGGATCTAGATTATCAGCATGTAAACGATCCATAATTTCTTTCTCAACAATTGCACGTGGCCGACCATATTTAGCAGCAGAAAGCTGTTTCAATGCAGAACCCAGCTCCTTGTTAGGCTCACCTAAAGGTGGCAACCCGGCCATGCTAAACGGTTGTGTTGGTATGCCTCCAATAAGCATACGCATAATCATATTTCCGTTTGGAACTCGCTGCAGATCATCCATATCGAATATAGGTGTGAACTGTTTCGCCAAGAACTCTGCATCAGCGGTACCAACACGAAACGACACAATAGTACCGATATTACCGAAGACCGCGTCACGGATCTCATCCGTTAACTGCGTCGTAAACTGGTTCGCGACGATAAGGTTCAAACGATATTTTCGTGCCTCAGATAAAATGCTCGCAAAAGAGTCGGTTGAGAAGTTCTGGAACTCATCAACATATAAACAAAAATCTTGGCGCTCACTCTCTGGAATACTGGCGCGGCTCATAGCTGCCGCTTGGAACTTCATAACGAAGATCATGCCAAGAAGCTTTGAGTTCAGCTCCCCTGTTCTTCCTTTACTTAAGTTGACGAGCAAGATTTTCTTGTTATCCATAATATCGCGAATGTCAAAAGAGCTTTTTGTCTGCCCGATGATATTACGCATCATTTCGTTTGCCATAAAAGCACCAAACTTAGACACGAACCATCCGAGCACCTCACTCTTGTGATAATCACTTGTTTGAGCCATTTCTTTGTTCCAGAAGTCTAACACCACTCTGTCTTTAACGAACGTTAGCTTTTCTTTCATGTAGTCATTGTCAGTAAATACTTTCGGAATATCAATAAACGTTGCGCCCGCTGGATCGGCCATAATTGTACGCGACGCCATTCTAAACCAGTGCTCATAACGTGGACCGATTATACCTTGGTGTTGCGGATCATACAGTTTATAAAGCATGTTTATTGCTTCTTGAATAAGGAAATCTTGTTGATCTGGATCATCAAACTCATATAAGTTTAGCCCTAGTGGATAGTCCATATCAGCCGGACAAAAATATGTCACATCTTCTGTTCGCTCTTTCGGCACCATAGATAATAACTTTTCTGCGACATCTCCGTGTGGATCAATGAAGGCGAAACCGTCACCATTTAGCATGTCCTGCAAAGCAAGATTCTCTAAGAAAGTAGACTTACCCGTTCCAGTTTGACCGACTAGATAAAGGTGTCGTCTTCTATCATCTAATGATAGATTGATCTTCTTCTTCGATCCACGGAAGACGTTATATCCAAGCAGCAGCCCATCGTCAGGAATATTTCTGGGACCATCAGCTTGCTTTGAAGCTTGTCTTTGCAGTTGAGTTGTCGGGATGCTGCTCTGGTCAGGAAAATGGAAGATTGTTGCAAGTTCAATAGAGTTAAGTATCATTTTATTTTTTTCAGGTGGGAAAAATCGTAAAATATAAGCAGTTATAAAGCTATCTATGTCTTTAGCAGGCACATATTTAAAGCCGTTCTTTCCCGGAGAATCAAACAGTGCAAATGTCGCAACCAAGCTATTGAGCACAGATTGTGCACGCTGTGATACATTCGAAGACGCAACCACCCTGATAGAGACCTCATATCCAGCATGCCTAGTTTTTTCTTCTATCGCATCGATAAGTGACTGATCAATCCCACTGAGCGGTTTGTCTTCTTTTTTGGTCTCTTCTTTTGTTTCTGGTGGTTTAAACGGTGCATAGATAAGCTGGCTGAACCATCCTGAAACCGTTTTAGTTTTATTTGTGCTTGACTCGTTTTTACGTTTTTTCTGAGCCGCAGCAATAGCAGTTTTACGCCAATCTTTTCCTGTAGGACGCAACAATATCTGGATCCCCGCTCCATCTTCTTTGTCTAACGTCGATAAAGCATTCAATACTGACTGCATAGTGTCTCGTTTGAGTTCTTGGAAAGTTGCGATAGGATAAGAAGCTTCTTCTTTTAATACGAGTTCGCCACCCATTGTGCCACTTGTTCTTCCGACAGGACTAAATAAATTGTGTTCAGCGACTTCCTCTAACCGAGCTGAGGGATATGCACTCACTATTGCTTGTTCGACAACCTCAACTAGTGCGATAGGAACAGCCGTATAAAAATGGACAAAACCTTTCGTGCCTACTATCTCAAATGCAAAATGACGTTGGCCATAAAAATTAGATTTAAATCCCTTTTGCGTCGTACTAGCAATAATGTCATACAGCGTTTCAGCTTTAGATATAGTTTCATCATTTACATCACGCGCGTCGCGAGCACCTACTTCAGTGTCCGAACTAGATGGCGGCAAATGTATGAGAAGTGGCACCATCTTAAGTCCACGCTCAAAATTCTTTTGCTCACGCCACATTTTTCTCGTGTGCAAGAATGCAAACAGCAACCCAACAGATATAAGCAAGAGTGCAACGAGAATAATTATAAGTGTTCCTGCCATTTTAACTTACCTACTCCACAATCTTTATATCTCTGTCATAACGCGTTTTTATGTATTGAGCTTTTACTTTATTTAATTCTTTGTTCTGATTAAACGGATCACCGTGAGTGCGTTCAATTATTGCTTTTGCCTTCTGCACCCAAGCTTTTTCAATAAGGTCAACATCCTCTGCCGTCATAGTAGAAGACGCCTGAACAGTAGTACTCTGGCTCGCTACTGTTTGCTCAGATAACACTACGCCACTTTGAGATGTTTGAGGCGTCTGACTAGTAGCCTGTTGAGGCTGCGCCGAAAAAGACGGTTGCTCCATTTGTGTTGATGCAACCTGTTCATGATTGGAAAGTCCTTCTTGGCCTTCGACAGTTGGTAGTTTACGCTCGAGCGCTTCGTTTGATTCCATATTGATTGCTTAAATTATAGCAATTACTTCTTAATTTGGCCACGACCTTCGGAAATAAAAAGAACCGAGTGCTGCTAGTGACACTAGTAAAGAAATATCAAAAAGTGACAACTGCCCTAGTGCCGAAAACATAAGTAGCACCGTTAACACGGAGGCTAGGGTGATAGCAGTTCCGTGCATCACTGAAGTTCTTACAGAGAACAATAGTCGTTGAACTAGCATCATAAATGAGAAAACAATAATCCAGACTAAGACTAACGGCAAGAAACTGATCACAAAGCTATTCTTAGAAGGGTTAGAAAACAGAAACAAACATATAAGTAGGCTTATTGAAGACAAAATGCCTACCAAGTTAATTAGTTTAGGTGAAAATTTATTTATAGAAAACATTATCACTATTGTACGCCCTACCAACAAAAAATCACGCCTCTCCAAGCGTGATTTTCTGAAAATGTTACCATTTTATTTTCTTTAGAGGAGCCTCGGACGATAAATCCGCCCTAAATTTATTACTTATGAAGCGCTTATCGTCCTTTGGCTTTGACTGACCGCTCAAATAAGCTTTAGGCTCATTCAAGCGATATATGTATTCAGTGTTTTTATTTTTGCTGAACGTAAACAAATATTAGCATACCAAATAATAAATGTCAATAAGATTATGGTAATAGTATTGTTGTAATAATGATATTTTCAGAAGTAATTATAAATTATTGTACTTATGTATATTTTATATACTAATTATTTTTAACAACGGTAATATAATCAAATTTATAGATTAAATAGGACAAATTTATTACATTTATCAAGATAGTACTCATTGTATTCAGTCATTAATTTACATACTTTCTTAGATCATTATGGCTAAATTGTGACTATTTTTTTCTTAAAAAACTATGATTTCAAAGTAAATAAACTACACAAAAACTAGGTAATCCGGCTTTAGGATTTGTGCTTCACGAAACTAATTCACTATCTGTTTACTATTTTGCCGCTACTCTACGATTTTATTGGACCTACGGTTAGTAAAGGTTGCTAGCCAAGCGACACTTTAGATTGAATATTGCACACGGCTATTGTTATGTCCGTCCTACAAGGTTTAGCATTGCTTCTGGGACACCGCTCTCCTTTCCATAATGCACTTATTTAAACTGGCCAAGAATGATAGTAAATTCTACTAATAAACAACGAAGCTACGACGATATATCCACTTATACACAGAGCCTTAAAAATTAGTAAAAGAAAAGATATTTTTTTGTTGACATTAGCATTTTATAAGGTTAGGATATCTTCAGTACTTTGAATAAAAAAAGTACTCAAAAACAAAAAGCGTATCTGTAACAACGACTTCTCGCAGGTCGTTGTTCTTTTTTTAGACAAATTTTATATTATTAGCTTACTGTTGCTTTTTCCTGCATTCGGCCATACAGTACAGTTTATGAATACCGTACTATCTGTTCACGATTCTGGAAGTGAAAGTATTATTGTTGAGATCCAGTCTCATCATGCAAACGGGTTGCCAACTATACAGATAATTGGGGTGGTCGGAAAAAGCCTAGATGAAGCACGAGAACGAATCCGAAGCGCATTTGCTAGCGCGAGCCTCCAGTTGCCGAGAAAAAAGATAACTATAAATATAGCACCTTCTGATATTCCTAAAAACGGAGCCTACTTCGATGTAGCATTGAGCCTCTCTATACTACTTGAGTCTGGACAACTCAAACATATTGATGAAAAGACCATTGTGCTTGGAGAGCTTGGGCTAGATGGTTCAATAAAACCTATCAGAGGTATACTTGGTAAAATATTAGCCGCAAAAAGACTGGGCTATCAAAAATTCATAATTCCAAAAGATAACGAAGATCAAGCGAGACTCATACCTGCAGTTTCATTATGTCCCTTTTCACAGCTTAAAGAACTATACAATGCATGTGCGACTAATAACCTTACATTTACCGATACGCTTGAGGGCAGAGCCGTTACTGAAAAAGCTAGGCTAGTAACGAGCATTGATTTCTCCGAAGTAATTGGCCAAAACATCGCCAAGCGAGCTCTAGAAATCGCCGCAGCAGGACAACATAATGTATTACTCAGTGGACCACCAGGGGTTGGAAAAAGTATGCTCGCCAAAGCACTCATTAGTATCATGCCCCCACTTTCGCGCGACGAAATAATAACCGTCACCCATCTACATAGCCTCGTGGGTAACTCTTCAAACGTTCTCATAAGTGAGCGCCCACTTCGTTCACCGCACCACAGTACAAGCGACGTTGCGCTCGTCGGTGGTGGGCAACGACCAAAGCCAGGAGAAGTTACCCTTAGCCATAAAGGAATCCTCTACCTAGACGAGTTACCTGAATTTAAGCGTTCCACGATAGAAAGCTTGAGACAGCCACTTGAAGATAAGGAGATAACTGTTTCCAGAGCGCAGGACCGCGTTACCTATCCGGCTGATTTTCTACTTGTTGCAACAAAAAACCCCTGTCCTTGTGGCTATTGGGGTAGCTCAAAACCTTGCATATGCAGCCCACTAGAGATTGATCGCTATCAGAAAAAAATCTCTGGGCCCTTATTAGATAGGATAGACCTTCATGTAACAGTTGACTCCATCGATCATACTTCTCTACTTCAAAAAACCGAAAATAAGCTAGAAGAAAGTGCAGCAATACGGGATCGCGTCATAAGTGCAGTATCGGCACAGCAGCAACGATTTGGTTCACAACAGATGCGTAATGGCTCTATGAGCAACAAAGAGCTAAAAAGACACACCGTTCTTACCGAAGAAGCCAAAGAACTACTTGATAAGGCCGCAGAAAAGCTCGATTTGTCAGCAAGGGTGTATATGAAAACTGTTAAAGTAGCCCAGACTATTGCAGATATTGACCGGTCAGATAAAGTACAAGTCCAACACATTAGCGAAGCTTTACGCTATAGACCGATTACTACCTCTTGAAAACAAACGACTTATCTGGTAGAATCAACAGAAAATAACACAATTTTAAGGAGCGAATCCAATTAGCAACGCAACTCGCCTGAATCATCAAATTCGGGCGCCAAGACTTCGAGTAATAGATGAGGACGGAAATCTAGTCGGTGTCATGTCAAAATCTGAAGCATTAGCAGCCGCTGAACAAGCGGACCTAGATTTAGTAGAGATATCACCACAAGCAGACCCACCGGTAGCAAAAATCATCGACTGGGGAAAATACAGCTATCAGCGAACCAAACAGTTGCAGAAAAACAAGCGCAATGCAAAAGCACTTGAACTAAAGCAAATGCGTGTTGGCCTAAAGATCAGCGACCATGACCTCGAAGTAAAGGCAAAAAAAGTTCGGCAGTTTTTGGAAGAAGGCCACAAAGTAAAGTACACACTTCGTTTCAGAGGAAGAGAACTCGCTCACAGAGAAGTTGGTTTCGCCCTAGCCCAAAAGATCATCGACAACTTTGGCGACACAATCGTTGTAGACCAGCAGCCAACGTTTGCAGGTAAACAATTGACCTTCGCAATCCGTCGATCATCATCAGCTAAAACAGCGCAATCGAATCAAAAAGAAGTAGAATCAACAGAAAACAAGTAAAAGTTAAAGAGAATATAGGAGAAAATTATGCCAAAGTTAAAAACTCATAGTGGAACAAAAGACCGCGTACGCGTTAATAAGAACGGAAAAGTGCTTCGACGAAAAGCAACCGGAAACCACTTGCTTGAGAAAAAGAGCAAGAGCCGAAAACGAACATTTGCGGGGCTAAAATCAGTTACAGGTAAACAAAGTAAGAATTTAAAACTTAAGCTAGGTGCTTAAACAGGAGCAATTATGAGAGTAAAACGAGGAGTCACTACACGGGCACGCCACAATAAAATCAGAAAAGGTACGAAGGGCATGACGCTTTCGCACCGATCAAGTGTTCGTAGAGGTAAACAAGCAATTGTAAAAGCGCTAGAAAACGCACACCGCGATCGACGTGAAAAGAAGCGAACCTTCAGACAACTATGGAACGCTCGTATCAACGCAGCGGCACGTGAAAACGGCACAACTTATAGCCAACTTATTCATGGTATGAAAGAACAGAACATACTAGTTGATCGAAAGATCTTAAGCGAACTAGCAGTTAATGAAAAAGAAGCATTTACGACTGTTGTCAAAGCAGCTGTAAAATAATAACCTCCTATCTATATAAAAACCTCCATGATTTTTCATGGAGGTTTTTTCTATGTAAGCCAGATATGTGAATAAGCCGGGTTCTGTCCCATAAATGGAGACGATCATCTATCTACCCCTACAATTGCTTGTAGGATCTAGCGGTTTAGTCGTAAAGCTCGGCAAGGATACCGACTCAAAATTGCTTTTGAACAAAGCTTCACTCCTTGCAGCAAACAGGGTTTACCTCCCGTTCATGTCACCATGAACGACTACGGGATTTTACCCCGCTCTTTTCACCTATTTCTCTCTAAAGAGAGATGTATTGTTTCTGTGGCACTTTCCCTAAGATTGCTCTTGGTTGCCGTTAGCAACTGTTACTCCTTGGTGCTGCCCGGACTTTCCTCCCCCTACTTAATAGCAGGCGGCGATCGTCACTACATATCCAGCAGAGATAAGTATAAGGTAGAAACTGTAAACTAGAAAGCTTTGTACTGACAAAATAAAAATGGCTGAGTACGTAGCTTAGATTTATCCGTTTAAAGATAAGTGGGCTCTGTCCATATAAAATGGATATGATCCCTATGATTTGTTATTCAGAAAATCATATTACTACGCACTCAACCATATTCATTATACCTCGCCTACCACCATCAAATAGTAAAAAACGAAGTAATTTTAGCGAATCAGAATAGATAAAACTAAGTTATTAAGGGTAGCTAATGCTGGGCTCAATATTGGTAATAACAAGAATAACAGCATGAGAGTTACAAATATCCCCATCTGTTCTATTTGTTCCATAGCTCTTTGCAGCGGTCGAGGAGCAACCGCATATAGTAAGCGAGAGCCATCCAACGGAGGCAAAGGTAGCATGTTAAATACAAACAATGCGACATTGAGCCTAACAAACAGATCAACAATGTCGTAAGCTAGGCCGCCTCCTTGAATCATTACATTGAGTACAATCGCACCAATAGATGCGAGCAAGAGGTTCGTGAGTGGTCCAGCAACACCGACAGCCGCCAATCCTAGCTCGTCACCACTAATACGATTGACGTTGATAGGTACTGGTTTTGCTGCCAAAATCGGTGATACTCCCAGCAACAACATCACAGCCGGTAGAGCAATCGTGAGCACAGGATCTATATGTCGCAGAGGATTGAGGCTTATGCGGCCATGAGAGTGTGCTAAATCGTCGCCAAGCCTATAGGCGACATAAGCATGCATCATTTCATGAAAAGCCACTGAAATGAAAAGTAAGACTACGAAAATTGCAATTTGGACCAGAGAACTTATTTCAATCATACATATAAGTATACAGGCTGACTCTAAGGGGTTGACCAAAAGAGTAAAAAATAGTAGTATAGAGCTTGAATAAGCGAACAGGAAACTATGAAAAAATGTGATATCACTGGTAAAGGCAAGCAGTTTGGCAACAATGTCAGTTTCTCGCAACGCCACACCAAAAAAGTCTGGGAGCCTAACCTCCAAAAGAAGAAACTTGTCATAGATGGCAAGAAAATTCGAGTTAAAATAAGCACAAGTGCACTTCGCACCTTGAAACGAAAAGGCATTATTGCGAGCTAAGGCATTATATCTTCTTTTAAAAAACCACTCATGATTGAGTGGTTTTTTAATTACTGGCTCGAGTTTTTATTATTTAACGTTTAAAACGATAACTTTCGTCTGGGAAGATGTATCTTCAGTGGCTTTAGTCAGCTTTAAACTATCTTGTGGTTCTGCTATCGTAAATGACGAGACTTTACTAAACTCCGCAAGCGGCTGCGCTGGCACTTCATAATTCATGCCCGTAATCTCGTAGTGAGCAGGAACCACAACATCAGGCTCAACCTTCTTAGTAAGCGACGTTACACCTATTGGATCAAGCGTATAGCCGTTGCCTCCAACAGGAACGACCAGAACATCTGTACCGTTAATCAGCTCAATCACCTCACCGGATACATCTGGGTGTATGTGGCCGACAACGGTGATTGTTTGACCACCATGCATAAACTGGAAAACTGTTGCAGTTCGAGCACCCTCCTCGTCCATGTGGGCACGAGTTTGAGCACCAGTAACTGTGACATCGCCAACTTCGTACTCTCCAGGAGTGTCTATGACTAAACGTGCAACCTTTGCAGCTTTATCGTCTCTTGTAATCACAGATGTATAAAACGCCGTTGTCTTATCGGTTGTTATAGATTTTTTACCCAGCTTAGATATGTTATCGTCAATAACGATAATTGCCTGTTTTGTTTTTATTCGGAAACAATTCGCCCCAAAAAATTCTAATTCCATTTTTTCTCCTAGACTATTTATATGTATTTTAACACCTTGAGTACTATTATGAACAATCAGTTATTTTTGTTCAAACAACTCATTGCTGTCGATAACAACTTGATTTTTTGCACCAACAACTTGAAGCCAGAACTTATCGTTTACTTGTTTTCGGTATAACCACTCATCTAGCTCCATAACTGCATAGCGAAGTTCTTTGTTCTCCTGCTTTTCCAGCTCAGCAACTGCGGCCTCTGCTCGTGCGACCGGCACGTCACCAACTATCATGACATCAACCGGAGACTCTTTATCTCTTGTGAGCACTCCTGAGTACACGAGACCTGCGATATTGCCTGCTTTGCTCCATAGTTTCTCATCAACAATTGAAGCTTTGGTAGGCTGCTTTGTAGGGTTTTCTTCTTCGCCGGCTTCAGTCTTCGTTTTTTTACTAGCTGACTTGCTGGTAACTACAGGTTTTTTACCTGTAAAGAGTAGCTTCAGTGCATCATAGTGCTCGTATTTTTGGTTTACTTCATAATAGAGTTTGTTGTTTGTACTGTCAGAAGTTATCACGCCAAGGGACAACAAATTAGCAAGTTCGCGCCTTACTGAATTAATCTGCTCTTCAATTTTCCGTGTAATCTCACGTACGTAGAATGAACGATTATTGTTACTCATGAATAATCTCAGAAGTTTCACCCGCGTCTTTGAGCCAAATAAATGTTCCATACTACGTATTGTAACAGACTTGTTCAGCTAGCTTTAATGAAGAATATTTATAATGTGTTCAACTGCTGCATCACCACTAGAAAACCATAAAATTTCGTCATTTCGTTTGAACCAACTTCGTTGTCGTTTGACATACTGCCGCTCGGCGATGAATAACTTTTCCTTAAATAATTCTTCATCGTAATTATTTGCTGCAATACGGTGCTGTAAAGCTATGTTGTATGCAATTGCGTCAATTTTTAGCTTAGGAACACCCCACTTCATAATCATGTTCTCCACTTCATCAAAAAACCCATCTGCAACCATCGTATCTACTCTAGCTTTTATTCGTTTTTCTATAGTTTCCTTTGGTGGATTGATGCCAATTATCATCGCCCCGCAGCGACTTGACTGTTTTTTTGACTGTGCTCCTGATGACTCAAGCACTCGTATAAGATGACGTGGATTCTGACTATTCTCAGGAAGCGAGTAGCCTTCTTTTTGTATCAACTCTTGCAGTTCTTCCACCGATTTTTGCTCAAGAACCAAACGCAAATATGCTGTACTCACCATTGGCCGAAATCCAAACCCATACATAAGTGCATCGACATATAAACCGGTGCCTCCAACCACAATCGGCAGCTTACCAAGCTTTTGGATAGCAGCAATAGACTTATTTGCCGCCTCCACAAAATCAGCGACACTGTAGCGGTCATATGGATCAATAACATCAAGCATATGATGCGGAATTTGTACTTGGTCTTGTTTACTTGGCTTAGCCGTACCGATGTCCAAGCCTCTACGGATAGTTTGTGAATCGGCACAGATAATCTCACCATTATATTTTTGAGCGATGCGCATCGCAGCGTCACTTTTACCAGAAGCGGTTGGCCCAACGATGAACAGCAGGAGCTGTTCTGAGGTTTGAGGTTTGATATATGATAATTGAGAGGCTCGTTCTTTTTTCATAATTTCTCTATAAAGTATCACTTATCAGATATCAGATATGCAAGCTCCGCTTGCCTCGGGCCACCAAATGAGTTGATCAACCGCAACATACCACTGCCCTTCACTGTTGCTGCACAAAACACCCTCAGCCTCTAAGTGCTCCTTTTGAGTCAAACGCCCCCCATGGTAGCCACTCGCCAGTCCTCCCTTTTTATTGACGACTCTGTGCCAAGGCAATAGTTGATCACCATAATGAGCAACACCGCCGACAATTCGTGCTGCGCTTGGGTTACCAGCCAGTGCTGCCAGCTGCCCATACGTCATCACTCTCCCTTCAGGTATATCCGCGACGATGGTTTCTATTTTCTGTTTGAACGTGAGCTCCATACTACAAGCTAGATTTTAATACTCGAGATTTTGACTCATTGGCGACTGTTTTGATGAACTGCTCATAATGAAGTTCCGATTGAACATCCATCACAGCGATGTCTTGGCGCAGTCGAGGTGACACGGTGCCATCAGCCACTTCTTTTTCACCTACTACTATCGTATACGGCACTTTTGCTTTTGCTGAGCTTCTTATTTTCTTGCCAACAGATTCGTTGTCATTGTCGACGTGTACTCTCACCCCGTGACGTTTTGCGAACTCAGCAATTTCAGCAGCTTTAGCAACGGTCACGTCTTCTTGGTTCACCGTGATTATACGTACTTGCTCCGGTGCAAGCCATATCGGGAAATTACCGGCTGTATGCTCAATATAGACGCTAAGAAACCGTTCAATAGAGCCAAGCAGCGCGCAGTGAATCATGACTGGTCGATCTATCTCACCTTGGTGGTTGATGTATTCCAGACCGAATCTTTCAGGTTGTACGAAATCTAATTGCACTGTCGCAACTTGATGCTCCCTACCAATCGCATCAGTTACCATAAAGTCTATTTTCGGACCATAAAATGCCGCTTCACCTTCTTCTTCAAAATATTCTAATGAATTGGCGACAACAGAGTCCTTTAATTGTTTCTGTGCAGATTCCCATAACGAACTATCTCCAAGATATGCTTCTGAATCGTCACGATAAGACAAGCGAACTCGTAAGGTCATACCGACAGTTGCATATAGCTCCTCTGCTGCGTGCAATAATCCATTTATCTCAGATTCGATTTGGTCAGATCGACAAAACACGTGACTGTCATCTTGCGTGATTGACCGAACTCTGCTCAGACCGCCTAGTTCTCCACTTTTTTCGTCTCGATAGACTGTAGTGGTTTCAAGATAGCGTATTGGGAGATCTTTGTAGCTACGCTGTTGTGACTCGTAGATACGTGTATGGTGCGGGCAGTTCATAGGTTTAAGGACAAGCTCATCGCTAGTTTCTTGGCTCTTCACGAGAAACAGCTCATCACCGAATTTAGCCCAATGGCCGCTTGCTTCATACAAGTCTTTCTTTGTCATATGCGGTACCCACACTTTTTGGAACCCGTACTCCTCGCGTAGCTCATTGCTAAACCTGCTCAACTCTTCGCGTAGCACAGTTCCTCGTGGCGTAAAAAGCGGCAAACCAGATCCAACCATATCTGAAAACACGAACAAATCAAGCTCTTTTCCAAGCTTACGGTGATCACGCTTTTTTGCCTCTTCGAGCATTAATAAATGCTTATTTAACTCTTCTTTTGTTTCGAAAGCGACGCCGTACAGTCGTTGCATCTGTGGGTTCTTCTCGTTTCCACGCCAATATGCACCAGCTATACGCATCAGTTTAAATGCACCAACTTTTCCGGTGTCTTCAACGTGAGGACCACGGCATAGATCAGTAAACGTTCCGTTTGTATAAAACGATACGTCACCAACACTAGCTTTTGTTGGTTGCGCACCAGATATACCTGCCGGCAAGCCCATCATTGCGCTGTCCAGCTCACTTGCGAGGGTAGTACCCTCTCTTTTTAGGTCATTGAGGAGCTCTTCTTTGTATGGCTGTTTATTATTTCTCGCCCACTGTAGCGCTTCATCAATAGGTTTCATAGATTTTTCAAATGGTTGCTTTTGATTGATCACTTTACGCATTGCTTCTTCGATTTTTTTGAAGTCATCTTCAGATATAGTCACTTCAGGAATATCAATATCATAATAAAACCCATCGTCTACCACTGGGCCAACACCGAGTTTTGCATCAGGCCATAACGCCATTACAGTTGTTGCCATTATGTGCGCCAAACTGTGTCGCATTGCCGCAAGATTATTAACTGCTTCTTCGTCCATATCCTGTTTCCCTCACTGTTATTTAAAATAAAAATCGCACAATTCAAGGAATATTTATTCCTATTTTGTGCGTTTCGGGCCCGTTTACGTGTGGTGATCAGGCTGTTCCACCGAAATCTTTCTCTCGTACAGTTAATTGTTTTACGCCGATAACTGGTAAAAGTTGGCGAAGCTCAATGGATGGTTAGGCCACTTCACTGCTTAATTTATAGTATAGCACCCCTGTTTTCTTTCTCAAACAATATGAAAAACTAAAAAAGGAGACCGACTAATTGGCCTCCTTTAGAAGTTATAAGTTTTGTACCCTCTCGCAACTGAGTACAAATTCAAACTGTGGATTGGTTAAAACCTCTCCCAGAACTACCTCACTTCACTTAGAATACGCTAGATAGTACTATAATGCTAGTAGATTTTTACTGGTTTTATCCACAATGTGTGGATGCGTTTTTTGATAGTAATTTATACCACCACACGCATAAACCATATAATACCTATACACCTAGTGATATAGTTTGTTAATTATTCTCTTATTATGTATAATTCATCCCTGTTAGCTCGTAGCTTAACGAAATAAAATTCTGATTTTATTTCGAGAGGAGGCAACTTAGTAATATAGTCAAGGTTGACGGTCAAACTTGTTTTTGCCGGCAGCGCGACTAAATTACTATCACGTGCTGACGAGGGCGATTAGCTCATTTGGCTAGAGCGCCTCATTGACGTTGAGGAGGTGAGAGGTTCGAATCCTCTATTGCCCACCATAAAAACAGTCCAGTTCATCTGGGCTTTTTTTATTACCTTTCAGCAACCTGCGATACTGGCTCGTTCTGAATTCCGGGTGCTTGATAACGCCAGATATCATTTGACAAACCCCTTACTCTTCTTACAGCACGTTCAAAAAATCCTATATATACTCTGTTTGCACTACCTAAATGACGCTTTTTGAACTCACTACCCATATGAGGTAACCAGGTAAACACATTCTCATCATCACGCTCCCAATTTCTTTGTATTATCATAAGATTCCTTCTATCCGCCTCTTCCGCAGTAATAGTCGAAACTAGTTCGGTCCTAAAGCCTTCGTCAATTACTCTCTTCTTGCCAAATTCTTCTACAATTCTTAGCTTACTGTAATAATGGAGCACTCCAGTGAATTCTCTCGGATAAACATTACCCTCTCTGAACTCGGCCAAAACTTCAGGAGTAACAAACTCTGGATCAAACCTTATTAACTCGGGCATTATTGGTTCACCTGTCACATATTCAGGTCCTTGGAATCTATCTACAAACATACTAGTGTAATCTCCCAGAAATTATTTATACAATTGTAGCACTTATTTTCTGTACCCTTCGCAAATGCGCATCATGTAGCGCAGGTTGTGGATTGATGCTAATGTTCCGGCCAGTGGATCACCAGATTTGAACTGGTGTCGCAAGAAAGCTTTAGAGAAACCGTTGGCACAAGTATAACAATCACAACTAATCTCAATTGGGTCTGGGTCTTGCTTGAACTTCTCATTTGTCAGGGTTAATTTCGCTCCATCTGCTCCCCATACTGAACTATGGCGCGCATTACGAGTTGGCAACACGCAGTCCAGCATGTCGATACCGTTCTCGATGGCGATATGTAGATCTTCCGGTGTTCCAACTCCGAGCAGGAAACGAGGCTTATCGTCTCTGTATAAAGGAGCTAGTGCCTGCAGTATTATTGCCATTTCTTCTCTAGTTTCGCCGACAGACAAACCGCCGATAGCTATCCCATCAACCTCGCTATCTTGTACGATTCGCAGGCTTTCTTTTCTGAGTTCAATATCCAGACCACCCTGCACGACACCAAACAGTGCCGGCCGATCTTTCTCTTGCGTGGCGGAAGTTAATCGTTTGAACTCAACGATACAACGCTCAAGCCATCGATGGGTTCTATCAAAAGCATCTTTGATCATTTCTGGAGTAATTTCGTCGTCTAGCCCAACAAGATGGTCAAACGCGACTATCATATCTGCACCCAGATCAAGTTGTATCTGCATTGATATTTCCGGAGATATGAACCGCTTATCGCCGGTTTTTGGATCAACAAAATGCACACCTTCTTCAGTAATCTTCGTATGTTTACCTAGAGAGAACACCTGAAACCCGCCTGAGTCAGTCAACATCGGTCCCTTTCGATTCGCAAAACCATGTAAGCCACCTAGCCCTTTTATAACTTCTTCACCAGGAGCCAAGTGTAGATGGTAGGTGTTAGCGAGTACAATTCCCACCCCAGTTTCGCTCACTTGATCAGGCGTTAACCCCTTCACTGCACCTCTTGTCCCATCGGGCATAAAAGTTGGCGTGTTTACATCACCTGCTCTGGTACGAAGCACGCCTGTTCTGCCGAACTCTCCAAACCGACTTTTTTCTTCAAAAACCATTTTACTCACCTTATTTACATCTATTTTAACAGAGGTAGCAGTAAAAACATATCTTGACAAATATACACTAGTATGTTAACATAAGCACGTTAAGTATGAGGTATGTGTGAGTAACACTACAGGAACGCTTGACGGTTTCAGACTCTTTTATGAAGAGTTGACGACTACCCTGCCACAACGTGCGCGGGTTAGACGGCCAAGAACAAACCGATCAAAGCCTGCTTAATACAGCGCAAAAGGTGGTTATTTTGGGCTCGAAATGAGCAAATCGAAACGGTCGTTCTCGACTGAGGCATATCAACTGATACGTCGAAGAAGAGAACGGCTTTTTTGTTTGTTCAGGTGAGTTCAAAAAAGCACATATTGCGCTGCATTAGGCCAGTTAACGGTTAGAGTGGACAACCGGCCCCGTAGTAGATCTTCTACTGCAGGGTTTGTATTTGGCTGTTGTTTCCCCACAGGTCTGTAGTACTTATCCACTACGTAATATATAAGCGTGATGACAATATGTTGACATATTATGAGTAAAACCATATGCTATTCATATGCAATGCCCCTACTGCTCTTCAACGACAAAAGTGACTAATAGTCGCTCTACCGCCAAAGAAACCCGTGTATGGCGAAGAAGAAAGTGTAGAAACTGTCAAAGAATCTGGACCACAACAGAGACAATCGACCTGTCAAAAAGCCATAAAATCACAGGCTCAGATAGGCATTTAGAAGCCTTCTCACGGGACAAGCTGTTCATGAGCATAAAAGACTCATTGCAACACCGTAAATCCGCTCTAGAGGACGCTAATGCGCTCACAGACACAGTTTTAAGCCGAATCATCCTCATAAACCAAGAGGTCCTACTATCCTCTGGTGTAACGGCAATTTCATATGATGTTATTCGCCGTTTCGACAAGACAGCCTCAGCCGTCTACAAAGCCACTCACAAAAATTAGATCAGTATAGTAAATATTTTTAACTAGTTTAGAGTGTCGCTTTCCGCGCGACAGACGGCTCTCATTTTTGCTGCCAAAAACGAGTGGCAAAAACCACCTGCCGGACATAAACTCGCCAAGAGATAACCTATCTATATTCCGCGCGGCAAGAACGCAAGCGTCCAGTAAAAGATTCTAAAGTTATGTGTTTCTGGATTAGCTTACCGCTTGATTCGGAACATAGATAGCTCGCTCGTCTTGGGGTTTATGTTTTTAGGCTGGATATGGCTGCAGCTCAACCAATAGTGCTTTATTTTTGTATAGTTCAGAGTAAACAAATTCATCTAGCCAACAAATAATTACTATTTTAAGAGTCAGTAACAGGAAGCTGAAGTCTGGATGTTGGCTCAATCGCAGAGTTAGTGTCTGGGAATACTCGTGAACCGTAATAAGCAAGAAGGTTGGTCAGCCTCCCAAGAGTCCTATACGATTCTAGTTTGTTACCTTTAACGCCACCTAGACTATCAATTAACTCCGCGTAATGAATTCTCTCAACACCACTACTGTCAGTAAATTTGCCTGGCCCAAAGAAACTTAAATCCATTTTTGCAAAACCACTTTGAATTGCCCATAACCGATATTCCGCTGGATTAGTATGAGGATTTGGCGCATCAACTTGCTCAGTCCTGAGCGTTGGACGCCAGATTCTTCCTCTAATAGCAAAATGAAATGCATCAACAAATTTTTCTTCTCCAAACTCAGTTGTAACAGTTTCGGTTATCCCAATATTTTCAGGAAAGAATATCTCGTCTTCTAATAACACCTTGAAGGGACCGTCTTCAGAATAAATTTTTCCCGAATTTAAATCACAGGCATTTGCACTAGAACTTTGTTCACTAATTTGAGGCCCGCCAAAGCTCATATTTAGTGTGTACGTTCTGTGAGCTTCCTGACCATCAACTACTACAGTATCTAATTCACCTATTTCTACCTTTAGTGGCTCAGATTGTAAGACATCAGCTAGCCAAATATGTTCACCATTAATAAGTTCAAGAAAGTTACCGTATCCACCATAAGCTACACTACTAGTTGCCTTGATGCCTCCGGCTTCAACTATTCTTTCTCTTACTAAATTTCGATGAGCAGTAAATAGCTCAACTCCAGCCATATAACCGTCTTGGAGTTGAGTAGTTATTGAGTCTCTTTGTGAGTCTACAAACCGCCCCTCAACCCAGCTTTGGCTAGTTTCAATAAGGGGAGTTGAGGGTGATGGGCTTTCAAAACTGGACATAATTGATAAGTATGATGAAATATGTACAAAATGCAAGCTATAGCATCTTGACACTCTGTAGCCATCTGCTCGAAACTGAAAAACCAATAGTCCGGCACTAAAGTTCTATGGAACTTGCAGCCAAGTCCAGCATAAAGCGGAAAAACCGATGAGGCGGGTTAGGCTGGTAGGCGAGTCATTGCCGAGGACCTGTCAAAAGTACTTAAATTCAGTATCTACTTTTGACCGCTTGCGTTCCGCAGGCACGCCTGACAGACAACACGGCTCATTAGCTGTTCTTTTCGCCTGCTTGTGGTTTTTGCCTCTCGTTTTTGGCAGCAAAAATGAGAGTCGCAAGACGTGGCGCGCAAAGCCACAAACCAAACATCAAAAACTAAAAACTAAAAAACTATCTATTCATCAAATGAAGTAACGGTGCCGTCGGCCGTCTTGATTGCCTTCTCAGTCACATCGAACTTCTCTAAATATCGCTTGAATATGAGTCGCGTCTGAGAGTTAATCGCTGCAAATGAGCTATACACAATAGTAGTGAACGGCAACAGCACCCACTGCGCAATCATGAAGATTGATCTGCTCCGCTTGTAACGTGCAGGTTTCTTCGGCAATATCTTGAAGCTTAGGAACAACGTGACGAGAATACCAGCCATAGCCAGTGTCTGTATACGACTGGATATCTGTGGCAGCTGGTTAGCAGTAAAGCTCGTTCTATTGAACAACCACGGCAGTAGCGCCCCAAAGGCTAGTATCAACGGCGATGTCGCCCAGCTAATATGTCCTTCTAGCAAGCGTGCGAACTTGGTAATTCGGTCATACAGCGAGATCTTGTTCTTTGTATAAAACGCGTACTTCGCAACATACGCGACATCCGACGCACCATACGCCCAGCGACGCAGCTGATAAAACTGTGCTTTTAGTGTCCGTCGATAGCCATCAGCTAACACCGCGTCCTGATAAATAGGCAAGAATATAGGGATTACTTCGTGCTGACCATCAAACGCAAAATAACTGCGCCAGAACTGATGACCATCTTCGACAATAGTTCGCACGGACCAGAAATCAGTTTCTATCAGCGCATCAAGTGGCTGAGCGTGCGACGAGAAGTTTCTCAGCATGTGCTGGCGACGACCTTGGATCATGTTCCAGTAGCTGTTACCGGTTGCAATCACACGCATCGGCGCTGGTGCGTCCCAGATGTTGTTCGTAAACATCGGAATCGGCTGAAACGACATATATTTTGGATCATGCACGTTGCAGTACACATAAGTCAGCCCTGCAAAATACGATTTATGTGGTCTGTTATCAGCATCCAGCGTCGTCACCAACACATCTCTCGGGTTGATACCGAGTTTCTCAACCACTTTCTCCAGTTCGCGTCCAGTATGAGTTATGTTGCCACCCTTACCAACAACTTCGCCTTCGATATCAGCTGGGTGTTCATACGCTTCTGAGACAAGAAATACATCTTTATATTCTGCCATGAGTTTCTTCGCTTGCGCTGCTACTTCTTTGCCGCCTCGTTCTTCATATGCCAACATGACGATCAGTTTCTTTTTGTCATAGAGACTATTCGCGACTTCATCAAGCGTTGGCTTCAACACTTCATAGGCTTCGTTATAGGTTGCGATAATTACCGCATGAACAACATTTTTGCTATAGATACCATTAGGGTTATCTGCTTGGCGCTTCTTATTTTTGTGGTGCCAGCTTGGAAAATGTTTGTGCTCAACGTCCGTTTGATCGAGGTCTTTTATCATCGCTCCCCAGTCGAGTCTTTGGTGCTCACTGAGTGTTCTATAGCCTTGGATAACGCGCACATTCAGCGTTGCTGCCTTCACAAACCACAGTAACAAATAGGCAATCATCAACATTGCCGCCAGTGAAACGTTCAAAAAAGCCAGTACAAACGGCAGCGCCAATATGGACCAGCTTAACGTTCCGGGGAGAATCTCAAAAAACCGATATTGAAACTTTTTCTCTTTATTGAAAGGTATCTCGTAAGCAAATTTATTCATACGACCTGTCTGCGTCCTACAACGTTCTAGTGAGCGCGTTAAACACAATTATAGACAGTGCTAGTAACAGTATGTTCAGCCCGAGCACGCCGATAGAGAGATGGCGACGGTGAGCATACAGTTTCATACTTAAGATAATCGAGGCCACTGTCACGATCACTGCAAACAGCGCGAACTGATAGAGATCACTTGTTGGTCCACTGATCTGACCTATTTTGGTTGTATCGCGGTAGGCAACAATACTTGTTGGATTTTCACCTGTCTTTACGCCCAGCAAAACACCAATTGTACTCAGCAAAAACAACGCTAAGTTCGCGCCGACTAGCGCCAACACGTTTCGATCGTGAAAATAGTTTTTAGGTATATGCATCTTCTTATAATCTAGTATATAGGAGTCGCTGCGAAGTATAAAGCGGTGGTTATGGAGCCGTTTCGGGGATTCGAACCCCGGACCCCCACTTTACGAAAGTGGTACTCTAGCCAACTGAGCTAAAACGGCATAATAGTTATTATAGGTGCTCTGCCACGATCTTACTCGAAACAAGTTTCAAATCAGTCGTCGCCACACCTCACATCTGGCATTAAAATGCGCAGGTGTTCCGGTCTTGCAAACTGCCACTGGCAGTTTTCACAACTGAGCTAAGGTGGCATTTACCAGAGAAAGTATACCAGATTCATAAAACATCTATTAGAATCAGTACATGGACGAAGAACAAACTTCAGCAACAGATACGATAGTTTCTACAAAGACAGCCGAGCCCCATATTGATAGCGCTGCGCCTACTACGAGCGAAACTGTGTTGAATGAGCCCGAACTGCCAGTAAGTATCGAACTACCAGAGCCTGCTCAACCAGTGGCTATAGAACCGCAAGCAGAAACACATCTATCTCCCGTCCCTGTTAATGAGCCAGAACTGCCTACTGTGGTTCAGCCCGTACCAGAGCCCCCTCAAACATCAACTATCAAACCTCAACTATCGGAGCCAGACGCTCCTACCACTCAACCCTCAACTACCGTTCCACATCCTTCCCCCGTGCCTGTTCCAGCCCCCGCCCCAGAGCCTCCCTCAGATATCAACCCTCAATTATCAGATGACGAAGTCGTCGCTAGTCTTACTGAAGACCAGCTCAAAGCCGCCGCGACGCTCTACATTAAAAAGAATCAAAAACTGCTGAGTCAAAAAGGCGTAGCCAAGCGTAAGCAAACTATGGAGCTTAATTTGCGGGAGATTGTTGACTTCTTGTCGCACAACAACGGTTCCCCGCTTCCCCGCATAGCTCACCGTACTAACATCACGTCTGGTACGACGTCCAAGTATTTGCGGCAATTGATTGCTTCGGGCAAGGTTACAGCAACGGGATGGGGCAAAACACGACTGTATTTTTTGAAGTAACACTTGTGGCTTTTCGCACTACACGCTGGCATCATTGAGATTGTCTTTAGCAAGGGTGGTTTCACCCCTTGACACATGACATACTTTTCCCAGCAGATGCAAAAGTAGGCAAAAGCTCCGCACCCCGCTGAAAAGTCGTGATTGAAGCAAAATACCAGGTAGGACTTGCGCAATGAGGACGCAAGCGACCTTCGGCTTTTCTTTTGTTACATGCCTCAGGCTGACTCACTGCTTGATTTATGCCCTACCTGATTCGCTTTATCAGTTTTTTAGAGGGTGATTCAGCTACTGGCTCATTGGACTAATTTCTTGACTGCAGATACTCTAGCAATCCATGGTGCAAATGGTGTTCACCGTCCCAGATAACTATATTAATATCTTTTGGTAGCTCATCCGGATCTTCTTCCCTGAAATCAATCGAACGAACTTTAGGCGATACAGCGGAACTCATATATCGATCTGTACCACCGTTCACCTTAGAGAATTTGTCCCCCCATATCTCAAGTACATCAGGATTTCCAACATCATCTACAGCAAATCCAATAGTTGAAAGGATTTTTTCATCATTTAAAACTTTCTGAATCGAGGTAGTTTTAGAAATTCCCTCTACTGCAAAATCAAGGGCAAAGTTACCTCCTAGCCTTGGTGTGATTGGTATATCGCTCTGAAATAACAGTTGTTTTGCTCTTTCCATTACTGCAAGACGCAAGTCATACTTACCTTGATTGGTAGGAACTTGAATACCAAGCTTATCCAGCTGTTCGCCTGTTAGGTCAGTCCCATTCACAATTTCCATTGTAATTTGAGGCCCTCTATCATCTAGCATTATGTCCAGAGGGTCGCGTCCGATTGTCGACCAGAACTCAACTTTTGGTTGCGCGCTGTGCGTTTGTAATTTAAATTCCGTTACTAACTGATCAATAACTTCTCGCCATGTATTTTTCATTTCGTCAGTGAAAGTTTCTTCATAGACACTATAGAACGAATCTTCTCGTAGCTCTCCTTCTTCCGTAAAGCCCCAAACTTCAGAACCACTACAGTGGCTAATCAGAATGTTTTTTCTTAAATAGGGCGCAATCTTGTCAGTAATATCATTTTTTACCCTTTTCAGGCTCCCGCCTGTTACCATGAAGAGCTTTATACCGTCATGAAGGAGTTTAGATAGTTCATCAATCATCTCCCGGTGTGCTGGGGAATATACTTCTGCAATTGTTTCATCCACGTCAGCAAGCACAAATCGCACTTGGTTATTCCACTTAATTGTTGGTCTTTTCTTCAAATCTCATTCCTTATTTATTAAGTGTATCAACAATTTTTTCAAGTATATGCTTGATTGATTCAGAGCTGTTAATTGTAATAGCTTCAGGATACGCAACATACCTGTCCTTTACTTCCTGGTAGCTACTAGTCGTCTTGATGTTAGACTTTGTCTTTTCCGCTTTACGTTTGTTGATTCGTTCAAGGACAACTTCGTCTGGAATTTGTAGCAAATATACATTAAGTGATGCATTTGTTTCAGCTGCCAGCTCTTCCAACATTTGATGATATATTGGCCTAGAATACGTCGCCCCTAGTATAACCGATGCCCCAGCCTTTAAATGCTTCTCTGCCTTCAGATGATTAAGTTTATACGCGGCTAACATCATTTCTTTTTCTTGTTCAGGCCCAAGCCACGCTCTACCTTGCGAAATTTCTTGGCGAGCATAGTCAACGTCTAGATATATAGCGCCAGTTATTTTACTCAATCGCTCTTTACAGCTGAGAGGTAATCCCGCTAAAACAACGATTCTTATTTTTGATTTTTCAGACATAAAATAATTATATCAAAAACAGAAACTCTCCATGATTTATGAGGTTTTAATTAGTAACCCGCCGCGCCCCGTAGTGACGCCCCATGTCTACTGCTGGGGTGGCTTTTTGGCTTCGCCCATGAGGATTTTATTTTTTTAGTTTTTTTGATGTTTGGTTTGTGACTTTTAGCGCCACACCACTCCATACTTTTACCTGCAGGTGCAAAAGTAGGTCATGGGTGCGTGGGACGAAGTCGCCCACATGTTTTTTTGTAGCAAAAATGAGAGTCGCCGAAGTGGCACGAAAAGCCACAATTATAAATCTACTAGGTATTTGTAACTAATCCATTCAGAACAACATAAACCCCTGACGGCTGTGTCTGAACCACGCCTATAGCCATACCTAGATTAAAATCAGCATCTGACTCATAAAATTTTTCAGGCAACATCGATCCAGTAATAACTACCGTTTTACCATCAATTCCCTTTAACTTCTTGGCTGTTTGCATAATCGTATCTGTACCATGTGTTAGTATAATTTTCTCTTCGCTCCGCGCAGCAACAAAATCATAAATCAACTGCCTATCTTCATCGTTCAAGTCTAAACTATCTTTCTGTAAAACTGATGTTACTTCAAACTCAAACTCAGGTCTACCTCTTTTCAGAATTGATTCAACCGCAGGCTTACCGATTTCAAATTCATATCCGTGATGAGTCTCCCCTGCTGGATAATACTTATCAATAGTTCCACCCGTCTGCACAAATAATATCTTCATGTATTTCAGTATAACCTAAAGGATATGTATAAAAAGTTACACAATAGTTAATTCAGCCCTGTTTTAAGTAACCTCCCTTAGTATCTTGGGCCTTAACATGACGCCACAAAAATATCGCAATCGTGACATTCATGATTGTTGCAATCATAGTGAACACCAATAATGGTCGAAGGCTCTCAATGCTCAAATTAGGATTAATGACTAAAAGAGGACGGACTTCTACAGGTGTTATTTCGTGCAATATAATATTCTATAGAATTTAGGCGTCATCTGGCGGGGGTTCACTTCCCTGTACCCCCAACCCAACCATAACCCGAAAGCTGATTTAAATCAGCTTTCGGGTTCGAAGCTTTTGTCAGTTAATTCTACAATTCGTTGATTTGTTTCAGAAGTATTTAGTCTTTATGCCGGACTGGCTGCAATTTTGATGAGTGCTTCTTGGTGATATTATTTGAAGTAAATCTATACTTTATGACTTTCTATAATATTGATTGCCAGACTTTGGCGTGGAATCCTTGACCGTAAAAGTCATCTAATTGACCAACGGGCTCACCATATATTTTCTTCCAGAATGGCCACCCAGATCTCATGTAGCGTGGTCCGCTGTTTAGCAATACTTCTGTATGACCTCTTTCTCTTGCTATTTCTTCAAGGTGTCGCACCAGTAATCTACCTGTTCCTGTTCTGCGTGAATCATGAGAAGTGTACGCATTTACAATTTCAATAGGATTTGTTGTTGTAACAAACTCACGCATTGCTTCATCGAGTGGACTAAGCCCCATTGATCCCAGCACAACACCGCCGCTTGTTTCAGCTACGGCGTAGTACCTCTCTCCTTCACCGTCTTTTGCTCTTTGAACCTGTCTTTTGACGCCTTCAACTTCGCCATTAAACACTTCTCCTGTAATCGGGCTCCTAATCGAATCAGTTAACGCATCATGTAAAAGCTCAACATCAGCAAGATCCGTTGCTGGATAAACTCTAATTTCTGGATTTAATTTATCACTCACTATCTTCTAATTATATCATATTTGTTAATTATTTGCAATATTAGCTGCCGTACATTCGAGAAGTTCCGTAACTTTTTATACAGCTAAAATAATCAATTATCCATAGACAAAGATTAGCGTTAAGATTCACTCATTATTTCAGCGATAATTTTTAGAGTTGTTGCTTTATCGTTTAAGTAAGGATCATAGTCTGTACCGTCAACAACTCGATCAACAGACTGCTCAGGATAGATAGTCAATGTTTCTGCCTTTCGGCCGTCGGCTAGTTCGACCGTGCGATCCATATAACGCCAACCAGGGAAGCTCCAACCTTCGTTTTCTATCCAAACCGGTGGTGTAGCTAAGTCAAACTTATTTAGTCTAAGAACATCTTCTGTTTTGACTTCATATAAGGTTCCACGGACAACATCGCTTCTGTTTTCACTATCCAGAGTTACGTATGAAGAAAACGGAACATCGGTGTGTGTTCTCCAGCGATTATCCACGATTTCCAAGGGTGATTTACCACCAAATTCTTCAGCTGAAACGTCAGGGATTTGATCAACTTCTTGAACACCTAGCTGTCTATTCACCGCAAATACTCCTAATTCTGCCACAACCTCATGCTCTAAAATAGCCTCCATCGCCTCTGGATCAGATTCAAGACCATATCCAAAATACAAGCCTGGGCGGTGAATATATAAAATACCGCCTTCCCGTTGTTCGATTCTATCTACGATATGTGCCATAATTAAAATATATAATATCACTTAAATACTGCTTTGTCCACTAGTCGTAATGGTTCAATACCTTTGCATCACTTTCAACTAAGAAAGTATGTAAGGATTAAACTATGGCATATACAACAAACCCCAAACTCCCCCGCCTGCGGATGCAGGCAGTCACCATGGTGAGACGCGGAGCGTCTACTCATG
>JBGSRU010000025.1:0-2358 GCA_041737385.1 Saccharimonadales bacterium (SeqCode)
CTCAAGAGAAGGTCTACCAGTTCACGAGCAAGTGGAATTAAGCGCGAGGATTCCTCGGTCTTGGTCGTTTCAACCAATGTCGGTACTCGCGTCCAGTGATCCCACATCACGGTTTTACTGATGCGCGCCACGCGTGCCTCAAGATCGACGGCCTCCCACTCAAGTCCACATGCTTCGCCAACCCTAACCCCAGTCAGCACCAAAAACATCGCAAGATGCCAATAAACGGGATCGCTGCGATGTTCTTTCAACCAATTGGTCCACGCCATGATTTCTTCAGGCTTCATGAAGTAATCGGGTCTTCTGGCCGTTACTGGCTTAAAATAGACCCTTTCACGGTGCCTTTTGACGACCGGGACAACGAAACTAGGATTAAGGTAGTTCCGGTACCAGTTAAGAATCACTGTGAGGTATTTGAGCTCATGCAGAAAACTCTTTCTTCCAGGATTTTTTCTCGACGGATGCCGAAGCAGCCAAGAAACCCAATCGTCCACCGTTTTCGCGGTGCACTCTGTCATTGGTATCGAGTCGAACGGCGTTCCTCGAAAAAATTGCACTCTCGTCAAACGAGTTTGTTGCGATGACACTTTGAGACGTTCCATCCCATCTTCAAGATACCGCCCAACAACCCAGCCAAAAGTTTCAACATTTTCGGCATTTTTCAGCACGATATTAACCGCAGGTTTCCCCGCCAGCCAACCGGCTTTGGTTGCATCGTGCCAGGTTTCCGCTTCAGCACGAGTTTCAAATGTCCTCAGCGCCACGCGCACACCTTGGACATAAACTTGGGTCTCATAAAAGACCGTCTTTTTTTTGGAATCTTTCAAAATACGAAAGCGCTTGATTACAGCCATGACTTAATCTCCTTTTTCATAAGCCACGCCTCAATGCTCTCCCGTCTAAACATTACCTTGCGCCCGAGCATTACAAATGGGATTTGCCTTTTAGCGGCCCAGTTGCGAATGGTCTTTGGCGCACGGCGAAATGCTTTTGCTAGTTCCTCAACGGTCAGCAGATTCAGATTGTCAAAGAGCGTACCATCAAGGAGTTCACCTTGATGAAGAGTTGCTACCATATCATTTCTCCCCTGTCACATGCAGTTGATTTTTTTTTACCGCTAATTTTCCCCGAACTACCGCGAAAAACTGATGCCCCTACTGCGACCCAAATCTAGTTCCGATGACTGGTCGAGTTCGATTCCGTGTCGGCGACACTGAGATTTAAGATTGTTAAAGATGTCGAGTTCGACTTGGCTCGCTTTCTCCTTTGAGCTTGTGACAAAAGTTATCTTGTTTAGGTTTCGTCCGGCGGCGAGGACTTGATCAAACAGCTTGGGATTCGGTTCCAAAAGGCAAAGGACGTCGTGGTCATGATTGGCGGGATTCAAAGCATTTGCGCCGTGACGTTTCATGAATACAAAGGGATCAGCGTAAATGAGCCCAGATCTCTGACCTTGCGACTTTGAGAAAAACGGTGACCTATAATCCCCAATAATTCTCCTTTGCCATTTACCGTCCAATTCCGGGACAAACTCCAGCGCTCCAAATTCGTCATCTTTGCCAAAGAGGCGAATCACTCCAGACTTTTCGATGTGCATCTGTCCATGCTGCAAAAGGCTATCGACATGTTTGCGCTCAAGACCATGACTCGAAAAAAATTGCGCCACATGCTGCCGTCCCGCTTCGCCGTGACCCTGGCGATCTTTGGGTATGTAAAACGAAGTGAATTTGCGCTCAACTGGGCCAAAATGCTTTTCTAGAGCCAAAAGACGAGGGTTGTAATTGATTTTGGCCACGGCTTGCAAAAGCGAAAGATTGTGATGTGCCGCAACGAATTCAATGAGCGATCCCTGAGTACGGTTCCGCGTGTTCTTCCAGTGAAATTCGTGCAGCTCAACAAATTCTCTGCCCTTGAGCAGGTTTTTGCCTTCTGGCGTACTCACAAGTGGAATCTTGTTGTCGCGGCAGTAGGTGAGAATGTTGGTATTTCGTGCTCGCCGAAGTTCTTCCACCGGGACGACTGAAGAACTCACATCCAGCATATGCGGATATCGAGCTCCACCTGATGACCTGCTTTGTGGAGTTAAGCGGTTGTAGTCTCTGTAACCTTGTGAATACGTCGTATTGGGCAGCGCCACCAAGTTTTCTCGGGCCGATGACTGACGTGCAATTGCCGAATAGACTTGATCCTTTAGACCCGGGATGGATCGAAACTTCAAATCATTCGCCTTGAACGCATCTTCCAGGCCAGCCTTGTCATAAATTCGTCCAAGTTTGCTCCCGCGTTTTCCCCGATCTTTCTCAGGATAGAAATAGGTTATGTTCTTGTTCTCAACCCGCGTCGTGACGCCAAAAGCTG
>JBGSRU010000029.1:0-2319 GCA_041737385.1 Saccharimonadales bacterium (SeqCode)
ATCGCCGCCGCCCGGGCGCGGGGGGGCATCGTCATCGTTGTCGCACACCGCCCCAGCGCCATCACCATGGTCGACAAACTGTTGTTCCTTCGGAACGGCGAACAGATCGCCTTCGGCGACAAGGACGAGGTGCTCGCTAGCATCTCCCCCAAAGCGGTGAGGGCTGTCGAGAGCAGAGAAAGGCGAATTGCCAATGCGGGCTGACCTAGTAGCCGCGAGCGAAACGGCGATAGCAACGTCGCCTGAGCCCCACGACTTGCCGACGTCGCGCAGCCTTCACCGACACGGTCTCGCCGGGCTGCTCGTGGTGGCCATTGTGGGGGGCGGGATCGGCTTCTGGGCGAGCCAGACGACAATCGCCGGCGCTATCGTCGCTAGTGGTGCAATCGTGGTCAAGGACGGCACCAAGCAGGTGCAGCACCCGCAAGGTGGCGTCGTCAGTCAGATTTTGGCCCGCAACGAGGACCAGGTCGAAGCAGGGCATGTGCTAGTGCGGCTGGACGGCACAGCGACCGCAGCCGAACTTGGCGTCGTCCTGTCGCAGCTCAACGAAGCAATCGCCCGTCAAAGTCGCCTGCAAGCCGAACTCAGTGGCCTGCCAGTGATTGTCGAGCCGCAGCTTCTCGCCAATTGGCCGCAGCGGGCGGAGCTGGCAGGTCTGCTTGTTGGCCAGCAGAAGTTGATGGACGGCCGCACCTCGGAAAATTCGGTGCAGGTCGAGCGATTGAACTACCAGATAGACCAGATGCGCCGGCAGATCGACGGACTGGTTGTGCAGGGTGAAGCCATTGCCGCTCAGCTGGCCATCGTAGCAGAAGAAGCTGAAAACCTCCGCAATCTGGCGCGAGACGGATTAGCCGAGAAATCCCGCGCCAACATCCAGGCGCGCGAAGCAGCAAGGCTGCAGGGAGAGGCTGGGCGGATCGACATGGAAGCTGCCCGGCTGCGAGCCTCGATTGCAGAGCGTGAGGTGGCCCGCGACCACATCGCAGAGGCCTTCCGCACCAGCGTTATGGATGAGTTGCAGACAGTGAGCGCGGCGGTCGCCGAACTGATGCAACGCAAGATAGAGGCAGAAGACCGGCTTGCCCGGCTTGAGATCAGGGCGCCGCAGAGTGGCATTGTCCACAGCTCGATCGTCGAGACCGTGGGCGGTGTTGTCGGCGCGGGCGAAACGCTCATGCGCATCGTGCCCCAGAGCACTGAACTTGCGGCCGATGTCCGGCTGGTCCCTACTGACATCGACAAGGACTATGAAGGCCAGCTCGCGACCGTCCGGCTCCCGGCCTTTGATGCACGGGTCACGTCAGACTTGCAGGGTCGCGTGACGGCCGTTGCCCCCGATCTCGAAACCGATCCGCGAACCGGCGCCCAGTATTACCGTGCCCGTATCGCCATACCTGAAACCGAACTCGACGGCCTGCCGATTGGAGCGCAGCTCGTTCCCGGCATGCCGACCGAGGTCTACCTCAACATTGGCGACCGGACGATCCTGGCATACCTCGTCAAGCCACTCGCCGATCAGATTTCTCGCGCCTTCCGCGAGGAGTAGCGGCACGGGAAGGACCTTCTGCGGCCACCGTGACGAGTTGCTGATCCGCGTCGAGGTCAGCGACCCAGCTCGCCTCATCGTCACCAGACGAGGCCGTGACCCGGTGTGCGGCGGCTGCTCGGCGCTGGAGCAAAGGGGTGACCACCAGCACTGCGACGCCAAGCCCTGTGACGAGGCCCAGGCCATACAAAAAGAGGAAGTCGACGAGGGTCATCTTCGCGGCTATCAGCCGCGCAACCCCCACAAAAGCGGCGTAGAGCCAACTGACGGTGCTGATCGCTCCGAGCACCGAGCAGGCCAGCGCGCCGTGCCGGCTGGCTACCACGCCATTCCGCAGCATCGGGAATGCCACAGCGTGCAGCAGCGCCCCGTTTGCACTCAACGCCACCACGACAATCACCTTGGCGATGAGCTTCGGCCTCTCGGCCAGACGCGCAAGATCAAAACCCGTGTCGACATAAACAAGGGCCAGGCCGGTTGCCCAGAGCCCTGCGAGGGCAATGGCTACGACACGCGCTGTCAGTTCAAGTGCCTGCCGATCGATGCTGCTGTTTCGCAGCATGCGCCAGTCGCCGCGCAGGATTTCGCCCACAGCGATGGCGAATACAATCAGGTGCGCGAATAGCAGCCCCTGCTTGATAAGGGCAACAGTTTCCATCTTCTTCCGCTCGATCTGGGTGGTCGGGCGGCGGGTCGACCGCCGCCCTCTCTGTTGACGTCAGGCGATCGAGCCTTCCAGCATGTTGATGCCGTAGTAGACGTGATCG
>JBGSRU010000002.1:0-531481 GCA_041737385.1 Saccharimonadales bacterium (SeqCode)
TGTATCTGGAACAACTTGTACTGGTACTGGTACCCTTGCAGGTGGTTCTAAAACTGATCAGTGTTTTAACTCAGCAGGCACAACAAGAATCGCATTTGCAGGAGCTGATGAAGGCTTCGGAATGACGGCGTCAAGTGTTGATATCAGCAACGGTACAACAAACAACCTTGTTCGTGACGACGAGTACTCTGGTGATGGCACAAACGCTGCACGAACTGGTTCTACTGGTGGTGGTTGGTCATGGAGCGAAGGCACCACTGATCGAATCGCTAGCTCAACAGGCTCAGGCGTGAAGGTTGTAGACGATGAAATGCTCGTCCTACGCTTCGCAGCTCAAGCAGCTGTCACAACACCAACCGGTCAATACGGTGTGACAAGCACATATATTGCGACAGCAAGTTACTAAATAACGAACTGTTTTAGGGAAATTTATTGCAAAGACAAAGTACAGGGTTATGAACGCATATAAGAATACTCAAAACTTACAGCTTCGTTTTGTCGCACGAGCGTCACTATTTGTGATGCTCGTGTCCCTACTTATTACTAGTCAACTCTTCTCAGTAAAAGCCGCAGATCTTATAAATAGAAAAATCATACTCGGTTCGTCTGAGCCTAGCTTAAGCACCACACATACATTTGAATTCACAAACCCTACAGCTGGGACGCTTGGTTCTATTAGGCTTGAATATTGCCAGAACAGCCCTCTCTTTAATGTTGCCTGTACGCCACCAGCAGGTCTGAACCTCACACCATCAACACTTAGTTCACAGTCAGGCAACGTCGGCTTTACAAAAAGTGGTTTATCGACGGCTACGACAGTAATTCTAAGCAGAACTCCGGGTGGAACCTTGAGTACAATAAACCGATATGTGCTTTCGTCTGTAGTTAACCCGTCTGCATTAGATGCAACTACTTTTGTTCGTGTGAGTCTCTATGCAACTACTAATGCAACTGGACCTGATTTCGACCGAGGAGCAATAGCATTTAGTACCAGTGGTAGAATTAGTATTGGTGGATACGTCCCACCATTCTTGATATTTTGTGTTGGTGTCACTGTCGCACCTAACTGTAGCTCTACAAATGGTAGTCTAGTTGATTTCGGAGAATTATCTAGGAATAATACGTCAACGGCAACAACACAATTCGCAGCAGCGACAAATGACGGTACAGGGTTGCAAGTCTTTCTGAACGGCCAGACGATGACGTCAGGAAATAACATAATCCCGCCCCTTAGTTCTAGTAGTTTAAGCAACTCTGGTACTAGTCAGTTTGGTATAAATCTACGTTCAAATTCTTCGCCGTCTGTGGGCGCCAATCTAAGCGGTGTTGGTTCAACTATCCCATCAAGCGAGTATGGGGCTTCAAATCAGTTTAAGTTTTCAGACGGAGACCTTATAGCTCGATCAACCACATCAACAGACTTTAATAGATTTACTGTGAGTTACATCGCAAACGTTAGTGACGGCCAAGCACCAGGCATATACGCGACAACTTTGGTGTACACGGCGCTCGCAAGTTTTTAATTTTCTGCTTGATATTATACATGTAGTCCATTAAGCTAGTGGTAAAAGAATAACCGGAGGAAAAATAAGTGAAGAAAATAAAAGTTCTGCTATTAGTTGCAATTATGGTGGTTGGATTTATGCCAACTGCAACAACAACTGCTCAAGACAATGGAATAGGAAGTGGACTAAGTATCTCACCGACAAGAACCGATCTTGTCGTAAATGAAGGGACTGCATCAGACCTAAACATATCAGTCAAAAACGTTACAGGTGGTAAAATCACTGCAAAAGCATTCATCAATGATTTCGAACCGGATGGTGTGACGGGAGAACCGAGGTTAATCACCGACAGTAATGTTAAATCGTCATCTTCAATTAAAGATTTTATAGTTGGTCTGCAAGATATTCCTTTAGAAATTAACGAAACAAAAGACGTTACTATGCAGCTTGATGTACCTGTTGGAGCGTCACCAGGTGCATATTTTGGTGTTATTCGTTACCAGGCAATTCCTGTTGATGATCAAGGTATCGAAACAGGCGGTGGTGGACAAGTAGCGCTTACTGCAAGTGTTGGAACAATTGTTCTTGTCGAAGTTCCTGGTAACATCAAACAGCAAATAGAGATTAAGAGCATCGGTGCATACTTAGATGATAAAAAAGGCTCAATATTCACGAAGAAGCCAACACGTGGTGGTATTGAAATCGAAAACTTAGGAAACGGCTTCGCACGACCATTTGGTAAAGTATTGTTAAGTGATATGTTCGGTAACGAAGTATTCTCTTATGAAATGAACAATACCAATCCTCGAGGTGTGGTATTGCCTGATTCTACAAGAGTTTACACTGATCCAATCGAAGGAATCAGTAAGCCAGGTCGCTATACGATACGAGCGGATGTGTCCTACGGTAACGGCGGAGAAGTCTACAGCATCTCTTCTTCATTCTGGTACTTGCCATCATGGTTTATTGGTGCAATCTTGATAGTTGTCCTAGCGGTTGTCGGGGTAGGTTTCTACTTGTACCGTAAATATGCGACAAAAACTACAAAATCTCGCCGTAAATAATTGCACTCAAAACTTTAAAGAGCCTAGTCGCATACTGGGCTCTTTAAATTAACCAAGGTGAGCTCTAACCAAAAAGGTTGTGCTTTTTGTCGATATAGACTAAAATTAAGAGGCACAAAACTAAAAGTAAAAAGATATAAAAATGAAAAAATATTTACCACAGGCGTGGCACGATATGAAGCGACTGCTACTAGTTGTCGCGTTCAGTGTTGCTGCGTTTTTCCTGATTGTAGGAGCGCAGCCAGCAAGTGCGCAAAGCAATACAGATCCAGAGCAATCTGGATCTGTTGGCTTAACGGGAACAATTAGCTCCCCTCCACCTAATCAAGGGGCAACAATATCGACGCCGACAAACGGACAAAATTTTACGAGTGTTCCTGTGCCCGTTCGTGGACTATGCCCAACTGGTCTACTAGTGAAGCTGTTTAAAAACAATGTCTTCGCTGGGTCTGTACAGTGTGAGAACGGCACGTTTGAGATAAGTGTCGACCTTTTTACCGGCACGAACGAGCTTGTAGCTCGTGTGTTCGATGATCTCGACCAACCAGGGCCTGATTCTGCAATTGTTACAGTCAGTTTCATCGATAACCGTACTGGAGCCGGCTCCCGGCCAACTATTACAAGCAACTTTGCAAAACGTGGTGCTAACCCTGGTCAAACTTTAACTTGGCCAATAATCATAAGTGGTGGATCTGGACCATATGCAATCAGTGTTGACTGGGGAGACGGCACATCGGCAGATTTGCTAAGTCAACCGTTCCCTGGAGCATATGATCTATCGCATATCTATGATTCTGCCGGTGTCTACAACATCATTATCAAAGTCAGTGATTCAAATGGAGCGACTGCGTTTCTTCAAGTTGTCGGTATAGCCAACGGCCCACTGTCACAAACAAACGCAGACGGTTCACCAATTGGCTCTGAAGACTCGACAGTCGCATTTATATCGTCTGGACCGGCAAAGATCGTCTGGTGGCCAGCGACTATAACAGTTCCGTTCATTATTTCGACATTTTGGCTGGGTAAAAAATATATGTTGCGGGTGATGAAGAAACGCATAGAACGTGGTGAGCACCCCTTCGCTGACATTTAGGCTTCTCTTTGGACATATCGGATATTTCAGCTTACGGTTCTTGACTGGGCAGTACCATAGCGTACAGCCACAGCCTAAGCTTCCGCACTGAAATTCCAATCTGTCTCAAAGATAATTCCTAAATAGCAAAATTACCTACGAAATCTTCCAATGTATTTTGCAGCATTCCACGCTATTTCTTGAGTAAAGCTTCCTACATCTTCTACATCAAGTTGCCAACGTTTTTCCTTCTCAATTTTTGCTAGTCTCATAGTTTCAGCTTCAAGCATAATTATATCTGCAACTTCTTCGTCACTTATACCATATGCGCCAACAAGTCTACCAAAAGCTACATGCCAAGATCCTGATACGCCAGGTTCATTATCAAGCAGCCAAGGATAATTATTTATTACAGTTCTAGTTACGGCTGAGAGGACTACTCTATCCGTATGACTTGAAGGTATAATCTTCTTCAAATCTACCTGAGCCATGTGAGCAGCTTGAATGAAAGCAGAAGCTCTTCTATCATTTTGGGACAGTATATATCCGTTATTAGTCCACTCTAACTCTAGTTCATTTTGAATACCAAGTATATCAAACAGTAAGGCTGCAGATGACTTTATTGAAGCATCTCCTTTTATTATTACATTTGGAGGCAGAAGAGTTTCGGGGCCCCCGAACAGTAGCTCAACTAAAGCTTCTTCTTCAGTGTCTTCATCAACTACGATAGAATTAGAATGTATAGCTCCTCTTGGGTTATATACTTCTGAAAATGGAACTTAGTAGCCTCTGTCGTCGGCATGATTATTTGTTGCACCTAATATAACAGTCTCGTTTTGTGCATCATCAGAACTGTTAATTATATTGAGTGCTGCAATTCTTCTAGGAGATGAGAGACCAATAACTCTGCCTGAGAATTGTAGAGCAGGCTCAACTGCTGCTCTTTCAAATCCAAGTTCACCACTACTGGGCTGTAAAGCCCAAGGAACTCCTGTTTCTGATAATGTTGCCATAAAGATGATATAATCATGATAATGAATAAAAAGCAAATAAAAAAAGTATTTGTTGGGATGTCGGGTGGGGTTGATAGCTCTTTGACGGCTGCGCTGTTGGTTGAGCAAGGCTACGACGTGACTGGCGTTTACATGAAGAACTGGTCGAAAGATTTGCCGGGTTTCCCGTGTCCGTGGAAAGAAGACTATCAAGACGCGAAACGTGTTGCGGTTCGCTTAGGTATACCTTTTGAGGTGTTTGACTTCGAGAAAGAGTATTTTGATAAAGTTGTCGAATACATGCTTGACGGTTTTAAGAGCGGCATCACGCCCAACCCCGACGTTATGTGTAATCAAGAGATAAAATTCAAATTATTCTATGAGCTATCCAGAGAAAAAGGTGCAGATTTCATTGCAACTGGTCACTATGCGAACACAAAAGACGGCGAACTATTGACCGCGGTGGACGGAAACAAAGATCAAACGTATTTTCTGTACAGGGTAAGCAAAGAAGCATTAGAACACACGCTTTTTCCGCTGGGAGATATGACGAAACCTCATGTGAGAGAAGAAGCTAAAAAACGGAAGTTACTGACAGCGACCAAGAAAGAATCAATGGGCATATGTTTTGTCGGTAAAGTTGGCATACGTGAGTTTTTGAACCAGTATGTTGAATCAGAGAGTGGCAATATACTTGATCAGAACAAAGTAGTCATCGGCCAACACGATGGAGCGATATTCTACACGATAGGACAGCGACACGGTCTCGATGTGGGCGGTGGTTTGCCATATTATGTGACAGGTAAAGATATGAAAAAGAATGAAGTTTATGTCACAAATGATATCCAAGATGAAAGTCTTTGGTCAAACATCATATACTTAACAAGTCAACATTGGATTAACAAACCTCCAGTAGTCGGTGAGTCGTACCAAGTTCGCACCAGACACCGAGCTAAGACTATTAATTGCAACTTTGTCGCAATTTCGTCGCAAACAGCAACGCTACAGCTAAATGAAAAGATTCGCGCACTCACGCCTGGTCAATCAGCAGTTATTTATGAAGGCGATACCTGCCTTGGCGGTGGGATCATTACCTCATAATGTAAGCAGCTACCAAATGCTACACTAGTAGCATGAAAAACAGCATAGTAACAAAGAAAAACACGATTATTACGCTAGCTATTATACTGGTGATTACAGGACTAATCGCATTTCTGTTCGTAACCAAGAACAACTCAACAAACGTCCCAGCGAATGGGTTCGACTCTACGCCTCTCGCAAGCCAAATAGTTCAGGAAGATGTTGAAATTCGCCAAGAGGTAGTTCTGGGTGGGCTGACAAAGCCATGGGGAATAGGAATTTTGCCTGATGAATCACTGCTTTATACCGAACGTGCTGGTGGTATCTCTCTCTACAAAGATGGTGATAATAGAGAGCTATTAGTGCCGGCAGACTTAGATGCCCGTGGCGAAGGGGGATTGCTCGGAGTTGCTGTTGATCCGGAGTATGCGCAAAACAAATTTGTGTACGTTTGCTATAACACTTCAGAAGATGTTCGAGTCGTTCGCTATGAGCTAGAAGCAAATACGCTGAAAAACGATACACCAATAGTAACAGCTATGCCAACAGCAGCAAGCGGGCGACATTCTGGTTGTCGGATCGGATTTGGTCCTGACGGTTATATATGGGTTGGCACAGGTGATGCAGCAGACGGTGAAAACCCACAGAGCCCAACAAGCCTTGGCGGTAAAGTGCTGCGCGTCGATAGAGACGGTAGAGCAGCGGAGAAAGGAAATTTATCAGCTCCATTTGACGCCCGGATATACAGTTATGGTCACCGTAACATACAGGGATTGGCTTTCGCTAGAGACGCTTCATATATTGGCATTACCACTGAACACGGGCCGTCCACAGACGACGAAGTAAACCATTTAGTTCTAGGCAATTTTGGCTGGAATCCTGTTCCTGGCTATAACGAATCTGTACCTATGACTGATCTTGTTGCTTATTCTGATGCTATTTCTGCTCAGTGGGCATCAGGTAGCCCGACAGTTGCATTGTCTGGTGCGACATTTGTGTATGGAGAATCTTGGGGGCAGTACGACGGGTCGTTGTTCGCAGGAACGCTAAAAGCTAAAAAGATTTTGCATTTTTCGGTCGACAAAGTAGGCGACTTTATACCTGAGAATGAGCTTTTCGTGAATGAATTTGGCAGGATCCGTTCAATAGAGCAAGCGCCAAGTGGTGCGCTGTTCGTCACAACTGATAATGGTGAGGGCACTGATAAAATTATAAAACTGACTCCATCAAGCACATTATAATTTTTTGATACTGGTGGCGGTTACAAGACATAAGACGACTCACCAATTTACTCACATAAATGCCTCTGTTATACTTACACTCATGATGACGTTTGCTCAATATAGCCTATCTTCCAGCGCGACTGCCCTTGGGGCTATATAACGATTCTGCAGATATTTTCTAAAAACCATTTTTAAAGAGAGAAGACATGAATACACAAGAAATACGCAAAGCTTATCTAGATTTTTTTGAACAACGAGGACACGCGGTGGTTAATCGAGCATCGTTAGTACTTAAAGATGACCCAACAACGTTATTCACTGGTTCAGGAATGCAACCAATGATCCCATACTTGCTCGGTGAAGCACACCCGAAAGGCAACAGAATTGTTGACTCTCAAACATGCCTGCGTGCACAAGATATGGACGAAGTTGGAAATAATAGACATACGACATTTTTCGAAATGCTTGGTAACTGGAGTATGGGTGATTATTTTAAAGAACAACAGATTAGATGGATGTGGGAGTTCTTGGATGAAGTAGTTGGTCTTGATATGAGCAGAGTTTACACGACGTGCTTCATAGGATCGCCGGAATATTATATTGAAAAAGATACTGAAGCAGCTGAAGTGTGGGCTGAACTGTTCAAGGCAAAAGGCTTAAGCAGCGGACAAGCAGATATTGGCTCCGAGCAAGATGGCTACATGAAGGGAATGAAAGAAGGCGAACGGATTTTTTATTATGATGGCAGTAAAAACTGGTGGAGCCGGAACGGAAGCCCAGAAAACACTCCTGTGGGCGATCCATGCGGCCCTGATAGTGAGATGTTCTATGATTTTGGTATTCCTCATAATCCAGCATTTGGCGAACAATGTCATCCGAACTGTGACTGTGGTAGATTCGTAGAAATTGGTAACAATGTGTTTATGGCCTACCGCAAAGTAGCAGAGGGTAAATTCGAACCGCTTGAAAAACCAAACATTGATCACGGTTCAGGTCTAGAGCGAATTGCGGCAGCAAAGCTACATGATCCAGATGTTTTTAAAATTAGTCTGTTGTGGCCAATTATCCAGCACATCGAGAAGCTCAGTGGCAAAAAATACGAAGAAAATGCTGAATCTATGCGTGTGATTGCCGATCATTTGCGCGCCGCAATGTTCCTTGTTGTCGATGGTGCTGTACCGAATAATAAAGAGCACGGCTATGTTGTGAGGCGGTTGGTAAGACGGGCAATCTTGAAAGCATTTAATCTAGGAATAGAACAAAACTTTTTGCCCGAAGTTGCACCGATTATTGCTGGTTTGTACAAAAATGACTTTCCAGAAGTGTTAGAAAACGAAGCAGAAATCGTCGCAGTGCTTGTAAAGGAAGAAAAAGCTTTTAAGCAAACGCTCAGAAAAGGGCTGCGTGAGTTCGAAAAAGTATCAGAAAAAACTGTCGAACTAACCAATCTCGAAGGAGTAACCAGACAAGCAAAAGTTTTGTTTGGGGCTGACGCATTTAAACTTTATGATACTTATGGTTTCCCGAAAGAACTTTCAGTTGAAGAAGCTGAAAAAAGAGGAGTTGAGCTTGCTGATGATTTTGATTTTGAGTTTGAACAAGATATGGAAGCGCAACGGCTAAAATCACAAACTGCATCTAAAGGTACGTTCAAAGGTGGCTTGGGTGGTCAGACACTACAACATAAGAAATATCACACAGCGACTCATCTGATGTATCAAGCTTTGCGAGATGTATTGGGTGATCATGTCGTGCAACACGGCTCTAACATCACTGAAGAACGCCTACGTTTTGACTTTAGCCACCCAGAAAAAATGACTCCAGAGCAAATTTCACAAGTTGAGGAGATCGTTAATCAGCAAATTTCAATAGATCTCAAGGTGACATTCGCAGAATATCCGACGAGCCGAGCGACAGGCGAACTTGGTGCGCTTGGACAGTTCGGCGACCGCTACGGCGATACAGTTAAGGTGTACAACATGCAGGCAGACGGCGTAGATAAACCATTCAGCTTCGAAATATGTGGCGGCCCTCATGTGGACCACACGCTTCAGCTATACGAAGACAATAAAACTTTTAAAATCCTAAAAGAACAGTCAAGTTCAGCCGGAATCCGCCGAATAAAAGCAGTCCTTGTTTAGAAATAGCGCTATATATAGCATCGCACCACCACAGGTAGCGGTCTAAAGATAGCATAAGCGTTTATGTGATATGTTTCACAGTAATGGACATCCTATAGGCGTATTTTCAGGGTAGTCTTAACAAAAATCAAAAGGTCCATAAATGCCTCCATACCATCAACTAGAAGGATTTGAATCAATTGCACCACCTCATGTGATTACTGATGCTTCTTCTATCTTATTAGCACCGGATACTTCAGTAATTAAAGTCGATAGCTTTGACGGTATTGACGGCCTGTTTAGTGATCCTCGAATAATTGAAGCTATGCAGAATGTTAAAAATCGCTTAGATAGAAGTACCACTTTGGCAGATGAGCAAGAGCCATTGATACTCATTCCAGACTATACAACTGAATATTCTGGTATTGATAAGGGTGAAGTAACTATTGAGATGGACGATAGCGTTGATGCCAGAATTGCGATGTATATAGCAATTGTAGGGACGAGAGAAATACACTCAACAGGCTCTAAACACGACGGTTCGTGGGAAGCTCCTGATGATAGCGAATTGTTTCAGTTTGACGAAAATCTTAAAGCTGGCGTTCTGAGGCTAACTTTGCCGGTTGATCATCAAAGTTTCAGATCGCGATATGAGAGAGGCTATGCTAGATATCTCCAAGGATTAAGTAATGCAGGTAAATATAGCGACGAAATCTCAAACAGACAGTTAATCATGGCACATCTCGTTGAATTCATGCCGAATCAAAGAAGTGAATTCGGACTAGTGTATAGACAAGATTTTGGAGCTTACGGGGAAAGAAGAGAAGCTGCACTTGAGTATGAAGCTGAGTTAATAGCCAGAGGCATGGATTATCGAAGATTTTCTGGGATAACATCAACGTCGTATGTGACGTGCTATAAGCCATCAGGTGTAAAGTTCAAAGAACATTATAGAATTGAAGTTTTCGATGACGAGAATTATTATGATGTAGCGAATCTTGTGCATGGTGCATTTTTAATGGGTATATTTGCTAGCGTTGAAACCAACACAAGGCTTGGGACGGTAGTCTTGATGAATAAATTTGACACATCTCGAGAAGAGTTATTACGGCTCGGTCGTGAACATCTTAAAAGGGTAGAAGACATAGCTACAGAGTCCACTCAGAGTACAAGTGGCTTAAGAGCAGAAGAAGCACAAAGAAAAATCGAGGCAATTGTTGATTTTGCAGCATAAAAATAGATGCTAAGTTAAGTAAACTACTCTTTTTACGTGCTACAATAAAACGTATATGCTAACTCAGTTAAACAGCCTAAAATCTAAGGCTTTAACAACGCTATCGAAAACGCGCACTAAGCGAGGAGATCGTTATATTGTTGCGCTTGATATTGGGACAGAAAATGTTAAAGCGTTAATCGGTCGCCTTGCCGAAGACGAAGTTGAAATAGTCGGCGTAGGTCGTGCGCATCAGGGACTGCAGGATATGCAAGCTGGTGCTATTGCTGATATAGCCGCAGTAACTGCTAACTGTAACAAAGCACTTGCGGACGCCGAGAAGCAAGCTGGTGTGAGCGCACGAGCAGTTGTGATAGGGATTGCAGGTGAGCTCGTAAAAGGCACGACGATAACTGTTAAGGTACAGCGTAAAAACCCAAAGAAAGCACTTGAGATCACCGAAGTTGAGCGAATCATTGAGCTGGTGCAAAAACGTGCTTTTGAAAAAGCAAAACAGCAAATTGCTGATGAGCTTGGTGGTAAAGAGGTTGACGTTCAGCTCGTGAACAGCGCACTTGTGCGGATGGAGATTGATGGCTATGAGATTACGAATCCAGTAGGGTTCCAAGGAAAAGAAGTACTCGTTCAGCTGTATACCGCCTTTGCGCCAATGATTCATATTGGAGCGCTTGAACAGGTCGCGAATCAGCTAGATATGGATTTGCTTGCAGTTGCTGCTGAGCCGTTTGCAGTAGCGAGGTCAATTATTGGTGACGCGGATGATTCTACTATGAGCGCCATATTAATGGATGTTGGAGGCGGTACAACCGATATTGCGGTGTTAAATGAGGGTGGTGTACAGGGTACACAGATGTTCGGTATCGGCGGACGTGCGTTCACAAAAAGTATCTCACGTGAGCTAGAAGTTGGGTTTGCTGAAGCGGAAAAACTCAAACTTGGGCTCAGTGATGGAACTGCACCAACGCAGCTTACTGAAAAACTTGAGAAATCATTAGAAAAGACAATTCGAGTATGGCGTTCGGGTATAGAGCTTGCACTTGAGGAATACAATAACCTTGAACACCTGCCGCATCACATACTGTTGTGTGGTGGTGGTGCTAGTCTAGAAATGCTTACAGCCGAACTGGAGTCGGCTGATTGGTACCGAAAACTTCCTTTTGCGCGTAAGCCAAGTATCCACTTCATCAAGCCTGAAGCAGTTATCGGTATTGAAGATACAACTGATACCTTGGACGATCATACTTTTGTCACCGCAATGGGACTACTAAGAGTAGGACTAGATACAATTGCGCAAAATACAGAAGTCTCCGATGAAGCGACGGTCCACAGCAGAATAAATAGGTTACTCAGGATTTAATAATGGCAACAACTAAAGAAACAGTCTACATAGAAGCAGAAGACGAGATAACAGCCGTTATTGATAAAGTTACATCTGCTAGTAACAAAATTGTCGCAGTTGTTTTGCCGAAACGCGCGACCGTATTCCAGAGCGTTGTGAACATGAAGCTACTCAAGAAAGCAGCAACTGAAGCAAAAAAACAAGTTGTTGTGATATCGTCTGAGCCAGCCATAGAATCAATTGCGGCAATTGCAGGCGTCCATCTCGCAAAATCCTTACAATCGAAGCCTGTGATTCCTAAGCGAACAAAGCAAGTAGAGAGTGAAGTGATTAGCTCAGCAGAGCTCGACGATAATCTGCCATTTGTGGAGACAGAAGAGCCGGAAGAAGCCAAGTTTGTTGCGAGCGAGTCCGAACCAGCGATACCTGAGCCAGTCGCTCCATTACCGTTGTCAGCAGAAAACGACACGATTGAGTTAGATAACACCGATGATGAAGCCGTCGAAGTCCCTGAAGGCACGCTTGCCAAGGAAGCAAAAGAAAAGAAAAAGAAACGCGCATTTAGAGTTCCAGACTTTAGTAATTTTAAACTTCGAATGGGGCTAGGCATAGCGCTCGTTGTACTACTCATAACTGGGTGGGTTTTTGGGTTTGTTATTTTACCAAAAGCAACCATAACGCTGAATACTGATACAAGCAGCAGTACAGTAACTTTCGACTTCGTTGTAAGTGCTGAAGCAGCTGAACTAAATGTCGAGAAAGCGGTTGTACCTGCAACGAAAGCCGAAGTTTCGAAACAAAATAGCGCGACGGTTCCAGCGACTGGTGAAAAAAACGTCGGAGAAAAAGCAACAGGTACACTTACACTGGCTAACTGCGCAAAGAATTCAGAAGGAATTAGTATTCCTGCCGGAAGTGGCTTTAGCGCAGGCAATCTGACCTATGTTACGAATCAAGCAATTGAGCTTGGACCTGCCGTTTACTTCGGTAACAATTGTAGAAGTGAAGATTTCCCCGAAGCAGGAGCAGTGAAAGACGTTGGAGTTACCGCAACTAACTCAGGTGAATCATACAATATTAATGCTCGCAGCTATACGTCAAGCATAGCTGGAGTAACAGCATCTGGTACTGCGATGAGTGGCGGAACAACACAGGTGGTAAAGGTTGTGAGCGCTGAAGATGTTGCTGGTGCCAAGCAGAAGCTTGTTGGTACATCTACTGCTGAAGCGATTGCAGAATTATCAAAAACGCTAGAGAGTCAAGAGTTGCAAGCTATAGCTGAGACACTCGTAGAGGGTGAACCAAACGAGAAAGTCTCTGCCGCGGTTGATAGTGAAGTTTCTGAGGTGACGGTGACGCAGACAGTACTATTTAGCATGTTGGGTGTTTCAACTAATGATCTGGGAACGCTACTCGATAGTAAAGTAACTGCTTCATTGGAAGAAGGAGCTGGTACGAACATTAGACGTAACGGTCTCGATACGGCTGTATTGCGGCTTGCATCTGCAGCATCTGCAACGAATCAGACACTTAACTTGCAAACAGTAGCTGTGCTTGGACCGGAGTTTGATGAAGCAGCTATTAGAAACGAAGTAGCTGGTATGAAGCGTGGTGATATTGAGAAGTTATTAGAAGCTAGGGGAGGCGTACGCTCAGTAAGTGTTGACTACAGTCCGATATGGATAACAACAACACCAAAGAGTGCAGACAAAATAACCATTGTGATTAATGAGCTCGAAAACTAAGCTAGAAGGCGACATTATTGGGGTGGATCTGGGCATGAGCCGAACTGGTGTTGCACGGTTGCATACGACTGCTCAGATTGCAGAACCGTTGGCTGTAATAGATATGAAAGAAGGGCTTCTTGTTGATCAGATCCAAGCGGTGATAGATGAGCATCAAGCTTGCGCATTAATAGCAGGTGTGCCGCGAGGGTTGGACGGACAACATACGGAGCAGACAATCTGGGCTGAAAAAATAATCGAAGAGCTAAGGAACGCCGTGACGGTTCCCGTTTATAGTATTGACGAGGCTGGTACAACGAAACAAGCTGAAGAGCGTGCGCACGAAAATCAAAGCATTGATAGTGTTGCAGCTGGTATATTAGTAGAAGATTTTATTAGTGAAGTAGCGTCTGGAAGGATTAAAAATGTCATTCTTTAGCCATGGAAAAAGAGTCAAAAAAAGGTGGACGATAAAAATTATAGTTGCGGTAGTAATAGCGTTTGTTGCCGTCGTTTTGTTGGGTGGGTTTACTTGGTACCGAACAAGCATTAAGCCGATTGATCCGCTCGTTAACGAGACAGCTGTTATAACCGTTGAGATAGGCATGAATGAGGCACAGGTTGCGGCAATTATGGAATCTCGTGGACTTATACGATCAGCATTTGCCTACGAACTATATGCACGAATACACGGAAAAGACGGTGATATGATTGCCGGAGGCTATAAAATATCAAAGAGTCAATCAGTCGCAGAGATAGTTGATAAGCTTACATCAGGAGATGTGTCAGTTGATTTACTAACGATTTTACCTACTCAGCGCTTAGAGCAGCTTCGAGGATCGTTTATAGAAGCAGGTTATAGTGAAGAAGTAGTTGACGCAGCGCTTGACCCTTCGCAGTACGCAAGCCCTGTTCTCAAAAATAAACCACCACTTGCAAGTTTAGAAGGCTATTTGTACCCTGAAAGTTTTCAGTTTACGTTAGTAACTCCACTCAAATCAATTATTGAAGCATCACTAGAGCAAATGAACAGTGCACTCTCGGCTGAAATAAAGGCAGGCTTCGAGGCACAAGGGCTAACTGTTCATGAAGGAATTATCCTAGCCTCTATCGTTGAGCGCGAGGTCAATACGGTTGAAGACAAGCGAAAAGCAGCGCAAGTATTTTTGCGTCGTTACCGCGAAGGAATTACGCTTGGAAGTGATCCGACAGCGCTATACGGTGCGCTTCAGTTCAACCTTGACCCGAGCATTCGTGCAGACACACCGTACAATACTCGTTTATATGCTGGTTTGCCACCCGGTCCAATCAATAACGTTACCGCTGAGTCTTTAAAAGCAGTTGCAAATCCTGCTGATACCAACTTCTTGTTTTTTGTTTCCGGTGACGATGGAAAGACTTATTTTTCTAATACGCTTCAAGAGCACGAAGCACTTACTGCCGAACACTGTATTGAACTGTGCCAAAGTTACTAAAATACCTATTTTCAAAACATAATCATAATATTGACAAGTGCCCCCTAAGTTTGCTATATTAAACGCTAGTGTTTCCTTGTTCTATTTATTATAGTAGTTTGAAGGAACCACACATACATTTGTCTAAAGAGTAGTATTTATTAGCTGGACTTTCGGGGAATTATATCCAGACCTGAAACCGAACCATTTAAGGAGTAACTTATTCGTACGCCACTACCACCGCAAATTGCTGAAACGCAGCTCGTTAAAGCAGCCACCAACGCTAGAGAAGATATAAATAGAAAAGTAAAGCGTAGTTTTTTTAGAAGTAAAAAACGCGTGATTCGCTATGGTCTGCTTTCAACAAACATTTTGCTTGTTATCGGAGTGGCGGTATTTATTGTAAGCACTAGAAACACACAACCCTCTTCTTCAAACGCTCCAATACTTAGCTTGACGCAACAAACACAGCTCTCAGATCCATTAGACGAGCTGTCAGGAGCAGACATAGCAGTAAATGTTGCACAGCTCGTACGATTAGAGCAAGCAACTGCGGTCAGAAATAACGCTGATACAGTTAATTTACAGCTTGACGTTGTCCCTAACGACTCACAAGTGGTTGCAAAGCCACAAATTGTGGACACAAAACTAAAATCAATCAACGATTTACAAGAATATGTCACGGTTGAAGGCGATACAGTTGCAAGTATTGCTGAAAAATTTGGTATAACGGCAGAAACGATTCAGTGGTCAAACGATCTGTCTGGTGATGCAGTTTCTGCAGATGCAACGCTTAAAATCCCACCTGTTAACGGGCTGGTATATGAAGTAAAAGATGGCGATACTGCTGATAAAATTGCAGAAAAATACAGTGCCAACGCTGCTGCTATTGTTGCATTTAATGATGCCGAAATTAGTGGTCTCGTGCAAGGACAAAAAATTGTTATTCCTGATGGTAGGGTTCCTGCGCCTACTAGACGAAGCGTGCCGACGTTCAGTGGCTTCAGGTTTGGTGGAGCAAGCCCTGTATATGGCTACAATGGCTATGATTACGGCTATTGCACATGGTACGCAGCAAATAAACGAACCGAAACAGGTAGACCAATACCTGCTAATTTAGGAAATGCTAGCACATGGAAAGTGCTTGCACAGCGAGCTGGTATAGGCGTTGGCAACACCCCTGCCGCCGGTGCGGTCATATGGACACCGCCACGTGACTATTACGGACATGTAGGCTACGTTGAAGCAGTTAACCCCGACGGCAGCATATGGATATCTGAAATGAACTCATACGGTGGCTACGCATCAATGGACGTAGACAGTGCAAAAACAGGCGGATGGGGACGAGTGAGTTTCCGGCTTTATTCAGCAGCTCAAGCAGCTGCCTATCAGTATATTTATTAACGGCACAGCTTTATGAGATAAGGCGACTCCTCCTCTCATCGTGCAGGGTTTTGAAGCACCAAAACTCTGACTGCTCACCTCCCGGAAGTTAAATTTCTTACCGCGAAGTAAATTCGACGGACGAAGCTGTACACTATCGTTATGTGCCAGAGAATCTGTTAAAGGTTGTTACCTTGAATCAAACTGAAAAATAAATCAACAATAAAACTTGACAAAATAATCAATATAAATTATAATAATTTAATGATTAGAATTTCTTTACCAATGGACAGCCGAGTACCAGGGCAAGATGCTGGTTTCTTTGGTTATGAGCATGTCGAGTTGCCAGCTGAAGATGAAATTATATTAGCCAGAGATAGAGCAGCACAGGATATAGCCCTCATACAACTGGCCAACTCTGAACCCTTAGGATCTCTGGGAGAATTTATGGATAGTTTTGTCTTCAGGTCTATGGTTAGAGCATCTGTGTTCGATGTAGAGAATGACCTAGCAGTCAAAATAGCATCTATAGATTCTTCGGTAGATCCTGAAAGACAATTCTCGCCTGTAGCTAGTGTTCAAGAACTACTTCCGGTTTTTGATGAAGCAACGGTACAACGTAACTTAACGCCTTTCAGTAGAGAGCACGTACTCAAACTCGCAGGACTTTAGCTTAGCACTGACATAACAGTGCTAGATTAATTGCAAATATAGATAATACAGCAACCCAGTTTCTTAACAGGGGTGGGTTATGTTATAATTATTACAATATGTTTATTGATATTGCATCAGTTATAGTGCGCGCCGGTAAGGGCGGTAATGGTATTGTGAGCTTTCATACAGCCCGCGGGCTTCCTAAGGGTGGTCCTGACGGAGGTGATGGTGGTCACGGTGGTGATGTCGTGTTTATCGCCAGTACCAACGAAAATACGCTTGCGAACTTTCGTTATCAAAAAGAGCTTGTAGCTGAAGACGGCAAGGCTGGTGGAGCTGCAAAGATGCACGGTCGAAACGGCAAAGCCCTCGAGATAAAAGTACCCGTTGGTACGCAAATCAGCAATGACGGTGTTATTATTGCAGATTTTGTACATCCTGAGCAGCAGGTGGTTGTTGCTAAAGGTGGAAAAGGAGGCTTTGGTAATGCCCACTTTACGAGCAGTACTCGGCAAGCACCAAAAGTCGCTGAAAAAGGCGAGCTTGGTGATGAGCACGAGTTCTCCCTTGAGCTTAAGATGATTGCTGATGTCGGACTTGTCGGTATGCCAAATGCCGGTAAGAGTACGCTGCTCGCTCATGTCAGCAATGCTCGACCAGAAATTGCAAACTATGCTTTTACGACACTACGACCGAACCTTGGTGTCGTGAAGATCGAAAAAGGCAAAGAACTGCTATTTGCAGATATCCCTGGACTTATTGAAGGAGCCTCAGAGGGCAAAGGGCTCGGTGATGACTTTCTGCGTCATGTTGAGCGAACAAAAGTACTACTTCACATGATTGATGCTTACAGCAACGACATAGTTAAAGCATATACGACGATTCAAGAAGAGCTAAAAGCTTATAAAATCGATATGAGCACAAAACCACAATTGGTTGTTATAAACAAAATCGACGGACTTGACGACGAGATAGTTGCAGATTTGCAGTCACAGCTTAAAAAAGCGACAGGCATAGCAAACATTTATGCGATTTCAGCAGTCAGCGGGGCAGGTCTGCAGAAGATTCTTTATGCTGCAAGTGAGCAAGTCGAAAAGCTGAAAAAGCAAGAGGCGCTCCAACAAGCTGAAGAGTCAGAAGCCTTGCCAGTCATCACGATCAATGATGAGCACGATGACGTGGTGACCGTCGACTATGATGAAGTGAAGAACAGCGCGGTCATAAGAGGTAAGAAAATTGAGCGTTTCGCAGCCCGGACTGATTTTGAGTCAGAAGATGGTGTCAGAAGATTACGAGATATTATGCGTAAAATGGGAATTCTGAAACTCGTTGAAAAAGCTCAAGTTGATCACATGGCAAAAATTTACTTCGGTGACAATCGTGAAGATTATATGGAGTATTAATTCACCGTTGAAACATGAGTAATCAGAAGACACAATCTATCCTCTGCATACTCGACGGCGCAACACCTCGAGCAGATGATTACGCGCTTTTTTATGCACAGAAAACATCTATTGAGCACGATATACCATTGGCAGCAGTAGTATGCGTGTCAACTATTGACGACTTACAAAAGCTCATACCTCTTGAACTGTCACTTGCTCGAATAAACATACCGTTACTAACACTTATCGGTGAGCCAGAGCCTCGGATAGCAGCAACTGTGTATCATCTGAAGCCACTTAAAATATTCTACCAACTGAACCAACAGAGTAGTAGCACTTTGATAAAACATCCTATCCCGTGGCCAGGCTCCATTGCGTCTGTTCAAGAACTCATCGACAGCAAAGGATTAGCCTGCTAGAACGCTGGTGTAATTGGTTCGACCGTTCGACCTGATACACTACTAGTAATGACGTTTTATTTTTACGATCTTGAAACATCTAGTGGCAGTGCTCGTGGTGGTCGTGTTATGCAGTTTGCAGGACAACGCACAAACGAAAATCTTGAGCCAGTCGGAGAGCCTGACAACATTCTGGTACGTCTAGCTGATGACATTATTCCTGAACCTGACGCTATTCTAGTGCACCGAATCGCCCCTCAAAAAGCAGCCTCAGAAGGCATAACTGAGGCAGAATTGGCCGCTTATTTTCAGGAACATATCGCTTTGCCGGATACGGTTTTTGTCGGCTATAACAACATTCGGTTTGATGATGAGTTCATGAGGCAGTTATGTTACCGTACGTTTTACGACCCTTATGAGTGGCATTGGCGCGAAGGTAGGAGCAGGTGGGATTTGCTCGATGCAATGAGGATGATGCGAGCGCTGCGGCCTGAAGGTATTGTGTGGCCATTTCTGAAAGACAAGCCGACAGTAAAGTTAGAAGAAATGGCTAAGGCCAACGGGCTCACTCACGAAAATGCTCACGATGCGCTTAGCGATGTGACGGCGTTAATTGAACTTGCGCAGAAATTTAAAACATCTCAACCAAAATTATTTGATTATTCTGTTGAATCCCGAGGTAAAAAGTTCGTGGCAGCACTCGTAGAAGATGGAAAACCATTCGTCTATACATCAGGCAAATATGATAGTGCATTTCTTAAAACTACCGTTGTCTTGACCGTTTTTAAGCATCCTAGACGTGAATCAGCGGTAGTCTACGACTTGAGACATGATCCGTCTGAGTGGGTAGATAAAACGGCTGAACAGCTTGCTGAACATTGGGCCGTTCGCTATGGTGACGATAAAAAATCACTTCCACTTAAAACACTTCAATATAACCGCTGTCCTGCGGTAGCGCCATTCATCGTTCTAGATGACGCAAGCAAAAAAACTATCGGCTACAACTCAGACTTCGAAAAACATCGAGAACTGCTAGAGTCTCACCCGGCTTTTATTAAGAAACTACAAGAAGCACTTGATATATTAGAAAACGAGCAACAGACCAGACTTCCGATAGAGGAAGACGTCGATGCACAACTATATGATGGTTTTTGGGTTGATATGGATAAGGGTGAAATGAGCCTTATTAGACATGCTGATCCTGATGAGTTTCAAGAATTACAGAAAACAATTAAAAACAAACGCCTGAGAGAAATGATGCCGCTCTATAAAGCGCGTAATTATCCAGAAAAGCTATCGCCTGAAGAGCATGAAGCGTGGGAAGAGTATCGACGCAAAAAGTTCTTTTCTGGTGGGGCAAAAAGTGCAACAGCTAGAGTCGCGTCTCGGATGCAGCAGATTGCAACCACAAGAAAACTCTCAAAAGATGATGAATACTTGCTGTCTGAGCTGCAACTCTATATTGAGAGCATACTTCCTGAGCCGAGCGATGACCAGTCGTAGCTACAAAGAAATTTCTTTTAGTCGCTCCATATAAGCAACTATATCTTCAATTTCTTGTTTTATCGTTTTGTATCTTTTGAAGACTACTAACAAAAAAACCGTACCAAAAAATACCACCGAAAAGGTTGCGATCAGATCAAAAGTAATTTGAAGTTCAGTCCCCGGTACATAACCAGAGATAATAAATTGCCACATTCTAGTGCCACCTCGCTTATTGAGATGAACTATATCATGAATTAGCTAAAAAAACAACTATCTTTTTCCGGTACGTCGAAGCTGGTTGTCTAACCATGTTATACGATCACGGTTCAACATGAACAAAGTACTCGTACTGGCCATAATGCCATAGCTAAAGCCTTTAAATAGCCAATATTCAGCATAAATATTCAATATCGTACCGCCAACTATTAAGGCAACAGCGACAATATCCCATGACCATTTCACCCAAGTTTTATTTGGGAAAATAATATTACGCAACGACTCACTATTTTTTTTGACGTAATCCACTGCGTCATCTGCCAGTTGTAGGGGTACACGATAGACCGTGGATGGAGCGTGAAATCTTTGGTGTAGCGCGCTACATGAACTACGCCGGACTAAACCGTAAATTTGAAATCGAAAAATATGTGCATTAATTCGTGCTTAATCAGCACCAACGTAATAAACCTCTATCTACTGTCCTCACAGTAGCCCCATTAACATCTACGTATACACCTCCCCAAGGTGTCTTTCGAGGCGAGTATATCCTAGAGGAACCATTGTAGATAGTTGTTGGGGATCCGTTATGGATGACTGTGACTGATCTACCTGATAGGTTTCTGACATGCCCACTTACTCCAGTGGTTCCAGATTTACAAGCATATATATTAACGCCATTTTTGGAATAAACACCAGTCCAGCTGTACGCTTCTGCTTCAAGATTTTTGTTAGAGAGGTAAGTATAGCCACCAAAGCCGACACTCGCAAAGAGTAGCAGAGCTAATGCACCACTATAAGTTAGCTTCTTCCAGTTCTTTTTAAAATCTATATTTTTTAGATTGAGTTTCTTTTTCTTGTTATTCTTGATTGTTTTCTTTAAGCTTTTTTGCTTCGCCATATTATGGTTACCCTATTGTTAATACCTCAATAAAAACACAATCTGTTATTAAACACAACTATTATGATAGAATTTTGTTGTGAACTTGTTAAAAACAAAAATTTCTGCATTATTATTACTTAGTTTATTGATGGCTGGAGTGTTGCTACCCACACCAAGAATTAACGCCCAAGAACAACCTCTGTTACCAACTAGCTGTCTTGGTGCTAATGCTGTACAAACTTCAATAAATGCCGAAAAAGGTAGCTATAGAGTTTCTGCAGATTATATAGATTCAGAAAGTTCAAAATATACTGGAATTATTGGTTATGTAGGCAATGATGGTTCATGTAAAAAATACGAAATTATAAATGGTGCTGGGCAGATAGAATTCGCCCAAGACGGACTCCTGTTTCTGGAGTTGTCAGTACCCGATCCGTCAACTGTAGGTAATATCCAAATACTACTCAGTAGTGCGAGTTTGAATAATTATACATGTGACACAATAAATTTCTGCCAAGTTACTTATAAGGATAAGAACGTAAAGCTTCTACCGAGTAAACTCACTTCTATATTCGACTCTGTAAATATTATTCAATATTCTGATTTCGTAAATAATGAAATACAATCTGTTAATTATGCGGTAGACGCGAACATAGCATATAAAAGCTCAGCATTCGAGTCCTTTAATATGAATTATGTTTCATCGGGTGAACATACACTGCAAACACAAATAACTTTTGATAACGGCGTCGTAGTTCTATACGAAGAACAAGTAGAAAATGGCACGATAACAGATATATATCTGAATGCTAGAAGCTGGATATTTATCAATTCGTATATTCTGAGATATTTAGGTATTTTTATAGCTATGTTTGGGCTTGCTGTATCAATTAGTTGGTTGGTTAGCAAAATTAGAGCAAGAATTTTGTGGAGTTCGACTCACGATGCTACTTCACGCTGGTCAAAAAACACTCTAAAAACAGGGAAAATCCTTAAAGGTGATAGTGAGGGCAAGTATTTTGTCTGGTATTTTATTAAGAAACCGCTATTTCTAATTACTATATTATTTTTCGGTTATATTTTTGTAAGTAATTATATAGTCACACTCATTAAAACCGATGGTATTAGCATGGAGGATACGCTACAGGATAATCAGCAACTTGCAGTAAATAGAATGGGCAGCACTCTAGCTGATATTAATAAAAACAACTACATACCGAACAGAGGTGATATAGCTATAGTAAAAAAACCACATGATACCACTGGAGGAGGACTGATTGTTGACGAATCTTTAGTTGTGAAACGAGTATTTGGAATACCCGGCGACAAGGTAAAAATGTCATACGGAGTAGTTACTGTAGAGTATATAGAAAATGAACGTACAGAAATACTTATCGAAACCGAAGAAGATTGGTACGCTAATGTGCTAAAGGGTGAAGCGTATATAGATTTTGAAATAACTTTAGGTGTAGGAGAATTGTTTATAGTTGGAGATAATAGGGATAACTCAGTAGATTCAAGATTTTACGGACCAGTCAAAGCGGATCAATTAATTGGTGAAGTGATTATGGGCCTATAACTCAGCTACGCTGTGTAATTATATTGTTTTTTATAATATATTGTCTGTAATAAGCAATTTAAGTAAGTGCCATTTTTTAAGAATAGCGATAGAACGTATGTACAATAGATGTCTGCAAATAGTAAGACTAATTCATAAAATCCTACCAGCCTATCGGTGCCCAGTATATATCCTGAAATCATGAATTCTAGCATCTAATCCTCGTAATTCATCATTAAAAAATAAAAAAGGGTTAAGCATATTTCTTGTAGAAAATAAGCCTAAACCCTCAGTTTGATGCCAACTCAAAAGCAAACTGCTTTCAAGGATCCCTCATCTATGAGTACTCCTACAGCACTATATTATATAAAAGAAAGTTTATTTTTTGCCAAATTTTCTCATTTGAGCGTCAAGCCAATCAAGCCTACCTCGATTTAGCATGAACACGGTCGATGAGCCAGCCATGACTCCGTAGCTAAGACCTTTTAGTACCCACCATTCTGCAGTAAGGTTTAACCAAAGGCCAATCACAAATAATAGGATTGCAAAAATGTCCCAGGCCCACTGTATAAGTGGTTTGTCGGGGAAGAAATAGCCTAGTAAGTTCTCTGAATGTTTCTTTACAAAATGAATCGCATCGTCTGCCCAGTCATGATTAACAGCAAGCAAACCAAACCCAGCAAGTATCAACGGGATACCTCCTGGTCCTGGAAGCGGGCCTAGAAACGGCACTAATATTAAGCAACCTATTCCAGCCAAATCGGTTGCTATCACTTTCCATAGTGGGTTTTTGCGTGTGCCATCTACATTTTTTTTTGCCATATACAATAGTATACTCTAAACAATTAGCATCAAAACAAAAGTGAGATTAGTTAATATGCACCCGCAATTGAATCAATATTCCTTTAAGATGGCGAAGTAGAATTATTTGTTCCGAATGTGACAACTAATCCAGAAGAAGAGCTCATGTTCGAAAGACCATGCATGTAGGACCTTGTAGGCAAGAAAATATTCAAGTAGTGCCAGCTTTGAATGACTTGTCACGATAGTCTATAATTAAGACTTATGTCAGAGGTAATAAAAGTTCAAGGTGCCAGAGAGCACAACTTGAAAAATATAAACTTAGAAATTCCACGTAACTCTCTAGTGGTAATTACTGGACTGAGCGGTTCGGGCAAGTCTTCGCTTGCCTTTGATACGATTTACGCTGAAGGCCAACGCCGTTATGTCGAGAGTTTGAGTGCTTATGCAAGACAGTTCCTCGGTCTTATGGAGAAACCTGATGTTGATCAGATAGACGGTCTGAGTCCTGCAATATCGATTGATCAAAAATCAACTAGTCGTAACCCACGCTCAACAGTCGCTACAGTAACGGAAATCTATGATTACCTGCGTTTGATGTATGCGCGCATAGGCACGGCGCATGGCCCTGACGGTCAGCCAATTCAAACCATGACGACGCAAGATATTGCTGATGGAGTCGCTAATCTAGAAAAAGGTCATCGTCTGCTATTGCTTGCACCAGTGGTGATTGACAAAAAAGGCGAGCATGCGCATATTCCGGAGCTGTATACTCGACAAGGCTACGCGAGAGCTCGCGTTGATGGCGTCATCTACGCGCTTGAAGAGTTTCCGTCGCTTGATAAAAAATACAAACATACCATTGAAGTTGTTGTTGACCGAGTGGTTAATAATGAGGATCAAGCTGGTCGAATATTTCAGGCTGTTGAGAATTCATTACAGCTAGCTGATGGACAGTTGGTTGTTGTTGATGCTGACGATGAAGATAAAGCTCATAAATTCAGCCAGCGGTACTATAACCCAGAGTACCCAGATTTTCAGGCGCCAGATATGGAACCGCGAACATTTAGTTTCAACAGTCCACACGGCGCTTGTCAGGTGTGTACAGGACTAGGGAATAGACTTGAGGTTGATCCTGAGCTTGTCGTACCGAATGGTAATTTGACCATTGCTGAGGGTGCAATTCGGCCGTATAACCGTATGGCGCCGGATGCTTGGAATATGAAAAAGATGATTGCAGTCGCTGAGCGCTATAATTTCTCGGCACAAGTTCCAACAGCGGAGCTGACTGAGAGCCAAATGGAAAAAATCATGTATGGCACCGGAAACGAAAAATACGCAATAGCGCTTGGCTCTGGTAGGTTTTTTGATACAACCTACGAGGGGGTTATCCCAAACCTCGAACGGCGACATAAAGAAACCGATAGTGATTTCATGAGACGTGAGATTGAGCGATTCATGGTAGAAAAACCATGTCACGCATGTGGCGGTCAGCGTTTGAAGCCGGAAGTCCTCGCGGTGACTGTTGCTGGGCAATCAATCATGGATATCAGTAACCTTGCAGTTGAAGATGCAGTGAAGTTTTTCAAAAACATCAAATTTAGCGACCGCGAACTAACAATTGCGAAGCAAGTCATAAAAGAAATTAATGATCGTCTGACATTTTTAAATGAAGTAGGGCTTGGCTACCTTACATTAGCTCGTAGTGCGAAGACTCTTAGCGGTGGTGAAGCGCAAAGAATCCGTTTAGCCACCCAGATTGGTTCTGGCTTGCAAGGCGTACTGTATGTACTCGACGAACCTTCAATCGGTCTTCATCAACGTGATAACGATCGATTAATCAAAACATTAAAACGCCTTAAAGAGCTTGGTAATACCGTGATTGTTGTTGAGCACGATGAAGACACTATTCGCACGGCTGATTATCTCGTAGACATTGGTCCTGGTGCTGGTGTGCACGGTGGAGAAGTTGTCGCTGAAGGTACACCAGAAGAAGTTGCGAAGAGTAAACGGAGCATAACAGGCAAGTATTTGCGTGGTGAATTGAAGATAGATGTTCCTAAAAAACGGCGTAAAGGCAACGGTAAATCTCTTAAAATTGTTAATGCCCGAGAGAATAATCTTAAAGAAGTTACTGTTGAAGTACCGCTTGGCAAGATGGTGGTAGTCAGTGGTGTAAGCGGTTCTGGTAAAAGCACTCTCATCAATGACATTTTGGCGAAAGAGCTGCATATCCGTCTCAACAGAGCGCACGAAGCAGTTGGCCGGCATGATGATATAGAAGGTATTGATAATCTTGATAAAGTTATAATTATTGACCAGTCACCAATTGGCCGTACCCCGCGGTCTAATCCTGCTACCTATGTTGGCTTATTTACGCCTATTCGTGATTTATTTGCGAGCACTCCTGAAGCGAAAATCCGTGGCTATAAGGCAGGGCGATTTAGCTTCAACGTAAAAGGTGGTCGCTGTGAAAATTGTCAGGGCGATGGCATGATTAAGATTGAAATGCACTTCCTGCCGGATGTATATGTGCAGTGTGAAGTTTGTAACGGCAAAAGATACAACCGTGAAGCCCTAGAGATACACTATAAAGGCAAGACGATAGCAGATATTCTAGAAATGACCGTTGAACAAGGATTCGAGTTTTTCCAAAATATCCCATCAATTGCACGGAAGCTTGAAACACTCGTCCAAGTAGGACTTGGCTATATGCGGCTTGGGCAGTCGGCGACAACACTATCAGGTGGAGAAGCTCAACGTGTTAAGCTAGCGACTGAACTATCGAAGCGATCGACCGGTCGAACGCTTTACGTATTAGACGAACCAACTACCGGGCTGCACATGGACGATGTCAAACGACTCATGGAAGTACTGCATGCTTTAGTTGACACTGGTAATAGTATGGTGATTATTGAGCATAACCTCGACGTTATTAAGTCGGCAGATCACATTATAGACATGGGACCTGAAGGTGGCGCTAATGGTGGTCAGGTAGTTGCAGAAGGTACTCCAGAACAGGTTGCAAAAAGCACCAAATCCTACACCGGCTCATTTTTGAAAAACATTCTGTAGCTCAATCTGGTATAATAGGTGAAACTAGAGAATAATTAAGGATTTTTATGAGTTCAGATACTTTTGCGCTAGAAGCAGAAAAACGTCAAATAACAGGTAAAAAAGTGCAGTCTATTCGAGATGATGGCTTCATCCCTGCAGTTGTCTATGAAAAAGGGAAAGAGTCTATCAACGTGCGCGTTCCGTATATGCCACTACTTAAAGCCTACCAAGCAGTCGGAATGGCACAGCCAATTGAGCTGTCTGTTGAGAAGAAAAAATATCTTACGATGATTAAAGACGTGCATATGGATCCAGTCAAGCACATCATTATGCACGTTGCGTTTCATGCAGTGAATGCGAATGACCCAGTTGAAGCTGAGATCCCAGTTCACATCGAAGGCGATGTACCTGCTGAACAACAAGGTAACTTTATCGTTCGACCGAATGATCACGTTACTGCTAAAGCACTTCCAACTGACTTGCCAGAATTCTTCACCGTAAGCGCTGAAACTTTGATCGAACCGGGTGATAGCATCACTGTTGCTGATATTAAAGCTATTCCAAAAGTCGAGATTCTATCAGAAGAAACACTTACACTAGCAATAGTCGAAGAGCCAAAAGTAGTCGAAGACGAACCAGAAGAAGCCGAAGCAGTTGACGTCGCTAATATCCCGAGTGCACATGGCGGTGACGAAGCAACTAGCGAAGAAGCTAAAACAGAATAAATTGACTAATATCGTATAAATATGATATAATATATTGTTATGGCTAGTTTTTCTGCAGAGTTACTCTATGCGTTACGAGACGATGACTTCATCACAGATTTTTATGCTAATACATTAGGTGCTAATGTTATACCTGATTCAGAAGAAGAAGGATTTCGTTATGTCCAATTTGGAGAGTCATGTCTTCATTTTTTTGGTAGGGATCCAGAATATAATCACCACCACTTCGGTGATCTAGACGAAGGCCTGCTCGGAAGAGGGGTAGAGCTGTCAATTAACCTAGCAGCTGACTTCCCGCTCGAAACCTACGCAGCTGCGTTGATTAGAACACTGCCAGCTAGAAAAATTACTCGACCCGTACAAGAACATGCTGGCGGAAAAGATTTTCGAATAATTGATCCAAATGGCTATTATTTACGTTTTGCAAAGCAAATCTCTTTTGAGTGTAGTGACCATGAAGCAGCAGCAATCGGTGTTAGCGAGAGTTGGAATCCTTTCCCTGTAATGCAGTCGAACAATATGAAAGAATTATTTTGGCTACCAAGGACGTTGACTCATCCTGAGAATTGAATAGCCGTTAATCTTGTAGGAAACCACCGGATTGATGCTTCCAGAGACGGGCGTAGAGCCCGTTTTTCTTTGCAGAGAGAGCTTTGTGCGTGCCTTCTTCGACAATAGTGCCTTCGTCAAGTACAATGATCCGGTCCATTTTCTGAATTGTGCTGAGTCGGTGTGCTATAACGATGGTCGTTTTACCTTTCATTAGGTGAGTCAATGCGTCTTGTATGAGTGCTTCGCTTTCGCTGTCTAAGGCTGAAGTTGCTTCGTCTAGGACGAGTATCGGAGCGTCTCTAAGGATAGCTCGCGCTATTGCAACTCGTTGTTTTTGGCCGCCGCTTAACTTGACTCCGCGCTCTCCAACTAAAGTCTCATAACCCTCGGACAGATCACCGATAAATTCGTGTGCGTGAGCGAGCTTAGCAGCCTCAACAACTTCTGCCATTGTTGCGTCTGGTTTACCGTAACGGATGTTGTCTGCAAGTGAACGATGAAAGAGTAGTGGCTCTTGTGGAACGTAGGCAATGTGCCGACGAAGATCTACTTGTTTTGTGGTTGTGATGTCTTGGCCACCGACCAGAATAGTTCCTTTTTGAACGTCCATGAAGCGTAGGAGAAGCTTAGTGATTGTTGTTTTGCCACCACCGCTCGGTCCGACAAGACCGATTTTTTCGTTTGGTTGCAAGATGAGCGTAAAGTTATCAAACAGTTTATTGTGTTCTTTTTCTATATAGTGAAACGAAACATCCTGAAAACGTATAGATGAATCTTGTGGTGTAAAAGCAACGGCATTAGGTATGTCGGTCACCGTTTGAGCTGATAGCAATATTTCGGTCATCTCGTGAGAGTCAGCTATAGACCGAGCGATGTTGCGGGTTGAGTTTACGTTGAACTCACGCACACGCATAAACAAGTCACGGCTGAGGGCTGTGGCGAGCAGTATGGTGCTCAATGGTGCAATTCCTCTCTCAGCGGCTGCGACACTGAAGACGACTGCAAGGATAGTCGTAGCGGTAATAGGGATGTTGAGCAGAAGATCTTTTTTGACAGCGTAATCACGTAGTGTGAAGTTTTTAGAGGCAGCGCTTAGAAGCAAGTTATGATATCTTTTTGATTCTGCTTGTTCTGCCGAGAAACTCTTAACAGCCATCACGTTACCGATACTGTCAGCAAGTTGCCCAGTTACTTTCGTATCAGCTTTTGCTTCTATTGTATTGAGAATGCGGGCTTTCTTGTTCATTAGAAGTGAGGCAATTATATAGACCGATAAAATTATAAAAAGAACGGTGGTATAGGCCGGTATACGAGGAGCTAAAGTCCCGAGTGTCATGACAACGAAGATAAAGAGTGCGTAAACTTGCCAATGAAGCGTGTCAAAAAGACGTTCGTATGAACCGACGAACTTTGTTGTTTGCGACACCATGCTTCCTGCAAATCTATTGGCGTGAAAGTCAGCGCTCTCTGCCATAAGTCGGTCAAAGCACATCTGCGAAAGATCTGTTTTGACTTTGGTGATCAGTGTCCAGATGAGTCGAACGGCCATGAATTCTAGCCCGATTGCAAGAATGCCAAAACCTATAAGTCCAGCTATGATCCACCCAAAATCAGCCATGTAATTAAAAGGTCCTCCTTTTGCGAGCCGATCGAGCGCAATACCAGAGAGGTAAATGTTAGCAAGGTAGGTTGAGGCAATATAGAGCGGTCTAATAATTACTAAGCCTAGCCACATTGGCCAGTATTTCTTCGTTGCTTGCCAATAAATTTGAACAGTTTTTGGTCCGAGACTGTATTGAACTTTTGAATTCACGAGGGGTAATCCTTTATTTATCTTTCCATTTAGCAAAGTTAGAAGCTCATCTATGAGCTAGTCTTAATGCATTCACTATCTTATTAATTAGTATACGCGCAATTAATAATGACGGCAAAAGTGGTAATTTGATTGATAACGAACTAAAATATAGGTCACACATACTATGGAAGACGATAAACACAGTTCAAACAGTGATAAAGACCGCAAAATGGCGGCTCGCTTCACAGCCCCAAGTAGGGGTGGTGGCTATGAATATCGTCGAAGCATGGAAGTTGACGATGATGATGACGAAAAAAAGAAAAAAAAGATAGCAAAAAAAGCAGCCAAAAAGATATCTTTTATTGGTAGGAACAGCGCCGAAGTAGTCGAAAAACCCGTTGGAGCAGAAACAGCGTCGCCTGAGAAAAAAAGTCTATTTAATAAAGGTGGTTTTTTAAAGGGCAAAGAATTCGAAATTGATGAGCCATCTGCCCAAACACCAGAGCTAAAACAAGATCAACCTGAAAAACAAGCAGCAATTAGTGATGAGTTTCAGGAAGTGGTTGTTGACAGATTGCACGATGTTGAATCAGAGCTTGAGCAGACACATTCCATTGAAGATGCCGAAGAAATTGTCGCGGATGCTGATTATCTTGGACATGTTGGCGAGCGGTTAGACGAAGGAGTAGAGCCACGCGAAGCAATTGAAGATGCTTTAGAAGATATTTACGCATTACCACATACTGACGCGGCTGACATTGATCTTGAAACGCATGAATTTTTTGATTCTAGTGAACCTGTTAAGGCAGAAGAAGCTAGTGAGGTGAGTGACGCAGAAGAAGATGACTTTGTGGCGACAAAGAAGACGTCAGCTATAAAGGCTCCGGCTTCGCCACCAGTAGTACCAATTCCGGTTGCACCAAGACCTCCTATAAGGCCCGTTTCTGCTCCAATCTCACCAGCTCCGCGACCATATGTCCCCCGCAGCCCTGACGTAACTCCTATGAATGATGTTTTCTATCGAGACCGTCGAACCGGAAATGTAATTGCCAGTGGAGCACTTGGGTTTATGCTCGGTAGACGAAGCGGACGATCGAAAGCTGAGCGTGAGCTTGAACCAGAGATTAGTAGCCGCGACAAAGAAATAGGTGAACTGAAGACAAAACTAACTGATAGCGAAGCAGTAGTCAGAACAGAAACTGCTAAAAAACTTCGCGGCAAAACACCAGTAGAATCAATAGTCATAGATCGCGAGGCTGTTGTTCCAGTTTCATTAGCAAAAAATGTTGAAAACGTAAATACTACTCCTTCGATAACGATTGCAGAGGAAAAGCAGATAGTAGTAGAACAAGAAAGACAGTTTGAAGCACAGCTTGACGTCACAGTAGGACAGAACACGGAAACCTCATTTGAAGCTACTGAAGACGCAGCACGTATTGAATCTACGGCCGAGCAGCTAGTGCCATTAGACTTCATTTCAACTGTCGAGAAGTCAGAACCTGAAAAAGACATGATTGATACGACAGAGTCTCTGGCAGACATATTGGAAAAACGTCAAGAAACTTTGCCGACAGCGTACTCTCACGAAAAGCCAAAAGCAGTAGTTGAATCTCAGCCAGAAAAGCGGCGCGATGTGAGGACTCTGTCAATGCCTGAGTTGCTGCAAATCGCTGAAAGCATTTCATTAGAAAAAACGAGCTTACGAGAGTTGTATGAGCGCCAACGGATCGATGCAGTGAATTTACGTCGTGTGATAATAGAGTATATGAACGGTGGATCGCGTTATAAAGATGTACTCCATAGTTCACTTGAAGCTGTGGAGATGCAAAGAGAGCTACGCGGAGAGATTAGACGCGACACAACAGCTGCTGCTCCGTCAAAAGCTGACGATACATTCTCTTCACAAACAACGGCGACGCCCTCGACAAACGACTCTGCAGGAAGCTCATACCGTGAAAGTACTGGCGCCAGTGCATACGATGCTAAGCAAAGATTATCGAGCAACAATGAGGTAGGCAAGAACCACTCATCGAAGTCACAGGCAACCGCTATAGTTTTGGGAATCTTGACAGGAATCATAGTGATGATCGCAGTATTGCTGTACTCAAACTCGATTTAGTTACTATTTTTTGCTAAAATATAGATCAAATAACAGAGAAAAATTGTGCAAAGAATCATCCTATATTACAAGTTCACTCCTGTGAAAGATCCTGACATGACGATGCGTTGGCAACGTGAGCTATGTTCGAAGTTGCAATTGAAAGGACGGATTCTTATTAGTCCTCATGGTATCAACGGAACTTTAGGTGGTGATATTGAAGATTTGAAAGCCTATAAAAGAGCGATGAACGAATCAATTGTGTTTCGCGACATTACCTATAAATGGAGCATTGGAGCGGAGGATCATTTCCCGAAGCTTAAGGTTAAAGTCAAAGACGAAATTGTTGCGTTTGATGCTGCGGACGAAATAGTCGTTTCAGAACGCGGTATTGAAAACGGTGGTAAGCATCTAAAACCACGTGCCCTACATAAAATGCTTGAAGAGAAGAAACAAGCTGGACAAGAGGTTATATTCTACGATGGACGAAACATGTATGAAGCAAAAATCGGTCGGTTTAAAAACACAATTATACCAAAAACCGTTACTAGTAAAGATTTCAAAGAAGACATAGAAAAAGGCGTGATCTCTAAGTACAAAGACAAACCAATTGTCACGTATTGTACTGGTGGCATCCGCTGCGAAATTTTGAGTGCTATGATGAAAAACCGTGGCTACGGTGAGGTATACCAGCTAGACGGTGGGATTGCAAAATACGGCGAAACTTTTGCTGACGACGGTTTATGGGAAGGAAAATTATTCGTATTTGACGACCGTATGCAAATGGGATTTTCGGATAAAGCTCAAGATATAGCTGACTGTGAAGAGTGCGGCGCAAAAACGTCAAACCTTATGAATTCTTCAAACGTTCGGCGCCAACTACATGTTATTTGTGAGGAATGTGCAAGCTCTGTGAAAACTAGTTGATAAAAATACAAAAATATGCTATAATTTAATTATTATGGCAGATTCACCAGAGCAAACGTCAGGTATTGTTATACCCGGTGGTTCAGTATCTAAAAACTGGGATGAATTTAACACGCCCGCTTCAATGTTCGGTGAATCAAAGATATTTGACGTCAATACTAGTGCAGCAATTGCGGCTACCGCACTGTACGACATGTGGATGGTGGATGACATGCCACGAGCAATTGATACTATCACTGAAGTATATGAAGATCTACAAAGCAGGATAATGTCTGATATTGTAATTGCGGATGCGCCTGGAAAAGCTCATATTTATTATGATAATCCTATTGTTGCCGAACGAAAAAATGATGAAATTCATTCGTTTTCATTTGAGCCGTTTGTTTGTGTTGCAAAAGGCGAATTGTCACTTAGGCGTCTTGTGGCATTGTATAACTTCTGTAGGTCCGGTGACTTTAGGCGCGCAGGTTCAGTACATGATGATCAATTTTTATCTAGAACACTTCGTGATGTCGGGTCAGATCACAGAGCAATGCTTGATCAGACTGAAGGCTCTTTGGGTGTAGAATCGTCAGGTCTGTACGCAGCAGCTCTTTTCGGTGTTGTTGAAAAATTCCCCTCTGATAAAGAAGGTGATGACCCTAGATTTTATCATGACACACACTTTAACTTAGAAGAGCCACTTCCAAGGTATCTTCTTGAAGCATTTAACGCGTACGTAACTAACTTTGAAAGAGGTGATAGTCCTGAACCTAAAAGGGTATTAGTGCCTTCGATTATGGACCCGTGTGAAGCTATTTTTCTAAGTGCTGTCAGAAGGGTTCAAGGCTTTTCAACAACTCCTGTACGGCACGAAAAAGATTTTCTAGTTGGTTTCCCTGAGTTAACAGATGAGCATGATCGAATGTTGACACTCCATAAGTCTCAACACACAACCGGTACAAGTTTCCAGATCCAAAGGCCTAGAGAGCGAGTAGGAATTGGAATAACGCTCTCTGCGAGTAAAAGCTAACTGACTTGTCGTGTAATATATACTCATTACAGAAATGAGTCACATGAAGCCCCAATCTGATCAACTAAAGTCCAAGCTAAAAACGCTGCCCGATACTCCTGGGGTTTATTTTCATAAAGACGCCTCTGGAGAGACTATTTATGTAGGTAAAGCTGCTGTACTGAAAAATCGCGTTCGGCAGTATTTTCAAAAATCTCGTAATCGAGACCCGAAGACAGAAGCGCTCGTCGGGGAAATAGTTGATACTGAGTGGATAGAAGTAGAAACAGAGCTTGATGCACTGTTTTTAGAAGCAGAGATGATCAAACGGTACATGCCGCGATATAACATACTGCTTCGAGATGATAAAAGTTTGTCGTATGTACGTATAGACATAAAATCTGATTATCCGACAGTTTCTTACACTCGCCGCCCATTGGACGATGGCGCAACCTATTTTGGTCCATACCTAGAGTTTTACCAAGTAAAAAAGGCTCTGCGACTGCTTCGCCGTGTCTTTCCGTATGCCACAACCAAAGAACAGGCGACAATGGGCAGTTTGCTGTACGAACAAATTGGGCTTGATCCGGGCTTAAAAAGTGGTAAAACTGATTTATTGAAATACAGAAATAACCTGAATAGATTGATGTCTTATCTGCGTGGAAATCGAGTGGCCATTATCAAAGACATCGAAAAAGAGATGAAACAAGCCGCTGGCGAGCAGGACTTTGAACAAGCAGCAGCGCTTCGAAACAAATTATACGAAATGAAAGCTTTGCGAAAACAAATCATATTCAGCGACAGAGAGTTTATGGATATAAGCAAAGACAAGGGCTTACAGGGATTGGCTGACCTTTTATCGATTGAAGTTCCAAAACGCATCGAAGGTTACGATATATCACACATGTCGGGCACCGATACGGTTGCAAGTATGGTGGTTTTCACGGGTGGTATACCCAACAAAGCAGAGTATCGAAAATTCAAAATGAGGCTCAAGGGCAACGATGATTTTGCCCATATGAAAGAGGCTATCTCAAGACGATTGTCTCAGAAAAACGTGAAGCTCTGGGGGCTGCCTAACTTATTTCTCATCGATGGCGGCAAAGGCCAACTATCATCAGCAATCGCAGCTCGTGATGAAGCTGGATACACGAGCATCCCAATGATTGGACTCGCGAAGCGCGAAGAAGAAATCGTCGTGCACAAAGAAAAATCTAATGTCGTGGTCAATCTGCTTAAAACGGCTCATAGTCAGCCAGATATTGTACTGCAAGACTCTGCTGATTTTTCAATGATACGACTCGGTCAGTCAGACCACATCACGAAGCTGTTGCAAAGAATTCGTGATGAGTCACATCGTTTCGCGGTCACGTATCATTCGGTGTTAAAACTCAATCGGCAGACCACAAGCTGGCTGGATAATGTTCCGACCATTGGGCCAACAACAAAGAAAAAACTTATTAGGACGTTCGGGAGTTCACGTGGAGTCTTGCAAGCCCGCAAAGAAGAATTAGAAAAACTGCTCGGTCCAGCAAAAGCAGAAATACTGCGACAATATATCCGAGCAGAAAACAAAAGTTAATTGTCTACTCTATAAACAAAGCACACGACCCAAGTAGCTTAACTGTTATACTGGTCCTTAATGAATCAGTTTAATGCAACTTTTTTCTCTGGAAACAGAGAGCATCTTATGAAGGCGCTGCCGGGACATCTTTTAGTGATATCAGCGCACTCGGCGTTGCAATATTCAGCCGATACAGCGTATCCATTTAGGCAAGATAGTAATTTTTGGTATTTGTGTGGAATAAATGAGCCTGATTTATTGCTGGTTATAGATACAGATGCTGGAGATGTAGCCCTCCTATTCCCAGACTTGAACGACTATCAGAAAGAATGGGACGGCATTCCGAATAACGATAAGCTAAAATTGACAAGTGGTATAAATTCTTTCTTGCAAAGGTCAGACCTTCGCAAGAAGGTTAAAAAAGCGATGAAGGCAAGGCTGACAATAGGGTATTTGGCTCCTGCTCCTAAGCGTATTGAACCGTATGGCTTTTACGCTAATCCCGCTAGAAGAATACTTGAAGAAGAATTGCTCGACTTCGGAGTAGAGAAAGACTCGTTAGCAGACATCAGGCTCTCTATAGCAAGATTAAGGCAGATAAAGCAGCCAGTAGAACTAGAAGCTATCCAAACAGCAATAGACATAACTGCTGACACCATGGCTGAGATCAAAGCTAACTTGCGAAGCTTTCAAACAGAAAAGGATGTTGAACGAGCATTATCTGCTGGGTTTTTGCTGCGAGGTGGGGATGGACACAGCTTTTCTTCAATCGTCGCAAGTGGTAAAAACGCGGCAACAATTCATTATGAAAAAAACTCATCACATATTGCTACAGACAGTTTGCTTCTGATAGACATAGGAATAAATTACAGGGGTTATGCTTCGGATATCGCTCGTGCATGGTCAATCGGTACTCTTTCAGAGCGACAAAAAGATATATATCAGGCTACGCTAGAATTGCAGAATAAAGCGTTTAATATGATCAAGCCCGGCATTAATTTACGAGAGTATCAAGAGGCTATGGATTTAGAGGCAGATAAAGTATTTAAAAAACTGAAGTGCTCAATGGCGGGAAAGAAATTTCCGCATGGTTTTTCTCATTTTTTGGGACTTGATGCTCATGATGCGGGAGATTACGATGCTCCACTCGCTGAAGGCTCAGTTATAACTGTTGAACCTGGGATATATTTGCCAGACGAAGGAATCGGTGTGCGCGTCGAAGATGATGTCCTGATAACGAGAAACGGTATTAAAAATCTATCAGTAAATATACCGCGAACCCTGTAAAAATGGTATACTAATCTGTAATATGAAAAATACACGTTCAAGATTTGTCACGCGCTGGTTTGTGAGCGGTTTTGGGTTATGGATTGCGTCGGAGCTACTTGGCGACAGTAGCATTAGCTATGAAGGAAAAGTAAGTGCAATTATTATTTCAGGGCTTATTCTAGCGATCGTAAACACTTTTATACGACCACTCGTCGTCTTTTTGACACTTCCTGCAGTTCTATTGACGTTAGGTATTTTCATGGTGGTAATAAACGCCTTGATGGTGTTATTGGCGGCTAGATTGTATGGGCCACTTGAAGTTGACGGGTTTGGCGTCGCAATTATCGCTGGATTAGTGATTGGCCTAGTGAACTGGCTAGTAAGTGCATTTTTAGAGGAGAAGCAAGCATGATAAAATTGGAGGTACGATGAGTATTTGGAACTACATAATGATTGGATCTGTCATAATAATGACTATATTAATTTTGTTGCAGGTTCGTGGAGCGAGTCTTGGGGCGGGCCTAGGTGGCGGCGGCGGTGAAGTGAATACTGTTCGTCGTGGTTCGGACAAGAGCTTGCTTAATCTTACAATTATTGCTGCGACAACATTTGCTCTTTCAATCGTTCTTGAAATAATTTTAGGCTAGATAACGGAGGCGCAAGGTAACGGTGGATGACGCAAAACGAGCCTATCATAGGTTAAAGCTGCAGATTCGGCGTCGCGTAAGACGTCAAAAAAAGCAGGTAGAAGATATTACAGTTCAAGCAGATAATTCGCTTGATCGACATGTTTTTAAAAGATTTAATCGGCTATATGACGTGCGAAGGTTTGTGTTCGCGTGGGTTGCCTTATTGTTTTTTGCTGGATTTGGGGCAGTCTGGCAAGTAAAAGGTCTTGACCATTTCTATCTTGAGCTTGCACCAGTCAACGGCGGCGTTTATAGAGAAGGTATACTAGGTAACTATACAACTGCAAATCCGCTTTTTGCAGTCGGTAGTGCTAATGTTTCTGTCTCAGGACTCGTATTTTCAGGTCTTTTCCAGCTTGCGCCGAACGGTGAACTTGAGCCAGATTTAGCAACTAAACTAGAAGTTGGTGAGGATACAAAAACTTATACTGTCTCTCTTCGCGATGATGTATATTGGCATGACGGCGAAAAATTTGACGCTGATGATGTCGTATTCACCTATAATGTAATTACGAATCCTGAGGTTAAATCACCATTGCTCTCGAGCTGGTCCGGAGTTAAAGTTTCGGTTCAGGACAGTCGCACAGTAGTATTTACGCTACCAAACACACTTAGTTCGTTTAGATACTCACTTACAAACGGCATCGTACCAGAACATATATTACGAGACACTGCGCCTGCTGACCTGCGTAACGTGGCATTTAACACGGTTAGTCCTATTGGAACTGGTCCATTTATATATGACTCAGTTGAAGTTCTCGGTGACAATATAGAAGAAAGACACGAGAAAATTGCGTTGAACGCAAACACAAATTATTATTTGCCACCACCAAAGATCGAAAGTGTTGTTATGCGAACTTTTAGGTTCGAAGAGGATATGCTGGAGGCTTTCGAAGCAAAAGAAATTAACTCCATGGTTGGGCTACAAACAGTATCAGACGTATTACTGCAAGACGAATCGATAAAAACATTTAGTACGCCACTATCCAGCCAAGTTATGGTGTTTATGAACAACGATTCACTGTCCCTTAGCGATGTAAAGGTACGACAAGCTCTTTCATATGCGACGGATACGACTGCGCTCAGACAAAGCATTGGATACCAGCTGATTGAATCAGATCAGCCGTTTTTAAAGTCACACTTCGCTTACGATGCGACAAAATCACAAGTAGGCTTTAACTTTGTCGAAGCGGAGCGCTTGCTAGACGAAGCAGGATGGATAAAGAATGAAGATGGTATCCGCATGAAGGAAAATCAGCTGTTGAATTTACGTCTTGTGTCGCAAAGTTTGACTGAATATGCAGCTGTTGTGAGGGGGTTACAGGAACAATGGGCGAAGCTGGGTGTCTCAGTTGAGGCGTTTTTACAGCCAGAAGCTGATGTCCAGTCGGGGGCACTGACACGCCATGATTATGATGTTTTGCTGTACGGAATCTCTATCGGTCCTGATCCTGATGTTTTTGCTTACTGGCATAGCTCTCAAGCTGATCCTAGAATAAAATCACGATTAAACTTAAGCGAGTACAAAAGTGACGCCGCCGATGCAGGCCTAGAAGGCGGACGTACTCGTTTAGACGAGACATTACGTAAAGTAAAGTATGGGCCTTTCCTCGATGCATGGCGCAGTGATGCGCCAGCTATTGCGCTGTATCAGCCACGATTTTTGTTTGTCGTGAGAGGGACCTTAGAGGGATATGTATCAGGTGAGTTTAATACGCCAGCTGATCGGTTTTACTCAATTAATCAGTGGCAAGTACGTCGCGAAAAGACTATTAAGTAAATATAAAGTCACAAAACTCTAGTCGTGACTGAAAGATACTCCTTATGCTATGATGAATGCATTCAAATGAAAAGAGTATTAACCAGTGAATAAAGTTGCACAATACTTGCAGCAACATTTAAGCGGAGAAATTTTAACGTCTCCGACTGTGTTGCGATATTTTTCTACTGACGAAAGCATTCTTCAACTAACCCCGCAGCTAATCGTCTATCCAAGATCAGAAAACGACATTCGAAAAACAGCTAGATTCACGTGGCAGCTTGCTGAAAAAGGCCGTGTCGTGCCTATTACCGCTAGAGGCATGGGAACAGATCAGACAGGAGCTTCATTAGGAAGCGGCGTGATAATGGCAATGCCTGCACATATGAATAAAGTGATAGAACTTGATCCAAAAACAGGTATTGTTACTGTCGAAGCTGGTATATCCCTAGACAAACTACAACAGGTGCTCCATACGCATGGGAGATTTCTGCCACCAGTATCGGCAGTTAACAAATATGCAACTGCTGGTGGCGCTGTATCAAATAATGACAGCGGACGTGCTAGTTATAAATACGGCCCAATGCAAGCATTCGTACGAGGATTGCGCGTTGTACTCGCAAACGGTGAGCTTATTGAAACCGGTAGGCTGAGTAAGCGTGAACTCAACAAAAAGCTTGGTCTCGCATCATTTGAAGGCGAGATATATCGCTCACTGGATAAATTAATCGAAGAATCTCATGATACGCTCGCTGAACTTGCTGAAATTACTGATCACAGTGCTGCTGGATTTGATATATCTGATGTTAGACAAAAAGACGGATCTTTTGATCTGACGCCACTATTTGTTGGTGCACAGGGAACGCTCGGTATTATCAGCGAAATAACCTTTGATACACTTCCATTTAACCCAACAGAAGACTTTTTTGTTGCTGGATTTGCAGATCGAGCACAAGCATGGCGAGCAGTAGAATCGATAAACAACCTCAAAGAAGGACCTGCAACAATTGATTTCGTAGATGTCAGCTTACTAAAGCTATTGCAGGATATCAACCCAGCTGTGTTGAGGCCTTTAGAGGGAGGAATGCCTGCAGTTTTGTTATTTATTACGATTGACAATGACGCACAAAGAACCCGTAAAAAAATCCAGAAAAAGACAATCAAAATCCTATCAGATGGTGAAGCAGAAGTTATCACGCCACAAGAGTCAGAAGTAGAAGTTTGGGAACGATTACGAGATGGAGCTTCAATGTATCTTACGCATTCTCAAGGCAAGAAGCAGGCTTTACCGGTTCTTGATGATGCGCAAGTGCCAATTGAGCGCATGGCAGAATGCTTCAAAGAGCTAGATGGGCTTATGGAGACAGCGGGACTTACAGAATATGCGTCTTGGGGCCAAGCTGGTACTGGATTAATCCATGTTGCACCGCTTCTAGATATATCTTCCGTCGGTGATAGGCAAAAGATGTTTAAAGTTATGGAAGCATACTATGGCTATATTTGCTCCATTAAGGGATCAATAGCGGGTGAGTATGCTGAGGGGCGAATAAGGGGCCTATTCAACGTAAACCAGTTTAACCAAAATGCAATGGATGTTTTTCATCGTATAAAGAATATTTTTGATCCAGCTCATATTTTGAATCCTAACGTCAAGCTTGATGTAAAACCTGAAGAAGTAAAAGCAATGGTGCGACAAGAGTATTCATTAGATCATCAGTATAACCATTTACCAAGAAGTTGATTAAAACTAAATTTTCTTTGTCATGTAAATTTATATAAAAAAACTGGTTTGAGCCCAGTCGTTATATTTGGTGCGGATGAGAGGACTTGAGAATCGTTTCTTGCTCTGTCAACAAGTTGTCAAGTAACGTTCCTACTCAGAGTGCCACCGGCACTCTTCCCCTCCGGTTCAAGTCGTTTGTCCACCAAAACAATAAGCCGACCACGAGGGTCGGCAGGTTGTTTTGGTGCGGATGAGAGGACTTGAACCTCCACACCTTTCGGCACTTGCCCCTCAGACAAGCGTGTCTACCATTCCACCACATCCGCAAATAATACAGTAAAACTTTCAAAATTGTGGTGGGTGATGAGGGACTTGAACCCCCGACCCCCTCGGTGTAAACGAGGTGCTCTAGCCAGCTGAGCTAATCACCCACTTTGTGCTTATGGACTAACTTTTTGCTGTCAGTAAGAGTACATATTTATTTATTACTAAAAACTTGCAGCTTGAGTTATTTACCTAAGTCATTAGATTCTACTATTTTCTCTTGTCAAAAACAATAGTTACTTAAAAACAACTAGGTAAAAGTGCTATAATTTATCCAGATAAACTAAAGGAGTTTAAAGAAATGATAATTGGTTTAATTGTTCTTGCGGTCGTTGCAGTCTTTTTGATTGCAATGTATAACGGTTTAGTAAGTACAAAAGTACGCGTTGATGAAGCATGGAGTGATATCACTGTTCAGCTTAAACGACGAATAGATTTGATACCTAATCTAGTCGAGACCGTAAAAGGATACGCAAAGCACGAAAAAAGTGTCTTTGAAGAAGTAACACAAGCGCGATCAGCAATGATTAATGCGGGAAATGATGTTGCAGCGAATGCTAAGGCTGACAATATGATGGAAAGCGCCCTAAAAAGTATCTTTGCGGTTGCAGAAGCTTATCCTGACCTTAAAGCAAGTGAAAACTTTAAAGAACTCCAGGCAGAACTCGTTGACACTGAAGACAAAATCCAAGCATCAAGACGATTCTATAACGGCGCTGTTCGTGATTTGAACATCAAAGTTAAAACATTCCCAACTATTTTATTTGCAAAAATGCTAGGTTTCTCAGAGCGTGAGTTTTTTGAGCTTGATGAGGCTGAACAAGCGGTAGCAGAAAAACCTGTTGACGTTAAGTTCTAATAATTAGCTAGTAGCGAAAATAACTAACAATGTATAGCGAAATAGCAGCAAACAAAAGAAAAACACTCATACTCCTTGCAGGCTTTTTTGCCCTGATAGGTGGACTTGCTTACGTTTTCGGTATTGCATATAACGACTTCACCATCACCTACGGAGCGCTTATCGGGGCAGGGATATATGTATTAATTAGTTATTACTCTGCTTCAAAACTTGCACTAGGAATGAATGGTGCAAAACAGATCCAAAAGCAAGACAACCCGCGTTTATGGCGAATAGTTGAGAATCTTGCAATAACAAACGGCATGACCATGCCAAAAGTGTATATAATAGATGATCCAGCGCTAAACGCCTTTGCGACTGGTAGAAATCCTGAGCACGCCATAGTTGCTGCAACTTCAGGAATTCTTGATACTTTGAATGATCAAGAGCTAGAAGGCGTAATGGCTCACGAGCTAGGGCATGTGAAAAATTATGACATTCGAGTGAGCATGATCGCTTTTGCGCTCGTGGCTGTGGTGTCAATTATGGCTGACTTATTCTTGAGAGTTAGTTTTTTTGGTGGCAGATCTTCCGATGACGACAACAACTCGTCATCTCCAGTTCTAATGGTGTTGTCTATAGTCGCAATTGTACTTGCTCCGATTGTAGCTTCTTTAATTCAACTCGCGATTTCTCGTAAGAGAGAATATTTAGCAGATGCAACTGGTGCACTGACAACTCGCTATCCCGAGGGACTTGCTAGTGCTCTTGAGAAAATTAGCCAAGGTGGCTCTACACTAAAAAGACAAAATGCTTCAACTGCTCATTTTTTCATTGCAAATCCACTGAAAGGAAAATCATTCTCAGCGCTGTTTAGTACTCATCCACCGATTGAAAGTAGAGTAGCTAAGCTTAGAGGCATGGAAACGAAGTTGTGAGCGAAAAAAAATCAACAACAAAAAATAAAAAAACGAATAAAAAAACCATGGTTGTAAAAAAACCTAAAATATTAGCAGATGATGCTCGTATCAGAATGAAGCCGCACTACAAATCTCTTCGGCTTCATAAAAGAGTAAAACATCATGAGCCCAGCCTCCCGTCTTGGTGGAATATCACAAAAAAAGCCGTTAAACTTCTACTAGTGAACAAGAAAAATATAGGATGGTTTTTTTTGGTATATGGTGTGCTGTATATAGTTTTTGTCAGAGGCTTTGTGGCACCCGTAAATATCAGTGAGATAAGAGATTCTTTTGACTCAATCGCAACCGAAGAAGTATCTTCACTGGCAGCAAACTTTACTGTATTTAGTCTTATGGTGCAATCAACATCAAGCGCAGCCGGCGACGTTGCGGGGCTATACCAAATGTTTTTTATAATTATTAGCGTACTCGCGCTTATTTGGCTGTTTCGCCAGCAACAGGCGGGCAATAAAGTCAGTATGAAGCTCGCGTTTTATAGAGGCATGTATCCTCTTATACCTTTTATTATGATTGTTGCAGTCATCGGATTACAAACAATTCCTGCTTCGATAGGTAACTATTTGTTTCGTACAGTTGTTGACTCTGGATTTGCGGTGACTGTTGTCGAACAGGCTATTTGGCTGCTTCTTTTCTTGTTGTTGCTTCTGCTGTCTTTATACATGATTAGCTCATCATTGATCGCACTTTTTGTTGTAACTCTTCCAGAAATGACGCCACTCGTTGCTCTTAAAAAGGCAAAAGAGCTTGTACAATTTAGACGGTTTAGTGTGCTTAGAAAAGTACTTGCACTGCTAATTTTTATCCTCGTGTTATTTATTGGAAGTGTGTTCCCGCTTATTTTTGTGTCAGCTGGTCTTGCGCAACTACTATTTTTTACGTTGACCATCTTGACGGTTCCGCTGGCGACCGCTTATTTGTTTGTATTGTATAGAGAGCATCTGTAAAAAAATGGATAAAGCACAAGCAGCCGAGCGCCTTCAAAAATTACGCGAGCTGATAAACGATTATCGCTATCATTATCACGTACTCGACGAATCATTGATGTCGGAAGCTGCTGCTGACAGTCTGAAACATGAGCTCACTACTCTGGAAGAACTATTCCCTGATCTCGTTACTGCTGATTCACCAAGTCAACGTGTTGCTGGCCAAGCATTAGAAAAGTTCACGAAAGTTGCTCATAAATTTCCCATGATTAGTCTCAACGATGTTTTTAATCGTCAGGAGATACAGGCATGGATTGAACGGACTGAAAAGTTAGCACCACACCACAACAGAGAATATTTTGTTGACATAAAAATGGATGGGCTCGCGTGTTCTTTGATCTATGAAGACGGCAAACTTGCTCAAGCAGTTACAAGGGGTGATGGAAGTGTCGGTGAGGATGTCACAACAAACATACGAACGATACAAAATATCCCACTTCGTTTACGAAAAACTCCTAAAACTATGAAGTTTTTAAGCGGCAGGACTGAGATTCGTGGTGAAATCGTGATGTATAAGTCTGACTTTAACAGGCTAAATAAAGCCCGCGTAGCTAGTGGAGATGATCAATTCAAAAATCCCCGCAATCTAGCAGCAGGCACAATACGTCAGCTTGATCCGGCATTGGTTGCAAAGCGACCATTACACTTTCACGCATATGATTTATTGCGTGATGATATCAGGGACATAGCAACTTATCTCGAAGCATACCAGATGATAAGAGAACTTGGGATTAATGCAAACAAAATAGCCTCGGTGTTCAAAAGTATCGATAAATTACTAGAATTTGCAAACGAATGGAATGTAAAACGACAAAAATTGAAGTTCAATAGTGATGGGATGGTTATTAAGGTTAATGAACGTCTGCTGTACGCTGATCTTGGTATTGTCGGTAAAACACCACGTGGAGCAGTTGCCTATAAATATCCGGCTGAAGAAGCGACAACTATAGTGAAAGATATTGTTATAAGTATTGGTAGAACTGGCGCCGCAACTCCAGTTGCAGTGTTTGATCCAGTGAGTGTTGCGGGCACAACTGTTCAACACGCGAGCTTACATAATGCTGACGAAATAGATCGTAAAGATATTCGTATCGGCGACACTGTTGTTATCCATAAAGCTGGAGATATTATTCCTCAAGTCGTACGAGTGTTAACAGAACTACGACCGAAACCATCAAAACGGTTTCATTACGAAGTAGAGTTACACAGGCAATACCCCGAGCTTGAGTTTGTGCGTCCAGAAGGCGAAGCAGTCTATAGAATGAAAGGTGTAACTGGGCCATTATTGCTAAAGCGTGGGTTGCAGCATTTTGCCAGCAAAGGAGCCTTAGATATCGAAGGACTGGGAGAAAAAAATATCGTCGCACTCGTCGACGCGGGGCTAGTTAAAGATTTTGCTGATATTTATGAAATCAAGAAAAAACAGCTTGAGGAGCTTGAAAGATTCGCAGAAGTATCGGCCGCAAAACTAGTTGAAGCTATCGCCCTTAAGAAGTCGCCACCTCTTCACCGGTTTATTTATGGTCTTGGTATACGCCATGTTGGTGCACAAACTGCAATTGATTTAGCACAGACATTTAAAAAGCTTGATTCTGTTGGAACGGCAACTTATGAAGAGCTCAAAAATGTTGAAGGAGTTGGTGAAATAGTTGCTGAATCAGTACTCGGGTGGTTTGTAGACGAAGACAACCAAGCATTGCTAGCAAAGTTTAGACGACTTGAAGTTTGGCCGGAAGACGTAAAACATATTGGTGGTAAACTATCCGGAAGTAGTTTCGTTATTACTGGTAGCCTAGAATCAATGAGTCGCGACGCAGCAGCTGATAAAGTCAGAGAATTAGGTGGCACTTTTCAGAGCTCAATGGCGAAAGGCACGACGTATTTAGTCATGGGTAATAAGGCAGGTCAATCAAAAGCCGACAAAGCACGCAAACTCGGAACAGAAGTTATAAGCGAAGAAAAACTATTGGAGTTATTATGAAAAACCTAGTTTACGTCACCGGTAATGCGCAAAAGGCAAAACATTTTGCTGCAATGATGAAAATGGATATACCACATATTAGTATTGATGTTGATGAGATCCAGAGCTTAGATATCCGTGAAGTTGTCGAGCATAAAGCGCGGCAAGCGTATGCTCAAGTCAAACAGCCTGTTATTGTAGAAGACACTCAGCTCATATTTTCTTCGTTAGGCGCCCTCCCAGGGCCGTTTATAAAATGGTTTCAGCATGAACTTGGGCACGAAGGTCTTTGCCGTCTTTTAGGCGGCAAAGAGAGAACGGCTTTCGCCGGAGCTGCAATGGCTTATTTTGATGGAGCTGACATAACCATTTTTGAACGTCAACTGGAAGGGGCTATTGTTGATAAACCTTCAGAAAGCAAAACAGGTTTTGGGTGGAATATCATTTTTAAGCCGAAAGGATCCAGCATAACACTTGGCGAAATGGATGAGCTAGAATTTCATCGTTGGTATGCACAAATCAAGCCTTTTGATGAGCTAAAAAAGTTCCTATCTTCAATATAACGCATACTAAGATTAGGCAAAAATCAGATACAAAATTAGTAGATTGCAAATAATAAGCATAAGTGAAATAATCTGATTATCGGGTGTTCTAGGATATAAAAAATCAGGAAACAATCAAAGCAAATCCTAGGTGGGCACACCCGATGAAACAGTTGAATCATTGTAAGTATTTTTATAGTGGATTTGATCGCTACAATTAATAGGATCTGGGTATTCTCTATGATGAGGTCAAGTTGAAAGTTGCTTGTAACATATCGTAAAGAGACATTCTCCCAAAAAAACTCGTTTTCATGGACAATTTTTGGGTCTCCCTAAGATAGGTCGAATCCTTTCGAAACCTGTATAATCAGTTTAGCTTCTTTTGGGGCATTGGCGCAGTTGGCTAGCGCGCATCCATGGCATGGATGAGGCCAAGGGTTCGAATCCCTTATGCTCCACCATAAAATCATTAACAGGAGCTTCTAGCAGATGCTACAATACATCGTATGAATATATCAAAATCTTTCAGCACTTATTACAATAAAGTAGAGTCTTATCTTGTCTCTTGGGACTTAAAAAAATTAGCCCGTAATATGAGCATACTAGCTATTGTCGTTGGACTAGCAGGAGGCTACCTGTGGTATTCGAGAATGTATATGACCAACGAGAGACGATTTTGGTTGGCAGTAGAAAACAGCATGGCAACACAAAGTGTTACGCGGTCGATTACATCTGGTGGAACGGGTAATCAAGTCGTACAAGATCAACAATTTTTCTTTTCACCGCAAATGGCTTCTCGTAGTCATGTTATGTTTTCGCAAAAAGGAGCAACAGTCGATACACTTGTTGAAACAGAAGGCATCTCATTCCCAGGTGAACAGTATTCACGTTATACCGCGTTTGAAACAAACCAGAAAAAAGAAGACGGATCTTCCCCTACGCTTGACGGGGTGTTAGATAAATGGGGGTCTTCAATAGCAACTGAAGACGAGCAAGAAACAGCCCGCCAAAACTATATTAGCGATATCATTACCTTAGCTGTATTTGGTAACTACGATGCTAAGTTTCGTCGGGATGTAGTTCAACAGCTGCAGAGCAATAACTCATACCGTTTAAATATTGAAGGCATTCAGGAAGACGTAATTGACGGCAAAAAAGTAATCATTTATCCAGTGTCTGTCGGCCTTCAGTCATTCGTTACCCAGTTACAACGAGCTTTTGTAAAAGCGGGCTACGGAGAGTTTCCGCCGTTAAATCCTGAAAATTACCGAGAAGACGCAAGATTAAATGCACAGTTTACGGTTGATCCTAAAAATAATTCAATCGTGGGTATAAATTTTGGCGAAAGGCAGGAATTCTATAAAGGATACGGAATTTTCATTAATGTAGAACCACCAAAAGTTGATTTTTCTAATGACGAGCTGGAAGCAATTGTACAAGAAGAAATTCAGTCAGCTTTGTAGCGCTTATGCCTAGGTAAGGTATACTATCACTATAGACTTTGCAAAATAATATGAGGAGTCTCATACAAATGGACGAACAAACAGATCAAGATTCAGTTAGCGGAGCATCCATGGATGCACAAGTGACAGAGCCGTCGGTTGCCAGTTCACTCCAAACGGCTCAGCCGCAGCAGCCAACTATTGTTCCTCAAACAGTTTTACCGACCGCACCTCAGCCTGCTTTCGTTCAAACCACTTCGCCGACACAAACAGCTATTGACAAAATAGTCAGCACAACAAGTCAGTCGACTGCAACAACCTCTGACGAGCCTCCTACTCTTTCTCCTGATGCTAGAAAATTAACTAAATCAAAGTGGTTTATACCTGCAATATTTGCAGGATTTCTTGTGTTGGGTGGTGGAGCGGCTGCGTATGTGTCTGTATTCCAAAAATCACCAGAAAGTATCTGGAGCAGCGCTCTTAGTAATACCGCAAATGGAATTGAAAAATATTTAGCAACAGCTTATGGCGACGAACAGTCTAAGGGATTCAAGGTTGACGGAAACTTCAAAGTTTCTAGCCCAATCGCTGTTGACGGATCCATGGAAGGCCAATGGTACGGATCAAACGGTTTGCTTAAGGGTAACATAGGAGCCGGAGGCGTTCGTTTTGACACAGAGCTCAGAACAATCGCCGAACAAACCGGCAATACACCAGACATTTATATGCAGGTAAGTGGTTTAGACGGTTTTGACTCACTAATCGACTCGCTTGGAGGCTCTGGCAGCGGTATTAGTTCACAAGTGAAACAAGTTAATGGACAGTGGTACTACGTAGACCACACGTTAATTGATCAATATGTTGCAAGTACAAGTACTGATACAGCCAATATGGAGTTCAGTGAACAAGAGCTGAAAGAGACAATTGATACATTTATGGTTGTGCTCAAAGATCGAATGTTTGGTACCGCAGAAGACAAGGCAATCTTTAAGATTGTAGAGACTATTGGTAAAGAGGATTTTGAAGGAACACCAAGTTATAAAATGAAAGTTAAAGTTGATCAAAACAATTTCAAGGACTTTGTTGTTGCGCTGAAAGATGCGACGAAAGAAACAAAATTGAACGACTTAATGACTCAAGGACAAGAGGGCAAGAGCATAGAGGAGCTTATCAACTTTGACCAACTTATTGAAGAGCTTGAAAAAGCCGACTTCTCAAAAGCTACTGCAGATGTGTGGGCTGAAGCGCGTGGTGGATTCATCCGTAACATACGATTTTATCCTACCGAAGACAAAAAAGAATCAAACTATCTAGATTTTGGTATGAACTATCAGGGGGGTGACGTGTTCCCATTCTTGATTCGTGCAACAATTGATGACAATGATGTTAAAGGAGTTTTAGGATTTGGATTCAACATTAACCAAAATAATGGTGACGGCGGTTTAACCGTAAATGTTGACCTAAATGGCGAAGGAATGAAGGTTCAGGCAGAAGCAGCGCTCAATATAGTAGGTTTAGATGAAGAGGTGTCTGTTGAGAAGCCCGAAAATGCAAAGTCATATGTAGAATTGTTATCAATCTTAACTTCTGGGCTCTACCAACAGCCAGCAGGTCAGTCTTTGTACGATGATATCGGAAGTGACTTTCCAAGTTCATCATTCCCATTAGATGACTTGGAGTTGTAGCTCTTTTGAGCGCTATATTTGTATATGACGGTAATAATTGATGATCACGTCGTTTCTTATGAAAGGAAGGGTAGCACCGGCCCTGTGTTAGTCATGTTGCATGGATGGGGAGACTCGAAAGAGACTTTTAGCTTACTTGCAAAAGACTTACAGCAAAGTTACAGCATTATTTCGGTAGACCTCCCCGGCTTTGGCAAGAGTGATGCACCGAGTGAAGCCTATGATTTAAAGAAGTATGCTCAATTTGTCGCAACGTTTCTAAAGAAAATAGATAGTCAACACGTTTTTGCGTTTGTTGGTCACTCTAATGGTGGGGCAATCGCGATTAAAGGCTTAGCAAACGGCATATTGCAATCTGAAAAACTTGTATTACTTGCAAGTGCAGGTGTTCGGTCGGTAGGTTCTAGCCGTAAGCACTTGTTACGGATTGCCGCGAAAACGGTAAAATATCCAACCATTTTACTGCCTAAAAACATGCAAAACGCCGTAAAGAAAAAAGCCTATAAGACTATTGGATCTGATTTGTACATCGCAGAACACCTTCAAGCAACTTTTAAAAAGATTGTTTCAGAAGATTTACTGCTTGAGGCTGCGATGATCCCGCAAAAAACCATACTGGTTTATGGTAGGAACGATGCGTCTACACCTGTTACGTTTGGGCAAAAACTCCAGTCACAAATCGAGCTATCAAAGTTGGTCGTTATTGAAGATGCAGATCATTTTCTCCATCAATCGCATGAGAAAGCTGTTTTAGTCGCCGTTCGTGGCTTTCTGGAGGAAGGCGCATGAGAACTTTCTTCAGCTTTTATACACTAAAACTACCTATTTATTTAGTGTATATGCTGCAGCAGGTAGAATATGATCCTCGTAAGTTTTTAAACTGGATAGAGCGACTCATAAAAGACAACAAATCTGTTCAAAGTGTTATGACTCGTAAAAAGCTAGTAAAAACACCAAAAGCATACGCACTGCTCGTTTTTTCTTATTCATTAATTGCCGTCAATATCTTTGGCTACATATTCATGTTCAGGTCTGACCCAATAGTACTGTTCTTGGGAAACTTTTTACTTGTCATGCTTATTGCTCCTTTTGTTGTGCAACTTTCGCTGAGTATCATCACATTTATAGCTTATAGAATAATTATTTTGCCACAGAAAAAACGACTTATTGCTGAGAGTAAAAAAATATTTGCGCAACATAAAGCGGTAAAGATAGCTGTTATCGGTAGCTATGGCAAAACAACTATGAAAGAATTACTGAAAACTATCATAGGACAAGCAAAAGATGTTGCTGCTACTCCTGGGAATATGAATGTTGCCGTGTCTCATGCGCGGTTTGCCAAAAAACTAACCGGTAAAGAGGACGTATTAGTAGTTGAGTTTGGTGAAGGAGAGCCTGGTGATGTCATGTCAATGTCCAAGACGCTTAAGCCAGACTACGCAGTCATTACAGGCTTAGCGCCAAACCACCTTGATCACTATTCGGACCTAGAAACGGTTGCATCTGACCTCCTTTCAGTCTATGACGTCGTAAAAAAGGATCATGTATACGTCACGAACGAGTCGATGATGCTAAAAGCTTTTTTGCCGAAAGACGTAACTCACTTTAGTGCAACTTCAGTTATGGGATGGAAAATTAGTAATGTTCTAGTTTCAGTTGTTCAGACGACCTTTACAATGACTAAAGGAAAGAAAAAACTCAGTATCCAAACAGGGCTGCTCGGAAGGCATCAAATAGCACCCATAGCTTTTGGTGCCGCGATTGCCGACAAACTAGGACTTAGCACGCGAGAAATAGAACAAGGTTGCATGGAAGTACTGCCTTTTGAGCATCGTATGCAACCACGGCATATCCACGGAGCGTGGCTTATTGATGACACATATAACGGCAATCTAGAAGGCTTACAAGCTGGGCTAAAGCTACTGCATGAGCTTGATATGAAGCGTAAGTGGTATGTGACTCCTGGACTTGTCGACCAAGGTAGTGAAACGGAGCGTGTCCATAAAGAGCTTGGTAAGTCTATTGCAGAGTCACACGCGGACATAGTGGTGCTCATGGATAACTCAGTGAGACCAATTATCGAAGAGTCAATGAAAGAAAACGGCTTTGCTGGTGAGCTCCGCATCGAATCTAATCCACTTCAGTTCTATAGAGGTATTGAGCATATTGTTGCTGCAGGTGATCTTGTCGTTATGCAGAACGATTGGACTGACAATTATAATTGATTATTGTACATAATAGTGGTATAATATTTATATATGTTGTTGTCTAAAGTAAGGTCATTAGTAGGACACTTCATCCAAAAGTAATCCTTTCTCTACAGCACATTGTACCGCACTCTTGAAGCCCAGGCTCTGCCTGGGCTTGTTGTTTATAGTCCTAAGAGCTGAATCTACTTCCCCTTGAGTGATTGTGCTGAAGTTCGTACCCTTAGGGAAGTATCTCCGTAGCATCTTGTTCGCATTCTCAACCCCACCTTTTTGGTAAGAAGCATATGGATCAGTGAAGAAAACGGGTATGCCCGTCTGGGCTGTCACTGCCTTGTGTTGCTTGTTCTCAATGCCGTTGTCGGTGGTGAGTGTTTTTAACTCTAGTCCGCTTACTAGACTTGCGATCGTCCCTGCGTAGCCTCCTGGCTTCAGGTTAGGTACGAGCTTCGCTCGAACCAACCGAGTAGTCCGTTCTTGTAAGACAGCTAATGCAGCGGTGCTGCCACAGCGCTTAGAACTGACAACAGAGTCATACTCAGCGTGTCCTGATTCAAAACGGTCTAAAGCGGCCTCTGGCCGCTGCTCTATGCCTGTTCTCTCTGGAATCATGACTCGCTCTGTCTTATTCTTCTTGTGCCTCTTGACTCGGTAGCGTTCACTGAGTAGGTACTGACAGTATGGCTGACCACGTGAACTACGAAGCCAGTCATAGATTTGTGGTGCACTGACGTAGGGCAGCTTGCTTTGATGATGCTTCAGATGTCCAGCAATAACCTTCGGGCTCCAACTGTAGGTTGGAGATAGCATCAAGATGATGAATGAGCGTAGCTCATTATGCTGTTCAATCTTCTGCCACTGGTAGCGCCTGGATCGCCGACTGACCCGACTCTTTGCTTTGGCTTTACTGGCTACATACTCACCAGCTACGCTGTTGACCTTGATCTCTCTGCTGATGGTGTTTGGGCTACGCCCAAGCACCTCTGCAATCTTCCGTAAGCTATAGCCTTTGTTCTTTAGTATTTGGATCTCACTCCGCTCCGCGGAGCAAAGTCCTACATATTTTTTAGTTTGTGACATCCATCTATTTTAGCCTCTGGTGGTTAGTGTGAGTGTCCTACTATATTCCTTACTTTTGCTTGTTTTCTGAATTACATGAATCTCCAGATTTTGCTGATTTTACACAACAGTTTCCGGACGTAGCTGAGTCAGCAGTTCTCTTTGGTAGGGCACTTGAGACGGGCTGTGCTGACTTATTACGGCCTGTTGATAAACGAGGACGGCTTGAAGTTGTACATGAACTTGGCGCAGTTATTGCTCGTGATGTACTAGTTGAGGACATAACTAAAAAAGTTATAAAGGAGCATGATGACGAAGGTATAGGCTGGATGCAATCGCATAATGGTTCATGGTTTTTCTCAGATTTTAACTCAAGACATGGTCGTTATACGCCAACAGAAAGTAGGCTGCAGCAAGTTTGTCTAACTGCATTTGGAATCACACCAAAGTTTATAACCAATAAATATGACTATAGATATGGTTCAAGTGGTTTTCAATTTCCACATAAAGATGGTGATTTCGTATTACCTAGTTTTGCATTCGGTTCAGGTCCAGGAGCGACAAGAGGACAAGCTATAAACTCAGATACTACAGTTCCGTATAGTAAAGAAGGTGCTAAGATTATGAAGGAATTATTTGAACGTAGTGAAGCAACTGATATAGATACTGGTAGTTTTGATATTGCGGTATTCGACGGGACAAAGTTCAACCATCATGGCATTAGAAATGCTCCAGAACCAGAAACTCAAGATCCGAGGTTTAGTTTCCTTATTCGATTTTAAGTAAACAATTTAATAGTTGTAATTGTATAGCTTAATTGTAATACTGTTTATATAAAAATAGGAGTTTTTTATATATGAAAACAGTCGCTGTAATCTTTGGAAGCCGCTCAGCAGAACATGATATATCAATTATCACTGCGCTGTCTGCGATTATTAAACCTCTTGAGCTAACAAAAAAATATAATGTTGAAGCTGTCTATATAGCAAAAGATGGTTCTTGGTATTGGGATGAAAAACTCAAGGATATTGCTCTGTATCAATCGGGTGAGATAGACCAATTTATAGGAAAAGCTCCAAAAGTGCAGCTGCAATTTGATAACGGCCTGACGCTGGTGAAATCAAGTCAGTTTGCCGGCCGAAAAGCATACAAAAAAATCGATATTGTGTTTCCTGCGACACATGGAACGCACGGTGAAGATGGTGAGCTTATGGGATTGCTCGAAATGGCTAATGTCCCATACGTTGGTTGTGATGTACCGTCTAGTGCAATTTCAATGGATAAGGTGCTGAGCAAACTGATTGTTGAAGCTCACGGTATAGAAGCTCCTGTTATGCAGTTTTTTACGCGAAAACAATATGAAGCAAACATGAGCGGTTGGCACGAAGCAATAAAAGATCGCTTAAAGATGCCGTTATTCGTTAAGCCAGCTCGACTAGGTTCAAGTATTGGTATTTCGAGAGTAGAGAGCGAGAAAGAACTTACAAATGCGATTGAGGTTGCGCTTCATTACGATGACAAGGTACTCGTTGAAGAAGCTGTGCCAAACCTCATCGAAGTGACCGTGCCGGTAATGGGTAATGATGAGCTGACTGTTGCGTTGGTTGAGCAACCGATTGTTTCAGAGAGCGGAACTTTTGATTTTGATACAAAATATCTAGGCCAAGGAAAAGGTGGCAAAAAAATGGGCGGCAAAACTTCAGGTTCTCAAGGCTATAGTAAGTTGCCAGCTGACATCTCGAGCAGTCTGTACGAAACCTCTGAGTTACTTGCTCAACAAGTGTATCGGGCCATTGGTTGCTCAGGCATCGCACGAGTTGATCTGCTGATTGATAGCAAAGCCAACAAAGTATACTTCAATGAAATAAATCCGCTTCCGGGCAGCCTCTACGCACATAACTGGCGAGCAAGCGGCATGTCGAGCGTCGATTTGGTAACGAATCTGGTAGAACTAGCAGAAAAACGCTGGGCCGAAAAGCAAAAGCTAAACACGACATTTTCTACAAACTTCTTAAAACAGTTCTAGCTCATAGTGCTTGTGGATGTTTTTGAAAATGACTGTATAGTAATATACCAACTATGAGTAGTGCGACAGAAGAACAGTTTTTTAATCCTGAATTAGCACAATGTCTTGAGGCAAAGAATCGTGCCGTATTTGATGCTGTCAGTGGGCTCGATCCAGAGCATGTTATTCCCTCGGATCCTGAAGTTCAAAAGGCAGCAGCCATGTGTGCTGGATGCGCACTAAGGTCATTTTGTGGTGAACAGGCTAAAAACATAGATTCCTCTTTAGAATTTGTAAGAATACGTCCACCAACTGTCCTAGGGCAGTACCTCTTAAAGCATGGCGAAAACGGTATTATTGCCGAACCAGTTACGATAGAAGATGCTCCTACTTTTTCTGAAGTACCGCCAAAAGATACTGAAGATAGTCCACGACCTGAAAGAAAAAGACATCTGAAATCATCTGAAGACGGCGATCCATCAGCTAGCGAATCACCAGTGTTGAAGCTCTACTTAAGAGATATTGGAACATATGATCTTCTTACGAAACAAGATGAAGTGCAATTAGCAATTAAAATTAAAAATGCTAAAGCAGCTACTGAAGTACTTGAAGCCACTAAAATCCATACAGATGAACTGAAGGCTGCTTTAAATGAAACTATTCGTATTGGTCATGAAGCAAAGGATAAATTTTATCATGCTAATTTACGGCTAGTAGTTTCGATCGCAAAACGATATCAGGGACGTGGGTTACCGATTCTTGATTTAATTCAAGAAGGCAACCAAGGGCTAACTCGCGCAGTAGAGAAGTTTGACCATGAAAAAGGGTTTAAATTTTCTACATATGCAACATTGTGGATAAGACAAAAAATAACTCGGGGCATAGCAGATCAATCAAGAACAATACGATTGCCGGTAGATATTTTTGATGATATTAGAGCTGTGGATGGGCATATAACGGAGTTCTATACATTGCATGGTAGAGAGCCAACTGATGCTGAAATTGCTGAAGCAACTAAGTTTGAGGTTGAAAGAGTTAAGTCGTTAAAAGTAATAAAGCTTGATACGTTATCATTATCGAAAACCTCAGGAACAGATGACGATGCTGAGCTTGGAGATTTTATTGCTGACAGAACAATTCTAAGCACTGAAGAGCAATTCGAAAAAAATAGTATTAGAATTGAAGTTGAAGCAGCAGTGCGAGAGTTGGATGGTCAACTGCAATATATTATTGCCTCAAGGTATGGGTTGTTCGGACTAGACTATAAAACTGTGAAGCAACTTGCTAAAGAATTTAACGTCAGCCCTAAGGACATACTTCAACTAGAGCGAGCTGCGAAAGTAAATATACGAAATAATAATCCGCTTTTAGCTGACTTGCTTGAAGACTAGATTGCCTCAATTACCGGTAGCTTGTATACTTTAGTCCGGACATGAAAAGATATAATCCAAAAGAGTTAGAGCCCAAGTGGCAAAAATATTGGGATGAAAACGGCACCTATGTTGCTGATTTAGATTCTGATAAGCCGAAATATTACGGCTTCGCGATGTTTAATTATCCATCCGGTGCCGGAATCCATCTCGGACATGCTAAAAACTTTACTATTCCAGATATTTTGTTGCGGCTAAAGCGTCAGCAAGGATTTGAGGCCTATTCACCAGTAGGCTTTGATAGTTTTGGACTACCTGCTGAAAATTATGCTATTAAAACAGGTCAGTCACCGCGCACAACAACTGATGAAGCACTTGCAAGCTATCGGGAGCAATATCGACAAATGGGTTGGTCGCTCGACTGGACTAAAGTGATTGATACCTCTAAGCCAGAATATTATAGGTGGACACAGTGGTGTTTCTTGCAACTACATAAAGAGAATCTAGCCTATCAGAAAGAGTCCCTGCAGTGGTGGTGTGATATAGATAAAAGCGTGCTGTCTGATGAGCAAGTAATTGCCGGTAAATGCTGGCGCCACGATGGAGCCGATGATCAAATGGTGACGAAAAAGTCTCTACGGCAATGGTTTTTTAAGATTACTGATTACGCTGACGAAATTTTAGAAGCAACTGATGATCTCGACTGGACACCGTGGGTAAAAACAGCCCAGAAAAACTGGATTGGTCGTTCTGAGGGCGCAGAGATCGAGTTCAAGGTCAAGGATTCTGATGAATCTATCACTGTATTCACCACGCGCGCAGACACAATATACAGCGCAGCTTTCATGGTATTGGCTCCTGAACATCACCTAGTCGAGAAAATTACAACTGCAGACCAGAATTCGGAAGTCGTCGAATATGTAGAAGAAACAACAGTTAAATCAGACATTGAGCGAATGCAAACAAAACATAAAACAGGAGCGTTTACCGGCGCATATGCAGTGAATCCCGCTAATGGAAACGAAATTCCAGTATGGATTGCAGATTTTGTTCTAGCTGGTTATGGAACAGGTGCAGTATTTGGTGATATTCATGATGAACGCGACTTCGAGTTTGCCCAAAAGTATAAGATACCAGCGGAGCCAACGGTTCTACCAGAAGACGAAGCTGAGGCAGAAAAGGTTCGAAACAAAGAGTTTCCATATACTGGCGAAGGTGTGTTGATTGATTCAGGCGATTTTTCGGGGATGAAGACTCAAGAGGCAAGACCAAAGATTATTGAGTGGCTTCAATCAAAAGGTAGTGCAGAGGTAAAGGTTAACTACAAAGTGCGAGACTGGCTAATCAGCAGGCAACGATATTGGGGAGCGCCAATTCCAATAATTCACTGTCAAGAGTGTGGTGCTGTGCCGGTCCCTGAGAAAGATTTACCAGTTGAACTTCCAGAGCTCGATGACTATCATCCGAGCGGTGATGGGCGTAGCCCGCTTGCGAAAGCGAAAGAATGGCTAAATGTGAGTTGCCCTGAGTGTGGTAATCCCGCACAGCGCGAGACAGACACAATGGATGGCTACGTCTGCTCAAGTTGGTATCAGATGCGCTACTTGTCACCTCATGATGATTTGCAAGCGTGGGATCCAGAGCGTGCCAAACAGTGGATGCCAGTGAAATTCTATAATGGTGGTGACCACGCGACAGCGCATCTGTTATATGCTCGGTTTTTTACTCGATTTTTCTACAAGCAAGGCTTAGTGCCGACTCCTGAGCCGTTCGAGCGGATGTATTTTCACGCCAAAATACTCGCAGAAGACGGAACATTCTTCTCTAAGTCTAAAGGCAATGGTATTGATCCACTGGAGGTAATAAACAGCGGCTACGGTGCAGATGCACTGAGAACATATCTATCATTTATTGCACCACCTGATGTTGAGTCACCTTGGAATAGTGACGGTTTACCTAGTAGTTATAGATTCATCAACCGAGTTTGGACATTGGTTCAAGAGTTTTCTGAATTAACTGAACATGTTGGAAGTGAGAACCAAGAACTGTTGCAACTGACACACAAAACAATCCAAAAAGTAACCAGCGACATAGAGGCGATTAAATACAATACTGCTGTTTCGGCAATGATGGAGTGTGTGAACGGGTTGTATAAGATTAGAGATTTAGATTCCTATAGTTCTGCTTCATGGCAATTTGCGCTAGAGTCGATCGTTCAGTTAATGGCTCCGTTTGCGCCACACGCTGCAGAGGAACTTTGGCGTGATTTCGGGCACGACGACTCAGTTCATACTAGTCACTGGCCAGAACTTGATGAATCTCACCTCCTGCAGGATACAATGAAACTAGCAGTGCAAGTTAACGGTAAAGTGCGTGCAGAAATAGAAGTAGCTTCAGATATGGATGAAGAGCAAATAAAAACTGAATCATTAGCACATGTAAATGTTCAAAATCACCTAGCCGGCAAGACGCCTAAAAAACTTATTTATGTTACTGGCCGACTAGTCAGTATTGTTGTCTAAGCAAGTAAGAAAATAACTACTTGCTTGAGGTTTTACTGTTCAAGAGGTATAATTGGCAGTAAATAATTTGAACTAAGCCAAGAGGAAGGAGCGACTAAAAGCTCATGGGAAAACCAAAGAAAAGAACCAGTGCTCGTAAAACCGGTCTACGCCGAAGCCATATCGTGTTGAAATTAGCACGTGCGGTTAACGCAAAATCACCCGTTAAAGCACGCACTACAACAAAGCAATCCGGCAAAAAACTCGCACGTAGTAAATAGTTATTGCCACTTAACAACTTCATAAAAGAAACCTAAAACCTAAGGGGAACTCTCCATATGGCTTCAAACCGTCATCTCGGTCGAATCGTCGCTCTGCAGACTTTGTATGAGCTTGACTTTCGAATTGAAGTGTCCGAATCAGATTTGGACAGGGAGGCTGTGCTTGATCGAAACATGTCTCGCTATAGTGAAGTCATGGAAGACAAACAGTTTGTTATTGATCTCGTAGAAGGCGTGATGAAGGAAGTTGTACTGTTGGATGAATTTATCCAACCCTTAGCACCAGAGTGGCCACTGAGCCAAATTGCACGCGTCGATAAAATTATTTTACGTATCGGGGTGTGGGAAATGCAACACTCTGAACTTGTGCCGATTAAGGTAATCATTAATGAAGCGGTTGAGCTTGCTAAAGCATTTGGAGCTGACAATTCGAGCAAATTTGTAAACGGCGTGCTCGGTACAGCGGCGAAACAGCTTGGTAAAGTTACCGAAACGAAGACTACTGGTGTTAAATCTAAAAAGCCGACACACGCAGCGTCTCCGAAGAAAGATGAGAAATAGCTATGGTGATGAAACGACCAAAACCACTAAAAGCATTTAAAAAGATAGTCAACCGTAAGCGGCCGGCGATATCTGAAGTTGTGAAAGAACCGACTGCGGGCGGTATCGTTTGGCGCCGTAATGCAAAAGGCGGCATAGAAATACTGCTGATTCAAGATGCTAAAGATCGCTGGACGATACCAAAAGGTCACATCGAAGAAGGTGAGACATCAAAACAGACAGCAGAACGTGAGATTCGTGAAGAAACGGGTTTGCAGGAAATGACGATGATGAGCTGGCTTGGTAAAATAAATTTCCAATATCGGAGACAACAAAGTCTTGTGCTGATGACTACTGAGATATTTTTAGTTGCTGCAAAGGGCGATACTGATGATATTACTCCTGAAGAATGGATGAAAGGTATAAAATGGCTTTCAGCTAACGACGCATTAGAAAAAATTGAATACGAAGATATTGGGAAAATTATATTACTCGGACTGAAAAAAATTCGCCAAGGATAATTTCGTGCTAAAATACATACATTAATGAGAGAAGGAAAGACGTATTTACTAGATAGAAAATAGTATTCCTAAAAAAAGGAAATGCTACTTACTATGTACTAATTACTATTATAAATTTATGGTACCGACACAACCTTATGCTGACTTTTCAGCTGATGTACTTCACGTAACATTTAATGATCTACAATTACTGATCACTGCTTTTACTCACCGTTCATACGTCAATGAGCACAAGAAAACAGCTAAAGAGCACAATGAGCGACTTGAGTTTCTTGGTGATGCAGTGCTCGAACTTATCACGACAAGATATTTGTTTGATAAATATGATGATCCAGAAGGTGTATTAACAAACTGGCGAAGCGCACTTGTACGCACTGAGAGTATTGGTGAAGCAGCTGGTAAACACGGTTTTGAAGTTTTGCTACGATTGTCTCGAGGAGAAAAACGTGCAAGTTCAGATCGTGCAAGACTACAAATCCTCGCAAATGCATACGAAGCTGTTGTTGGAGCGCTGTATTTAGATCAAGGATACGACGCGGCTAAAGAGTTCATCGAACGTACGTTACTCGTGACTTTTGATGAAATATTGAAAACTGGCTCTTGGCAAGATCCAAAGTCACGCTACCAAGAAGTAGTGCAGAGCGATGAAGGACACACTCCTCAATACAAAGTGCTTAGTGAAGACGGTCCTGATCATGACAAGATTTTTAAGGTTGGTGTTTTTGTTGATGGCGGGTTACGAGCAGAAGGTGACGGACCAAGTAAACAGTCAGCACAGGTGTCGGCAGCAGAGAAAGCACTGACAAAACACAAAGACGCCACTTGACTTTTCCCGCCTCTGTTAGTACAATGTCTTGAAAGTAAATTAATTTAAAAGAGAGAAGGAATTACAGATACATGCTAGCTATCCGTATGCAACGAGTCGGTCGTAAAGGCCATCCCGAGTTTCGTGTTGTTGTCCAAGACGCCAGACTTACCCCAACTAGTGGACGTGTTGTTGCTCGTGTCGGTCACGTCAACCCACACACCAAAGTTGTCACCATCGACAAAGAAAAGATTGAATATTACCTAGGAAATGGCGCTCAGCCGAGCCCAAGGGTTGTGAGAGTGCTACAGGCAGAAAAGATTAAGCTTCCTGAGTGGGTAACCCTACCTTCAACAGACAAAAAGCATTCTATCAAGACAACTGAAAAACTTCGCCGTAACCGCCCAGCAGAACCTGTAGAAGAAACTCCAGCTGAGCCTGAAACGGCGGAAGTCGCAGCAGAAGAACCAAAGGCTGAAGAAGTTGAAGTAGTTACAGATGATACCACTTCTCCAGAACCAGAAACTACAGAAGAAAAAACAGAAGCCTGAACCCTTCTTCACTCTGATTATTAAAAATATAGAAACATTATTTAAGGAGTTCTATCATGAACGAATCAACCATTGACCAACAATTTATTGAATATGTTGTACGATCACTAGTTGGAAAACCTGATGCAGTTATTGTTGAGAGAATTATAGATGAAAAAGGTGTATTACTAACATTAACCGTTGATCCAGAAGATCTTGGTCGAGTTATTGGTAAGCGTGGTGCTACTGCACAAAGCTTACGTACGCTGCTTCGCGCACTTGGTACTAAAAACGAAGCGCGTTATAACTTAAAAATTGTCGATAACGGCATACCCCGAGAAGAGCGAGAAGCTAGTAAAAACGCTGAAAACCAAGGTAGCAATGACGGACCATCAGCACAAGATAACAGTGGTTGGGGTGCTTCAACAAATGACGACAATAGCTCAAGTTCTAACGATGATGCAATGAGCTCTTCTTCAGATAACAATTCTGCAGCCCAAGATGCTGCAAACGATAGTGGTGAAGAAGAATCTGCTATCGAGCGAACCCGACGTGAACTAATGGACTTAGACGACTTAGACGTATAAGCGCTTGCGTGATCAGCACTTGTCTGGTAGTATTTTATTAGTCGAATACCAAAATAAAACCTAAAACGACTGCGAGTAATCCTAGACCGTAAAGGCGACAGGAAAAAACAAAAATAGGCTCATGCGAGCGAACAAGTATTGTTCGGAGTCTTATGTGACTAAAAAAGCGTCTAGCTCTAAGCTGACGCTTTTTTAGTGTGTGATATAATATTTGTAATGAAAATTCAAATAATTACATTGTTTCCTGATATGTTCGAGGGGGTTTTTGGTTCTAGTATGCTTTGGAAAGCCAAAGAGCGCTGTGGCGTTGAGTACGAGCTGATTGATCTTCGAAAGTTTGGCCTAGGGCCCAGAAGGCAAGTTGACGATACACCATATGGCGGTGGTGATGGTATGTTGATGATGGTTGAGCCAATGGTGGCTGCGATAGAGTACGCGAAGAAGCAGGATCCTGACGCTGTAGTCATGCTGCCAACGCCAAGAGGTAGAATATACAAACAATCTGACGCAAAGCGATTAGCGGCTGGCGAGAAGGGTCTCATCATCATCTGCCCACGTTATGAGGGGCACGACGAACGAGTAACTGAGTGGATTGACGAGCAGTTCTGTATTGGAAACTATGTTCTGACCGGTGGAGAGCTACCAGCAATGATTGTTGTTGATAGTGTTGTCCGGCTGCTTCCAGGCGTTCTAGGTGGGGAGAAATCAGCAGAGATAGAAAGCTTTCAAGACGATGATGTATCAATAGAATTTCCACAATATACGCGACCAGAAGAGTTCAGGGGTAATAAAGTGCCTCCTGTTCTATTGAGTGGGCATCATGCTGAAATTACCAAGTGGCAAAGCGAGCATAAGCGTGGGTGAAGTTGTCGACCTATCTTCACGTAGAAAAAAATATGCGAGTATGCCTCACTTGCAAATTGTACGCTGGGAATACGACCGTGTGGCGTCTGCTGCTCGCAAAGATACACCCCAACTCTTGAAAACTATAGCTTCTGTCGCATCGGAAAGTAGATTAGTTACAAGCCCATTCGGAGGAAAAAGCCTTCTAGTCGATGGAGTTGCTCATGATGTATCTCTGGGAGTTTTGACATGCACAGCTACGAACAGATGGCCGCTAGAGCTTCGTGTTTCTAACAACACTACCTTACCCTCCATAAAATTATTGGGGACTACTGCTCGCAGAGCTGTAGAGCTTGCTGCACTCCAAGCCTTATCATTTGCATCAGTTGCGCACAAGACTGGAGCTATAGATCATCGCTCAAAAAGGGACAGTCCACTATGGGAAGGAACCGGTAACCACAATTGGCCAATTCATCTTACTGATGCACACCGCTTCGCAGCAGGGGTGGTACTCGGTGCAAGCGCATTGGTTGACAGCGATCAAACGTTTGCAGTATCTTTAGAGCCACTCGCGCTGCGTAGAGAAGTAAGAGTGCCGCCACACGTCGTTGCATTAAGTGACCCAATGGGGCACGAAGAGCTCAACTTATTTGCACAAGCAACACAGTAATAACGTATACTATAAGCAGAACTAGGGAGGAAATATGTTTAAAAGATTTATTAAACCAGTATACGCACACTGTGATGTGCCTTGCGGTATATATGAGACAGATAGCATGACTCACGCGGCTGCAACCGTAAAACGTATGATGGAAAAATACGCAGAAATAGGTGAAGTTGATGATGAGGATCCTGAATCGATGAACACTGCAATTCGATGTGTTATGACAAAAGAAGAACATGCACAAAAATGCAAAGATCAACTCTATCTGTTGTGGAGTGACTACTTTAAACCTGAGCATCTAGAAAAGTTTCCTGATTTGCACGACACTTTCTGGCAGGCGACAAAACAGTGTGGAAAAGTGAAACAAACAATGGAAATTACAGAAGCCGATAAACTCATTGAGTTAGTGCATACGGTATCGCATATTTTTGCTGATAGTAAAAAATAATGTGGTATCTCAGGCGAGTCGTTGGTAATAGTATGAAACCAGCTTATCGTCGGGGGCAAGTCGTGCTTATCGGCCATGCGAGGCAGTTTAGGATAAACGACGTTGTTGTCGCTTTTGTTGATAGGCGAGAAGTTCTAAAGCGCATTACAGATATAAAAGACGGTAAAGTCTACTTGTTGGGAGATAATGCAGAAACCTCTACAGATAGTCGTACCTATGGTTGGGTGCAAGATAGACATATAGTAGGGAAAGTAGTTTGGCCAAAGAAACGTCAGCGTATGCTATAAAAGCTTTTTTTCACGAAGATAGAGATAGGCTAGCGTACCAGGTAATAGTGGCTGCAAGTAGGTTATTGTCCTAAAAAGTAAAGCAACACTAGCAGATTCTGCGCCACTAAAGCCGAGTAAGACAAGCATACTTGCTGTTCCTGCTTCAACCCCTCCCAAACCACCAGGGGTCGGTAGTATACCTCCAACAAATACGCCGGCACTGAGCGCAACGAGTCCGTTTACAAAGCTGAGATGAAGGTCTAGAGAACGGGCAGAAAGTAGCAGAATACTCACATTGCCGGCAATTATTATGAAAGCAATACAGTAGAGACCAAGTAGGTTTTGCGGATTTTTTGATAGGTATGAAAAAAGCTTCTTCCATTGTTTGTTGACCTTTAGAATAGTTTGTCTCGTACTTCTGACGTGCATCAGCCACTGAGAAAGGGTGATAAGCCCAATAATCAATAAAGCCACGAAAATAAGTGAGCCGGTACTTAGTTTTTCTAACAGCAGATCATGAATTGACGGATTTGCTATAAAAAGCATCACAAGCAGTAGAATGTTCAGGCTTAGACCGATAATGTTATTCGCGACAGTAATAATAATTGCTTTCTGCGTTGAAATCCCTATCTTACGGAGGTGCATTACTGATACCCCTATGTGACCTAGTCCTCCTGGGATGATTCGTCCTGGGCCACTACCTGCTAATTGAGCAAGTGCGGCCGTTGAAATGGATATTTTTTTATCAGAAAGTAACCTATAGCTTACTGCAGTAAGGGGTACGAGTGCCCAATACAGAGCCATGGCTCCCAAAAGATAATAAACATTGCTGCTAGCGATGGCGAATAGTGCTTGATCAATTATTTCCCACTGTGTGATGCTAAAAATAACTAACGCTAACAGACCAAACACTTCAAGCAGCGCTCGCTTTTTTAAATGAGGATGATGTTCTTTTCCTATAATATGTTTCATTTTGAGTAAGCTTAAGCTTTATTGTAACAATTAACTATGATATAAGAAAAAGCTTTACGAACAACAGAAGTTTTCATGCTAGAATTTGTCCATATATGAACACCTCTTCTTCCGTATTATGGTTTGGCACTTTTCTGTGGTTTTTCAGTTTGCTACTGGGTGATTTATATTTGAGCAGAAAAAATCAAGGTCCCATATCAACGAAACTTGCTATTACAAGAAGCGCGGTTTGGATCGGGCTTGGTATAGGGTTTGGGTTTTTTGTGTGGGCCGTGCTCGGTGCACACGCTAGTTCAGAGTATTTCACCGGTTTTATCATCGAAAAGTCACTTAGTATAGATAATATATTTGTGTGGAGCGCACTGATGGCTTATATGAAAATACCCAGAAACCTCCAATATACCGTTCTGTTTTGGGGAATTATAGGCGCTATATTTTTCCGAACAATATTTATGATTGGCGGCGTAGTAATCTTAGACAAGTTCCAGTTTATGCTACTTCTATTAGGGGCTCTGCTCATCTACACGGCCTATGGTGTATTCAGAAACTCCGATGAAAATAGCTTTGATCCGGAGAAATCACGAACCATTGCCATTATCAAAAAATATCTTCCTTTTACTTCTGATATTGAGGGTAAAAAATTGTTTACTCGCAGAAATGGAAAGATAACTGCGACATATTTATTTTTTGCGATTGTGACAATCGAAATTACAGATGTGTTGTTTGCTGTTGATAGCGTCCCAACTGTGCTTGCTGTAGTCAGGGATCCTTACCTGGCATTGACGAGTAACATTGCAGCGATACTCGGCTTACGTGCATTGTATTTTGTATTTGACGGGTTAAAAAATTCCTTCTGGTTGCTTAGTAAGGGCTTGGGAATAATACTGGGCGCAATAGGTGTGTTACTCCTAGTGGAACCTCGCAGTATATTTGGCATAAAATGGTTTGGATTTGAACTTTCTACGGTTTGGATATTGATGTTTATATTTACTGTATTAACTCTATCTATACTTGGGTCTAAGCTATTACCAGAGAAATCTAAAGACTAAACTTGGTTATAGTCTATAATAGAGAACATTAGATAGAATTATCAAGGAGATTATAGTGGCTGAAGGAGTAACGAATGTAGAAGTTGTTGTAGCACCTCAAGAAAATACTCTTCGAGGAGTAGCTAGCTTAGCGCTGGGATCAGTTCAAGCCGAAGCGGAGCCATTTGAGCAAGGCAACCTAGACCTAAAGTTTTTTGTGCAAAGTCCTGATCATTCACTGCTCATCGCTAGAGCAGAATCGGATAGCATAGTAGGCTCGGTCAAGTATTCAACTACGAGAGGTGCGGGATTTGGTCAAAGAGGTCAGTTCGCGGAAGTAATTGCCAAAGATGATGACACGCGAAGAGTTCTTGTAAGTGCTGCACTTGATGAAGCAAGTGGCAGAAATGATAATCGAATATATTTTCAAACAGATAGCTCTGAATTGATTGAATGGCACATTGCCAATGGAGCTATCGATATGAGTGGCGAGAAAGTTGTCCCGGAGTGGGACCAAGAACTAGAAATTTTTGAGGGTGAAATGACATTTCGTTATGATGTAGAATCATCATTTCAGAAAATTGCCTCAGAAAATATACGTCCACTCCCTGACGGTTACAGCATAGAACGTTTTTCTGAGTATGATGAAGCGTCTGCCACCCAAATTGCTGGACTAATGCCTCAACTAGATAGTACTTTTACCCCAGAATTAACTGATGAACGGCGCGCAAACTACTCTCATATGATTGATAGTGACAACTATACTATTATGCTAGTGAAGAATGAAGAAGGGGTAGTTGTTGGAACATTGTCATTAACAATGACCGATACTGAAACATGGCAACTTGAAGACGTAATACTAGATGGTTCACAAAGAGGAAACGGGCTTGGAAAGGCCATGATGCAGCATATGGTGCAGTGGGCTCACGACGATGGGTTAGACCAGATACTTCTTCAAACAGAAGCATTTCGTACTAAAGCTGTTGGGTTGTACTTTGTAACTGGTGCTGAGATGTTAGTTGACACAAAGACGCTACGTTATGATGTTCCTGCGGCGGCATAAATAAAGTATTTTAATGTTACTATTTTAAAGATGATTAAAACCAAAGAAAATGAAATAAACGAAGCGCGCGCGCTGCAACTATATTCTGAAAAATATAGCGGTGACTACAGCCAGAGTAGGCAGCTTGGCGGGGATGTTAACCACACATTTCTGTTAACGAATATAAAAGGGGATAAGGTTGTTTTTCAGCGGTTATCAAAGATTTTTAATGAAAAGCTAGTTGCTGATTTTGTTGTGGTTACCGAGCATTTAACTAAAGAAGGCTGGATTGTTCCGCAGCTTATCTATACCAAAGATAACAACACGCATATACAGGATAAGGATGGCTTTATATGGCGAGCAATCACGTTCGTTGAGTCTAGTGGTACACCAGCGATGGTAGATACCGGATCTGTTGGATCGATTCTTGCTCGCTTTCACAAAACACTTGCACTTCTCGACTACAAGGCGACTTTTACACTTGACCACTACCACGACACTGACTTTTATTTTGAGAAGCTCGACCAGCTCGAATCTCAACTAAATAGCGAGAATAGATTACTCTCTCAGGCAGTAAAACACTATCGAGCCGAGTTACCGAAGCTACCCGAAATTGACGCTCAGCTTATTCATGCAGATCCTAGAGTCGATAATATACTCTTTAAGGGTAGTCAGCCTTTTACTTTTATTGATTTTGATACGATTATGAACGGTCCAGTATGGATAGACCTAAGTGATTTTATCCGTTCAATAATCGAGAAACAAGTTCAACAAAAAACCCGAACAGATTTTGCTGAAATTAAATCCTTCTGTGACGAATACATTGCGCAGTCTGATTTACAATATAGTAATGATGAGTTCTACGCCTATGTGCTTCTTGCGACACAACATATGGCGATTGAACTTGCTGCGCGCTTCTTGAATGATGTCGTCGAAGATTACTATTTTGTATGGGAGAATACACCGTATAATAGCAGAAATGAGCACAATATTGCGCGTGTAAAACAGCAATTAGAAATCTGCAGAATAATAGAGGAGAACAATGGCTAGTAAAATAAAAGCAGTTATATTTGATTTTTTTGATGTCATTCATACTGATCATCAAAAAGCTTGGCTGAAACAAAATAACTATCTACGAGAAGGTGAGTTCGCGTCTGCTTCCGATGATTTAGATAGGGGAGTAATAACTCATAGAACTTATCTAGAGCGGTATGCTGCGGCTCATGGCAGTGGTACAGCAGATGATATTCTTAATCAGTTTAACGAGCTTGCATCGATTAACACAGGAGTTATAGATATTATCCTTGAACTAAGAGAGAGGCAATATAAAATCGGTTTAGTATCAAACGCACACGCCGATGAGCTAGAACCACTACTAAAAAAACATAGTTTTCATGATCTGTTTGATGAAATCGTGATATCTGGAAATGAAGGTGTCGCGAAACCAGACGCCGAGATATTCAAACGAGCACTTAAACTACTTGACGCTAGCCCAGAAGAGTCTATTTTTACTGACGATAACGAGAAGAATGTTAAAGGTGCAATCGATGTTGGCATGACTGGCATTCTGTTTACCACCGCTGCAAAACTCAGAGAAGATCTTAGTAAAATGGGTGTACTGTAGTTTCTAGTAGCACCGTGACTGCTTAAGCGTGGGTGCTTATGCGACGTAATCGTGCCAGTGTTTTGGCTCAAGGTCTTTCAAGTCTGGATCTGCCAGACACTGCAAAAGCAGTTTCCCAGTTTCGGCGTTTGTGAGCAACGGTATGTGATTGTCAACCGCTAATCGACGAATAGCAAATCCATCCGTTGTTCTCAGCCCACTTGTTGGAACATTTATAATAAGATCAATTTTCCTCTGTTCAATAGCTGACTGGACACTCGGAGTTTTGTTCTCACTTATTTTGTATAGCTTTTTTGTGTTGATTCCATGAGTTTTTAGAAAATCGTGGGTACCACTTGTTGTATAAATAGTCCAGCCATCTTTGACGAGTGGTTCAATTGTTTCAAGGAAGCGATGTTTTTTGTCATCCGATAAAGTAATAAACACGTTCTTACCTTGAATATTTTGATCTGTAGCGAGCCATGAGCTATAAAATGCTTCTGCAAGATCTGCCCCAAAACAAGCAACTTCACCAGTTGATGCCATCTCTACTCCAGCAATTGGATCGGCACCTTTTAGGCGGTTATATGAAAATTGCGGATTTTTAACTGCGACATGATCTAGTTCTAATGTTTGATACGATTTCGTGTTCTTTTTACCTAGCATTGCTTCTGTCGCAATCTCGATAAAATTATAGCCCGAAACTTTAGACACGAACGGGAACGATCGAGACGCTCGAACATTACATTCAATGACTTTAAGTTCATTATTTTTTGCAATGAATTGGATGTTAAATGGACCTGTTATATGGAGATTCTCAATAACTTGTCTCGTAATTTGTTTCGCGCGTCTGACGGTCGCAAGATACAATTCCTGTGCAGGATAGACAACTGTTGCATCACCAGAATGAACCCCGGCGTTTTCGACATGTTCAGAAATAGCGTAAATAATCATTTTTCCGTCTTGGGCGACACCGTCAATCTCAAGCTCTTTTGCGTTTGTTATAAACTGTGACATAACGACGGGATGATCTGGAGATAGCCTAGTTGCTTCACTTAAATAATCTTCAAGTTCTTCTTCGGATGTGACGACATTCATTGCGCCACCACTCAAAACATACGATGGTCTGATCAGAATCGGGTACCCGACACTAACCGCGAATTTTTTTGCTTTCGATAAGCTTGTCACCTCTTCCCATGCTGGTTGATCAATCCCAAGGCTCGTCAGCATAGACGAGAATTTTTGTCGATCCTCTGCACGGTCGATGTCGTCCGCCTTAGTACCTATAATTGGATAGCCGAGTTTTCCTAGAGGTAGCGCGAGATTATTTGCGACTTGTCCACCAACTGACACAACTATACCTTTTGGCTTTTCAAAATCAGCGATGTCTTGCACTCGCTCCAAGGTAAGCTCCTCAAAATAGAGACGATCCGATCGATCAAAATCAGTTGACACCGTCTCTGGGTTAGAGTTGATCATAATAGTCTTCAAGCCATTTTTCTGTAATGTTTTACCCGTATTTACTGCACTCCAGTCAAACTCAACAGAAGATCCAATTGCGTATGGACCAGAGCCCAAAATTATTGCTGCTTTTTTACCAAGAGACTGTATGTCATTTCTGTCTCCGTGATAGGTTGCATATAAATAATTTGTTTCAGCATCAAACTCACCAGCAAGTGTATCAATTTGCTTGAATGACGGTACAATATTTGCTTTCATTCTTTTTGCTCGTACTACTTGCTCGGTCGTTTTTTGTAAGTTAGCAATAACTCCGTCGGCAAAGCCATTCATTTTAGCTTCGCGCAATAAATCAATTGAAAACTTCTCTGATTTTAGACGTTTTTCTGTTGATAGAATTGTTTCCATTTGGTTAAGAAACCACATATCAATTTTTGATACATCATGGATGTGCTCAGCAGACTCGCCAACTCTCATCGCATCATAAATAGAATAGAGACGTTTATCTGTAGCGGGGAATACTTGTTCCATGGGATCCTTGAACGAGTAAGGATGGTCTGTTAAGCCTTTTGCGCCAAGGTTAAGCATTCGTACAGCTTTTTGTAACGCTTCAGGAAAGCTACGTCCAAGCGCCATAACTTCACCAACACTTTTCATTTCTGAGCCAATTGTATGGTCGCTAGACTTTAATTTTGACAAGTCCCAACGGGGCATTTTAACGGCTATATAATCAAGTGCAGGCTCATAGAATGCTGACGTCTTACCGGTCACAATATTTCGTAGTTCGTGGAGCGGCTTTCCAAGCATAAGCTTGGCTGCAACAAATGCTAGAGGGTATCCAGTAGCTTTCGAAGCAAGGGCACTTGAGCGAGACAGCCTTGCATTTACTTCAATAACTCTATAATCGCCATTTTCTGGGTTAAGCGCATATTGAATGTTACATTCACCAATTATACCGAGATGATTAATTGTTTTGATCGCGACTTCGCGAAGTCGATGATACTCCTCGTTCGTCATTGTTTGTGATGGTGCAACGACGATACTCTCGCCGGTATGCACGCCCATTGGATCAAAGTTCTCCATATTGCAAACAGTGATTGTATTGCCTTTTGCGTCTCGAACTACTTCGTACTCAACTTCCTTCCAACCGCTTAAGTATTCTTCGATCAAGACTTGAGGAACGGCTTTTAATACTTCGCCCACTCTAGTTGTGAGTTGTTTTTCGTCGTCAATTCTTCCTGATCCCAGGCCACCTAGACTAAACCCAGATCTCAGCATGATAGGGTAGCCTAAAGTTTTTGCAGCTTTGAGCGCTTCTTTGAGTGACTCTGCAGCAAAACTTCGTGCTGTGTGAATATCAATTTCGGACAATGCGATCTTAAAAAGATCACGGTCTTCGGTTTTACGGATAACGTCTACTGGTGTTCCTAGCACTTTGATTTTCAGACGCTTAAACACACCAAGTTCATCGAGCTTGAGACCTAAGTTCAGCGCAGTCTGCCCGCCAAAACTTAGGGTTACTGCATCAGGTCGTTCTTTTTCGAGAATTTTTGTAACCGTGGCTACATTAAGCGGTTGGAAATATACTCTGTCCGCCATATCCTTGTCCGTTTGCACGGTTGCGATATTTGGGTTTACAAGAACTGTATATATGCCTTCTTCTTTTAATGCTTTTATGCATTGAGAGCCTGAATAATCGAACTCTCCAGCTTGGCCAATCTTCAGTCCACCAGAACCTAGTATTACTACTTTTTTAATGCTAACTGAGCTCATTTTATTACCTCGTAAAATTCTTGAAATAAGAAAGCTGTATCAGTTGGTCCAGGGCAGGCTTCAGGATGGAACTGTACGGATGAAAAAGGTTTTGAGCGGTGAGCAATACCTTCAACTGAATTATCATTTAAATTCCGATAAGTCACTTCCCAGCCTTTTGGTAATGACTTATCGTCAATCGCATAGCCATGATTCTGACTTGTTATATAGCAGCGCTCATTTTTAGTATTTATGCATGGCTGATTGTGCCCACGGTGGCCAAACTTAAGCTTGTATGTTTTAGCACCAGCCGCGAGAGCGAGTAATTGATTGCCTAGACATATGCCAAATATTGGCTTATCCATCGCAATAACTTTTTTTAAATGAGCTATCGCATCAACATAATCTTCTGGGTTACCTGGTCCATTTGAAACGAAAACTGCATCAAAAGCTTCGTTGGTATAGTCGTAATCATGCGGAACTTGCTTCAACGTAATTGGTAGTTTGCGTAAGCTACGCGCAATATTGTCTTTTGCACCACAGTCGACAAGAATTACTTTCTTCGGCCCCATAGATGGGTACTTAGTTGGGGCGTCAATCGTGACAAAACTCGTAGCTGATTTAATAGATTTTAGATTTGTACTCGACTTTCCTATCGAACCAATCATCGTGCCTTTCGTACGTAAATGTTTTGTTAGCGCCCGCGTATCAACATCAAATAAGATAGGTACGCTTTGTTGTTTTAGCCATTCAAGAAGTGACTGTGAGGACTTTGTGTGCGCCCAATTATGTTCGAGCGTGCTTACTATGACACCACTAACTTGGATTTTAGAAGATTCCATAGTTGATTCATCAACGCCATAATTACCAATCATCGGATAAGTAAAAACTAAAATCTGTTCAGCATATGATGGATCGGTCAGCGATTCGGTATAGCCTGTCATTCCAGTATTGAATACTACTTCTCCAGTTATACCGTCATTTTGCCATTTTGGTGCAGTTCCTTTAAACTCGGTTCCGTCACTCAAACGAAGCTGAGATTCTTTTTTACTAAAAAAATCGCTCCTCTCGGAGCGATTTCCATGCACGTTTTGTTTGACTATGTTTGGCGTATTTTTATTCACACTTGCATTCAAATTTATCAAACTAGTGCATACTATGCAAGTAAAAAATAATCAAAATTGACGTTTTAATTACAAACCGAGAATTGCATCAATTTTTGGTCGATCGAAACCAAGAATTTTTTCTTCGGTACCGTCTTCTTTTTCGATTATGGTGAAGGGTACACCAAGCTGTCCACTTTTTTCGTAGAGTTCTTTCGCAAGGTTCTGGTCTTCATCAGCCATTTTGACGTCGTAACTTATGTCTTTACTGCTTAAGTAGCTCTTAAGCATTTTACAAAAGCCACATGTTGCTGTGCTGTAGATAGTTATTTTAGGTTGTTTCATCGGTAGTCTCCTTATTGTTTTGTTATTAGTGACAGTTTTTGTACCATTTCATCATCTGCACGAAGTGCATAGCAGATTTTTTGGCCCATTCGTTCTTTATCTACGAGGCCAATCATCTCAAAATTACGGAAATGCTGAGAAACCGCTGATACTGAAATGTCTAATCTCTCTGCTATTTCACTGACGCACATTTCTTCACCACTCATTAAAAGCTTAAAGATTTTATATCTCGTTTTATCACCAAGTAGTTGCATGACGTGGATAATTCGTTCTTCGTGCTTAGACAATAACTTACTTTGTTTGGTAACCATGTTAGTATTTTAGCAAATACTTAAACATAAGTCAAGTAGATAACTGTTTATTAGGCTTTTGTATTACAATTAAATAATATGCTATATCTGCTAAAACGACTCATCATAATAATGCTAACGTGCGGGGTGTTACTGTTTGCCTATCATGCCATTTCTAACAATAATTCAAAACAATATACTGCACTAGGACATACGTATTCAGTAGATGATCGTTTCTTTATCGTCTCTCTAGGTGGCATGTCAGTCGCTGTTAACGAAAATAAAGCGGATGGTGTCTATAATGTTCCAGATAGTGACGTAAAGGTCACCGTTAAAGACAAAAAGATAACGGCGAAATGGGGATTGGAAGAAATACCAGGGTATTACGAAACATGGGTTGTTTGGGCTGCCCAAAATCAGAACACGGGAATTGTCTTGTAACAGACCTCCAAGGTGCATAAACGAGCTTTGTGTTAAGATAGAAAGATAGAGATCAAGCATATCTAAAGACACTGGAGCAGACTATTATGGCAAAAAATGCAAAACTGATTATCGCATCAACACGTCTGCCCGTACGAGTTGTAAAAAGTAACGGAAAAATAACGTATAAACAAAGCGATGGAGGTCTAGCGACTGGCGTCTCATTTGTGAGTAAGTCCAGAGACAGTGTTTGGGTTGGTTGGCCGGGTATAGCATCGGATGAATTAACCAAGCAAGATAAAATCGACATAATTAAAGAGCTTAAAAAGCGCGACTGCGTCCCTGTGTTCTTGAGCGAATCGCAAGTAGAACTGTACTACTCCGGCTACTGTAATGCGACACTTTGGCCGCTGCTTCATTATTTTACAGATATGGCACATCACAATATTGATTTTTGGAATTCCTACAAGGAAGTCAATACGCTATTTGCGAAAGAAATCAAAAAACACATGAACGACGATTCGCAGGTATGGGTGCACGATTATCAGCTGATGTTGGTTCCAGAAAAACTACGATCTTACAGTGAGGATGTACATATTGGATTCTTTTTACATACGACATTCCCGTCGTTTGAGATTTTTAGATTACTACCTGAGAGAGAGGCTTTGCTGAAAGGACTTCTTGGCGCTGATCTCGTTGGGTTTCATACCTATGACTATGTACGGCACTTTTTGAGCAGCGCTCAACGGATACTTGGCTACGAGTCAGAACTTGGGGCCGTAAAGGCCGAAGGACGACGAGTACAAACCGACGCTTTTCCGATAGGCATAGACTATAAAAAGTTTGCAAAAAGCTCTAAAGATCGGGACGTTAAGAAAAGAGTAAATTCATTTGCACTACATAAGCAGAAAACAAAAGTAATTCTTGCAGTTGATCGCGCAGATTATTCTAAAGGCATTCCAGCTCGACTTGACGCATACGAGCTGTTTTTGAAGAACAACCCAAGCTACATGGAAAATGTTGTTTTGGTATTGCTCGCCGCTCCATCAAGAGAAAATGTAGAAGCATATCAAACACTTCGAGAAGAAATAGAACAGAAGGTTAGTCGAATCAACGGTCAGTTTTCGACGGTAGACTGGTCACCAATTACTTATTTTCATAAGTCGTTGCCGTTATCTGAAGTCAGCGCTCTCTACGCAATGGCTGACGTCATGCTCGTGACGCCGCTTCGAGATGGTATGAACCTTGTCGCAAAGGAATTTGTAGCCACCAAGCACAACAAATCAGGGGTGCTCATCCTAAGCGAGATGGCAGGTGTCGCGAGCGAACTACCTGAAGCACTGCAGGTTAATCCAAACAACAGTGAGATGGTAGCAGCTGCTATTGAGCAGGCGTTGACGATGCCACTAAACGAGCAAAAAGAACGAATGCAAGCAATGCAAAGTAGGATTTCTCAGTATACGATTGGTAGATGGGCAGAAGATTTCTTGACACAACTAGCTAAGACCAGAGACAAGCATGCAGTTTCAGTTAAGAAAATCACTAAAGACACGCATAAAAAACTAGTAGAAGATTATCGTCAAGCAGACAGGCGACTAATTTTGCTTGACTATGACGGTACGTTAAAAGAGTTTGTTCAGACTCCATCTGCAGTACTTGCGCGGCCTTCGATCAAGCTACAGCGAATACTACGTAAACTTGCTCGTGACCCAAAGAACAATGTCACCATCGTCAGCGGACGCCCAAAAGGCATCCTGTCGTCATTTTTTGAAGACATAGGTCTAAATCTAGTTGCGGAACATGGTGGTTGGGTATTGAACGCTGGATCTTGGGTAAAATCATCTCTTGCGGCCAAAAAATGGAAAAAAGATATTCTTGAGATAGTGCAAGCCTACGCAGATAGAACGCCAGGCGCAGTTGTTGAAGAGAAAGATTTCTCTATAGCATGGCATTATCGACGGGTATCGCCGGATCTTGCGTACGTCCGCAAAGAAGAACTTAAAATGGAGCTGAAAACACTACTATCTGATGTTGAAGTCGGTGTCTTCCAAGGCAATAAACTGATTGAAATCAAACCAGAGCGTATGCATAAGGGTGCAATAGCGAGCGATCTTATTACAAAAGAGAAATGGGACTTTATCATGGTTATTGGTGATGATTACACCGATGAAGATATGTTTGCGGTTTCTCCCGAGCGAAGCTACAGTATAAATGTAGGGAACAGTGACACAAAAGCAAAGTATCAACTACCAGATGTGCACCATGTTGTTGAGCTCATCAAAAAACTGTCAGAAATAAAATAAATCGTATATCCAAGGAAAACAATTATGTTCATACAGGGACGAAAACGTATACTATTTGCTAAGATGTTTTTATTTATTATTGCTATATTGCTTGTACTGTTTTTCATATTGCTATTTTCGCTCAGTTCGCGGGATAGAAAAGTGCTTTTTAGCAAAGAACGTATTTTTTCATTCAACTACACCACTCGCCACTATCTCGTTAGTGAGCCCAAGCAAATAACCAAAGAGTCGAAACTCATAGTTGGTTTGCACGGCTTTGGAGACACACCGATGAGGTTTGTTTACTATACCGGCCTGCATAACGCAGCAAACGAAAATGATCTTGTTATCTATCCGAAGGCAAGCCCAGCAACCGTTCCGGGGCAGAAACCAGGCTGGAACGCAGGCTTTTGTTGTGGTAGTGGCTGGGTAAACAAAATTGACGACGCTGGTTTCATTGTTGCTTTGGTTACGGACCTTGCAAAGACGTACAACATTGATGCATCACGAATTTATGTGACCGGCTTCTCTAACGGTGCTTTTATGACAGAGCGACTCGCCACTGACTATCCTGACATATTCCAAGCATTTGCACCGCGATCCGGTAGTATTGGCACGGTCGACTCGAGGCTTGAACCAAAAACACCTGTTCCAATGTTACTCAGTCACGGAGAAAAAGACACAACTGTACCGTTTAATGGTGGCGTTGGTGGCTCAGATCCTGATTTTACTTGGATTTCTTTCACCGACACTGTAGGAGTGTGGAAAGATGTAAACGGCGACTCGGTAGAAACGAAAACAATAATGCACAAAGATGATGCGCATAGCTGGCATGATTGGCGATTATTTAATTTTTGGCACAGAACACCAGAAGGCAGTCGAGACGTCGTAGAGTTCTTTAACCGTAATTCTTGAAAAAGATAAGTAACGAAAGACAAACAGTATGAAGATAATTAAATTAGTTCTAACTGATGTTGTAGCGGATGCTGAGAACGGTGGCTTCGTTGAGGCAATGGAGAGATTTGTTGTAGAAGAAAACTGCAAGTAAATGCTTCTGATAAAACAGTAGCACTTTAAAAATATTTTATTTTGTGGTATAGTTATAGTATCAAGTGTCTTCGAGACGTATTACATCTTTGAACGTAAAAACTACAAATATCTATACCTGAAAAAAACGAAGCTTTGTCTTGCAACATAAAGAAAGGCAGTGTATTTAATTTGAAAAAAATTAACCAGCATATTGAAATTGTACGTTCATCCATAAAGTCGCAAAGCTCTATGAGCCAGCCATCATGTGACGCGCTATATATGCTTTTATCGAAACATTACTCCAACGTCGGAGTCACTACTGTCAATGACCTACAAGATTTAGAAGGCTTAACAGCCATGCAACCCGACGTCGTTTTCTTGGGCCTGCAGTCAATCCGAGATGTATCATCAGACAAAAGAGACGGCAAGATCTGGCTTTCTAAATACTTCGATGACCGCGGTATTGTTTATACGGGATCGAACGAATCAGCGCATAAATTAGAGAAAGATAAATCATTAGCTAAAAAGCAAGTCTTAAGTGCTGGATTAAACACGGCAGCGTATTTTGTCTCTGAGCAGAATTACCCACTCTTAGAAGTAGCAAATACGCTAAAATTTCCACTATTCGTGAAGCCAACAGATAGAGGTGGCGGACTTGGCATAAATAGCCTCTCAGTTGTTCGTAACTTTTCGCAGTTGCAAGCAAAAGTACTTTCAATAGCTGAAAAGCATGGTTCAGATTCACTTATAGAAGAATACCTCGATGGTCGCGAATTCAGCGTCGCAATTATGAGGAAGCAGGGAACAGATAATTATTTTGCTATGCCACTTGAGCTCATTGCGCCTGAGGACGAGTTTGGCTCTCGGCTATTGAGCGAATCCGTCAAAAGCCAAGATACTGAAACATTTACTGAGATTCTAGACCTCGCCCTAAAAGAAAAATTAGCTACGTTTGCTAAAGAAATATTCACCGCCTTAAACGCTAGAGACTATGGCCGAATCGATATACGACTTGACTCAGAAGGAGAGCCGCAATTTCTTGAAGCCAACCTCATCCCAAGCTTATTGGAGTTTTATGGCAACTTTCCGAAAGCATGCATGCTGAACGAAAATATTGATTACGAATCAATGGTGCTTAGTATCGTTGCTTTAGCACTAGAACGACAGACTAAGAGCAAAGTGCTTGTCGAATATAATTAGTAGATATCTGTACTAGTCAGCGTTTGTCTACACTAAACAATAGATAGTTTTGTAGCTAACTCTTGGTTGGATGGCTCAGACAGGATGCTCCCGTCCGAAAAAATAATAGTTGGGATGCTTTTGTAGCCTTTGTTTATCCTTACTACTTCTTGTGCTGCGCTTGGATCTTCATCAATATCAATTGATGTAAACGGTATATTGTTATCTTCAAGAAATCGTTTGCTCCGACGGCAGTCTGCGCACCAACTCGCGCCGTAAAACTGGGTTATGTGTAGATTTTCGCTCATGATATGTTTAACCTCACAAATGATTCCGCGAGTTCGCAAGCGGCTATTTTCCCTCTTTCAGCCGCGAGCATTTGCATCTTTTTTGTCGTGCCTTGCACGTCTTCAACTTGACTACTATGCGCTGTAATCGCCCGGATTTTCACTGCGAATGTATCAGTGATGTCTTCATAGTAGTTACAAATGTTCGGATCCATATTTATAAGTAATAATGTTTTCGTTTTATGGCTCTCGAAACCCTCTTTAAACAAACTCGGTATACTTAAGTGATCTCTTGCGAGCGGGAAGACAGCATCGACCGTCGCTTGGCCAACTGCACGGTGATCAGGATGGTTAATGAATCCAGTAGGGGCATAATAGAGCACTGTTGGATCCATTGTTATAACAACGTCAGGTTTGATACGCCTAATTTCACGTACGATATCTTTTTTTAGATTCATCGTTACTTCAAGCTCACCATCTGCATAGTTTAGAAAACGAACGTTTTTCCCGCCGACAATCGCAACCGCATCACGCTGTTCGTCTATACGTATTTTTATTAGTTCAGCGGAGCTTATATCTTTTTCGCTGCCTTTGCTACCATCGGTTACTATCAGATAGTGTACTTCGGCGCCTTGTTTGACATACTTCGCTAGGGTGCCACTCGCGCCGTAGTCAAGATCATCTGGATGCGCAGCTATTCCTAGCACAATCGTAGGATTTAGGTTATTTTTCTGGATAGTATGGTTAGTCATTGCTAGTATTTTACCATTATTGCTGCGTCTATAGGCTATACTATGTATAGTATGAAATTATATAATACAGAATCTAAAAAATATGATTCTCCAAACTTTACTGACGAAGTGTCTATCTATGTCTGCGGCATTACCCCGTATGATTCTGCACATTTAGGTCATATTTTTACCTTTATGACATACGATTTACTCGCAAGACGGCTAGAAGACGCTGGCAAAAAAGTGAAAATGGTCAGAAACATTACTGATGTTGATGAACCGATGTATGTGAAGGCCGAAGAGCTTGGCACTGATTATATGAGCCTCGCAGACACAGAGATAAAGTCTTTTGATGAGTCTCTTAGCAAGTTACGATTCATGCCAGTGTATGCTGCTCCTCGCGCAAGCCAGTACATAGAGCAGATGTCCAAGGCCGTTGAGCGCTTACTTGCTACTAATTATGCCTATAGACTAGAAAACGGCGATATATATTTTGACACCAAAAAAGTAGCTGATTTTGGTTCATTCGCAGGGTTCAGTGAAAATTTACTGTTGGCACTTTTTAAAGAAAGGGGCGGCAATCCTGACGAAGAAGGCAAGCGAAACAAGCTTGATTTCTTACTATGGAAACAAATCCACGACGCGGCAGACAGTGCGCAGTGGGAGACAGCCCTTGGAAGCGGTCGGCCTGGCTGGCATATAGAATGTAGCGTTATGAGTAGTGCGCTGTTAGGAGATACTTTTGCGATTCACGGTGGCGGAAGCGATCTCATATTCCCGCATCATGAGTGTGAAATCGCGCAATCAATTGCACTAAACGGCGTAAAGCCTGCCTTATTGTGGCTACACGTGTACCCGATGTTACTTGCAGGTGAGAAGATGAGCAAAAGTCTCGGCAACATGGTGTTCGCCAAAGATCTTCTAGAGACGTATGACGGTGCAGTTATTCGTTTAGCACTTATGCACTATCATCATAGAATCGGCGGAGAATGGCAGCCAGAGTTGCTGACACATGCAGAAAAATTATTGAACCAAGTTACAGAATATAAAGCTGGAACGTCACTAACGGTTGCGAACCAACTACTCGGTGATGTGCGCACGGCATTAGATGATGACCTGAACACACTTGAAGTAATCGATGCAATCCAAGAATTTATCATTTCTTCTGAGAATGTTGATGATATAGACAGAACCACTGAATCAGAAGCCATCGTAAACCAAACACTTAGCTTACTTGGGCTGGTATAAAAAACTGTTTCTAAAGTAAACCAACTAATGACAGCTTACAGGAGTACAATGAGGATGTGCATATTCCTAAAAAAGCAGTTATTGCTGTAATTGCGCTTCTACTAGTGGTTGCTGCTGGTGTTGGTGTTAATAGTTATTTCAACAAAGACCAAGATCCATATGTGTCACTGGCCCAACCAGAACTTCCTGATCCGCCGTTGAAAGAACTTGCTGAGCGCCGTGGAGTTCAGATCGGCTCATTTGCGTCACTCAAATACCTACGGGAGCGTGCTTATACAAGTATTCTCGCTTCGGAATTTGAATACGCGATAATTGACGGCGAACCTAACTGGCGTTTTGAAGACCATGCACTTCGCCCAACTAAAGATACGTTTGATTTTGCAGATATGGACCTAGTATTTGATTTTGCAGACCAGAACGATATGCCGGTAAGAGTGCAGCATATGCTTTGGGGAGACGACAAATGGTTGCCTGATTGGCTGACGCAGGGTAATTTCAGCCGTGCTGAACTTCTCGATATTATTCAAAATCACATTCAAACAGTTGGAACGAGGTATAAAGGCAAGGTTCGCGAGTATACAGTTGTCAACGAAGCTTTTAGCCGAGAACTTAAAACTGGCGGTAATGAAGATTGGTGGGGAAAGGAACTTGGAAGAGAATATATTGATAATGCTTTCGTGTGGGCTCGTGAGGCAGATCCAAACGCGATATTGATTTTGAACGATTTTGGTAACGAAACAGAAGGCGATACATCAAACTTGATGTATGACTATATTAAAGACGCAAAATCACGAGGTATTCCAATAGATGCTCTTGGCATGCAGATGCATATAAGTAATTCAAACCCACCATCTACTGAAAAAGTTGTTTCAAATATGAAAAGATTTGCTGACTTAGGGTTAAAAATATATATCACAGAATTTGATGTAAATATGCATGACGCAGAGGGAACTGGTGAGGAAAAGGACGCAAGACAAGCAGAAATTTATGTAGATATGTTGAACGCTTGCTTGCAAGTTGGGCCTGATGTTTGCCCTAACTTTGGGTTTCTTGGGTTGATCGATCGTCAGAGCTGGTATAACGGAATTGGACTTGATGATGCAGACCCATTGTTGTTCCGCAGTGACTACTCACCAAAGCCGTCATTCTTTGCGATTCGTGAAGCCTTGCAGAATCAATAGGAAAGTTTACTGAGCTTTATCACGCTGAATGCTATTTGCTCCGGTGTTCGATATACCTCCACTAAACTAAATAAAAGAGCCCGTCTTTTCAGACGGGCTCTTTTGTCTGGCTGAGCTTACAAGCATAGCAGCCACGACTCAAGCAGTACTACGAATGATTAGTAGGCTTTTTCTGCGCCTTCTTTGACTGCTTTTTCAGCGTTATCTTTAGACATCATTGCACAAACAGTTGTTCCACATTTCTCGTGCTTACCTTTAGCCATGAAACCACCTTTTGCAGTTTGATGAATCGCTGGTGCTGATAAATCAACGCCTTTTTCCTTACATTTAACGCAATATCCTGTAACCATGTCTATCTCCTTAAATTTTGTATATTGTTGCATTATAGCGTCTTTTTGCAACAGCCCATAACTAAAAGTATAAATCTATCTATATGACAGTACTTTACTGAGGCGGATCATCGCAGCCTAAAGCGTTCCTTTACACTTAGGCTGCTGCAGCACCAAACGTGACATAAACAATTGTATTTACGGATCTGGAACTGTCAAGGCACCATTTCTATTAGAGTAAGGATTAAAATTTTTAGATAAGAGTATACTTTAAAATATAGACCTAGCTAGAAACTATTTTTATATCCATAGTACTATGAGCAAATGCAATGAAAAAATTAGAGACTTGTCTTTTTGCAAAATGATCTTGAAGGATTCGAATAAGCTTCATAAATGAATCATATTGAAAACAAAACTAAACTGAAAAGAACGCTTGGCTGGAAGACCTACGCACTATATGGTCTTGGTAATATTCTAGGCGCCGGAATATACGTTTTAGTTGGAGAAGTGGCAAAAGAGGCCGGCAACGGCGCTATATGGTCATTTTTGATCGCGGGCATCGTAGCTGCCTTTACGGCGGTTACCTACACTGCTCTGGCAAAAAAATACCCTGTAAGCGCAGGGGAAGCTATCTATGCCAAGCGTGCTTTTGGATCTAAAAAGCTCAGCCTCATGGTTGGATTAACTCTGGCGTTTTCTGGTGTCGTATCAGCGGGTGTACTTCTTAATGGTTTTGCTAATTACGCATCAGAGTTGTTTGATATATCTCGATATATTTATATCATCGTCGGCTTACTGCTGTTCTTGGCGGTTGCAATTAAGGGCATCGCTGAATCAGCGCGGATAGCCGTTCTGCTGACTATAGTCGAATTTTTAGGACTTCTTTTAGTCATTCTAGTTTCATTATTTAGTGCTGACTTCTTAACAAATGCAACTAGTGTGTTGACTAGTAGTTTTGACGGCGGAGGCCTTTCGATATTTTTTGGTACATTCTTGGCTTTTTATGCATTTATTGGGTTTGAGGATATGGTTAATATCGCAGAAGAAGTGAAAAACCCAAAGGTTAACTTAAAGAAAGGTATGTTGAGTGCACTTGCAGTTTCATCTGTACTCTACGTGCTTATTGCAATTGTCGCCTTGTCAGTTATTCCTGCAGCTACTTTGGGTGAGTCTAACGCACCGTTAGCAGACGTATTCAAGACGGCAACAGGAAGCACCCTGCCAATAATTACAATAATCGGCGTCTTCGCTATTATTAACGGTGTGCTTGCTCAAATTATTATGAGCTCTCGTGTTTTGTATGGGTTGTCGTCAGAAAAGCTCATTCCTAATTGGTTTGGTCGGGTTCATAGTCGTTTTCAAACTCCTGTTAACGCTTCTGCCTTTGTCGCAGCTTTGATGTTACTAGTTGCATTAATTTTCCCACTGGCTATACTGGCAAACATTACCAGCTTCGCTCTTCTTATTATCTTTAGTATTGTTCAGCTTTCTGCTCTGCGGTTGCGTCACCAAATTAGGCTCCCAAACTCAGTACCAATTATTGGGCTTATCCTCAATACGGCAATAATGCTAATTCAGATTTTCCAATGGCTATAACCGTAATGTTTGAGCAATCGGTGCCTCGGAGAATCCGCCACTCGAATTTCCATAATACTGTTACAATTAGACTATGAAGATAGTCCAAAAAGAATACTTGCAAAGTGCTATGTTTGGCTTTAATGACGCACTCGTTTCAACGACAGGAGTAATAGTCGGAGTGAGCACTGGTACTAGTAGTAGGGATGTGGTAGTTCTGGCTGGCGTAGTGACCATATTGGTTGAAGCAATATCTATGGGAGCAGGGCAGTACTCTAGCTCTAAGTCCGCGCACCAATTAGACAAATCTGATTCATTTAAAGTGCCACTAATAAGTGGCGTTATTATGTTTGTTTCCTACTTTTTAGCTGGGCTGGTTCCGTTGCTACCTATTTTGATCTTCCCTATGGAGTATTCGCGCAACGTGGCCATAGTAGCCGCTCTCATTGGCTTGTTTATCCTTGGTTACTTTAAAGGTCGAATCGTGAAAGTGTCTCCGATCAAGAGCGCCCTAGAAATACTGATAATTGGTGGTTTAGCGACTGCGGTTGGTCTTGTCGTCGGTAATGTTCTAGCTGTTTGACGTCTACTTATAGCAGAGCACAGCGGTCTGAACTTTTTAGCCTATGCATAGTTTCTATGAACGATAGCCCTAAATAGGTCCGCTATTTTTCTACCCGCACGTCTTTGAACGGTGATCTATCAGACTTAACTTTAATGAATCTTCCAGTTATTGTGTCACGTTCTGTGTATCTCTTAGTTTTAAGATTAAGTAGTTGTGAGCGGTGTTTAATACGGCCTATTCTTCCATGTCCTTTTGGTCCATTTATTGCCATACATTCCTCCTAACTTTTAAGTATTGCTCTATTAAGTCTAGTATAGCACCGAACAGGATGGCCGGAAGGGAGCGGGCTAATTTCATGCTTGATCCCAGAGAATTCTAGAGGTCCGTCCTCTAACAGAGTAGGATTTCGTGAATTATGAGAACTAACTCAGCTGCAGCTGTAATAATTATGACATGTGTAGCTAACATTAAAAGCAAAGACCATTCTCATGTGAGACATAAGGCATCACGAAGCGGCTGGAATGAAGGGATTCAAGTTCTTGCTTCCTGGCTGGGAATGAGGGATTCGAACCCCCGATCGCGGAACCAGAATCCGCTGCCTTACCACTTGGCCAATTCCCAGCTTAGCCAGAAAGTAAAAACTCGAAATTGTTAATTTGGGATTCGAGTCACCTTTGGCGACCCCGAAACTTACGTACTGTAAACAAGTTTACAATCTGAAAGGTTTCCTTGCAAACTGTCACCGGCAGTTTTCACCCAGAATGCTGGTACCAGAAACAAGTACCTTACCATTTGGCCAATTCCCATCGTCGATCTCGTAACGATTAGCGCACCAATCGAGTCTTCTCCTCCCAAATTTGACATAAGAATGCCAAATTTGAAAGAGCTACTTTGATTGCAGACTCAAGTTATTTTACCTTTTTAGCGAGTATTTTTCAATCTGTTGTTATACTGAAAGGTAGTATGCATCTCAAAAAAATCTATATGCTTTCTGCGACGACGGCACAGTTTATCACGCGTATGGTGATATTTGCTGGAATAATTTTTGGGTTTTATGTTTTATACAAATTGCTTCTTGAGCAAGCACTGGATGGCTCTAAGCAGATTATTCCAGTTTTACTGCTGTGGATTTTGTCTGCATATATAGTTGTCCCACGGATCCATAGGGTGCTGAACAAGTTTTATTTGCCTAATTATTTCGTTGGTCGAATCCGCAGTCCGAGCGGGTTTTTAAGTGATCCTGTCAATATTGCACTGATTGGACAAGAAAAAGATGTACATACGGCAATGCAAAAAGCTGGCTGGCAACGAGCAGATAAACTCACCCTAAAATCATTTCTGCGAGTAACCTACAGCGCGTTACTGGGAAAAAGTTATCCAAACGCACCAGTTGGCGATATGTTTTTGTTTAACCGCCCGTATGATTTTGCCTATCAAGTAGAAGTAAACGGTTCTCCCAACGAACGACATCACGTCAGGTTCTGGAAAACACCAAGTAAATGGTACTTGCCTGGCGGCTATACGTCTGACTGGCTTGGTGCTGCATCATATGACACACGAGTCGGTATAAAAATAGCCACAGGACAGATTGATCATTTTATCCACGAGAATGTTGATGAAGAGCGTGACTATCTCATAAAAACATTACAAAAAAGCGGACTAACGAAAGGCGTTAAAATGGTTAAACATTTTACAAATGCCTACCATGATCGAAATAACGGCGGCGATAGAATTAAAACCGATGGTTCGCTGCCATTTGTCACGTTGTAGAGGACCTTTTCTGGTATTCATGCCACCGCACTATATATATGCTTTCATCGATCCACTATGTGACGTACAATACTTCTTATGCAAATTATCTATCACCGCACTATTCGTGACGAAAAAATTGAAGTTATAGAAAAGTCTAAACGTGGTAGCTGGATCCGAATAATCGATCCTGATCATCACGAGTTACAGCGCTTAGAGAAAGAGTATAATCTTGAAGCCGATCTCCTGGAAGATGGTATCGACCTATACGAAGCACCGCGTCTAGAGCGTGAAGACGGCAACATCTATATCTATGTGCGTTACTGTCGGCCCTCAGGAGAGCATACGAGTACTCATCCGCTGCTTATTATCCTCATGCCGGACAATGTCATGACCGTGTCACGTATTGAGGCTGAGCCGCTAGAGAAGCTTGCGAATCGAGGAACACTGGTCACCACCCAGAAGGTTAAATTAATTTTAGAAATTCTCGGTGAGATCAACAAAGGCTACCGTTTGCACATCAATCAAGTTACCAAGCGAATCTTATCCACACGAAACAAACTTAAAAAAGCCGCTATTAGCAACACGGAAGTCCTCAACTTCATCGATATAGAAGAAGATCTCAATGAGTTCTTGGCAGCGCTTCAGCCATACGGCATAGTCTTGCAAGCGTTACTCAACGGAAAATATCTGAAGATGCATGAAAAAGACGAAGACCTCATAGAAGACCTGCAACTATCTGCAAGTGAGCTTGTTGAGCTCACAAAAAGCCGTCTAAAAACTATTCAGAACATCAGAGAAGCTTACAGTGCGATTGCGACAAACAACCTGAACCAGATATTCAAAAGATTAACGAGTATTGCTATTTTTATGTCGATACCAACTATCGTTGGCGGGTTTTACGGCATGAATGTCGCATTACCGTTCGACCACCATCCTTATGCTTTTTGGATTGTGAGTGGCATCACTATTACCGCGATGCTCGGTTTTGTGATCTACTTCCGACGCAAGAAGTGGTTGTAGCTCTAATTACGAGTCGCTAAGAACAGTTAGGACACAACCCTCGCAGCTCTAAGCTATGTGAAGTTATCTTACTATCTAATGATTTTTCGAGTTTAGTAAATTCATTCAAGAGCGACTGTGATTCAAGGAAAGAAACGACGTTTCCGCAATTTGTACAGGTAAAATGATGATGATGTGGGCTAAATTGATCACTGAGCTCGATCGAATACTTCCAGCCATTGTATACCCGCTTGGTTACCTTAATCTTTTCAAACAACTCTACTGTTCGATAGACTGTCGATTTATTCATTGAGCCTTTTGTCTTTTTGACGAGCTCAGTAATGGTGCAGGGGGCATCTAGGCCTTTTAGTATCTCAAAAATCAAACTACGTTCTTTGGTGTTGTTTAGTCTGTATGTATCTAAAGTAGCGTAGAAAAGTGGATCGTTCATTGCATGTATTGTAGCAATAATAGTAAATAATTGCGACAAAGTTGCAATTATTCAATCATATCTTTATGATTGATTTATGATAAACGTTATATTTTTCTCACTAGTGGGCGGATTATTCTCGCTCGTAGGAGCTTTGGTTTTGTTTCGAGACAAAAAGCAAGCTTCTAAAATAGTTCAGTATGCAACACCTTTTGCAGCCGGTGTATTACTCGCAGCAGCATTTGCAGGTTTGCTGCCAGAAGCACTAGAACAAAACTCTAATACATCTGCAATTCTAACAACTACCTTAATTGCTTTCTTGACCTTCTTTTTCCTAGAGAGATTCTTGCAGGTATTTCACCATCATCACGATCATGAAGATAGAAAGAAAAAAGCCTCAATTTCACTTATTATTATCGGCGATACGCTTCATAATGCACTAGACGGTGTTGCTATTGGTGCTGCATTTCTGGTCAGTCCTGCTACGGGTATTGTTGCTGCAATTGCCGTTGCCTTGCATGAAATTCCTCAAGAAATTGGTGATTTTGGACTACTGCTTAAGAACGGATTGAAGCGCAAAAAAGTAGTACTAGTAAACGTCTTGAGTGCGCTAGCTACAACAATTACTGCCGTAGCTGTATATGGCTTCGGTAATGCTGAGAGCTTCCTCATACCCTACGTTTTAGCAATTACCGCGGGCTTCTTTATCTATATAGCCGCAAGTGATATCGTTCCTGAATTACACGAAAAATCTAAGTCTAAGTTTGATTTAAGGCCGTGGTTTCTACTGTTTGGAGCCGTGTTGATAATGATTATTTCTCCAATAGCACATAAATATATCGACGCTGGTCACGATGATGAACACAGCTCAGAGCTTCATAATGAGGCAGATGATCATGGATACGAGTACAGCGACAAAGATTCTCACATGCAAGATGACGATCATTACGACGAATAAGCTACAATAAAGGTTATGGATATTGTAATTATTGGACTGTTGTCCGCAAACGCTTTGCTTGTGTTGTATCTGGTTACTCGGTCTCAACAAAAAAAGCCTAATAATGAATCAAGTATATTGCAGCAGAATCTAAACCATTTATCTGATAACATCACCAAACTGCAAGAATCACTACGTATACAGATAGACACTAAACTTGATAAAAACCAAGAGAGTATGACGCGTCAGCTGTCAGCTAGTGCAAAGTTAGTACAAGACGTTACAGCTCGTTTAACAAAGCTTGACGATACGAACAGGCGAGTTGTTGATGTTGCAGATGAGTTGAAGCAACTACAGAACGTATTACAGAATCCAAAGCAACGAGGAGTCTTAGGGGAATTTTATCTCGAGCAGATATTACAGAATCTATTGCCGCCTAGTTCTTATAGTCTGCAGCACAAACTAGCAGATGGACTTATAGTTGATGCTGTGATTCACCTCGATGGCAAGCTACTCCCGATAGATAGTAAGTTCAGCCTAGAAAATTATAATCGATTGGTTGAAGCCAAGGGTGAGGAACGGGATGCATTTGGAAAAGTGTTCAAGGAAGATCTAAAGAAACGGATTGACGAAACGGCAAAATATATTCAGCCGAAAAAGGGGACACTTGATCAGGCGTTGATGTTTATCCCATCAGAAGCAATTTATTACGATTTACTTGCAAATAAAGTAGGTGCGAGTGGCGTGTCAGGACGTGACCTGATGCAATATGCTGCTGTTGAGAAGCGAGTGGTGATTGTTGGGCCGAGCACGCTTAGCGCGATGATGCAGGTGATTGTGCAAGGACTAAAGAGCCTAGAAATCCAAAAAGACACCGAAGTGATACGTAAGAACATCGAACAACTGCAAAAACATTTACTCGCTTACAATACTTATTTTGGAAAAGTGGGAAATTCGTTAGGGGCAACTGTAGGGCATTACAACAGTGCATCTAAAGAACTCGGTAAAATCGATAAAGACATCGTCAAAATCGGCGGCGGCGAAACGGTGCTTTACGTAGAAGAAGTTGAAAGACCGCAGTTTAAAGAATAGACTATTTGCTGTTAGTAGTATATAATATAGTTATTAATGATTAAAATTAACAGATTTTCTGTTGCTGAAGTTGGTTTTGAAAGTGCTAGTGTGGCACTTGTTGCTTTACAAGATGGAGATGCTCCTTTTCAGCTCTATGATGATCTACATTGTGAAATTGAATCATTGGGTCCGATTGATTCTAAAGAAAAGCGAGATCAAGCAAATTCTATAGCTTTGATCGCTACCGAAAGAAACCTTGGATTATTAGGAAAGAGTGTCGGTGTTGGTGGTCACGTTGTATCCATCGGACATAGATCAGTTCCAGTTATGGAAATGGTTAAAAGTGAGCTGACATTCATCGCAGACATAGGTGAGCATATTGATGACAATCGTATGCGTGAAAGTGCCGTTGTCCTGGCACATCTTAGTTTAAGTGGTTTCGGTCGCTCAAGATTTGCAAGTGCTAAAAAGACGCACCTAGGAGACAAATATTCGCACCAAGCAGAAAGTTGGACTCATATCGGCTATGTCAGTCCAGCCGTTTTTAGCTTTTTCCTAGTTGAAGGCACACAAGACATCCCACCACATGTGCATCAATTTGACACATTATCTAGAATTAGACAATTTACTGGATATGCATTCACTGACATTGTTTAGTTTAGTGAAATTTTGGTATAGTCTGTTCCGTCATCTAGCTCTGCTGATAGTTCGTATTTCAGGCAACCTATCGCGGTACATCCTTCCGGGCTGTAGGTGTATTCACTGCCCGAGTCGTTAATCTTTATACCGTTTTCATCGAAGAGTGCTTCTTTGTCGAGGCCGGGGAGTTTTTCTTCATAGTTAGTGCTGAGTTCAGCTGGTGTTGGATACTCGCCGTATTCGTTATAATGTTCTTCTAGTTTTTGGTATATCGAGTTGATATCGTTTTTTCGTACGGTATCGCTCGCTTTGGACTGCGCGCCACTGTAATTAGACAATAATAGTGAAGGGAACAGCCCAAATATAAATGCAAAAAATGCTAAAAGTATGCTCATGAATTATCTTCTTTCTTGTTAGTGTTTTGTATCATTTCAATTATGAGAGCGGCCGTCCATGAGAAGTTCTTTGCGCCGGCTGGCTTGCCACTTTTGGCTGAAAAATACTCAAATGGCCCGTGCAATTTTACCATTTCTACACTGCGATCAATGATCTCCTCGGCCTCTTTATGATAGCCATATCTCTTGAGACCGTCTGCTATCATCCAGTTCGTATTTATCCACGTCGGTCCTTGCCAATATTTGTACTCGCTGTACCAACTACTATTTACCGGCACACTAGGAACAGGGTATTTTGTGCCAAACTGACTTGGCGCTTTCAGCAGTTTGACGAGCTCATCCGCTCGCTCTTTGTCGACAGTTCCTGCATATAACGGCATGAGCGTCGCGAGACTGGCTTCTTTCACGAGTTTGTGTGTGATAAACGTCCGTGAAAAGTATTGTTTGTAGAAGCCATCCCACAAACTCTCAATTGCTTCTTCTGATTTTTTCATGCTAACCGTTAATGCTTCAGGTAATTCATGGCCGATAGTTTTGGCAATGTCCCCCAGATGGCTATTTGCTCGTATAAAAATACAGTTGTATGTTAGGTCTTGGAAGGTAAAATGCGAACGAGATAATATTTTGTCGATATCCCAGTTTTTACGCTTGAGCCGTTGGATAATAGTAAAATAAAGTAGCGCATCGATATTGCTCACTCTCTGTCCTGGCGGCACATGTATGGTGTCGCGTCTGAATAGAACGGCTACTTTATCAAGCTTTAGTTTCTCAACGACGTATACCCAAGTTGGCTTACTGTGTGTATGCAGCTGATCAATCCATGGAGGTGAGTTATCAAGCCCAGATTCCCACGGATGAATAAGTAAAACAAGACCTTCGTTGTGTGGATCGCGTTCTTTATATAGCCACTCATGATAGGCAACTAAAGCAGGGTACATGTCTTGGTACCAGCTACGTCTGTCCGTTTTATTTAGTTTCGCGCCGATACGCACAACTGCCTCAGCTAGCATAGGTGGTTGGGTTATGCCGCTGGTTGAAAGATGGTCTGGTGCAAATGGGTTGCGCCATGATTGCCAAATGTTACGGTCTTGTTTGTGCGCATCTCCATCAGCAAAAATCATGTTCGGCAGCATGCCGTTACTCCACTGTCCACGAAGTAAACTACGCAGTTCGTTTTGAGCGCGAGCTACGTCGTATTCAGCGATTCCGATAGCGATAAAACAACTGTCCCATAGCCACTGGTGTGGGTATAATCCTTCAGCTGGAATTGTATAGTCGCCGCGTTGGTTCGTTTCTAATACCTGCTTACACCCTGCAAGAACTTCATCAGATGTAGGTAGGGAAGTCTCAATCATTATGATTAGTATAGAGAACTGAAGGAAATTGGTAAAGCTTAGACTAAATTACCTATTAGCGGAAGTTCGTGAAGACTAGTGGGAAGTCGAAGTCTTTAGACTGTATGAGCTGCATTGCCTGCTGCAGTTCGTCTTTTTTGGGACTCATGACACGTATGCCGTCACCTTGAATTTGGGCCTTAATCTTGGGCATTTCTTCTTTTAGCAGTTTCGTAATTTTTTTTGCATCGTCTTGGCTTAAGCCATTTTTGAGTGGTACTTGCCATATCATTCGCAGGTTAGTGGTTTCAGGCTCTTTAGATACATCAAATGTTTTTTGACTTACTCCGCGAGTAGCAGCTTTTTTCCGTAGTAGATCAATCACTGCATCTAGGTGAAACTGTATATCGCCATAAATCTTTAGACTCTTTTTGTCGTCAATCCATTCAAGCGCTGTATGTGTTCCTTTGAGATCATATCGGTTACCGAGCTCTTTCTGAACCTGGTCGTAAACGTTGTTCATCTCGCCAATGTCGTAAGTAGATTCTATATCAAAACTAAATTGTGCCATGAGAATAGTATAGAGCATAGACACAAATATTAAAAAGTTGTATAATATTATAACTATGAAGCGAAATTTAGTTCTACCTGGATTTGAAAGAGACCCGATTATAGAATGTGTACAAGCACGTGACATGGGGCAAGCTCCACAATCACTTATCGATTTCACCGAAGGTTTTAGAACGGGATCATTCGGTGTAGATGCAAGAGATCCAATTGCTAGAGCCGTGCTGCACGGCTCATTTGAAGCTGAACCAGTAGAAATAGAGATTAATCGAGAAGAAAGAAGTGCTCTTGATGACGCGCACCAACTATTAGTCGATGAAACAGAGAATAAATTATCTGAAGATTTTAGCATTGAGGTTCAGCGCACGACTTTGCATCCTGGGGAACGTGCTCTTTGGAAGCAAGCACAAGGTTGGCACGTAGACATCACTCAAATCGACATGACTCACAGCCCAGTGCTCACACTACCATTAGGCGTCGGAACAGACGAAGTAGTCGGAACCGTAAATATGATAGATGTGTATAGGTCACTTAGTAGAGTTGGGAGATCCATAATTTCTGACAACATCGAAAAACGTAGAAAAATTATGATTCCTGAACGAGCTTGGATTGTTCGCCAAAAAGCAGCAACTGCTGCAGTCGTGCTAGAACAATATTCGATAGAGCATGATGACACACTTCCTTATGGTCTCGTTGTGAATAAGCTCCCAGCAGGCCATATACTCCTACTCGCAGGCGTTGCAGTTATTCACCGAAGTTCTACCAATGAAACACAAGCCCCAATTGTCAAGTCACACCTGCACGTTTGGCCACATGAAACACTTAAAGAAAAGCGCCGAAGGTTGACGCAATTCGTAGCTTCATAAACTGAAAGAAGTTGCACCTCTGTTTAAATAAGCGTACAATACTGCCTATGCTAGGCATTACTATCTCTCAATAACTCTTTTCAGCGATCGTAATGCTGAAATTTTGATAACTAAAAGGTAATGCATAATGAAAAAATACAAAATTTACAGTGAAGATTTTATGCCGCGAAATACAACGGAGCTACTTCGCTTTGCCGTTAGACCGTATAAGTTTAAGTACTTAGCTTTTTTTGGCTTAACTTTTCTTGGTGTTTTCTGCTGGAATGCATCGTCGTATGTCGCAAGTTTACTCATTAATAATTTATCAGAAACTAGTAGTGTTGGTAGCAAGGCGTGGCAGCTAGTCGCTGTATTTGCGTTTTTTAGGTTTTTTGATGAAATATTCTGGCGAATTGGTGAAATTGTAATGAGAAATATTAAGCCTCAAACAGTCGAAAGAGTGCGAGCCTCTTTGTTCGCAAAAGTAAGCATGCATGAACATTCATTTTTTGTTAATTCGAGTAGCGGTAAAATTGCTCACTGGGTAAACCAACTAGCGGTTTCAACTGATATGATAATAAACAATACAGTATGGGGTGCTTGGGGCGAACTTTTGGGACTTGTATTATCGGCCGGATTTTTGCTAACAGTTCACTGGTCTCTTGCGCTATTGTTTTCAGTTTGGCTCATTTTATTGTTTTGGTACAACTCATACAGAGGAAAACAGTTTGAAAAATTAATATCGCTCGAAAGCGAAGAAAAAACTATTGCGTCGGGTTTGATAGTTGATGCGGTTGCAAATAGTCAGAACATGCGCGTTTTTAACGCAAGACGCTCAGAACAACAAAACTTGATGAAGCAACAAGATGTTATTGTGGGTGCTTGGCGACGTTCTTGGAGATTCTCAATATTTACAAATGTAGTTAAAGGCCAAAGTACTGCGGTTGTTAATATTTTTGCGCTTTGTTTGGCTGTAATAATGTTTTCGAGAGGAATTATTCCTATAGGTGGACTTGTGCTTTTTATTGCGTATTTCAACAGCGCAAGTAGTGCGTTATGGAATTTAGCATGGAATTTTGACGAATATTACAGACAGTTTGGGACAGTACAAAATGCAATTGACGGCCTGAAAGGTATAGACGAAAGAAAAGTAGAAGAATCTAGTAGAATTAAAATTCCAAACAAAGTAAGACTTGAGTTGAAAAATATAAGCTTTGCCTACCCAGAGCAACCTAAGGTACATGTACTTAAAAAGTTGCATCTTAAAATTGAATCAGGTCAAAAAGTTGGAATAGTTGGGCACAGCGGTGCTGGAAAAAGCACCTTAATTGGATTAATCCTTGGGTTTTATGAACCAATTGAAGGCGAAATTGTTGTAAATAATGAAAATACGCTAATGCACGACCCATCGTACATACGTGCATTGAGTGCATATGTCCCACAAGACACGACAATGTTTAATAGAAGCGTGCGTGAGAATGTTGCCTACTCTAGGCCGAACGCTACTGAAGCAGAGGTTATTGAATCGTTGAAGCTTGCTGAGGCGCTTGAGTTTGTAGAGAATTTAGAAAATGGCCTAGACACAATCGTTGGCGAGCGAGGCGTTAAGTTATCTGGTGGTCAACGACAAAGAATAGCGATAGCTAGAGCTATATTGAAAGATGCACCTCTGTTGCTACTAGACGAAGCGACAAGTGCGCTTGATAGTGTTAGCGAACAAGCGATACAGAAGGCGCTACATGAGCTGATGAAAGGCCGCACTGCAATAGTGATTGCTCATAGACTATCTACGCTCAAACATCTCGACAAGATTGTAGTAGTTGAAAAAGGTGAAATTGCAGAACAAGGTACGCACGACGAACTATTAAAAATTAAAAATGGTGTCTATGCAGATTTATGGAAGCGTCAAAAAGATGGATTCATCGTCGAATAAAAAGTAGAAAAATAACGAGAGAAATTAATGGAAAAAAAGTACAAAAGAGGTTTTCGGCTTCTTCAAACAGAAGCGATTCTGACATCGATGGTGATTACTATGCCGGTAATCAACCTACTATTTAACGATATAGGGATGAGTCAGCTTCAAGTTGGTATTTCGCAAGCAATATTTATGATAGTTGCGCTTACTTTTGACGTGCCAACAGGCTGGCTTGCAGATCGATTCAGCCGTAAGGCTGTCAATATGTTTGGAGACTTGATTGCTGGTGTTGGCTTGTTGTTGTACGCAAGTGCAGGATCTTTCACTGTAGTGGTTATAAGTGAGATTATTGTGGGATTGGGTTTAGCCGCTACAAATGGAGCTGACGTTGGACTGCTTCGTGCTTACAGTGAAAAACTTGGTAAGTCTTATGCCCAAGTAAACGCCAGATTGTCTTCGATAAAACCACTATTTATGATTATCGGTACGCTTGTAGCAGGCTACATCGGTACATATAACATTCGGTGGCCTTTTGTGCTAGCTGGAATTGTGTATTTTGTAGGTGCGTTTGTGTCTTTGTTTATACCAGAAATCGGCACAAAACGGATCACCGGAAAACATCCTTTGCGTGACATGATCGATATTGGATCCTTTACATTTCGAGGCCATCGACAACTACGATGGCGCGTGTTTGCGGGGGTTTTTACTGGCAACCTAACACATACTGCTGTTTTTATTCTGACGCCAATATTTTTGGCTGCCGGATATGAAATTTCAATTCTTGGTATAGCGTGGGCACTGATGTGGGCAATGAATAGTGTCGGCGCAATCATAGCGAAGAAAATAGCCAGTAACTTATCTGTACCAAAACAAGTGCTGTACCCGTCAATTATTGTTTTAGTTTCATACCTTGCTATGGCGATATCAATTAACAAAGTGAGTGTCTGGCTGTTTTTGGTGTTGAGTGCTTCTTTCGGTTGGTTTAGTGCGGTCATTGCACCAATTATTCAACACGCTGCTCCCGATGATATCCAGTCGACAGTAATTTCATTCGCTTCGGTTTTACGACGGTTATTTTATATTCCTTTAGTGATAATCATAAATGGACTTGGAAGCTTGCAATTAGAATATTCGATGCTGGGATCAGCTGTTATCTACGGCGCCATGTTGCTGCTGCTCTACAAGCGACTAGTGTCTGCAGAGTCGTGATAAGCTAAAAGCATGAACATAACAATTATTAGCGCAAGCATGCGCGGTGAATCACAGAGTCTCAAAGTGAGCAATTGGCTCGCTAAACACGTTACTGCACTAGGCGAAAAAGGATCTGTAGTGGACCTGCATGAAGTAAAGCTACCAATGTTTGATGTTGGTGAGACGCCAGCACCACAAGCAGGGGAGCTGCTCGCTAAGCTCGAGGAGGCTGATGCGTTTGTTTTTGTTAGCCCTGAGTGGAACGGTATGATGAGCCACGGTCTTATAAACATGCTTCATTATGCAGGACATCAGTTTGCCTATAAACCAGTAATGCTTGTCGGCGTCAGTGCTGGTCGCGGCGGTACATACCCATTAGAACAGATGAAAGTGGTCGGGCAGAAAAATAGACACTACGTGATAAGCCCTGAGAATTTAGTCGTAAGTGGCGTCAACGATGCCTTTAATGACACTGATATGTCAGAGTCCAGCGCCGATTTCCAACTTAAATCACGCGCAGATTATTCTTTGAAAATACTTATTGAACTATCAAAAGCCCTGAAGCCTGTTAGAGCGTCTGATGTCATTGATCTCGAGACCTTTGTAAACGGTGTCTAGGTACTGATATAGCCTTGTGATACTATACGGTTATGGTTAGTGTGTTTGAGGTGAGTGCTGTCTCTTTTACCTTAAATGGTGGAGGAGAAGTAGCGGTTATTCCTTTCCTTTCTATTGTATTGGTTGGAATCGTGTTTGTCGTGCCACCTGCACTGTTTCGGAAAGCTTATTTTTACCGAAGACGACTCAAAAAAAACGTCATAACTGCAGAGTACGAACCACCTCTTGGACTTAATCCAGCTGAAATAGGTTATTTGTTTGATGGGAAGTTACGAGAACGAGAGATAGCCGCAACGATAATTCACCTTGTGCAGAGGGGTTACTTGCACGTAAAAGCCGTTAAAAATCAAAAGAAGATATACGCCGGTCCTCGTATTGGAGATGATCTAAAAACATACGAGAAAAAATTAATAGAACAAGCTCTTAGTGCGGGTGAAGAAGGCGCGAGCGCTGATCAACTATTGTCACGCTTCATGTCCTATAAATACAAATCAAAAAATTTAGAAGTGACGTCTGGTCCTAGAGAATTAATTTTCACACAGCTAGTTCATTCAGACTTGAAAAGACGTCAATACGTAAAAGGTTCTATGTTTAAAACCTTTTTACTTGGTGCAGTGAAAATTGGGTTGGGACTGCAAATCATCACTATATTTATTCCTTTAACGATATTGTGGGTTGCTGCGACAGCTTCAAGCGGCGCAGCAGACATTAAAATTCTGCTTTGGATGTGGTTCATTGGATTAATGATATGTATTTTCTTTTTCTTTCCTTTTGTTGTTGCTGGAGCGGTTTTAAACTATTTGAGGGGTAGAATTATTGGAAGAGAGTGGATTATCACCCCGAAACTTAGTAGATTATGGCCTCAGATAGTTGGCTATAGACAATATATAAAGCTTGTCGAAAATGATCGGTTGGAGTTCTATTCAAAAGAAATGAAAAAAATCAGCAGAAATGATACTTTACCGTATGCCGTCGCTCTTGGGTTTGTAAAGAATTGGCGAGATCTACTGTATTAAACATAGATGCATAATTAAGCCTTAGCTTTAAGCGCTTTTCAACAGAGATGTTGTCGCGTACAATAGGTGTAAATGAAGCAAATAAACGCGGCACGAGTAGTGCTAAAAAAACAGTTTGAGAAATTAGAGGATAAAAAAGCGATTTTGCGTGCTCCTGAGTTGCGTGCGCTGTTCGATGGGATTAGAGATGTTCCGGCTGAAGAGCGCGGAGCTTACGGAAAAGCAGTCAACGGCCTGAAAGAGGAAGTTGCTAGCTGGGTAGACGACAGTAACGGTGTCGAAGAAGATACTGCCTCTATTGACGTCACCGCGCCGTGGGACGAGAATACGCCAATAGACAAACGGCCACGCTTCCTGCCAAGTGAGCAAGGCACCGTACATCCACTCTTAACTGAAATTGAGTTAATCTGTGATATCTACCAACGAATGGGTTTTGTTGTTGAGGATTCACGCGAAATAGATGATGACTTTCACATGTTTGAATCATTAAATTTTCCAGAAGACCATCCCGCGCGTGATGATTACGACACGTTCATGACCGATGAAGGCTTGGTGGCGCCCGCTCACACCAGCACGATGCAAAACAGAATGCTGCAGAAATATAAAGGCAATCTAGAGAGTGGTGAACCGATTGCTGTGGTTGTTCCTGATAGAGTGTTTAGAAATGAAGATCTTGATGCGACACACGAACATACCTTTTATCAGATTGAGGGAATTTACGTTGGCAAAGGCGTTAATGTCGGTAATTTGATCGCAACTTTGTCAGCATTTATGAATGAATATTTTGGTCAAGAACTCAAAACAAAGCTTCAACCATTTTATTTTCCCTTCACTGAACCGAGTTTTGAGTTTGCGATTGAGCGACCTGACATCTTGAAAAAAGATAATTCAGAAGAACAAAAATGGCTTGAGCTACTTGGTTGTGGCATGATTCACCCCAATGTACTGAGTGCCGCTAACATCGATCCAACAGTATATACAGGCTTTGCTTGGGGAAATGGCATTGAGCGAATGGTAATGATGAAAAATGGTATTGAAGACGTTCGGCACTTTGAATCAGCAAACTTGAAATTCTTGAGGCAATTCAAATGAAATTTAAGACAAAACAATATATTCTAGTCGTGCTGGGTTTGCTTTCCCTGCTGATAATCATTGGTGATATTTTGGATAAGGATTGGTTTTTTGCTGTTGGTAATTTTGTATTTTTTGGTGGTACACTCGTTTTTCTATACTTTGATTTAAAGTCTTCAGCCAAAGGGAGAAAGTAGTGAAAAACGCTATATTAATTCCGGGTAGACCCGATAGGGAAGAATGGTACAACTCCGACGGTCCAACTAATAGCAATAGCCACTGGTTCCCTTGGTTATCCAAGCAATTGATCCTTAAAGATATCCATGCTGTTGCGATAGAAATGCCGTTAGCATTTATGCCTAGATACGAGGCATGGAAGAGAGAATTTGAGAGGTTTGAAATAACAGAAGAGACAATACTCATAGGACATAGTTGCGGAGGAGGGTTTTTAGTCAGGTGGCTGAGTGAAAATAAGGATAGGAAAGTTGGGAAAGTCATCCTAGTCGCTCCGTGGATAAACCCTGAGAACAATCCTGCTTCAGACACTTCAGATTTCTTCAATTTTGAGATTGATCCAGATTTCGTATATAGGACAAATGGTACTACAATTTTTAGTTCGGATAATGATCATAAGAGCATTCAGGAAACAATTAAAATACTACAAGAAGTAGTAAAAAATTTGAAGCTAGTAGATTTTCATAACTACGGTCATTTTTGCTACGGAGACATGAAAACAGAACAGTTCCCTGAACTTTTAAAAGAGGCAGTAGCATGAGCACAATTTTCGATAAGATAGTTTCTGGAGAGATGAAATCATGGATAGTCTGGGAAGATGAAAATTATTTGGCGTTTCTAACTCCTTTTCCTAATACACCTGGATTTACTGTGGTGATTCCTAAAGAAAATATGAGTGACTACTTATTCAGCATGGAAGACGATGCTTATTCAGAGTTGTTACTAGCATCAAGAAAAGTTGTAAAGAAACTAGAGAAAGCATTTGATACGCCTCGAGTTGCAATGATTGTTGAAGGAACAGGTGTCGCACATGTACACATAAAGTTATTGCCACTAATTGGAGAGCTTGCAGGACAGACAGATGTTTGGAGTAAAGAAAAAGAGTTTCACTCAGAATATATTGGTTATATTACTTCAGCTGAAGGCCCTAAAATGGACGACGTAGTACTAGAAGAAATACAAAAGAGGATTATAGAGTCATGAAAGTTAGTTTAAATTTAGCTCAAGAGTTCAGTAATGTTGATTTGAAGTCTATTCCTCATGATGAACTCGTAACTAAGATTGGCGCTCAACTAGGTGCCGTTGAAGAAGTAGTCGACTATGCACCACGATATAAAAATATAGTTGTAGTGAAAGTTGTTGAGTGTAAGAAGCATCCGAACGCTGACAAGCTTAGTCTGTGTCGCGTTGATGACGGAGGAGTTACTGCAAACGTTGAAAGAGGTGATGATGGGCTGGTCCAAGTCGTGTGTGGAGCACCGAACGTAAAAGCTGGAATGTTTGCAGTCTGGATACCACCTGAAGCAACAGTGCCAAGTACGCTCGACAAAGAATCATTCGTACTAGAAGCACGCGAACTGCGGGGTAAGGTAAGTAATGGTATGCTCGCGAGTCCCAAAGAGCTCGCAATTAGTGAAGAACATGACGGTATCCTTGAGCTCACTGAGCAAGACGCTGGCCGTGAGCCAAAAATTGGCGAGTCTATAACGCATTATTTTGGGCTCGATGACTTTGTTATCGATTGTGAAAACAAAATGTTCACTCATCGTCCTGATTGTTTTGGTAATCTTGGTGTTGCACGTGAGCTAGCAGGGATTAGTGGACTAAAGTTTGAAAGCCCCAAGTGGTATTTAAATCTGCCTATTTTTGAATCACCAGATAAATTGCCTATGAAAGTTGAAAATAACGCCACTGAATTATCTAGCAGATTTACCGTAGTTACTATGGACGGTATTAAAATCAAGTCTAGCCCAACTTGGATGACAAACTTACTGAAAAGAGTAGGAATCAAATCTATAAATAATGTAGTTGATATCACTAATTATGTAATGCATTTAACCGGTCAGCCAATGCACGCATTTGACTATGACAAACTTCAGAAGTACTCTGACGAGCCGTCCATTCAAGTTCGAAACGCTCTAGAAAACGAAGAGATTACACTGCTGGGAAATAAGAAAATAGTCATGAATAGTTCGGATTTAGTTCTTGCGACCGATAAAACATCGGTTGATATTGCTGGAATAATGGGTGGTGCTAACACTGAAGTTGATGATTCTACAAAACGTATCGTTCTGACATGCACGAACTTTGATATGTACGCAATTCGTCGTTCTAGTATGCGGCACGGCTTGTTTACTGACGCAGTAACGAGAAATAATAAAGGAATTAGTCCTCTACAGAATGACAGAATAATTGCGTATGCCATGAAACTTATGACTGAACACGCTGGGGCAGAGCAAGCTAGCCGAGTATACGATTTGAGTAGTTTTGATATCCACTCAGATAACTTGAACCACGTTGAGACAACAATTGAGTTTATCAACCAGCGTCTGGGGACTTCACTCATGCCCGAAGAAGTTAAAAACCTTTTAGAAAATGTTGAATTTAGTGTTGCGCTTCAAGGAGAAACACTACTTATTACTGCACCATTCTGGAGAATGGATATTGCGATTGGTGAGGATATCGTTGAAGAAGTGGGTCGGTTATATGGGTATCAAAATGTTCCTACAATTTTGCCAGCACGAACTTCTAAACCTGCTAATAGAAATAAAGGAAGAGATTTTACGCGTCATATACGGTATACGCTGCGCAAAGCTGGTGCTAATGAAGTACTAACATATAGTTTCGTGCACGGTGACCTGCTGAAGAATACGGGTACGGATCCTGAAAAGTGGGCCTACCATGTGCGTAACGCGCTTAGTCCCGACCTGCAGTATTATCGAACGAGCTTAGCGCCAAGTCTACTAGCGAAGATACATAGCAATCTGAAAGCAGGTGCCGGCAGGGGCGACAATGAGTTTGCTTTGTTTGAAGTAGGAAAAGTACATGTAAAAGGTGAAATGGAGCACGATGAGCCAACACTTCCAAAGCAGATGAAGCGAATAGCATTTGTCTATGCCGCCGATGATAAAACGGCCAAAAAATATCACGGCTCGCCGTACTATCAAGCTAAAAAATATCTTGATAGTATTACTCACGGACAAGCGACATATAGCCCACTCGATACAAACGAGTATCCGGTTGTGTCTGCATATGAGCAATCACGCTCAGCAGTTGTCACCGTCAACGAACAGATACTTGGTGTGATTGGCGAGTATACTTCAAACGCGAAAAAACACCTTAAACTCCCAGCTTTTTGTGCTGGATTTGAACTAGATGTTGATTTATTAAAACAACATCTTAACCAAGAGACGTATAGCCCATTATCAACGTATCCAGATACTCTGCAGGACATAACCTTTGAAGTTGAATCTGATGTTAGCTGGGGGCATCTTGAGCAGCTTCTCCATGCAGAACTAGCAGTAGCTAAAGCAGAAAGTGGCTACGACTACACGATTGAGCCTCTAGATATCTTTAAAAAAGAGGATGATAATAGGCGCATTAGTTACCGTATACAGCTTACACACCACAATAAAACGATGAAAACTGAAGAAGTTAATAGCTTGTTAGATCAAATCGCAAAGGCAGCTCATGAGAATCTTCACGCAAAACGCATATAAGCTACTGAAGTGCACTTTGATCGCTAGCATTTTCTCCATACTGTTAGTTGCTTCGTCATCAGCTCAAGGAGTGCAAGATTTTGTTATTACATCCTTTGACGCGTCATATGAATTAACCAATGAAGATCCTCAAGGGTTGTTAAAAATAACCGAGACTATAGAGCTGAACTTCAGTGGTCAAAATCAAGGAATTCTGCGGGCGATACCAAATGACTATAAAGGCAACAAACAAAATGTGAAGATAGTATCAGTTCAAAGAGCAACCACGACCAGTGCTGAGGCTATGCCTTATAGGCAGGAACCATATTTTACCTATCTGGAAAATGGCAATCTTATCGTGCGCATCGGACAGGCGGGAGTTTATATAACTGGTCCACAGAGCTACGAACTAACTTATGAAGTTGAAAACGTCATTACATTTTATGATGACTATGATGAATTGTTCTGGGATATAAATGGTGATCAGTGGCTACAACCGTTTGTAACAGTGTCTGTAGAAGCGAGAACAAGTGCGAGAATCCGAGATCCAGGAGTGATTTGTTATGCAGGAGCAAATGACTCTAAAGAACAATCATGTGATGTAACGAGTGAAGCCACAGTGTTCTCAGTAAACACCACTAGGGCTCTTGATAAAGGAGAGACGCTGAGCGTCGTTGCTGCATTCGAAAAGGATTATTTTACGCCGTTATCTTGGTGGGAAGTGAATAAAAACTTCGTTTTGGTGAGCCCGATATTTTTGCTTCAAGCCGCAGCAGGTCGTTCGGCCTACAAAAAATGGAAAAAATACGGTAAAGACTACAAGAAGCGCGGGATCACCGTACCGTACTTTGGTCGCCCTAAAAACGTTAGTGTGATGCAGGCAGCATACGTCGTCGGCAACAAGTTTGTAGCAACACACATTACGGCTTCTATTGTCGATTTAGCTATTAGGGGCTATATACAAATAACGGAAAAGAAGGATGGTCGTATAGTTACGCACGAACTGACAATTGTTAAAGTCGTAGACGAAACGCTCACTGATGACGAGCAAACGCTCATAAAGGAAATATTTGGAAGCGCGTCTGTAGGCAACACGATCAAACTTGAAAACGAGAAAAATAAATTATATAAAGCAGTCACAAAGCTGTCAAAACTAATCGATGAAAGTATGTTTGAGAAGGGTTACTACGAACTGTCTCCCACCAATGCATACAAAAAAATCGGTTCAACATTTTTTTTGAGTATTGTAGCGATTGTTATAGGGTTTGCAGCGGCAAGCTATAGTCAAGGAACTACAGCAATTACGAGCATAGTTCTCATAATAGTAGTTATTGTTTTTACAGCGTTGATGAGCAAACGGAGTAAATCTGGAATGATGTTAGTTGAACACATGGAAGGCCTTAAGCTCTACCTAAAACAGGCTGAGAAGGACAGGATTCAGCAACAAGATGCAGTTGAGGCTCCGTTAGCTGTGAATAGTGGTCAGCCTGTAAGAGACGTAAAATTTTTCGAGAAGCTACTGCCATACGCAATTGTTATGGGTGTCGAAAAATCATGGGCTGGTGCATTCAAAGATATCTACACCCAACCACCAGAGTGGTACGGTGGTAACTGGAACACCTTCACAACCGCCGCTTTGATTAGTGGTATTGCCAATACGAACGCTGCAACGGTAGCGTCATTTTCAGCGCCGGCCAGCTCAAGCGGTTCTGGTTTCTCTGGAGGCGGAGGCGCTGGTGGCGGCGGTGGCGGCGGAGGCGGCGGAGGCTGGTGAACTATCTAAGCAAATTCACTACCTTACCTAAGCCGGTCAAAGCACTCACATTAGAACAATTTTTTGAGGGGTTTGTTCCTATTACCGCGCTCTACGTGCTTGTTTTTGATCGTGTTGGCGGATTATCATTTCAGCAGATTAGCATATTATTTTCAGTCTGGTCAGCTGCTTTCTTAATTGCTGAGCTTCCGAGCGGAATACTTGCAGATTATTGGTCAAGAAAAAACGTAATAGTATTAGGTGGTTTTTTACGTGCTTGTGGATTTCTGTTTTGGATATTTTATCCAAGTTTTTGGGGGTATTTACTCGGCTTTGCTTTATGGGGATTTATGATAGCCTGTAGCTCAGGTTCGACTAGTGCCTTCTTAAGATCAGAATTAGAGGCAACCAAAAATGAAAAAAAGTTTACAAAATACTATGGATTAACAGCCGCAGCCCTATCTAGTGGAGCATTATTAGGTTATATTATTGCATCGATATTAACAGTAGAACATTCATCTGCGTTACTTTATTTATCTTTCTTAAGTTCCTTATTGGGTGGGATAAGTCTGCTTTTTGTAAACGAAGCTAGCTATAGTCGTCAGTCGTCATATTTAGAAACACTGCGAAGCGGCTTAAGGGAGTTTGCAGTGTCTCGTAAACTGCAAATAATCGGATTTATATTATTCTCAGTATTTATGATTTACGGCGTTCTTGAAGAGTTTGTTCCTCGTTTATATGCCAGTTTTGGTCTTTCTGATAGCAAAATAGCACTTATCGTCGCGACTACTTATGTTTTCTCAATCACATTGTTACTGCGTCTTGAACGATATGTAAACTTTTCTTTAGCAAGTCAGACTTTTGGTATTATCTCTGGCGTTAGCTTTTTAATTATTGGCTTGTTATTCACTGGATATAGCGCGGCTGCAATGGTCCTGATATTTAGCTTGGTTTTGGAACTAGCTCGTTCATTGTTTTTACATCATGTGCAGAGTGAAATTAAAGGAAACGAAAAAGCTACAATCGCATCCATACCAGGACTAGCTGGAGGACTCATAGGAGCAATTGCCTATGTTGTTATTAGCATTCTGTCTAGCTTTGTAGGAGATAATCGATCTTTACAAATGTACGCATTTTTTTGGATCTTGGCTCTGATTCCAGTTGTTTTATATTCTCGCAAGATAAAACTGTAGCTTCTTTCTGTTATACTACTATCTATTAACAATTAAACAATATACAGAGAGTCGGAAGGGAACTAGCCCGCTAAAACCGATCAGCAACCGACTCAAAAATGTAAGGTGCTACGTCTAGCTTGTCCGTATTGGTCAAGAAAGATATTCATATACACTCAGTTAAATCTTCAAAAGAACATGCTGTCAACGTGCTACTGATTCGGCTTACCTTGCGAAAACAAGACTCAATCTTTATTGGTGGCGGTCTGAATGACATGCAATTATTCCCTTCAAGTGGTCTGAGAGTCGTGATGGGTAATGCCATACCTAAACTAAAGGAGCAATCTGATCTTGTAATCGGTGATGTGAACGATAATGGGCTGGCAGATTATTTAGAAACTTTAATTACAAGAGGAAAATAATGAATGGTAAAATTATTCTAATAACTGGATCGTCCAGAGGTATCGGAAAGTCCACAGCTGAGCTGGCCTACAAACAAGGCGCAAAAGTAATTGTGCACGGAAAAACTAAAACTAAAGAGCTCGAGGATTTTGCAGCAAGTATTAATGCCAGCATTTGTTGTTTTGATGTTACGAACAAAGGAGAAGCAACTAAAGCCATTAATGAGATACTAACGCAAGTTACAAGAATTGATATTTTGGTGAATTCTGCTGGAATAGTTAAAGTAGAGCCATTTCTCGAGGCTTCAGACGAGAACTGGCTAGAAAATTTTCAAGCAAATTTTTTGGGGACAGTTCACGTTATCCAGTCTGTATTGCCGAATATGTTGGAACATGAATCGGGCAGCATAGTGAATGTCTCATCTATTAGAGGTGAGAGAACCATGGCCTCTAACCGAGGGATGGCGTACTCTGCAAGCAAAGCAGCGGTTATTAACCTTACATCAGGGCTTGCGAAAGAGTACGCTCCAAATATCAGAGTTAACTCTGTTGCGCCCGGATTTACGCTGACCGATATGAGCAAGACCTGGAACGATACGGTACGTAATCAGGTAAAAACTGCTTTGCTTGGACGAGGAGCGAAACCTACAGAAATCGCAGAAGCGATATTATTTCTTGCAGGCGACAAAGCAAGTTTTATCACAGGCCAAACTATTGATGTCGACGGCGGTTACGAAATTTCAGGAAAGTAGTGACTAAAAAATGAACTTATTGAATTGCATAGACGGTTTGCAACCCGCGGATAGCATCAATATTTCCTAACACATTTGGGAACAATTCGGCGGCTTCTGCTGTGTGCCACTGATGGTTTTCAAGTAATACGCATTCACCATCAAGGTATTGCATAAGCCTTTGCTGAGTTGTCTCCACGAGTTCGTCCAGATAGGCGAAAGCACGCGATTTAAATTCAGGGAACGGCATACCAAAACTAGATGAATCTGCATCAGCAATAATGCCTGTTCGGTAGTCTGCCGGATCAACATTTTGAATGAGTCGTGGAAAAAATGATTTTACAGTAGTTGCTATTACTAATTTGCCAACATCCTCAACATGTTCGGGTTCAAAGCAAGTAAATGGTTTCATCATATTGACAGTAATTTCTGCACTTCTTTTTTCATTGTGTCCTTTACGTTTTGGGTCATAGAACAGATCATGACCTCCGGCTGCTATGACAAGAATCGGTACGTCTTGGTCTGTTATCTTGCCCTTTTCTAGGGCCAATGCTGCAATAGCACGCGTAGAAGCAACTACGTCGATAGTATGTTGTCTATTATGGTATTTTTGCGGAAATCTTCCGTCTGGCCCATAGAGTCGGTCAATCCTAAGAAGCTGTTGTTCGACTATAGCTTCGCCGGCTTCATGCATACTTTCGATTTGAGTCGCGGTTAGTCCCATGATAATTAAATCATACTATACCACAATTAATATATTTCATGTAATCGAATGACAGGTGCTATGATTAGGATATTAACAATTAAACAATATACAGAGAGTCGGAAGGGAACTAGCCCGCTATAACCGATCAGCAACCTGCTTTAAAAAAAGTAAGGTGCTACGTCTAGCTTGTCCATATTGGTCAAGAAAGATATTGCATTTGTACATATCCTACTGCCCTTATGTGGACGGAAGGATATTTTTATATGAGTTATCAACTATTTACAAGTGAGTCTGTCACCGCTGGACATCCAGACAAAATCGCAGACGCGATCAGCGATGCGATTCTAGATGCGCTACTTGAGCAAGATCCAAATGCTCGTGCTGGCCTAGAGACAATCGTTGGAGCCAACAAAATAGGATTATTTGGTGAGATTAAAACTAAAGCAAAAGTTGATTTTGAAGCTATTACAAAAGATACAGTGAAGCGGCTTGGCTACACGAACTTGAACTGGAACTTTTCCAATGAATCACCAATAGAAAACAATATTCATCAGCAATCTCCAGAAATAGCGATGGGTGTTGATAATGATGGTGCTGGTGACCAAGGAATGATGTTTGGCTTTGCGTGCAACGAAACAGATGAATTCATGCCACTGCCTATTACGATTGCCCATGCGTTAACGCGAGCTCTTGATGAAGCCCGTGAATCAAGTAGTATCGATTTCGTACGCCCAGATGGTAAAAGCCAAGTAACGGTTGCTTACGAAAACGGAAAACCTGTAGCTATAGAAAAAGTAGTTATGGCGGTAGCCCATGATGAAAAAGCTTCAGCAGAACATGTCCGCGAAGTTATAAAAGATAAGATTATCGATGTGGTTTTAGCTCAATACGGATATGAAGTAGCAAATAAACAAGTAGTGATTAATGGTACGGGTTTGTGGCACATCCCTGGGCCTGATTCTGATGCAGGTCTCACTGGACGCAAAATAGTCGTTGATGGCTACGCGCGAGTCGGTGGCGGTGCTTTCAGTGGCAAAGATCCAAGTAAAGTTGATAGATCTGGCGCCTACGCAGCTCGCTATATTGCGAAGAACATTGTGGCAGCTGGACTTGCGACAAAATGTGAAGTAGCGCTTGCATTCGTCATTGGACAGGCTGACCCTCAAATGAAAGCTTTTGACTGTTTCGGCACAGAAACTAAGTCCCTTGATGAAATACAGGAATTTGTAGATGGCCTGCTTGATACTACCGTTCGCGGAATAGTTGAAGGCTTAGATCTACGTCGACCAATCTATTCAAGCACAACCGCCTACGGTCATTTCGGTAAAATAGATTTACCATGGGAAAAGATTAAAAAATAAATTATTCCTATAATCTAATAGGTTGTATAATATATTAATGGCTAAACGTTATACGGTAAGTTATAAAGTAGGCGAGGAAGGAAAACCGGCTCGTCAACTAATGACATACGTCAACTATGGATTAAGAGAGAGATTACTGGCTGAGGCTGGTGCAACCCGCACTATAGCTAGTGTTATAAGGAGTGCTATTGATACAGCAATAGACGAAGACCCTTATGTATTGGGCTCAGCATTTGAAGAATTTGCATTAACTCCGGCTGAATTTGGAAGATTGAGCGCGGGTCCAGGTTCAGCGAAAAGAAATCCTTTCATATTTCCGCTTGGCGTGAAACTCCCAGAAACTAGTTTTCAAGCTGTAGGTAATACCTGTGAGACTTTGGGTACTAGGAGTAGTCAGTTTATCCGTTTTTGTTTAACCAACAGTTTAAAAGATTGATATATCTAACTGTTTTTTGTAGCGCGCCATTTTTTGAGGGCTTCTGGTAAGACTTCTATAGCAATATTAACTGGGCTACCTTCAGCGTCAACAGGTCGGTATTTGGCAAATTGTTCTAGGGCTGCATGCACTTTGTGATTTGTGAATTCTTCATATTTAGTTGAGTTATTATATGACTCTAGATTCCTATGAGCCTTTTCTGTAGCAGCTTCGAATTTTTTAAACCATGCACGGTCACCACGCCTAGCAGTGATTGAGCAATTATCCACCATATAATCAACACCTCCAGATTTTATATATGGATTGAGCGATGCAACGGCTTCAATGACTGACTCATTAATTACTTCAGACCAATGATGCCCCATTTCGCGTAGCTTGTCTATCTGAGCAACCATGCAAGCAATGTACATCCCTGCGGCGACCGGATTGATTGTATTGTACGGATATCCAGATGCTCTCTGGGATTCTCTTAATTCTATTGTATTTGACCATAACGGACCGTCTGAAATGTTTTCGAATGGTTTGTTTTGTTTGTTTTCATTAACGACAGATGCAATTTCTCGTCCGCTAGAAACATTCTCATAGATATCATCAACTACTGACTTATATCCGTCGTATGCTGCGTTGTATGCATCCATGAATTGTTGTTTATCATCATCGGACAACTTATCAACAAGACCACGGAAGCCACTATCTAGTATCGTGTCGGTTATTGGCCCCATCATAGATTGGACAACCTCTAAATATGTTGCCTGTTCATCTGACCCGTTCGCTTTCATCACCTCAGATGCTAGTCCTTCTATAGTGCCGTGTACGCCACCTAGTAATACTGCTCTTTCACCAAATATATCTGAGCGCCATTCGCTTCCTAGCGTAGTTAAAAATGTATAAGGAGAGCCAATCATCGCTGAGTACGCTAGAGCTGTGTCTAGTGCATTACCAGAATTATTCTGTTCTACTGCGAAACTAGAGTTGATTCCACTACCAATTTGGTAAGCTTTGCGCACAGATGGGCCCATGCCTTTCGGACAAACTCCGATAATATTAATATCATTTCTTAGTGCCGGTAGGCCTGCTTGCTCCCTCCAACCCAAATAGAATCCATGAGCAAAAAGCAACGTGCTGCCAGGTTTCATCAAGTCAATATAGCGTTCACCATCGTCTACTTGACCAGAATCGCTTATGAGCATTGATACTATATCAGCGGATTTTGCTGCTTCTTCGTTTGAGACAACAGTAAATTCAGCTTCTACGGCAGCTTGACGCGACGAACTGCTATCTCTTAATCCGATTATTACTTTTATATCTAAATTTGCCTTAGCGATGCTATCCCTAATGTTTTGTGCATGTGCAGGGCCCTGAGAGCTCCACCCTAGAACAGCAATAAGCTTAATTCCCTTGAGAGCTGAAGATAACTGTTCAGAAGCTATATTGCTACTGTCGAATATCGTTTCTATGGTATCGGGTGGCTTAATAATTCGAAGATTATTTTCGAATATAGTGCTCTTAAAAGTGTTATTGTCGCTGCTAATAATAATATCTGTGTCTATCATTTTGAAATATTCTGCTTAACTAACTTTAAATACACCATACAACGACAACCTCAAAAAGAGCAAATTATATCGAAAACTAACGTAGCTATGTTCCAAATTAACAAATACTTGTGAGTTAAATCACATTCAAATGTTTACGTTAGCACGATACAATAGATTCTAGAAGTGTGAGTGTGGAGACACCTTTGCAGCTTCTGTAAACCGGACCAAAAACGTCCGGTTTTTTTAATACAAAAAATTATTGTTGAATCGCAAGTGACGCAGCACCAGCTGCTAAGTTCAGTATGCGGTTATGTTCAGCTGTATTTTCGATAGGAGGTACAATATCGAGAGCTCCTGAAAATCTATCAACAACAAGAAACTTTGCTCCAGTAGCTACACCTTGTGAAAAAATGTCAGCTTTTGACGTTGGTGGAAAAAGTGCTGGTTGGTCTATATCATCACCGTTTTCAGTTCGGCTAGAATCGATAATTGCATAGCCACTCAAATTAGGCTCTAGATCTGCAAAATCGCCAAGAATTCGTAACGTTTCTGACTGGACAGGACTAGGTAAAAACGGTGTTGATCTATTCATCGTTATATAATAGCATATAATGTTGTTTTTGTAAACACTATTTTTATCATTCTTCTCTTTTGTCTAATTTGCTACAATTGTAGCAATAGACTATGAAACAAATTTTTAGAATTTTGAGTATTGGCAAAGAGCTGCGGATGAGTTATGCGGCTATTACAGTGTTCACGACACTGCTTTCGTTGGTGACCATTATCGTACCGCTATTGTCTGGATGGGCTATCGACGAAATGCGCAAAGGAACAGAGGCAGATGTGCGCTATGTGGTGCTTCTCGCTACTGGAATATTCCTTCTCGATCTCAGTCAGACACTACTCAGCAACGTAAACGGCTATATCGGTGATCAGATCCAAGCTCGTTTACAGAAGATCCTGAGTGATACTTATTACAAACATCTTCTGACGCTTCCACAAAGTTATTTTGATTCTGAGCTGTCAGGAAAAATAATCAACAGATTGAATCGGTCTATTGCGCAGATAACTAACTTCCTGCACTCTATGAGTAACAGCTTCCTGCAGTTTATTTTCAGCACTGTCTTAAGCTTGGCTATTATCACCATATATAGCTGGCAGGTTGCACTGATGCTGTTCATGCTCTACCCGATTTTTATCTGGTTGACGGTACGCAGTAGTGGTACATGGATGGGCTATCAGAAAACTAAGAACAAGCATATCGACGTCGCAAGCGGACGTTTTGCTGAGGCGGTTGGTCAAATCAAAGTTGTTAAAAGTTATAATCAAGAAGAGCGTGAGTTGAGCTTTTTTGATAAACATTTATCTGTTGTAGTCAAAACAAATCGACCACAATCTCTGCATTGGCACAAAAAAGATGTTTCGCGGCGGCTCGTTCTGAACGTCATATTCTACTGTGTTTATCTGTACATTTTTGTCCAAGGAGCTAAAGGAGTGTTGTCGCCTGGTCAAGTAGTCGCACTTATCTTATATGCAATGAATATTCGCATACCTATATTTACGATTAGCTGGCTGGTTGAGCAAACACAGAAAGCCGTAGCTGATAGTAAAGATTACTTTGAGATTATGAACATTGAGCCTGCAATTAAAGACAGTGAAGACGCCGTTGATCTCGTTGTTTCAAAGCCGGTTATATCTTTTAACAACGTGCGGTTCTCATACGACAGGGGCGAAGAAGTGATCAAGGGTATAACTATAGACCTGAAACCAAGTAAAAAAGTAGCGCTTGTTGGCGAAAGTGGCGAAGGCAAAACTACACTAACGAATTTGCTCCTACGACTTTATGAACCGACAAGCGGTACTATCACAATCGACGGAAAAAATATTATGAATGTGACGCAGCAGAGCTTACGTCAAAATATCGGGGTAGTTTTCCAAGAACCTAACTTGTTTAGTGGCACAATAAAAGAAAATATTACCTACGCAAACCCTAAAGCATCAGTTGCAGAAATAGAATCAGCAGCGAAGGCAGCGAACGCACATGAATTTATCGCGAAACTAGACAAAGGCTATGACACAGAGATCGGCGAAAGAGGACTCAAGTTGTCTGGTGGACAGAAACAACGTATCGCAATCGCACGGGCTATCTTAAAAGACGCGCCTATTTTGATTCTTGATGAAGCAACCAGCAGTCTGGATAGTAAATCAGAACTTCTTGTACAAGAAGCACTAGAACGACTTATGAAAAACCGCACAACCATTATTATTGCTCACCGTTTAAGTACAATTCAGAATGTCGATACTATTATCGCGCTCAAAGGCGGAAAGGTATCTGAAAAGGGATCTCCTAAAGAACTGGCCTCTGGTAACGGCATATATGCCAAATTATTAGCAGTACAAACAGCCCGATCAGCAGAGGACCGAACCAAAGCATTAGCGAAATTTGGAATTGTCTCCTGAAGCAGTAAGCTATCTGATACACTACTATAAACAAGTTTGAACAAGAGGATGTGAAAATGGCAAAAAGAGAGAAAGACAATGTATTGGTAAGATTTAGTAGTTGGTTTTTTGTAAACTGGCGCTTCACGTTGCTGCTTTGGGTGTTTATCCTCGGAAGCGGCGCAGCTATCTATACAAATGTAATAAAACGAGAAGGTTTTCCACCGATTCAGTTTCCGCTGAGTGTTGTCAGTGGCACGTACTTCGTCGACGATGCTTCAAAAGTAGACAATGACGTTTCGCTACCGCTTTCAAAATTATTCACAAGTCTCGATAGTGTTGATAAAGTGCAGGCTACAGCTGGAGATAACTTTTTTAGCGCTGTTGTGCAGTTCAAAACTGATGTCATCCCATCTGAAGGGACGAGGCAGCTTCAAGATGCAGTCGCAAATGCAGAAGGTTTTCCCGCGCAAGCATCGGTAGAGTATACCACCATTGATCCTGCTGGATTTCTGAACAAATACGACATGTTGTTGTCGGTGTACAGTACTGAGCCAACGACTGTTGCTAAGCTTGAGGAAGCAGCAAGGTATGTATCAGATAAACTTATTGAGAATGCAAATATTACTTTAGCTGAACCTCAAAATTTGCTTCAAACTGGAGTCAATCCGCAAACTAACCAAGAAGAAACTCGCCAAACAGCATTTAGTCGAATAGGGCTTGTCCAAGAAGACGGCGTAGAATTTTACCAATCGCTTGTAGTTGGACTCGATAGAAACGCTGACAATCTAGATATACTTGAATTTTCTGAACTCGTATCTGAAAAAATAACTGAGCTTGATCTATCCGAATTCGGTGAGTCATTTGAAGTCACAGTTGGGGCAGACTATGCAGAATCCATAACAACCCAGATATCATCGCTTCAGAGTAACTTGTTCACAGGATTGCTCGCTGTTGCCGTCGTAAGTTTACTGTTAATTACATGGCGCGCCTCTATTATTACCGGACTTTTTATGATTACGGTAATGGCGGTTACTATCGCTGTATTGTATCTACTAGGCTATACGCTCAATACTATTACACTATTTGCACTAGTACTTTCACTCGGACTATTTGTCGATGATGCAACTATAGTTGTCGAAGCGCTTGACGCAAATAGAACCAAAAAGAAAAAACCATTAGAGGTAGTTCGTAATGCGATTAAACGTGTTGGTAGTGCAAGTTTTGCTGGTACCTTCACGACAGTACTCGTGTTCCTTCCGCTCGCATTCATCACAGGAATACTTGGCGAGTTTATACGACTTATGCCGATTACAATTATTACGGCACTACTAACCTCACTAGTTTTGTCGCTAACAGTTATTCCACTCTTGGCGAAGTTTATTTTGTTAAATCACGTGCAAGAAAGTTGGTTTACTCGAATAAATCCTGTGTCGAAACTCGAAAAACATGTCGGTACTTTTGTCGGTTCTCTGCCGCGATACATGAAAACAAATAAAAAAATTGGTCGTCCAATTGCAGTCGGAATGGTAGTTCTCAGCATAGTGATGGTAATGCTAGCAGGATCTTTCGCTCAGAAATTGTCGTTTAATATATTTCCGCCGAGCAAAGACAGTGACCAGATTGGAATTCAGATAACTTATCCTAACGGTTTTACACTCTCAGAAGCTGAAGCAGTAGTGGATACCGTAAACACCATCATTAATGATCAGGTTGGTGATTTAACTAGGAGAGTAACATATGGCAGCTTTAATCAACCAAACGAACGCAGTGCAGACGCGCTCGTCGAACTTGTACCATTTAACACTAGAGACGTTAAATCTCCTGAATTAATGGAGCGGTTGCAAAACGGATTAAACGATGGATTGCCCGAAGGTGTCTCTACACGTGTCATTCAATATGATGCAGGACCGCCGGCATCAGAGTTTCCGCTCATGATACAAATCTATACTGAGGACGAGCAAAAGGCGTCAAATCTCGCCAGTGAAATAGTAACCTATATTGATGGCGCAGAACTGACAAGAACTAATGGAACTACCGCGACTATTGACCGCGCCAAGCTTCCAAACCCTGTAGCTATTTCTCGGGTAGACGATAAGAGAGTCTTTGAAGTTCAAGGTTCATTTGACGCAGACGATACTTCAGCACTTGTTATAGCTGCAGAGGAGTATGTTAAAGAAAAGTTCACTCCTGAATATCTGAATGAGCGCGGCTTCGCTGAGTCTGATCTAGGATTTGATTTTGGTCAAGAGTCTGAAAACGAAGAATCGTTCAGCGCACTAGGAGTAATTTTCCCAATAGCGCTTCTCGCGATGTACATACTGCTTGCACTCCAATTTAGATCTGCACTTCAGCCACTACTGATATTTATGGCGATTCCGTTTAGTTTGTTCGGCGTATTCGGTGGATTGTACCTCACTAATAACTCACTAAGTTTCTTTGCGATGATTGGACTTATAGGACTTATCGGTATTGCAGTCAACAACACAATCTTGCTAACTGATTATGCGAACCAAGAACGTAGAGACGGCGAAGACGCAGTTGACGCGATTGCGAACGCAGCAACAAAGCGTTTCAGGCCACTTGTAACAACGACGCTTACTACAGTTGTTGCGTTGTTGCCGCTTGCGCTCAGCGATCCGTTCTGGGAAGCATTAGCTTTCACAATAATTTTTGGACTGCTTTCAAGTACATTCTTAGTACTACTATCGTTTCCGTATTACTATCTTGCAGCAGAGTGGCTACGAACCAAGTCCGCCAAACTTGCAAAAAATGTTGTACGAAAAGCTACTTCATCACGTTCATAATAGCCAGAGTTCATATCCTGCTTAGATAAGTTATCAACACTTTAAATAATGCCGACAACTGATAATAGTTGAGGGTAGCTTTGTTCGATAAAAATACAACAATAACAGTCTTGGCTGAGCAAGCGTTGCAAGCTATACTTATTTGTAAGTAGGCGCAACTTACAATCAAATAAACACAGCGCGTGAGGGGTAACAATTTATGGCAGCAAGTAACGGCCAACGAGTGGCAGCTTTTTTCTTGGCAGCACTGTTTTTATTATCAACTGTAGGAGCAACAGGATATGTGTTGTGGCAGATTAACCAAGATGAAGGGGTACTCGTGAACGAAACACCAGAAGAAAAAGCAGCTGCAGCAGCACTTGCAGCGCAACAGGCACAGCAGGACGCATCTAGCGACGCTGATCAATGTGGACAGGGAACATACGCAGCTGTAGAGCCACGTCCAACACCAACAGTAACGACAGCTGACGGTGCAGTAATAGAACTACAAACAATCGATGTCACTGTTGGAGACGGCGAAGAAGTACAACCCGGAGACTGCGTTGCAGCTCTTTACTACGGCACGCTTGCAACAACCGGCGAGATGTTCGACGGTAACTATGATTCGGGCTCACCTATTGAGTTTTCTCTTAACGGCGTTATACCTGGCTGGACAGAAGGCATCCCCGGCATGAAAGTCGGTGGCACCCGTCGTCTGGTTATCCCAGCAGCACAGGCTTATGGCGAGCAGTCTCCGAGTGAGCAAATACCGGCTAATTCTGATCTGATCTTTGAGGTTCAGATAGTAAACACAAAAAGAGGTGTATAAACAAAAAACACAACATATAGTGTCTTGATTTAGAATCAAACACCAGCTATAGTTTAAAGCACAAGAACAATAGGTTAAAAAAGTAATAAAAATCAACAAGACTTAAGGAGTCCCTAGCATGTCAAAAAAGATAACCGTCTTCACAACTAATACATGTGGCTACTGCGCCATGGTAAAAAAATACCTTGACGGTAAGGGCATCAAATATGATGTGGTGAATCTTGACGAACAACCAGAAAAACAAGCAGAACTCTACGCTAAAAGTGGAGCGCTAACAGTGCCAATTACGCTTGTCGAAAATGAAGACAGCACAGAAGAAGTCGTTATAGGCTTCAACCTGTCTCGGCTTGCTTCAGTTGTTGCATAAAACTTCCTAGACAAAAATAGCTAAAAATGCGGAAAAAGGTTGCAAAAGCGACCTTTTTCCGTATACAATGTTTAAGTAATTGCTTAAACATTAAAATAAGGAAATAGCATGAAACAAGTAACTATTTACCGCACACCTTGACGTCAGCACAGTATTGCACTAGAAAAGAAACTTCAGGAAATGGATGTAAAAACGGACAATAACCAAACGGTTCCTGTATTATTTATAGGAGACGATCACTCGGTAAATCTGAGCATAAAAACTTTACAAGAACAATTTATTTAATGATAAAGGAACGAACCCATGAACGACGTTATTATGATAGGAGCAGGTCCAACAAGTATGGCTGCAGCTGTGTACACTTCACGTGAGGATATAGATACTGTATTGCTCGAAAAAGGGATTATTGGTGGACTTGCTGCAATCACAGACATGGTGGACAACTATCCAGGCTTTCCGGAAGGAATCGGTGGCATGGAGCTGTCTGAAAACTTGCGCAAACAAGCTGAACGTTTTGGCGCCAAGATTGAACTCGACGAGGTACTATCTGTAAAAAAAGTAGACAATCATTTTGAGCTCAAAACGGCAGTAGGTGAGTATACATCTAAAACAGTACTTATTGGCACGGGCTCTGAGTGGAAAAAGCTAGGTATCCCTGGAGAAGCAGAATTTTATGGAAAAGGCGTTCACAACTGCGCAACGTGTGATGGAGCATTTTATAGAGACCAGAGGTTGGTCGTGGTTGGTGGTGGTAACTCTAGTGCGCAAGAAGCGCTATTCTTAACAAAGTTTGCGAGTCATATTGATATTATGGTTCGAGCCGACAAATGGAAAGCAAGCGAAGTGCTCATACATGAAATCGAGAAAAATGATAAGATTACCGTTCATTTTAATACTTCAACTGATGAAATAATTGGCGGTGAAGTAGATGGACTTCCGAAAATACTGAAAGTAATAGGTACCAAAGATGGTGTAAAAACTGAATTCGAAACCGACGGAGTCTTTGTGTTTATTGGCCTGCGTCCAGTCACGAACTTCTTAGAAGGTTCTGGAGTAGAGTTTGACGATTACGGATTTGTTAAGACAGACGCTAAGCTTATGACTTCAGTTGAGGGTATATTTTGTGCTGGTGACGTACGCTCAGGTGCAACAATGCAGATTGCTTCTGCAGTCGGAGAAGGCGCATCAGCGGCTCTTTCTATACGAGAATACCTCGAAAACTATGATCGAGAAAAGATAGCTAACACCAAAGCTTGACTTACTAACCAATATACTGTATAATATATTTATATGAGCTCAGAAACTGGACAAGTCGTACCCTTATCTTTAGATGTGGGATTTGATCAAAATAGATATAGAAGATGTTCTGAAAATAATTGGTTTGGAGTTGATGCTTTTACAGTCGTGACGAGCCTTTCTGTCGGCAATACGTCCTTCACTCTTCCGTATAGCAATGGAATGACTGACTTGGATAGGCGATATCAATTCGGTATACCTGCTGATTTTGCAGAAAGACTTGAAGCTACCGTTGATGAGTCATTGCATGAGTTTGGAACTGTAGCAATGGATTGTGAGGCATTTGCTCGCATGGTAGCACCTACCGGTGCTCAAAACGTATACAGGGAAATGGGTTCAAGAGAAAAACCTCATGCAGGCTCAATTATTAGATTGATCGGTAACTCTAGTGACGCTCGAGGTGATCATTGGGTCGTAGGACTTGGCGAAAAAAGTCGTGTTCTGCACGTAGCAGGAATTTCGGGCAGGTTAATGGTGTCTAGCTTACGAAGCGTAAGAAAGATGTATCCTAGACGGACAGAATTAGAGCTACAATAGAGCCGGATTTAGTGCTTATTTCGCTAGTATGCCGACTTTGAAGCCAGCTAGTCTCTCAGCAGCATTTGAGCTGTGCGGTGTACCTGATCCGACTTTTTCGCCGTCTTCGGCTGTTCTTTCGTTAAACAAGCTCGTTCCGTCTGCTCCACACGCTCGCATAATGGCAGTGAGACCACCAGGGTGCCTTGGGACGTAAGGAGTGATGTCATAGACTGAGCCGTCAATAATTGTCCAACAATCATCTTCACTTGCATGCATCGCAATCTGGTCTACAGTAAATGGATCAGTCGGTCCGGTGTCTTCACTGACTGACTGAGTAGTTGCTGAGTTATTAGATGAACTGTTTGAACCAGAATCTCTAGTTGTGACTAATAGTATTCCGGCAACTAGGACGATAACCGCTACAGTTAGTGCTGCTGATACGCTTGCTCTCATAAAACTCCTTTTTTATCTGTTGATTATCGCACAAAGCCTGATGTTATTTCTGGAATAGGTTGGGATAATCAGTAAATATACCATCAATACCCCATTCTTCGAGCTCTTCAGCCCTGTCTCTACTGTTAACGGTGTATGCATATAACGAGAAGCCGCGATGCTTCATCGAGCGCACAAAGCCCGACCATAACCACTGTTGTTTTATATGTACCCGCTGTGTGCCAAGAAGTGTCGCTTCTGCGACAGCTCGTACTCCTGACCACTTCTCTAAAACAGCGAGAGGAGTTTTGGGGAATAGATTCTTTGTCTCTTGTAGTATCTTGAACTCGAAACTTGAAAATAGAAGCTCGCCCTTATAGTTCTTTAGTAGTTCAGGGAGCTTGTCTAGGACTGCGAGTTCTTTGAGTTCAATATTCAACGGTATTTTGCCGTCGATAAGCGTCAGAGCATCTTCAAGTAAAGCATAGCTTTCAGAAGGAATAACTGGATCATGTGACAACACAACCTCTCCGTTGTGCATCCTAACATCAACTTCAATCATGTGTGGTTTACAGCCGAGACCGCGCCGAATCGCTTTGAGGCTGTTTTCTGTCGCGAGTCCTTTTGCTCCTCGATGCGCAATGATTTCAAACTTCTTCATATCCATAGTGTACAATATAGACAAAGTAAATGGAGATTTAACAGATGGATTATAACGCAATTCTGCAACCCTACGCCGAGGATAAAACGATACACGTGGTTATTGAAATCCCAATGGGAAGCTCGCATAAAATAGAATTTGACCGAAAACGAAAAATCATGATTTTAGATAGAGTCGAGCCTGCAATTTTTGCTAAGCCTGTTAACTATGGTTTTATTCCTGCGACTTTAGACGATGATGGTGACGAATTGGACGTATTGTTTGTGACCGATGAACCTATGCCAACGGGAGTCGTGAGTGAAGCAGTTGTTATTGGTGTATTAGAGTTTGAAGACGACGGTGAGATGGATCATAAAGTTATCTGTGTTCCTGCTGATGATAGAAACACTGGAAACCGCATCCAATCGTTAGAAGATTTAGGCGAAAGATGGCAACAACAAATCGAACACCACTTTATGCACTACAAAGATCTAAAAAAGCCTGGCTCTACCAAAGTGCTTGGATTTGGTGACATAGATAAAGCTCACGAGGTGATTGCTGAGTGCATTGATCGCTGGAATAATCAGTAAATTCTAGTGAAAACTGACGTTATACAAAAAACAATTCTTGTGAATGTTGATGGCAGTATCCTGTTGCTTCGTCGAAGCGATACCGATGACCGTCGACCACTACAGTGGGATTTTCCAGGCGGGCTACTTGATCCGGGTGAAAGCCTTGAAGAGGGAGCGATAAGAGAAGTCCGTGAAGAATCAGGAATCAGTATCGAAAACGTAAAAATGATTTTCGCCAAAACAGAACCAATGACGTGGAGCAAAGACAGCAAGGAGTATAGAGCGAATGCGGTTCGCATGTACTACGCTGCGCATACAGAAATTACTGATATTTCACTCAGCTTCGAACACTCTGAAAGTATATGGGTAGCGCTTGATAAAGCGTTGGAGCTTTTAGAATATCCTCGTCATAAAGAAGTAATTAGCTACATCATCGACAATAAACTTGATTTATAGCAAATAGGACATAAAAAGTCAGTTTTTCTTCTCGCTATATCAAATGACATGTCTTGTCGAGCAAACTGTAATTCTAGCGTAGTCATTCTTGAATAAAATTCTAAATTTTTGCATCCTAGTTGCTATGTAAAGCGTAAGCACGTTACAATACTCTTAAACATAAGTGGAGTATTTTTATGAAGACGCGAGTGGCAATTAATGGTTTTGGAAGAATTGGACGAATGAGTTTCCGCGTTATGGCGGAACGAAAAGATATCGAAGTCGTTGGGATAAATGACTTAACAGATACGAAGACGCTTGCGCATCTACTCAAGCATGATACGAATTATGGTCAATTTAGCCATGAGGTTGAAGCTGGTGAAGGTTTTATTGCAATTGACGGTGTGAAAATACCTGTAAGTGCAGAACGAGATCCTTCTATGTTGCCGTGGGGTGAACTAAACGTCGATGTCGTCATAGAATCTACTGGATTTTTCGTTACTACAGAAGCGGCGAGTGCACACCTAAAGGCTGGTGCCAAAAAAGTCGTATTATCAGCACCTGCGAAAGACGAAGACACAAAAACGCTTGTTATAGGCGCCAACGAAGACGAGATCGACCAAGCAGGTGACATTTTAAGCAACGCTAGCTGTACTACCAACAGCATCGCAGCTGTTATGGACATCATGGAGATGGAGTATGGCATCGAGAAAGCGATGCTCACAACCGTTCATAGCTATACCGCAAGCCAAGACTTGCAAGACGGACCAGGCAAAGATCTACGCGAGGCACGAGCTGCAGCGGAGAATATTGTCCCAACGACAACTGGAGCAGCTAAGGCTGTTGGACTGACTGTGCCTAGCCTGAAGGGTAAATTTGATGGATTGAGTGTGCGTGTCCCAACATCAGTTGTCTCACTATCGGATGTCACAATGTTACTAAAGCGTGATGTGACCAAAGAAGAAATCAACGAAATGTTTAAGAAAAAAGCTGCTGAACCGTACTATCAAGGGATATTAGCAGTTACTGATGAGCCACTTGTAAGTTCTGATTACATTGGCAACAGCCACTCTGGCACCGTCGATACACTACTGACAAATGTTGTTGGCGGTAACCTCGCAAAAGTTGTTGTCTGGTATGACAACGAGTGGGGTTATTCAAACAGATTAGTTGAGCTCGTCGCTGACCTCGGAAAAACACTTGCCTAAAAGACGTGCTACGATATATCTATAAATTAGGAATGTTATGACTATTCATCTAGGAACTGATCACGGTGGGTTTAAGCTAAAAGAGCAGCTGAGAGAATGGCTTGTATCTGAAGGACATGACGTAAATGACCATGGTGCTCATGAATTTGATGCATCAGATGACTACACTGATTTTATTTTTCCTGCTGTCGAGGCTGTTGCAGCAGACATTACATCTGTTGGCATCATATTTGGTGGCTCCGGACAAGGTGAAGCAATCGCTGCTAATCGAGTAAAGGGAGTACGTGCGGCAACTTACTACGGACCGGCTAAGCCGATTATGGCCGTTGATGCTGACGGCAGAACAAGTGAAGATCCTTACGAAATGTTGAAGCTGACGAGAGAACACAATCATTCAAATGTACTGTCTATCGGTGTACGTTTCGTTAGTTTTGAAGAAGCTAAGAAAGTGATAGCTATTTGGCTCTCTGTGCCGTTTAGCGAACAAGAACGGCATATTCGACGTATAAACGCGCTTGATAATCGATAAACATTTTGTTTTGTCTATCATGGTTTGGTAACGTAGCAGTATGAGTGTCATATGCCCTACTATTACCACCAGTGATCCACATGAGTATCGCGAACAACTAGAGCTGATTGCTTCATATTCTGACGGTATACACATTGATTTTGCCGACGGTGAATTAGCGCCGACTACACTTCTACCTATTGCTGAAGCGTGGAGAAGTGACGATGTCATTGTTCACGCTCACGTCATGTATCAAAAACCAAGTGAAGTGATTGAAGATATCATGCACCTAGAAGCAGATCTAGTTATTCTCCACGCTGAATCTGATAATTTACGTGAGTGTTTAGAAGTGTTGCAAGAGAACGGTACCAGAACTGGCATTGCTATCTTGCCAGAGACGAGCGTTGCGGAACTGAGAGAAATGGACATCGATGATATGTTCGATCATGTGCTTGTGTTCGCAGGAACACTTGGTTCACAAGGAGCTAAAGCCGACATGTCGAATCTAAAAAAAGTACTTAAGTTACGTGAAGAATATCCTGATGTTGAAATTGGCTGGGACGGTGGCGTAAATCTAGAGAATGCCAAAGAGATTATTGAAGCTGGTGTTGACGTGTTGAATGTCGGTGGTTACTTCAAAAAGGCTGAAAATCCCAAAAAAGCTTATGAATCTATGCTGTCTCTGATACAATCATAAGCAACATATGGGTAAAAACTTTACGGATAAAAAACTATCGATTGAGAAGTTAGAATTAATCGCCAATGATATCCGCCAAGATATTATAAAAAGTCTCGAGCTAGCAGGAAGCGGACATAGTGCCGGTCCGCTGGGACTTGCTGACATATTTGCCGCATTGTATTTCGATATTTTGAAACATGATCCGACCGACACGGAGTGGGAAGAGCGAGACATGCTGCTGCTTAGTAACGGACACTGCGCTCCGGTGCAATACGCAGCAATGGCAGAAGCAGGTTATTTTCCTAAAGAAGAACTGAAAACCTTACGTAAGTATAAAAGTCGACTGCAGGGCCACCCTGAACGAGACATGTTACCAGGACTTGAAAACACCAGCGGACCGTTAGGAAGCGGGTTGTCTCAGGCTGCTGGTATGGCTTTAACCATGAAAATGGATAAGTTATCACACCGCTGGGTGTACGTTGTCATGGGTGACGGTGAGCTTAATGAGGGTAATATCTGGGAAGCCGCAATGTTTACTGCTAAATATAAGCTGCACAATGTTATTGGGATCGTTGATCGTAACAATATTCAGATCGATGGAACGACTGAACACGTTATGCCGCTTGAAGACCTCCGCGCAAAATGGGAATCATTTGGCTGGCACGTTATAGAGATTGACGGTAACGATGTCGAAGCAGTCATAGATGCCTGTGCAATGGCCAGAGCAATTGTTGAAAAGCCAATTGTGATTATTGCCCATACTATTCCTGGTAAAGATGTTGATTATATGGAATATGACTATCACTGGCACGGCATTCCGGTAGGACTCGCAGATGTCGCTGGGGCCCCTCCCGCAAACGAGCAAGCGAAAGTAGCCTTGAGAGAACTTCGCACTTTGCGTGGGAAGATTAAGAACGAGAGTCGACACTAATGGCGTTCGGATTAGCGATTTTAGACAACGTTACACGCAGGGTTTGTATGACAAACTCTGGTTGCTCTACGCTTTTATTGTCTAAAATCGCTAATCCTCACTTAGTCTCAGAAACAAGGGGGGAAGTATAATGAAAGATTTATACCTTCTTGATCATAAGGATTGGGGCAGTGAACCTACTAGGAAAGGTTTTGGCAAGGGGCTCGTTAAGGCCGGTGAACAAAACGACCAAGTTGTTGCACTATGTGCTGATTTAACCGGATCTACGCAGATTGAGCCATTTGCGAACAAATTCCCGGAGCGGTTTGTCGAAGTTGGTATTGCTGAGCAAAACCTCGTGACAGTCGCAAGCGGAATGGCTCGCATGGGAAAGATTCCATTTACGGCGAGCTATGCGGCGTTCAGTCCTGGTCGTAACTGGGAACAAATAAAAACAACAATTTGTTTGAATGACATGAATGTTAAGATTGTCGGTGCACACGCTGGTCTGTATACTGCTGCTGACGGGGCGACTCACCAAATGCTAGAAGATGTTGCCTTGATGCGTGTGTTGCCAAACATGGTAGTTATTGTCCCCGGTGATAGTGTCGAAGCCGAAAAAGCGACGCTTGCTATCGCAAAAGATACTCGGCCTGCATATATTCGACTAGCTAGAGATAACTCCCCTGTGATGACAACTGAAAAAACACCGTTCGAAATCGGTAGAGCATATGTTTTTTCTCCGGGTCGAGATGTTACGATTATCGCAAACGGTACAATGACTTCAGTTGCGCTAGAAGCGGCTGAAAAACTATTTGGTGACGGCATAGATGCAGAAGTCATACATTGTCCAACGGTCAAGCCGCTAGACGCAGCAACTATCCTTACGAGTGCGAAGAAAACAAAAAGGGTGATTACCATTGAAGAAGCACAGGTTAATGGTGGTCTTGGCGGTGCTGTAGCTGAATTACTCGCTGAACATCTACCGACACACATGACTCGGATGGGGGTAAAGGATGTGTTTGGCCAAACAGGAACGACTGAAGAGCTACTCGAACATTACGGCCTAACGTACAAACACGTTATGCGTGAAGCTCACTCAATCATGGAAAGATAGCGCTTTTCATGTTCTTGCCTTGGCAGCTATCGATAGTTATACTAAGTATTTTAGGCGCATTGCGTACTATTCAAAATCGTATAATAGGAAAAAATCAGGCTGATCTAAGTCTCTATGTACTAGCTGCTTCGTTTTTTTGTGTTGGTTTAGGAGGCTTAATAATAGGGTTCTCTTTAGACGAGCCTGTTGTCGCTTCTGATGCATTAAAACAATGGTACTTTTTTGCGCTGATGGCAGTTAGCTTAACAATTAACAACTATTTAACGTTTAAACTATTTAGGTTACTCCAAGCATCAATTATCTCGATAGCTAGTCTGCTTAACTCTTTAGCCGTAGTGCTTATTGCGTCATTTTTCCTCGGTGAGAAACTCTCAGCATCTCAATGGCTCGGATCCATAGTACTTTTCTGCGCCGTGTTACTTGTTCAGGTCCAACCACAGCACAAGTTAAAGAGAAAAAAGCTGTCAATCAGCAAAAGCTTCTTGTTGATCTTAGTGATTGCAATAACCTTTGGGGTTGGTGTGGTATCTGAAAAACATTTACTTGATACTGTTTCACTCTCGACCTATTTGGTATTCGGCTGGGGAGCACAATCTGTGGGTGTGTTTTCGTTGGTATTTCTACTTCGTAAAAAATTAGTATTTCCGCGAAGCCTGATATCGCATGCTCATGTTTGGTTATCTGCAGTGCTGTTGTTAGGAGGCGGGTTCTTTTTTGTTCATAGTGTGTTAGATTCTAATAGCTCGTCACTGACATCAGTATCATCAAGCTTGAAAGTTACGCTTGCAGTAGTGTTCAGCTACTTTTTATTACACGAAAGAGACCAGCTTCTCAAAAAATTAGCTAGCCTACTACTGAGTAGCATCGGGTTAGTACTATTGTTTAGTTGAAAATATTGCGTATCAGAGCATAAGCAGTTACAATAGATAGAAATAAATAGGTGGGTATTGTAGTGGGATTATCACTCGAAGAAATTCGCGCAAATTGTCAGAAAGCACGACAACTAATGGAGAGAGCGCGAGCTGAGAAGTTTGCTGTTGGCGCGTTTAATATCGATAACCAAGAGACACTCCGGTCAATTGTTAAAGCTGCAAAGGTTAAAAATTCTCCAGTATTGATTCAGGCGAGTAAAGGCGAGGTAGACGCTATCGGTCTAGAAAATATTCGAGATATGGTTGAAAACTATAAAAAAGAGTTCGGGGTTGAAATGTATATTAACCTTGACCATAGTCCGAGTGTTGAAGACGCAATCGAAGGCATTGAAGCTGGTTTTGAGTTTATCCATATAGATATTAGCCAAGCACACAAAGATGGTAGTGCTAGCGATGAACAGATTGTTGAAGAAACAAAACGGGTCGTTGCGTATGCAAAGTTCACAGGTGCTTTAGTGGAGAGTGAGCCTCATTATTTTGGAGGCGGAAGTAATGTATTCACTGAAGCGTTTGATGCTGAAGAAATCAAGAAAACCTATTCAACCCCCGAGGGCGCAAGAGCTTTTGTTGAAGCAACAGGCATCGACACCTTCGCAGCAGCCGTCGGTAACTTGCATGGAAGCTATCCTGTCCCAAAGATTCTCGATCTAGAGCTACTACAACGAGTGAGAGACGTTATTGATTGTAATATATCGCTTCACGGTGGTAGCGGAACGCCAGGCCATTATTTTGAAGAAGCAGCTAAAATAGGTGTCCAGAAGGTCAACATCAACAGCGATATGCGTAAAGCCTATCGCATGACTTTAGAAAAACTTCTTACTGAAAACAAGACTGAATATGCAGTCATCAAGCTTATGGGTGCCGTAGAAGATGCGATACAGGCCGTTGTAGAGGCTAAAATTGACATGTTTGGTAGTGCCAACAAAGCAATAGTACCAGCTGGTAACTATAAAGAAGTAAAATCAGTAAGCACAAATCAAGAAGACTTTAACTAGGAAGGATAGGAAGCGAAGTATTATGGCCGATGATAATAAAAAAATTGATGTACTAAGTGTTGGGGATGTTGTAACTGATGCTTTTATAAACCTTATTGAAAAATACGAGTACGTTGAAAAAACGGATAAAGGTGAGATGCTTGTCTTCCCGCTTGGAACCAAAATACCGTATGATCATGCGCAAGTAATCGAAGGTGTTGGTAATGCGCCAAACGCTGCTGTTTCATTTGCTCGTTTAGGGCTTAACAGTGGTTTGGTATCAAATGTTGGAGGAGATGATTGGGGTAAGGACATTATCCGAGCACTTAAGCAGAACAATGTAGACACTCGATTTGTTCATGAAAATCCTGGTAAAGTGAGTAACTATCATTACGTATTATGGTATGAACACGAGCGAACAATTCTTATTAAACATGAAGAATATAACTATCAATGGCCAAAGTTTAGACCTCAGGACATACCACGCTGGATCTACTTCAGCTCAATAGCGGATAATGCTATGCCATATCACGATGAGATGGCCGATTGGCTTGAAGAACATCCAGAGGTGAAACTTGCTTTCCAACCTGGAACATTTCAGATGCAAGCAGGTGTCGAGAGACTAAGTAGGTTATACCAACGAGCAGAAGTGGTTGCGTTAAACCGTGAAGAAGCGACAGACGTCTTTAAGGCAAATCATGAAGATATTCACGATCAGCTCAATAAAATGCACGAAGCTGGGATAAAAATAGCGCTCGTAACCGACGGACCGAACGGAGCATATGCTTCTGACGGTAACAAGCGTTGGAGTATGCCACTCTATCCAGATCCAGCTACGCCGCTAGAAAGAACTGGTGCTGGCGATGCATTCGCTTCAACATTTACTGCAGCACTAATGAAGGGCGCTGATGTTCCGGGTGCACTACTTTGGGCACCTATTAACTCAATGAATGTCGTGCAACATGTTGGTGCACAAGAAGGGCTGCTGACAGAAGAACAAATGGACTATTATTTGCGAAATGCACCGAAGAACTATCACCCTAAAGAAATGTAGGAGTGGTCATAGTATATGTCTAGACTGTTAGTTGATCTGCTTGGTGTAAAAGAACGTGAGTTTAGAGGACTTATCGATAGACTAGAAGATGTATGCATGCAACCTAGTCTTGATATTCGTTTGAGCGCAGAAATAATTACAAAGACAAGAGAAAAAGCCAGAGCGCTTGGTCTCGATGCTGGTGACACGACGCCCAAGGAAATGTTTTTCGCATTAAAAGGCCGACTAGAACAAGACGATATGAAGCTAAAGAAAGCTTTAAAAATTGATGGCAAAAACCCAGAGCAGATTGCCAAAGCGCTTTCTAAAACGGCACATAAACTATCAGCAAAAGAAAAAGTACTATGTCTTACGAGTGCTGGTTCTAAACGAGTCCTCGAAGCAGTTCCACCACGAAAGACTCTACGAGCATTAAAGCTTCGTTCGCTAAGTTCAGTGTTAAAGCGTGAGGATCCTAAAGCACTGTACGCGCTTGCAGCCCATCTCGAGGATGAATCTTGGCGTTCTCAAGTACATGCAAAAATGAAACGTCTACAGTCAAAAGATATAACATGGCAGTCAGTTACGGTGACGACAATCCCAGCTGTATGGTTTTCTAAAATTGAAGATAAAATTAAGCATCACGGTATACAGATCGTCTGTCCAGACACTGGTTCTGTCGTTGTGCTTCCAGTCATTAAACATCTTGCACCAGGCTCAAGCGTTTTAGCGCTTGGTTTAATCCTACAAAGCGCTCAACGGTTGTCCGTGGACAGCCTGCCTTATCGACGTGCCGGATTCATGCAGGGATACAGCACTATATTGCAACAAATTGCCCACGGCGAGCATACCCAGTTAGCTACAATTCACGGGCTAGCTCCGTCTTGGCGAGCAGTACATGAGCTTGTGAGTAGAGGGCTTATTGTCGAACAAACTCCTGAAATTGTGCTGTCATTAAACGATTTATCATGGCAAAGTACGGAAATGAAATTAGCGAGCATAGTTAGTGAATTTGATTTTTGGGTAGATACACATTATTTAGCATCTAAAGCAGACCCTAAGCCAGTGTCGCTTCACCTGCTAGATGTTGCAAGAGCAGTTGTTGTAAGCGCAACTTATGGTGAGCAATCAGTAATCCATCTAGAAGGATCTTTATGGAACGAGCTACAAATTCGATATCTACACCATGATTCATTGTCAAAATATCTAGTGAGTCAGCTTCGCCCAACCCAAGAAGATGTGATACTATAAACATAAGTAATTTGGTGGCAAAATAAAATGAACTATTCAATATGTGTATCTGGAGCAGCAGCTGGTGAGTCAGTAGATGAATCATGCGGACTTGCTTATGAAATTGGAGTTCAAATTGCGAAAAGCGGACACATAACAACAACTGGTGCAACAGTTGGAGTTCCACTCTACGCCGCAAAGGGAGCTTCTGACGCAGGTGGTAAGAGTATCGGTTTTAGTCCTGCGGCAAGTCTGCGTGAGCATGTGCGCAAGTATAGGTTGCCAATTGGATTTTATGATTATGTCAATTTCACCGGTATGCACTACATCGGTAGAGATATTCATCTAGTGCAAAGCAGTGATGCTGTCATCACCGTCGGCGGTCGTATGGGATCGTTGCATGAATTTGCAACTGCAGTGGAGGCACATATGCCGTGTGGGGTATTACTTGGAAGTGGCGGCTTAGCAGACTATATTCCAACATTATTAGAGGATATGAAAGAATTAGGTGGTCAGGCAAGAGGGTTGGTGGTTTATGATACTGATCCTGAGAGGCTTGTGAAAAAAGTTGTTGCTATGCTTGACGCAGAAAATAAAGACATGATACTGAATTCTATTGAAGAAGAGTGGTTGGTCAAAGCAAGTATTTGTCAGCCACTTGCAGGAAAATACGGATTTGTCACAGGTGGTACAACAACTAACCGCATGGGTTAATCACTACTATCTTGTACAATAGGTAGTCAATGAAGTTTAAGATAAAGTCAGACTATAAACCAACCGGTGATCAACCAACAGCAATTGCTCAATTAGTTGATGGGCTTAAAAAAGGTGAGAAGCAACAAACACTACTTGGTGTGACAGGCTCTGGTAAAACGTTCACCATGGCGAACCTTATTGAGAAAACCCAGAAGCCAACACTTATAATGTGTCACAACAAGACACTTGCGGCACAATTGTATGAAGAGTTTCGTAACTTTTTCCCTGATAATGCGGTGCATTATTTCGTTAGTTATTTTGATTACTATCAGCCAGAAGCCTATATTGCTCGTAGTGATACATTTATTGAAAAAGACTCTGCGCTTAATGAAGAAATTGATCGCATGCGGCACGCTGCGACAGACTCGCTCTTATCAAGGAGAGACGTTATTATCATTGCGAGTGTCAGCTGTATATACGGTATTGGTAGCCCAAGTAGCTACGAACAAATGGCAGTGACAATAAAAGTTGGTGAACGGACAGTGAGAGATAAATTTATCAGACGACTTACTGATATTCAATACGAAAGAAATGATATAGATTTTCACCGGGGCACATTTCGGGTTCGAGGTGATGTTGTTGATGTTTTTCCTGCAGCCGAAGAAGTTGCCTATCGAGTTGAGTTCTTTGGTGACGTTGTTGACGGTATAACTAAAATGGATGCGTTAACTGGTGAAACTTTAAACAAGCCTGAGCGATTTACTATTTATCCAAGCTCTCACTATGTCACGCCAGGAGAAAAAGTAAAGCAATCGATTCAAAAAATTGAAAGTGAGCTAGAACAGCGCGTAAAAGAATTCAAGAGTCAAGACAAACTAATTGAAGCGCAACGAATTGCCCAGCGGACTCGATTTGACATCGAAATGCTGCAAGAAACGGGCTTTGTTAAAGGTATCGAAAACTACAGTAGGTATTTAACTGATAGAGAAGAAGGCGAGCAGCCAGCGACACTACTTGACTACTATCCTGATGATTTTCTATTGCTTATTGATGAGTCACACATGACAATGCCACAAGTCAGAGGTATGTATATCGGCGATCGTGCGCGTAAAGAAGTATTAGTCGAGCATGGTTTTAGATTGCCAAGTGCACTTGATAATCGTCCATTAAAATTTAGTGAATTTGAACGTCATATTAACCAGGTTGTCTATGTAAGCGCGACGCCGGCAGAATATGAACTGTCAAGAACACCCGCGCCAGCGCAGCAGGTTATACGACCAACAGGTTTACTGGATCCAAAAATTATAATTCGTCCTATTGAGCACCAAGTCGATGATTTGATCGCAGAAATTAGAGATACTGTTGCGAAGCAGCAGCGCGTGCTTGTGACGACGCTCACAAAAAGAATGTCTGAAGATTTAACTGAGTATCTAAAAGAACTTGGCGTCAAGGTTGCCTATTTGCACAGTGATGTCGATACGCTTGATAGAACAGATATTCTGAGGGATTTACGAATGGGGATTTATGATGTCATAGTTGGGATAAACTTGTTGCGTGAAGGCTTAGACTTGCCAGAAGTTAGTCTTGTCGCTATTCTCGATGCAGACAAAGAAGGTTTCCTTCGGAGCGAACAAGCTCTGGTGCAAACTATTGGTCGTGCAGCTCGACACATAGAAGGTCGGGTTATTATGTATGCCGACGTTATGACGAAGAGCATAACAGCAGCGATACGTGAAACTGATCGTAGACGGAAGATTCAAGAAGATCACAATAATGAACACGGTATTACTCCAGAAGGCATTAAGAAAATTATTGCTGAGCGGATGAGCAAAGAAGAATCAGCAACTGATAAAAAGAAACATCTAAATCTTAAAAAGATTCCAAAAGATGAATATGAACATCTTATTAAAGATCTTACGGGACAGATGGAACTTGCGAGCGCTAACCTAGAATTTGAAAAAGCAGCAGAACTTCGCGATTGGATTCAAGAAGTAAAAGACAGTATGTAAAATTGACTTAAGATACTGCGATTGTAAAATGATTCGAATTTAAATTGCATCTAACAAATGAAGTAGTGTAAACTTGAAAACATAACAAGTAACGGGTGGGCTGAATAAAGTGAGGGTACACCTATGGACAAATTAAGAGAGAATCCGCGACCGGTTGTTGCAGCACTAATTGTTGCAGGAATTGCTGCATTAATTATTGGCAGCTCTAGCGATACGAATACGCAAACTACTGACGTTACACAAGAAGCGAATCAGACGCAATCTTCAGAAGAAGCAAAAACAGAAGATGAGGTCATGGAAAAAACAGAAGTCGAAACTGCAATTGGTTCTGAACCATCATCCGGCCCAGTAAAAGTAGAAAAAGACGAAACAACTTACAAGTCAACCGTTAGAGCGGGCGACAACCAGACCGTGATTGTTAGACAAATGGTGAATGATTATCTTAGCGATCAATCAAAAAGTCTTAGTCCTGAACAAAGACTATTTGTAGAAACGACACTCGTGGGGGCATTGCCGCGCAACGACGTCGTGTTTGTCGGTGAGCAGATAACAATACCCGCTGAAAGCATTGCATCAGCAGTGGAAGCAAGCGCTACATTGACGGAAGCTCAGCTTGCACTTTGGGCACAGTATCTCTAGCCAAAATATATTTGTCTTTGCGAGCATCGGTAGAAGTTCGTTATAATAGATCATAATGTCAAAACTATCACGTGAACAAGTACTAAAGCTGGCTCGGTTAAGTAAGCTTATCCTTACTGACGAGGAGATTGAACGCTACCAAAATGAACTTAGCACAATACTTGACTATGTTGAACGGCTAAAAGAAGTGGATGTCACCGGACTAAAACCGACTTATCAGGTGACTGGATTGGTTAATGTAACGCGTAAAGATGTCACTACTACCCAGCAAGCTAAGCCAGAAGTGTTACTAGCTAATGCCCCAAAAACTAAAGACCAATACATCCAAGTTGGCAGGATGATTTAGATATGGCTTATGCAGCAGATAAACCCGTATGGGATTCAGTTAGCGTGCTTGCAGAACAAGTTAATTCTGGAAGCACGACGGCAGCTTCACTCGTTGAAAAAGCGCTTCAGATCATCCATGAAGTAGATGTAAACTATAGCGCAATCATTACTACGCTTCAGAAACGAGCTCGAGAACGTGCCGCGTCTATAGATATAGCAATACAGAATGGGCAGAATGCAGGAAGATTAGCGGGAGTCCCGTTTATTGCTAAAGATAACTTCCTTGTATTTGGCGCTGAAACGACAGCGGCAAGCAACATCCTTAAAGGCTTTACAGCGCCATACCAATCTACTGCTATCGAAAGATTAGAGGCTGAAGGTGCGATATGTGTTGCTAAAGCGAACCTTGATGCACTAGCTCATGGTGGTTCTACAGAAAACAGCGATTTTTTTGTCACAAAAAACCCACATGATTTAACGCGAGTCGCTGGTGGTAGTAGTGGTGGATCAGCTGCTGCAGTTGCACTGCAGATGGCTCCTTTTGCCCTTGGAAGCGATACTGGCGGTTCGATTAGACAGCCAGCTAGCTTCTGTGGCGTTGTCGGCTATAAACCTACTTATGGACTTGTGTCACGTAGCGGTGTTGTTGCTATGGCTAGCAGCACAGATACGATAGGGGTACTTGCAACTTCTGTTGACGACATAATGATTGTGATGGATATCATAAGTGGCCCTGATGAGCTTGACGGAACGACTATTGAACGATTGTCTGATTCATTGATCAGTGACAACCTAGACCTTTCAGGTAAAAAAATAGGTGTGATACAAGAATATTTTGGTAATGGCGTTGACTCTGCCGTGTCTAAAGTTGTTCAAGCAGCCATATCAAAACTAGAGAAAAACGGTGCTGAAATTGTCCCCATAAACATACCAAGCATTGAATTGGCGCTTGCAGTCTACTACATAATTGTTCCTGCTGAACTTAGCAGTAACTTAGCCAGACTTGACGGCCAAAGGTATCAATATAGCGCTCCTGGTAGTAGTACTTTAAACGAATCTTATGACCAAACGCGGAGCAATGGATTCGGCGATGAAGCCAAGCGGCGTATTATGATTGGAACTCATGTCCTTAGCTCAGGCTATTATGATGCGTACTATACGAAAGCGCAAACAGTAAGAACGAAGTTAATTAATGAATTCACCAAGGCATTTGAAGAAGTTGACTTTATGGTTGGTCCAGTTAGTCCAACGACTGCCTTCAAAATTGGCGAGAACACTGAAGATCCAGTAAAAATGTACCTTCAAGATATTATGACCGTGAGCGCGAACTTGGTCGGTATCCCCGCAATCAGCGTACCGTGTGGGCATATAGATAACTTACCAGTTGGCTTGCAACTACTCGCGCCACAACGCGCCGATAAGTCTTTGTTATCATTAGCGAAAACTTTTGAAAGGCTAAGCGAGTAAAATATGAGTCCAGAAAAAATCATTGCATCAATAGGCATCATCATCATTTTTATAACCATTGTTGTATTGATCGTACGCCGACTACCTAAACGTGTTAGATCAACACAATACGTTAAAAAGTGGCGAGACATCCAGCAGCTTTGCGCGAATAAAGAGGATTGGTCTCACGCGATTGTGCATGCTGATATGTTGCTAGACGAAGTGTTAAAAAAACGAAAAATAACGGGAAAAACAACCGGTGAACGAATGGTGAATGCGCAAAGTAAATTTAGTTCAAACGATTCGCTGTGGAATGCACACAAACTTGCGAATAGTCTACGTCAAGATGGAGATAAAACCATGAAGGAATCTGATGTTAAGAATGCTCTCGTAGCATTTAGACAAGCACTAAGAGATCTGCGAGCGTTGTCATGAACAGTAATGAAGATAAGTATAAAATTGACGGCTACTATCCAACGATTGGTATTGAGTGTCACGTGCAACTTAAAACAAAAACGAAGTTGTTCTCAAGTGTTAGTAACGAAGCACGAGGAGCTTCTCCAAATACTTTAGTAAATCATATCTGTTTTGGCTTACCTGGTGCACTACCAGTGTTGAACGAAGAAGCAGTAAAACTAGCTGCCAAAGCCGCATACGCACTTGGCACGACGCCGCAGCGGTTTAGTAAGTTTGACCGTAAGCATTATTTTTATCCTGATTTACCAAAAGGCTACCAAATTAGTCAGTTTGAACAACCTATTATTCTTGGTGGCACTATGGTGGTTCATTTAGATGATGGATCACAGAAAACGGTCGCAATTACTCGTGCACATATGGAAGAAGATGCCGGTAAAAGTACTCATCCTGTAGGCGCAGATTATTCATTAGTAGATTTGAACAGAGCAGGTACACCTCTCCTTGAGATTGTTTCTGAGCCTGACATGCACACAGGTCGCGAAGCAAAGGCGTTCGCTAAAGAGCTATGGCTTCGCATGAAGTATGCAGAGGTAAGCGACGTTGATCTGTATCACGGCAATATGCGCTTCGATGTAAATGTGAGTGTTTCAAAAGACCGCGACACGCTTGGTACGCGCTCTGAAACAAAAAATCTAAATAGTTTCAAATCAGTCGAACGTGCGGTTGATTATGAAATAAAAAGACAAATAGAACTATTAGAAAAAGGCGGAGTTGTCGTACAAGAAACACGCGGATGGTTAGATGATAAGCAAAAAACTGTGACACAAAGAAGTAAAGAGGATGCGCATGATTACCGATATTTTCCAGATCCAGATATTCCGCCGATTGTGTTGAGTGATGACTACATAAACGCAATCGAAAAAGAACTACCAACAATGCCTGATGTATGGCGAGAAAAATTAGATTCATTTGGTGTAGACGCAAGCTTACGTGAGGAATTACTTGAGGCACAAGTAGAGACACCTGTAGATTTTCTGCATATGATTGTAGAATCTGAAAAAAACGAAGGAAAAATATATGCTAATTGGGTGATGAATATTGAGGTACCATTGCTTCGTGAACACGAAGGCAAGATAGTCAGCAATGAGGTAAGACAAAGTGCGTATAAAGGTGTCTATTCACTTGTTTCAGCTGGAAAGCTAAGTTCGAATAATGCAAAATCTTTACTTGAAGAACTATTACTTAAAGAAGACGTAGCTGTTGACATCGAGGGACTTGCTGAGAGTAGAGGGTATATACAAATGAATGATGTCGGTGTCCTTGAAGCTATCGTCGACACAGTAATCTCTGAGAACCCTACGCCCGCTAACGATGTTAAAAACGGAGAAATGAAAGCAATTGGGTTTCTCGTTGGTCAAGTGATGAAAGTATCGAAAGGTAAAGCAAACCCTGCTGAAGTGCAGAAAATGCTCCGTCAGAAGCTTGGTGTATAATCATAGGCATGAGTAAAAAAATTCGAAAAGCAGTTATAGCCGCAGCAGGCATGGGAACACGCTTTTTGCCACAAACAAAAGCAATGCCAAAAGAAATGTTACCAATAATTGATAGACCAGTTATCCAGCTTGTTGTTGAAAGCGCAGTTGAGGCTGGAATAGAAGATATTATTATTGTTACTGGCCCAACGAAACGGGCAATCGAGGATCATTTCGATAGATCAATTGAGTTTGAAACAGACTTACGCGCTAAGGGTAAAGTAGAAGCTGCTGATCGGATAAAAGCAATTGCTGAACTTGCAAACTTTATATATATTCGTCAAAAAGGAGATACCAAAGGAAACGCAGTTCCAGTAATAAATGCCGAGCATCTTATTGGTGACGAGCCGTTTATGTATTTTTTCGCCGACGATTTTTATACGGGAGAAGTTTCATACGCTAAGCAGCTCCTTGACGCTTACGAGAAAACCGGAAAATCAGTTGTGTGTCTACGCGAAATATCTGACGAAGATACGAACAGGTACGGTGTTGTTGGTATAAAAGAAGATATGGGAGAGGGCCTTTTCAAAATAGACGGATATTATGAGAAACCTGGACCCGAGAAGGCTCCATCTAGATTCGCCTGTGTGTGCGGCTACGCATTAAGTCCTGAAATAATGAAGTACTTAAGTATGGATAATGTTAGTCCTAGGGGCGAAGTTGAGATGGCTGAAGCAATAGATAAATTATCTCGTGATGACGATGTCTATGGCCTAGTTATTAAGGGCGATTACCATGATACGGGCTCACCAGAACTGTATTTAATGACACTTATCGATATCGCAATTCGTGACCCTGAAAGTGGCGAACGTCTGAAAGACCATTTGCGAACTCTCCTATAATATGAGACACTATATGTATGGAATCATATGATGTTTTAGTTATTATTTTGTCAATTGCGCTCACTGTATCTCTCATAGTATGGATAACAGCAGGTGTATTAATAATAAAAGTTATGAAGAAAATCAAGGTTGCAAGTGACACTGCTCTGCATGCAGTAGACAACGTTCAAGAATTTACATCACAATTGAAAAATGCTGGCCGAGCGACAGTAGTAGGATCTTTTATTAAACAAGCAACAAATATATTCAAGGGGAAAAAATAGTTATGGACAAGCAAGAGAAAAAAGGAATCGCAATTGGAGCAGCAATAGGTGCTGTAGCTGGGGTAGTAACAGGAATATTATTCGCACCAAAGAGTGGTAAAGAAACACGAAACGAGATAAAAGATAACGCAGTTAAAGCAAAAAACAAAGTTGTCGAAGAATCGAATAAAGCACATGATGAAATCAGTAAAGTTATTGATAAAGTCGAGACTGTAGCTAAGGAAAAGAAAACAGAGTATTCAGATAAAGCTAAGAGTGCGCTAGAATCAGCTAAAGAGGCAAAAGACAATCTAATACAAAAAGTTAAAGAGTCGTCTAACAACGCAGAACCTGATGAAAAAGAGCTTAAAAAAGCTATCAAAAAAGCTGAAGAAGCACAGAAAGCTCTCGTAAAAGCTTTAAAAAAGTAAACTTCTTTCTATTGAAATTATGTCTAAAAAAAATAAGGACGATAATAAAATCTCTAAAGAATTAACGAGTAAAGACTATGAGAAGCTAGGGCAGCTTCTCTTTTCTTTAGGACAAATCGGTATAACTGAAGAAGCAAGAAAAAAAATATACCGAATGTCTTTCTTTAAAGGTGTATTGTCTGGCCTCGGCGGTGTAATAGGTGCAACTATAGTTCTTGCATTGTTGCTGTTCATACTTTCTCTACTCGGTGAAGTCCCTTTGATAGGTGACATAAGTAATACTATCGAAAAAACAATCAACTCTCGTTAAAGGCACCACTCATAATCTTCTTTAGTGTATGATATATGATTCATACGCTATACTTATTACTATATGGGAATTAACACGACATCGCTTGTCGCATCTGATTATGTCGCGTTGCACAATCATACGCACTACAGTCTTTTGGATGGCTTGCAAAAAGTAGTTCCAATGATCGAACGCGTCATAGAGCTGGGAATGGAAGCTGTTGCTATTACAGATCACGGTACTATGTCAGGTGCTGTTGAACTTTACAAAGAAGCACATGCTAGAAATATCAAGCCAATCATTGGCATTGAGACATATATAGCTTCACGAGCGCATACACAAAAAGATCCTTCCAAAGATAAGGCTAATTATCACTTAATTATGCTCGCGATGAACAATCAAGGATATGAAAACTTAATGCGACTCAGTACAATTGCAAATCTGGAGGGGTTTTATTACAAGCCTCGAATCGATCACGAGCTCTTAGAAACATACAATGAAGGGTTAATCATACTTAGTGGTTGTATCGGAGGAGAAGTCGGCGACGCACTGCGTCAAGGACAGTATGCACAAGCTAAGGAAATAGCACTCTGGTATAAAAAAATATTTGGTGATCGTTACTATATTGAGCTTCAGGATCATGGCCATCCTGATCACCCACACGGATGGGATGAGCAGCAACGAGTCAATAAAGAACTTATAAAGCTAGCTACTGAGCTGGACATCGAATGTACGGTAACTATGGACGCACATTATCTTTTACACGAAGATCAAGAAGCCCATGAAATTTTGCTCTGCGTACAAACTGGCTCTTTTCTTGATGAAGAAAAAAGGATGAGTCTAAAAGATTTTGAGCTTCATATTGCTGATCCGAAAGATATTATATCTCGTTGGCAAAAATTACTGCCTAGCGCAGTTCGTAACACGAAAGTGATAGCAGATCGCTGCGATGTCACGCTTGCACTTGGCGGAATTCTTATCCCTCAGTTTCCTCTTCCAAAAGGTGTTACCGAGAAACAACACCTAGACGATATGGTCTATAGAGGGCTTGCTCATCGATACGGGAAAGTATCTAGTGAAGTAGCAGAAAAAATGTCAATCATCGAAACAAAGGAATTATTGCCAGATGATGTCCTTGAGCGCGTAGAGTTTGAGCTCCAAATTGTTGATCAAATGGGCTTTAATGGTTATTTTTTAATCATTTCTGATTTTATGAATTGGGGTAAGAACAAGGGTATTGTGTTTGGCCCTGGGCGTGGATCTGCTGCCGGTTCAATTATCGCCTACGCACTAAAAATAACAGAGTTAGATCCATTGGCATATGATTTACTTTTTGAGAGGTTTTTGAACCCTGATCGTATTAGTATGCCAGATATAGATATTGATATTCAGGACACTCGACGTGATGAAGTAATTCAATATTGTGTTGATAAATACGGTGAAGATCGCGTTGCTAACATTGTGACGTTTGGACGAATGGCTGCCCGAAATGCAGTCAGGGATGTTTCCCGTGTACTTCGTGTGCCATACGGAGATGCTGATCGTCTTGCAAAAATGATACCTCCTCCAGTTCAAGGTCGTCATATACCTCTTGAAATTTCGATAAAAGAGAACATTGAGCTTAAAAACGAGTATAAGAATAATCCGACAGCAAAGAAGGTGTTTGATCTCGCTATTCGTCTAGAGGGAACGATTCGAAGCCACGGAGTTCACGCTGCTGGGGTGGTAATTGCACCTGACGATATTGTAAAGTTTGTACCATTAGAAAAAGCACAAAAAGGCGTTGTTGCAACACAATATTCAATGAACCCAGTAGAAGAGCTCGGCCTGCTAAAGATGGATTTTCTTGGATTGTCTAATTTAACAACGATTAACAATGCACTGAGAATTATTAAAAAAGTACACAATGAAACCATTTTAATAGAAGATATTCCTATTGACGACATAAAGACATTTAAGCTGCTCCAAAAAGGAGATACTACTGGTGTGTTCCAGCTTGAATCTGCTGGCATGAAGCGCTACTTGAAAGATTTGAAACCGACGGTTTTTGAAGATATAGTCGCGATGGTCGCCTTATATCGTCCAGGACCTATGCAGTTTATAGATGATTTTATTGCTCGGAAGCACGGTAAACGAGAGATAGTATATGATAGCCCAGAAATGGAAACGGCCTTAAAAACAACTTACGGCGTACTTGTTTATCAAGAACAAGTTATGCAAATCAGTAAGGACCTTGCTGGTTTTACTGGCGGACAGGCTGATACTTTGAGAAAAGGTATCGCGAAGAAAATTCCTGAAGTACTCGCTAAGATGAAAGTTGAATTTATTGAAGGAGCTATCAAAGAATCAAATGCTGATGAAAAAAAGATGTTGGCTTTCTGGAAAAAGCTTGAAGATTTTGCTGCATATTGTTTTAACAAGTCACATGCAGCTTGCTATGGATTAATTGCATATCAAACTGCGTATCTAAAAGCACATTATCCAGCCGCTTATATGGCAGCACTTATGACAAGTGATTTTGATGATACGGATCGACTCACGATTGAGATGAGCGAATGTCAGAATATGAATATTGAAGTCCTACCACCTGACGTTAATGAGTCATTTGTCGAATTTGCAGTTGTTCCTGGTAAAGAACAAATTAGGTTTGGTATGGCGGCAATTAAGAATGTTGGAAAAGGTGCAGTTGAAGAAATATTGCGAGCAAGAGGTAGTAAGCCGTTTGATTCTATTGAAAATTTTCTTTCGAGAGTCAACTCACATGCAGTTAATAAAAAAACAATTGAAAGCCTGATTAAAACAGGCGCTTTCGATCGTTTTGGTTCTCGTTCTTCACTTCTCAATAATATAGACGTTCTATTAGCTTTCTCACAAAAAAAACAAAAAGAACTAGACAGCGGGCAAACAGATTTATTTGGTAATGCAATTGGACAAGATTCAGAGATCAAAATTATTCTTGGACCAAACGATATCGCCTACACAACAAAAGATTATTTAACGTGGGAGCGCGAACTGATGGGACTATATTTGTCTGCACACCCGCTCTCTGACTATACGGACTTACTTGCAGAGCAGGTACACCCAATTAGCGACGTCACTGAAGAGCAAGATGGGAAAAAAGCTAAAATTGGAGGCATCGTCACTGACGTGCGGGTTATCCAGACAAAAAAAGGCCAGAATATGGCATTCGTCCGAATGGCTGACTTAAAAAGTGACATAGAGCTTATATTATTTCCGAGAGTTTATGAAGAGACATCTTGGCTCTGGGTGCTTGATAAAGTACTCGTCATAGAAGGGGAAGTAAATGCCCGTGACAAAGATGGTAACAAGACTTCGGATGCAAAAATAAATGTTTCGACAGCAAGAGAAATTCCACATGCGGAAGCAGTAAATTATGTTTCTGGCAAGAAGAAGCCAATTAAGAAGCTATCTGATCTGAAGCCTAAAAAAACAACCCAAAAAGCATCTGAAGATATACTCGCAGCTAATCAAAGAATATATATAAGAATGACAGACACGAAAGATTCGGCCCGTTTGCAAGCACTTAAAGACCATTTGAGTGCACATAAAGGTGAGAGTGAAGTTGTGCTTGTTGTTGGCTCTGCAGACAAAAAGCAAGCAATAAAAATACCTGAAAGATCTTCAAAAAGTGAATCTAGCGTGGACGCTTTAATGCAACTATTCGGAGCAGAGAATGTCAAAGTTTCATGATAAAAAATCTATGGATGTAAAGATTTGTTTGCTAGCAGTTGATGTGAGAAGTGCTCATAATGTTGGTTCGTTGTTTAGGAGCTGTGATGGATTTGGTGCTGAGCTTTTTTTGGTTGGCATCTCGCCACGTCCAAACGGAAATGATGATAACCGTTTGCCACACATAGCAAAAAAAGCTCATAAAGATATTGCTAAAACAGCGCTCGGTGCAGAAGAAACAGTTACGTGGCGATATGCAGAAACTTTGTCTGAGTGTATTGCAAAACTTAAAGTCGAAGGATATAAAATCATCGCAGTAGAACAAGACAAGACAAGCTCTTCTTTGTACGAACTTAGCTGTACTCAACCAACAGCCTTAGTCTTAGGTCGCGAAGTAGAAGGACTCAACCCAACGGAGATAGACCTCTGTGACGACGTATATGAAATCCCAATGAGTGGAGCTAAAGAGTCGTTTAATGTATCAGTTGCTGCTGGAATCGCGTTATACCAAGCTCGTGCGTAAAACAGACATTTCATGGTATGATATAGCTCAAGGATAAGCGCAATGCCAACAAAAAGAAAAACTGTCAAGAAAAACACTACATCGAGCAGTAAAAATACTCGCCAACACCCAAAGCATTTTTTGAAGGTGTATTGGCCGTACATCCCTATATTATTAGTTGTTTCTTTTGGCATGCTGTTCTCAGGGGTTAATCCTCGTACGGTACAAAATTCGCCAGCGACATTAGCTTATTCTACAGAAATGGGTACTGGGGCACTGCTTAGTAACACAAACTCACAGCGTACGAGTAACGGGCTTGGCGCGTTAACAATAAACCCAAAGCTTAACTCTTCCGCACAAGCAAAAGCCAACGACATGGTTTCAAAAGATTATTGGGCTCACGAATCTCCAAACGGTGATCAGCCTTGGGTGTTTTTTGATACAGCAGGATACAGTTATCAAAAAGCAGGAGAGAACCTTGCGTATGGCTACCCTAGTAGCAGTGAAACAGTTATCGGTTGGATGAACAGTCCAAGCCATAGAGCCAATATTCTAGATACGTCTTATACAGAAGTAGGTTTTGGGTTTGTAAATAGTCCAAATTTTGTCGGAACGGGGCAACAAACAGTCGTCGTCGCTCATTATGCAAAACCAATTGATTCTCCTGCACCTGCACCTGCACCACCAGCTTCGGTTGCAGCCGCGCCGCAGCCAAAAGCCTTGCCAGCTTCAAGTGAGATAAAACAGACGCCGCCATCTGAACTAGCCGCTGAAGTTCAGACAGAGGTTGTTGAAGAAGAACCAATAACACTAGCCGAAGATAGGTTTAACCAGCCAGTCACTTCTGACAATCCGATTCCTGAAGACCTAAAACCAGTTGCGACGACACGGCTTCAATCATTAACAAAAGGAGAAGCACCTTGGAGTGCACTTGCATTGAGCGTTGTTGCATTCAGTGTTGTGCTTATATGGCTTATAAAACACATTATATTAGTAAAAAGATTTGTCCTGAGAGGTGAACACTTTGTTGCACACCATCCGCTATTAGACCTTGTCGTGGTGACCGTTGCGGCGATCGCTGTGTACTTATCACAAACTTCTGGTGTTGTACTCTAGTAAATACCGTACTGTTTATGCTTAAATAGTCTATAGATTATGCCACAAGATGCCCGATTTGATGAAGAACGCTCTACTGCTCGACGTGCAGCAGTATTAAACATGCCCTACACTGACACGTCACAGATAGTCGATAAAATTCTCTATAAAAACTACTTAACAATTCAAGAGCTCCGACAATACAAATTAATCCCTTTGTTTGCTGATAAGCATCATATAAAAATTGGCATTACAACAACCACGTCGCAGCGAACAATGCAACAATTGACGCAAAGATTTATGGATCAGCAAGTCACGTTCACTATCATTAGTGACGTGGGATTTAGAGAGTACATGTTGCTCTATGATCCGCCGAAAAAAATCGAGTATCAAGACATCGCTATCACTAAAGCAGCTGATGCAGGCGCTGTAAAACAAATATCAGATACTATTGCACAGGTGCGTGCAGACGACATGCTCGCATTCTTAGTACAACAGGCTTTTCGCTTAGGAGCAAGTGATATTCACCTAGAGAGCAAGCTTCAGGGAGCAAGAATTAGATTACGGGTACACGGAGTGCTACATACAGTAGCAGCAATTGATGTTGATAAGTACCGCCAGCTTTTAGCAGTACTTGCAAGTGCTGCAAACATCAGTACCAGTGCGCAAGACGATCAAACCGGCCACATAAATAAAGCATTTCATATGGCAACCGGTGAAGAAGTCACGGTTAACTTACGAGTCGAGACAGTTCCAGCAGTTAACGGTATTGATGCAGTGTTGCGTCTATTTAACTTCCAGCCAGATATGATGCGATTAGGTAAACTTGGGCTCGATCATAATCAAGAAACAGTTATTCGGGATATTATTTCTCATCCGTCAGGCTTGGTGCTTATCGTAGGTCCGACAGGCTCTGGAAAAACAACGACTCTGTATAGTATCTTGAACGAGCTAAACAATGACGAACGCAAAATTATTACACTTGAAGATCCTGTAGAATATCAGATTGATGGAATCACTCAGATTCCAGTTCGTTCACGTACTGGTGAGAGTTTTGCCGATAAATTCAGAGCTGTCATGCGTTTAGATCCTGATGTTATAATGGTTGGCGAAATTAGAGATATAGACACTGCTAAAACAGCCTTACAAGCAGCACTTACTGGGCACCTAGTATTGAGCACCTATCATGCTAGTTCTGCAGCAGCAGCAGTCACAAGATTACTCGACGCAATTGGTGAAAACCCTTTGTACGCAAGTGCAATTCGGCTTATTCAAGCACAACGACTTGTTCGTCAGCTTGATCCAATTACGAGACAAGAAATACTTCCGTCGCCGGAACTCGAAAAACATTTAGAAGAAATTGTCCACGCTATCACTGCTAATATAGACCTAGGATTTCTTCCGCAAGCAAAACTCTTTAAGCCGGGAGCTTCAGTAGAAAATCCATTTGGTTATAATGGTCAATTTGCGATTCGAGAACTGCTTACAATGACTCCTAATATGCGAAAACTGCTTACAGGACCTACTAGAGAGATTACGACCGAAGCAATCGAAGAAGTTGCAGTAAAAGATGGCATGCTCACGATGAAACAAGACGGCGTATTGAAAGCCCTAAAAGGCGATACGACTTACGAAGAGATAACAAGAGTGATTGGTTAAGCAAGACTGCGTAGATTGATCTTGCTGGGTGTTTAATGATAGGTGTGAGCAGTATGTACACTAATACACTTTCATTTCACTCTTTAAACTGCTATAATTAGCGATAATAACGTTTAAGCAAAGAGAAGTAAAGATGAATTCAGTAGTTCAAGACGTAGCAAATAGCTACAAAAAATCTAAAGTTGTCGACGTGAAGAGCGGCGATACCGTTCGCGTCCACCAGAAAATCAAAGAAGGCGCAAAAGAGCGTGTTCAGGTATTTGAAGGTATGGTCATCAAGACTGCAAACAAAAAATCTCAGACATCGTCTATAACCGTTCGACGCATCAGTGGCGGACTTGGTGTCGAAAAAAGCTACTTACTCCACAGTCCACTAGTGACAAAAGTTGAAGTTATGAAGCGTGGTAAAGTTCGACGAAACTATCTTACGTATATGCGTGACTTGCGCGGTAAAAAAGCTCGTCTTACAGGCAAGGACTTCGATAAGCAATCCGTTAATGACGTGCCTGATTATGAAGCAGAGAAAATTGAAGCTGAATTAAAAGCTAAAAAAGATGCAGAACACGCAGAACTTGCTCAAAAAGAAGCTGAAGAAAAAGCAGCACTTGAAGCCAAGCAAAAAGCTGTCGAAGAGGCCCACAAAGAAACAGAAGATACTGCTGCTGCAGTGTAACAAAATACAGTTAGTCTCAGAAAGAGCTTCACTTTAAATGTGAGGCTCTTTATGTTTAAGCGATACACGTTACCAAGTAAGTTATAATTAATGCTAATGATAGGAATTGATGAAGTAGGAAGAGGCGCTTGGGCGGGACCGCTGCTAGTTGTCGCTGCAAGACTTAAAAAGGGGCACAAACTCCCAAAAGGTCTAAATGATTCCAAGCTACTAACGAAGAAGCAACGACAGAGACTCTTCCCGCACTTGTTGGAGAGCTGTGATGTCGGAGAGGGGTGGGTATCCGCTGATATGATTGATAGCTTGGGCCTAAGCAGGGCGTTAAAAAGCGCTTGTTTACTCGCAACATTTCAGATTGCAGAAGCGAAGGACGACAATATTCTCTTAGACGGAAATGTAAACTATTTTCAAGGGACGGGGTATACAAAAGTTACAGTGAAGCCAAAAGCAGATCAAACAGAGGCTATAGTATCGGCTGCATCAATACTAGCAAAAGTACTGCGTGATAGGTACATGGAGGATATAGCTGGTATGTATTTTGCCTATGGATTTGAGTCTAACGTCGGGTACGGTACCGCTTATCACCACGAAGCTTTAAAAAAACATGGTGTCACGAACTTGCACCGTAAAAGTTTTACGCCGATCAAAGCACTGCTGTAGTCTAAAGAGATTATGTCACTATTTTAATCATGTGTAGGATAGAGCAGTAAAAATCCGCTTTAAATCCGCTTTAAATCGGATTTCGTGTTAAAATTAGTTATAACTAAAAAACTAGCGTATATAAAAAGGAGTTGGTATGGGAACGAGAAAAGCAGGTGAGCAACAGATTCGAAATATTACGAGTAATTCTAGTGGTACCTATCAAATATCAATACCCAAACAGTTGATAGCTGAATTAAAGTGGCGATCGGGGCAGAAAGTAACGGTGACAAAAGTCGGCGACAGGCTAATAGTTGAAGACTGGAAAGAGTAGTTTTTTAGAATCTATTATCAACAGTGTTGAGACGATACATTGGAGTAAGAAATAAGTGTTTTAGCAGGTTAATGCTTGCTGTGGTATTTGGTTATTAGTGTCTGGATAGAGTTCTGCGTCTAAATTAATATCAAAACAAAGCATTCCTGCTCCCATGGCTGTGAAGTATTGCAGTGAGCCCGGCATGATTGCTTCATGTTGTTGTGCAATCGAGCGCAATTTAAGATCAACATTAGTAGGTTCGTCCTCGCCTTGAGGTGTTGGGATTCCCGTCCTATAAAGAATTCCTATACCTTCAGCTAACTCCTCTGTTGCTCCGCCTGTCGCACCATAGCTTGATATAAATGAGGTAGGGTTATGGTACTCTTGACCGTAAATTTCTATTGTTCTGTTAGATTTATTATTTTCCGGGTTGTTATCGTAAATGCTGTTTGTAGAGCGCCAGCCGCATGTTGAGCTATCAAAGTTATGTCCAGCTTCGTGGGCATTCACATAGCTATTAGTTCCTCTATCCCATGCAATAAGTTTTACATAATCTGTTCTATGAATTCTTTCATCTTCTGCTCTATCTACTTGCGAATGTGCAGTACCTGCAGCATGCCAGCCAGCTACTATTGAGACTGATTCTCTATCGGATAGTTTTTGATATTCAAACGGCCTGAAAGTTTCATCAATTAGTAGCTGATCTATGTCTACCTTCGCCATTTCTGTGTAGTCATCATTTAAGAGCAAATCGCTGAAGTTAGCATGAGTATCTGCAACGCTGTAAGGGTATTCAACGTCTCCAAAAAGCACAGAAATTCCAAGAGGTTCAAATGCTAAGGCAGAAGCTTCACGTAGCTCGGATAGATTAGTGGACTGCTGGATCGCAATTCTACTCTCTCTAAGTGAGCTCAATCCTGGAAAGTGTAATTGAGCGGAACCTATATTAATATCACCATTTTGATCGGCTATCATACCGTTCTCTTGAACAATCAGTTTTTCGGGTAGACTTGCAATTTCTGCCTCATAGTCAACCACCTCAAGATTATCGCAAGGGCCGGGAGGTATATCACTAACCATCGCTTCGGCCCCAACGACAATACCTACCGTCATCCCTCCTACTCCACCTATACAGGCTGCTGTGACAAGCGCACCTTCAAGGATTGGGTGATTATCTAAAAATCTTTCACTTTCGCTTTTGTGCATAAAGCAAACAATAACATATTATTCAATATTAAGCAATAGAATTATCTATAAATTACTGTATTTTTAAAGTATGAGTACTACATCCACAGGCCGCGAAGCTGAAGAACTGGTGGCGACTTATTTACATGATAGATTTGGACATAAAATTGTCGCTATGAACTGGCGGACTCGATGGTGTGAAATTGATATTGTAAGTAAGGATAAAAACTGTGTTTATTTCACAGAAGTAAAATACCGAAGCTCAAACGAATGGGGTGGCGGGTTTGACTATATTGGCCCAAAGAAGCTCAAACAAATGCAATTCGCAGCTGAATTATGGCTGTCTGAAAATAACTGGTCAAAGGAATCAATTTTACAGGCTGCAGAAGTAGATGCTTCGGAACATATTAACTTAATAAGCCTGTAAAAGTTAAGTCTTAATAAACCAGTCAAGAGCAGCTTGGCTGTCTCTTTGGCGCCAAGCTGCACTTGTCTGCGCAATTTCTAAGCCTTGGTTATAGCTTCTTTCTAGCATAGGCTCCATACGGCTACTAAAAAATTCAATAAACTCGTCGATTTGCTCTTTGTCATGGAAAGTTCTGGCTGCATACACTGGAGTCCGTGCAAAGCTCAAATCTGTTCCAACACTTTCCTTCAGCCATCCCCAATTGTTTTGTAGCCACTTCCATGTTGCTTTGCGTGAGTGCCTGTTCATGAAACTATAGGCTATCCAATAGCTAATATCTTGCAATCGAACAGTGTCGGATGTGATGAGCTGCAATACTTTATCGTTAATCTCAGGTTGCTCGAAATTTGTCAGCGCACTCGTAATTGATAGTTTCTCATCACTTGACCGTGAATTTTTGTACATATCAAGTAGCTGAGCATATTCAGTTTCACCACCAATTCTCGCTATTGTTCCGTAGACACTGTTACGAAGGTCGGGATGTATAGTAGTGTTTTTTTCAATCATTTCTTTGTACAGTGACTGACATTTTTTGATTGTTGATTCTTCATCGGAGCTTGCAGCTAACCCGATAATCAGCGGACGGAGTAGTATATCGAGGTGCGATTCGTTTGGTTGTTGCTTCCAGCCAAGCCGCTTTAATTGCTTTGAAACGAGACGTATTACAAAAGGTTTCATGGCGTCTCTTAAAGTGCCATCTTCATCACTCTTAGACAAGGTGTGACGAATCGAGCCAATACTGCCTGCTATCACTTCCCAAACAGGTAGGCTGTTCTCATCTGAAAAATGTGCTAGGAGATCAAGATATTCAGTAACAGATTGGTATCCAGCCTTAGTCACTTCAAAACTATCAGATAAAAGTCCCATACGATCTTGCTCATCAAGCTGACCATTATCAAGCGCATCTAACTGCGATTGTTGCATATCGTGAGAGTAGTTAACGCGGTAAAAGCCAGTTTGCCCGATGTTTAACTTGACGGTAGCCTCGCCTCCGATGATAGGGACGTTCGTCGTTCTTTTTGTTATGGTCGATTTACCAAGCCCCTTTGTCAGCAGTGGAACTGGCCACAAAGTTGCGTCATTCCTCGATAGACTGGCAGGGTTGGTAACAAATTTACTCTGCGTAATAGTGAGATGATCTTTTTCTTTCTTGACAGCGAGTAGTGGAAACCCACTTTGTGATGTCCACGCCCCCATAAATTCTTTAACCGGCTTCTTCGTTACGTCTTCTAATGCTTGCCACAGATCAACGGTATCGGTATTTTTGTATGCATGCTTTTTTAAGTAGTGACGTAAACCGTCCCTAAAATTATCAGCTCCAAGATAATCATGGAGCATGTGAATCATGCTTGCCCCTTTTTGGTAACTAATTATGTCAAATATTGTTCGTATTTCATCGGGATGCTTTACCGGTACCTCAATCGGGTGAGTATGCTCGAGCGAATCAGCTTTTAGTGCCGTTTGCTGCTCGTCAACCGAGAAGTGTGTCCAGAAATGCCACTCAGGATAAAGGGCGTCAACTGCTAAATACTCCATCCAACTTGCAAAGCCTTCATTGAGCCATAAATCAGTCCACCACCTCATCGTCACGAGATTACCGAACCATTGATGCGTGAGTTCGTGTGCAACGACAAGCGCGACGTATTGTTTGCCATGCAGTGAAGTATTTTTGTCGCATAATAACCCTTGTTCTCTAAATGTAATTAATCCCCAATTCTCCATAGCACCACTGGCAAAATCAGGAAGTGCTATGAAATCACATTTTTTGAGTGGGTAGGGAATATCGTAATATTCTTCATAAAAATCCATCGCTTTCACTGCAGATTCTAGTGCAAATTTCGTATTTATTGCTTGGCTTGGCACTGCATATGTTCTGATCTGGACACCATTTTTGCTTATTGCTTCTTGGTAGCGTAACTCTCCGGCAACAAACGCCACTAGATATGTGCTCATGATTGGCGTTACATCAAATACAGTGGTAGTTGTGTTAGCTGAACTTTCTTCTTCTATAATTGGTGTGTTGCTCAAGGCAATCTCACCTTTCGCATGCGTCAACGTTAATTGAAACGTTGCTTTTGCTTCCGGTTCATCGATGCACGGAAAGACTTCCCTCGCATGATGGCTTTCAAACTGTGTTGCAATTAATCGTTTTTTCTGTCCGTTTTCTTCAAAAAAGCAAGGATAAATTCCATCCATATTTTTGGTAATAATGCCAGAGAAGTCCATAGATAGTGTATATTCTCCAGAGTATTGTGGTCGCTCGGTATGGATCCGTAGCTCGTCGTATGAGCTATGCCGATTGACACGGGAAACAGTAACATCTGTTGTGACTGACTTTTTATCGCGGTGAGATATAGTAACGTTACTAATCTTTAGATTCTTTTGATGTAGCATGAATCGACTGCTTGGACGGCCGGTTTTTGTACCGACAATTACAACGCTTCCGCTGAATGTCTCTTTGTCTTCAGCGATAGTCAGTGAAATTTCGTAGTGTTTTGGGTGAAAGCTCTGATAGAGTCTTTTTACTTTTTTAGTCATATGCTACTAGTGTAGCAATTTTGGGTAGTCATATCCGTTGTGATTTTAGAGACTGTGTGGTAGTATTAAGTAGTTCGATCCGGCCAATGTGGTCGGATTTTTACGTTTAATAGCTTATTAAAAATTATGTAAAAAGATAAGCAAAGTTTTGAGACTATAGACTGTTTATTCAAGAAACTTTGTGTAAATAGAAAGGATTCTATAATGGAATTTGATGTAAAACAATTAGCAGGAGCGATGAGATTAATCGCTGAAGAGAAAAATTTACCAGAAGATTTAGTACAAGAAATTGTCGAATCAGCATTAGCAGCAGCATACAAAAGAGATTACGGTGATCGTGAGCAAGAAGTTCGCGTTGCAGTCAATCTCAACACTGCTGCGGTAGATGTGTATGTCGAAAAGGAAGTTGTCGAGACAGTCGGTGACGAGAATTTTGAAATTAGCTTGAGCGACGCTAAGAAGAATAAAAAAGACGCTAAAATTGGTGACCTGATTGAGCAGTATGTTGAAGTGACGACGTTCGGTCGAGTTGCAGCTCAAACAGCCAAGCAGGTGATCATGCAAAGACTCCGTGAGTCAGAGCGAGAAATAGTCATGGCTGAGTACGAAGATAAAGTAGGTGAGCTCGTAAACGGCGTCGTGTCACGTGTTGAAAATCGACTCGTCCGTGTTGAAGTTGGAAAAGCGCAAGGAATCATGCCGGCTAGCGAGCAGAGTAGCAGTGAACGATACTTCCCAGGCCAACGACTCAAACTGTATCTAAAAGAGATTGAAAAGAGTTTCCGTGGTCCTCAGCTTATTGTCAGTAGAGGCTCAGCTGAGTTAGTTCGACAATTGTTTTACTCTGAAGTTCCAGAAATGGAAGGTGGCGCAGTTGAGATGAAAGCGATCGCGCGTGAGGCAGGTGTCAGGACGAAACTTGCCGTCAGTTCTACGGTGCAAGGAGTAGATCCGGTTGGAACGTTTGTTGGAGGACATGGAACACGTGTCAATGCAGTTGTAAGCGAAATCGGTGACCAAGAAAAAATTGATATTGTTGTCTGGGATGAAAATCCTGAAGTATTTATTGCGAGTGCGCTCAGTCCAACAAAAGTGAAAAAAGTCACTATTGATAAAGAAGAAAAACGCGCAAAAGTCATTGTTCCAGAGGACCAACTTTCAATCGCTATCGGCAAAGGCGGCCAAAACGTCCGTTTAGCAAGCAAGCTTACTGGCTATGAGATCGATATAAATGCTGACTCTGAGTCAAGAACCGAAACCGAAGCTCCTGAGGCTAAAAAAGAGGCAGGTCCGGTAACAGTTGATAAAGTGCAGAAAACGAAGCTTAAGCGTAAGAGCGATCTCGAGAACAGCTTGCTTGACGCGATAGAACACCAAGAAGAGTAAGGGTGTTTTGTACGCTATAGCGTTGAGCTATCGTTAAAGCAAAATAATTTGGTTATAAATAATTAGCACTCAGTATTGACGAGTGCTAATTTAACCGTGTATACTTTTTATATGGAAAACAATGACGACTTTCAAGACTTTCTTCATCACCTAAGCGATAACGCACTGCAGAGCTTACGGCATGCTGACGGCATTGCACGAGCTACAGGAAGTGCCTATGTCGGTACAGAGCACCTATTGCTGGGCGTACTTGCACAGGAACAATCACTTGGTGCAAAAATACTAAAGGATAACGGTGTTTCGCTTGAAAAGGCACGACTAGCGATGAACTTAACGGCGAACAAGATTGATTTAATGTCTAGTATGGGAGCAAAAGGCCTGAGTGAAGCTGCGAAGCTGACATTAAAGATGAGCTGGGAAGTTGCACAAGAATATGCACAGGAAACGTGCGGCACCGAGCACGTCGTGTACAGTATTTTAAGCCAGAAAAACGCCAGCGCTACAGTATTACTACGAAATATGAATGTTCGCGTCGATGATATGTTGAACGAACTTGAAACTATTCTGAATAAACAAAGTTATGATCAGGCAGACGAAGTCGGTACGCAGCGTCGTAAAAAAGGTAAAAAAACATTACTCGATCAATACAGCACCGACTTGACTGCTCAAGCTAAAGAAGGAAAGTTAGATCCTGTAGTTGGTAGAGATATGCAAATTAGACGACTTGTTACAATATTGAACCGTCGAACTAAAAATAATCCTGTGCTCATTGGAGAGCCTGGTGTTGGAAAAACCGCAATTGTCGAAGGAGTCGCACAAAGAATTATTAATGATGACGTGCCTGATACTTTACTCGATAAGCGTATTGTTATATTAGACTTAGCGGCAATGATCGCTGGTACAAAATATCGTGGCGAATTTGAAGATCGATTGAAGAAAGTGATGAAAGAACTCGAAGCTGACACGCAGACTATAGTGTTTATTGATGAGGTGCATCAACTTGTCGGCGCTGGTTCTGCTGAAGGATCAATGGACGCTGGAAATATCTTAAAGCCGAGTCTCGCCCGAGGCAAAATCCAAATGATAGGTGCTACTACCACGACTGAGTATACAAAACACATTGAAAAAGATGCTGCGCTTGAACGTCGTTTACAGCCTGTGCAAGTTCCTGAAACTACGGAGCAAGAGACCTTAGCGGTATTGCGCGGCCTAAAACGACATTATGAAGATTTTCATTCGGTAACTATTAGTGACGATGTGCTCGTTGATACTGTTGCACTCGCTGCAAGGTATATTCAAGACCGCTACATGCCGGATAAAGCTATCGATCTTCTTGATGAGGCGGCTGCTCATTTGCGAGTAGAAAAAGGAAAAACACCACCAAGACTTCGTGAGCTTCAAAAAGAGATGAAACTTGTACTACTTAAAATTGACGATGCAGTCGATGCGGAAGACTACGAACGAGCTGCTAAGCAGAAACAAAAAGCTAGTCAACTGCAAGCCGAAATAACTGAGCTCGAAAAAAACAACAAGGGCGCTAAGCGGATAAAGTTATCAAGTGATGACATCGCTGATGTTGTTTCCCGCATGACCGGAGTGCCAGTAAGTAAAGTGATTCGTTCAGAAGTGTCATACCTAATGAATCTTGAGAGCAATCTTGGTAAGCACATCATCGGTCAATCAGAAGCAGTTGAAGCTGTCTCACGCGCATTACGTCGAAGTAGAAGTGGTGTGTCAAGCAGCAAGCGCCCAATAGGCTCGTTTATATTTATGGGACCGACAGGTGTCGGTAAGACTGAGCTTGCACGTAAACTTGCGAGTGAATTTTTTGGAAATAAAGACGCACTCATTAAAATTGATATGAGTGAATTTGCTGAACGTCACACCACTGCTCGTCTTGTTGGTGCGCCTGCAGGATATGTAGGCTATGATGAGGGCGGACAGCTCACTGATAAAATTCGACGTCAGCCTTACAGCGTTGTACTGTTTGACGAAATAGAAAAAGCCCATCCAGATGTATTTAATATGTTGCTTCAGGTCCTCGAAGACGGTGTGATGACCGATGCTAAAGGACGAAAGATTAACTTCAGCAATACGATCATTATTATGACGAGTAACATTGGTGCTGAGAAAATGCAAAAAGAGGCAGGACTAGGCTTTCGTGCAGAAGACAAGCAAGATCTTAAGGATCTTGATGCGCTGCACGAAAAAACTAAGGATGATGTAAAAGCAGAATTAAAGAAAATGATGCGTCCTGAGCTCTTAAACCGTATCGATAAAGTTATTGTATTTCGGGCTTTGACAAAAGAAGATGCGGTTAGAATTGTTGATCTTTTAATTAGTGAGTTACAAGATAGGCTTGTTCGAAAAGGCGTTGGTATAGAGCTCTCGATGTCTGCAAAACAATATCTTGTCGAAAAAGGATATGACGATAAGAATGGTGCTCGACCACTGAGAAGGCTCATCCAAGATGATATAGAGGACTATATTGCAGATAAGCTTATTAGCGGGGAGCTTGATAAGGGAGACATATTGAAAGTAGGTGTCAAGAAAGAAGCGCTTACATTCAATCCCGTAAAAGAAACCTCAGCAAGGCAAAAACCAGCGACAAAAAACAAAGATAAGTAGTTTGCTGCTAGCTCTCTATCTGGAGTAAAATATACTATATGAATATTGTGAAACGTATAGCGTCATTTTTCCTTATTGCCGGGAGTGTTGCTAGTGCGATCTTCGCAGTTAATAACACGCAGAACATTATTGATTGGTGGAGACTCAGAAGTTATGAACCGTCAAGTCAAATAGTTTCTCTTGCAGATCGCACTGATTTAAATGATTACGGTCGCAAACTATTTTACGTACATGATCCAGAATTACTTAGTAAGGCAGATTTTTGTAACAGCTGCACAGTTGGAGAAGCAACAATTGTGCTTGGCTGCTATATTTCGAACCAACGAATATATTTGTATAACGTTGAAGACGAACGATTGAGCGGCATTGAAGAGGTCACCGCTGCTCACGAAATGCTCCATGCGGCATACGACCGGCTCTCTCCGTCTGAAAAACAACGGATTGATGCTTTATTGCTGAAAGTGTACGTGGACCTGCCTGCTGGTCGAATCAGAGATAACATCAAAGCATACGAAGACCGAGATAAAAGTGTTTTACAGAACGAGCTGCATTCGATTTTAGGTACTGAAGTAAGTGATTTGCCTAAAGAGCTCGAGGAGCACTATAGAAACTATTTTAAGGATCGTAGCGTTGTGGTGGCACTATCTATAACTTATAGCGATGAGTTTGAGAGACGCACGAATCAAATTGAGGCTTATGACGAAGAACTCGCTAAACTGAATGGTGAGATTACCCGCTCCAATGTAGAAAATGGTCTGACAGCAGACGCACTCCAACGAGAGAGAGAATTGCTTGAGTCATTCAGGGGCGATGCTAATACATACAATCAAGCGGTTGATCGGTATAACGCAAAACTTCCTGGGTACAATGAACGTGTTAATTCTGTGAGCGGACTTATAGTGCAGTTCAATGACATCATTAAAAAGAGAAACGAAATTGCTGTTGAAGAAAAAGAATTAGTGCAAGCTATCGACACGCGCAAGACTGAGCTGTAAACTACACTGTAGTAATGGCAAAAAAACCTTCAGTAACTTATGTATGTAGTTCTTGTGGCCACTCACAAGGATCTTACGCGGGAAAATGTCCACAATGTGGCGAGTGGAATAGTCTCCAAGAAAATCTGCATATCTCTACGGCTCAAATTAAACAAAGTGGACGAGAGCTAGTAGTATCCTCTGTTGCAGATGTCGCGAAAAACGAATCTAAAAAACGCATTTTGTCTGGTGATGAACAGCTTGATGTCGTACTGGGCGGTGGTTTTGTCGTTGGTAGTGTTGTGTTGCTTGCTGGCCAGCCGGGAATCGGAAAAAGTACATTACTTTTGCAACTTGCACATGATGTTTCGCGTACTGTACCGACTCTCTATGTAAGTGGTGAAGAGTCTGCTCATCAGGTTGCGTCACGAGCTGAGCGTCTCAATAAGACTAAAGCAGATTTAAAGCTATCGTCGAGCACTGTTGCTGATGACATCGCAAAAACTATTGCGAGTGGTGCATTCAAAGTTGTCGTCGTAGATTCAATTCAGACCATCGCCTGCAACGACATTGCTTCAGCGCCTGGCTCAATTAGTCAAATAACCAACAGTACGCATATGTTGACACAGGCTGCAAAAACGCATGATACAACTCTAATATTAGTTGGCCACGTGACAAAAGAAGGTAGCATCGCCGGACCAAAGCTACTGGAACATAGCGTCGACACCGTATTGCAACTTGATGGTGATCGTTATGGTGGATTCAAAGTGTTACGCTCAGTCAAAAATAGGTTTGGTTCAACGAATGAAGCCGCAATTTATGAGATGCAATCAAAAGGAATGGTACCTGTGCTTAACCCATCGGCTGCGTTACTCGAAGAACGACAAGTCACTGACGGCTCTGTCGTACTCGCAACCATGGAAGGCACGCGCCCGTTGCTTGTGGAGATCCAAGCTCTCGTTAATACTACTTCATATGGCTATCCTAAGCGTGCTGCAAGCGGCTTTGACTTAAACAGGCTAAACTTACTCGTTGCAATGCTTGAGCGTCGTACAAAGCTTCGTTTGAGCGATAAAGATATTTATATTAATGTTGTAGGCGGAATAGGAGTGAACGAACCAGGTGCAGATCTCGCAATATGTATGGCAATTGCGAGTGCTTCAAAAGGAATGCAGTTGAAGAAAAATGCTGTAGTCTTCGGTGAGCTCGGCTTGAGTGGTGAAGTTCGGCATGTACCGCACATACCAAAAAGAGTAGCTGAAGCTAAAAAACTAGGCTTCGAAACCGCGATTGGACCTCGTTATAAAGGCGAAGAAAAGCTATCATTTTTAGCTTCAGTAAAAGATATTAAAACTGCTCTAAATACATTCTTGGAGAAGGAATAATGCTTGAAGCTATTGCAGCGCTCATTGTCATATATTTACTATTTGATATCCGCCATAAAGTATCGAACAGCCAGCCTAAATCACTGAAAACAACAATTATGGACTCTAGTGCATTAATTGATGGTAGGATCGTCGATGTAGCAAAAAGCGGGTTTATACCTCAGCGCATACTTATTCCAAAGGTAGTTTTGCAGGAGCTACAGCTTCTTGCAGACGGCAGAGATACCCATAAACGCGAACGTGCTCGAGTTGGGCTCGACGTTGTTATTGAGCTGCAACACTTAAAAGGACTGCGTGTCATCATTGATGAATACATGAAAAATAGCACTGAAAAAACTGACGAAATACTTATCCAACTAGCAAAAGAACGCGGAGCAATGCTTTGTACGACTGATTTTAATCTCAATAAAGTTGCAACAGCTGAAGGTATTGTTGTTCTAAACGTGAATGAGCTTGCTCAAGTAATGAGACCAAAACTGTTACCCGGAGAGACTATAGAAGTAAAAATCATACAAAAAGGCGAAGGAGTCGGACAGGGCGTTGGGTACCTAGACGACGGAACTATGGCAGTCATAGACGGTGCTTCAAAAATGCAAGGCAAAATGGTAACAGCGCAAGTTGAGCGAATGATTCAGACAAAAGCTGGTAAGATGATTTTTGCGAAACAGACAAAATAACTACGAAAAGACTAGCTTAACTAACTACTATAGATAGAATCTATGCTCCGGCTGTAGTAGCTGCCCTGGTGTATGCGAGTGTTCGTTCGGGCAATACATAAGTTGTTGGAGGTGGGGTTGGAACACCAGTTTTGAATGGAACATCAACTGCATCTTGGGCTTCATAGAGTACGCTATCTGACAGTGAAACTGTTACTGTTGCAGTTGTGGATAGTGTTGATATGTAGGTAAACTTATAGATGCCAGCTCCTGCTATGTCCTGTGACCCATTCGGGATCGCCGTACCATTAACACTAACAGTTATACGTCCAGGGAATTTTTCGGAAGCTATAGGATGTGTGCCAGCAGCTACAGATATATCAAATGTATAGTTACCACCGCCATTATCCAATGTATTGATAGAAACAGTTGGCTTGACGTCTTCACATTTATGTACATCATCACTATCTTGGCTGTTCGTTGATGTGTTATAGAATGGATCACTTGAGAACTGTGCTGCGCTACCGCCAGTGACTTCTTCTATTGCAAGTGGTGGTGTACACTCTGTTGCTTTTTTATCGCTTACTTTGTCTTTGATGATTTTATCACCTGCTGTAGTAGTCCCTGGTTTCTTGTACCATGACGGAAAGAGATCAGTCGAAGGGCTTGGTTCAATAGAACTTACTCCAACATGACTTTGTATGACGTATGCAGGAAGGGTTTGCACACCTGCAGGTCTAACTCTCTGCTTGGGCTCAATACTATCGTGGGCACGTTGCATCCAGCCACCCCATATTGGTTGGGTCATATTCTCCATAAATCCGCTCATCTCAACTTGTCCTGTGTGATGGCCAACCCAAACTCCAGCTGAGTATTTTGTCGAGAACCCCATAAGCCAGCCGTCTTTATTGTCGTTGGTTGTGCCAGTTTTAAGAGAAAAATCGTGACCTTTGTAATCATGAAATTTACGGCTCATATAGCTAGCACGAGGATCTGCCATCATGTCAGCAACGATATAAGCTGCATCTTCTCGTACAACTTGTTCTCCTGCGACCGGCTCCCATTCTAGAAGTTTTTTGCCGCGCGAATCTTCAACTTTAAGTATGTAAGTTTGTGGTATTTTATTGCCGTTTCGGGAAATTGTCGCATAGGAGTGAACGTGCTTATCTAAGTTCAAGTAAGCACCGTCTCCAATCGCTGACGATGGATAACACTGTGTTTCTTTCGTAAAAGTAGTATCACCTGGTTCAAAGCACTTATAGCCTCCAGCTTGTCTTTCTTCGTCATATAGACCTAGTACATTAGCAATTTCAATGGTTTTGTCTACGCCAGCTATGAGCATTGCTTTTACCGCTGGCACGTTACGCGAGCCACCAAGTGAATAACGAAGCGTCACTGGTCCAGGGTATCGGAAATCATAGTCCCATAAACAGTTTCCACCATTCTTAGGACGTGCTTTGTTTGTGCAAGGATATCCTTCGATTGGACCTTGTGTATCGTAGAGCACTGAACCCGCACCAGCATTTTCAGTATGCTCAATCAACGAAAGATAATCATAAGGTTTGAAGCTAGATCCGGGAGGCAATGGTTGTTGCGCAAAATTGACTTCTCCTGCGCGCTCTTTATTGTTGAAGTCAGCTCCTCCAACAAGTGCAACAACTTGACCAGTTTCTACGTCCTCTGCAACAAAAGCAGCAGTATCGCCCTTTTGTCTTTCGATCTGTCGAATTCCTGAGGCAACTTCCTCTTCTGCAATCTTTTGAAGATTGAGATCAAGTGTTGTGATGACTTTCCAACCACCTCGCAAGTAGGAAGCTTCGGTTAGATCACTCTCAACCTGTTTTTTAGCAGCCAATACAAAGTGAGGCGCGATTATACCAGTGTATTTTGGTGTACGTTCTTTTAGCGTAGCAAGCGTATCAACCGACTTAGCGGCGTCACGCTCCTCGTTTGTTATGTAGCCTTCTTCAGCCATTATGTCTAATGTATAGTGTTGCCTTCCAATAAGCTCTTCACGGTCGTAGTAAGGTCCATAAGGGGAATAAGTTGGCGGTGATTTAGGCACAGATGCGAGTAGTGCTGCCTCATCAAGCGTTAACTCGCTTGCTGCCTTGCCAAAGTAAGTTCTAGCAGCAACTTCTGCACCATATTCAATCGGTCCGTATGGAGCAGAGTTTAGGTAACCTGTGAGGATTTCCTCTTTAGAATAGCTACGTTCAAACTCTACGGAGAGGATGAGTTCCTTGATTTTCCGCGTAACGGTTTTGTCCGTTGAGAAGCCTTCAGTTGTAAGTTTAACGAGCTGCTGTGTAATGGTAGATCCACCTTGAGTGACACCACCACCAGTTATATTGCTGAATGCAGCACGAGAAATACCTCTTACATTAAATCCGTTATGATTATAGAAATCTCGGTCTTCAAGTGAAATAGTCGCATTTTTCAGGAAGTCGGATATATTTTCAGACGCTACCGGCACTCGTTTCACGGCGTCATAGTCTTCCCAGAGGAGTGTTTCACCAGTTTTATCGTAATACCTAATACTTCCACCTATGTTGTTTCCAGAAATATCACGCAAGTTTGGCAAGTCTTTTCTGAAGAAAGCAAACAATCCTGCGAGAAGTAGAAAACCAACAGCGAACCCGATGCCGGTTAATTTAAGCGCCATATAGGCACCATCTCTGCTAAACCAATATTTGTACATTCGTTTCGGATGTAGTTTGAATAGTACGCGGCGTACTCGACTTTTCGGCATTCCCTTTAGTCGTTCAGATTTACGTAGTGACTTTGCATCGCGTCTTGCTTTGCTTTTTTCACTTAAGCTGCGGTTTAGCTTGATGGTTTTGCCAGATTTTGTAACAAACTTGTTACCTTTAACGCGTCTTTTAACTGAGCGTCGCTTACCCTGCAAGTCAGGACTCTTTGAAGAAGTGGTCATAATTGGTTAATAAACTCCGTTAATCAGAACCATTATAGCAAAAATAAGGACGACTCGATGACTAAATAAGTTATAATCGTCTATATGACACTATCAGAAGAGTTAGCTTGGCGAGGGTTTGTTAACCAAACAACCTATAAGGATGTAACGGTACTTGATGGGGATCCAATATCGTTTTACTGGGGCGTTGATCCGAGTGCAGATTCTATGACTATTGGAAATTTAGCGGCTGCGATGATGGCGCGCGTCTTCATGAAACACAATCACAAGGCACTATTACTCGTTGGTGGTGCTACCGGAATGATTGGTGATCCAGACGGAAAAGCAGAAGAGCGTGATCTACTGACCGTAGAACAAATTACTAAAAATAAGACTGCTATATCTGCTCAATACGATCAGGTATTCAGTGGTATGCCTTTTAGGGTTGTTGATAACTACGATTGGTTCAAGGGACTTGGGTACTTAGAGTTCCTGCGGGCTGTGGGTAAACACGTACCGATGAGCCAGATGCTCGGACGGGAGTTCGTACAATCTCGACTGACAGAAGAAGGCGGCGGCATAAGTTATGCAGAGTTTAGCTATTCGCTTATTCAGGGCTATGATTTCCTTCATTTATATAAAGAACATGAAGTCACGCTTCAACTTTGTGGAGCTGATCAGTGGGGCAATAGCATTGCAGGTGTTGATCTGATACGGCGAATTGCAGGAGGAGAAGCACACGTGTGGTCTACTCCACTGATAATCAACAGAGCAACAGGTAAAAAGTTTGGTAAAACTGAAGACGGTGCGATCTGGCTTGATGAAAAGCGAACGAGTGTGTACAAGTTCTACCAGTTTTGGATAAATGCTGATGACGAAGGTGTTGAAGACTATCTCAAAGTCTATACTGACATTGACAAGCCAACGATTGAAGACATAGTAGATGCGCATAACGAAGCTCGCAGTAATCGATTAGCGCAAAAACACCTTGCCTATGAAACAACTAAAATCGTTCATGGTAGTGAACGTGCTGATTCAGTAAAACGGATAAGTGAAGTATTGTTTGGTGATGAAGACTACAAAACTCTTGCGAAAGAAGATTTTTTGCAGCTCAAAGATGAACTGGTTACTATTGCTGTAGAGAAGGGCGTAAAACTAATAGATGTTTTGGTCAACACAAACCTTGCTAACTCAAACGGCGAAGCACGGAGATTCTTAGAAAGTAACGCGATATATATTAACGGGTATCAAATACCACTAGAGAAAACTATGTTAGATGAAACAGATGCGATTGAAGGATTTGTTGTGCTAAGGCGTGGCAAAAACGCAAATGCATTAGTAGAAATTAGTGATATTTGATACACTCTCTTTCGATATGAATAAGAAATTGAACAAAGCAGATCAGTACAATGATCCAAAACACAACTACCTCCAGTATTGGGACGGTAGAGAGTATGAACATGCCGCTGAAGAGCTCGCAATAGCACGAATGCTAAAAGGTAAATCGTTTAAAACAGCAGTAGACGTTGGCGGTGGCTATGGACGGCTCTCCGTATTCTTGCGAAAGTTTGCAGAGCAGGTGTACCTCGCTGAACCATCACAGCAACAACTAGATATTGCGAAGGATTTTCTTAAAGGGAAACCAAAAGTTATTTCTAAGCTCGCACAAGCAGAATCACTGCCATTCAAAGACGATGAAATTGATCTCGTTATGATTGTGCGTATTTTGCATCACCTGCCAGATCCAATGCCAGCATTCAACGAGATACATCGTATTTTGAAGAAAGATGGCTATTTTTTGATGGAGTTTGCGAATAATGCTCACTTTAAGAATAGAGTGAAACATGCGGTAAAAATGCAAAAACTGCCGATAGATCCTATAGACATCAGAAGCGCGGCAAACCGTGGCAGTGATGAGATACCATTTGTTAACCACAATCCTAAAACGGTCAAGAAGCAGCTTGCTCAGGCAGGATTTAAACTAGAAAAAGTGCTGTCTGCTTCAAACTTCCGCTCACCAACACTTAAAAAAGTACTCGGCAAACGAAACCTAATAGCGCTTGAAAAAGCGACACAGAAACCTCTTGCCCCACTTTATTTTGGTCCGAGTACGGTATACCTACTTCGAAAAGTGTAAATATATGAGGCTTTTAGCGGGACTACAAAGAGCAGAAATCAAACAGCATGATTTTCCGGTTTCGATTCAGGGCTGCACGTCTGAAGGCTTTAATAGCCCAACACTCGAGATGGCTGCTAATGATGAAGTTACAGTTACACAAGCTGCTCAAGCAGTGCTCTTTATGCAACTTGACGGAGCAGATGAAACCTGCCCGCTCACTACTATCGAAACGCAACAGAGAACTCCAGAAGATTTCCAACGTGCCTGTCGAGATTGCTCAAATGTTTACTTCTCTGGTGTGGTGTCGACACCAGTTTTTATCGTGTAAGCGTGTCATACTTACAATATGTCTAGTATTCAAGATATAAAAGGTGTGGGAGAGACTACAGCCAAATTGCTAGTGAAGCTTGGTTTGCAGTCGCCGATTGATCTAATTGAGAACATTCCTAGGAAATATGACGATTATTCACGAGTAATGAGCGTTCGAAGCATTAAGCCGGGCCCAGTGACCATACAGGCAAGAATCCATGCCATTACCAGTCGTTATTCAAAAAAAGGTCTACATATAACTGAAGCGTTGGCGTCTGATAGCACGGGAAGTGTCAAGATAATGTGGTTCAATCAGCGGTACCGAGCACAGTCGCTAAACCCAGATGCTGAATATTTTATCAGTGGAGATTTCGCACAAAGTTACCGCTATTTAGTGATTGCAAATCCATCCTGTGAGCTTGTTAGCGCATTTCCGCTTCATACAGCTAGGCTTGTGCCACAGTATAGGCTGACGAAAGGGCTGAGTGCTAATCAGCTTCGTAAGTTTACTAAAAACGCGTTTGATCAAACTAAAGTCACTGAAACATTGCCGCAGTGGATCGTCGACGAAAAAGAGTTAGTCGACCGCAGAACGGCCTTGTTCAGTATGCATTTCCCTGAGTCACTTATGGCGGTTGATAAAGCAAGAAAGCGTCTAGGGTTTGAGGAGCTGTTTGAAATGAGCTTGGCTAGTGCGCTCAATAAACAAGATTTTGCACAAGAAAAAGCGCAGCATATTCCATTTTCAGAGAGTACAGTTGTCGAGTTCGTAAAGAGCCTGTCTTTTGAGTTAACAAATGACCAACGTAAAAGTGCTTGGGCGGTTCTACAAGACATGACCTCCGGCAGTCCGATGAATCGTTTGCTTGAAGGAGACGTTGGCTCTGGCAAAACAGTCGTGGCAACAATCGCTATGTTGAACGTTGCCGCTGATGGTAAACAGTCAGTGTTAATGGCGCCTACCGAGCTTCTAGCGACGCAACATGCAAATACGATTGAAAAAATATTGCCGAAGGGGGTAGCTAGCCAAGTTGTCTTGCTGAGCGCAGGCATGAAAAAACAACAAAAGGACGCAGCGAAACTAGCGATTAAAAAAGGTGATGCACGTCTAATCATTGGTACTCACGCGCTCATACAAGACAAAGTTGAATTTAACGACCTTGGACTTGCGGTTATAGACGAGCAACATCGGTTTGGTGTTGAGCAACGAAAAAAGCTGCAAAGCAAAGCTAAGACTATGCCACACATCCTGAACATGACTGCAACACCAATTCCGCGTAGCCTTACGCTCACGTTGTATGGTGAAATGGACGTCTCCATAATCGCTGAGAAACCTGGTAATCGGACATCTACGACAACTAAAATATTGCTTCCGGAGCAGCGAAAAACACTATATGAATCATTGAAAAGCGTGATGGATAACGGAAGACAGATATTCGTGGTGTGTCCGTTAATTGAAGAAGGTGAAGCTAAAGCCGCTCGCTCATTAAGCGTAGAATCTATTCATAAACAGTTAAAATCATGGCTGAAAGGCTATGAAGTTGCGCTGCTACATGGGAAAATGCCAGCGTCTGACAAGCAAGCAATCATGAACGACTTTATTAAAAATAAGATTAACGTTCTCGTATCGACGACTGTCATAGAGGTTGGAGTAGATATACCAAACGCGTCAGTAATGATTGTTGAAGGGGCGGATAAATTTGGTTTAGCGCAGCTACATCAGTTGCGAGGCCGTGTTGGCAGAGGAGTACACGCAGGGAGTTGCTATCTTATTCCAACAGATAATGACAGTGTCCCTAAACGACTTCGGGTGCTTGAGTCTGAAAACGACGGCTTCAAACTTGCAGAATATGATCTCGAGCTTCGTGGACCTGGAGCTATATATGGCACGATGCAACATGGTGCGCTGGACCTAAGAGTAGCTAAAATAACAGACACAAAAATGATTGCAGAGGCGCGTTCAGCAGCGCTAGCATATATCAAAAAGGGCGAAAATCTGCTAAAATATCCACAGTTGAAAGTACACGTTGACAGATTGCGCACCATTACAAACCTTAATTAGTAAATAGGAATTAGTAGGTAGTAAATGGGGATAAACTCCCCGTCTACTATTTACTGCACCCCAACCCTTCATGTGGTCAGGAACAACATTAACCAATAAATCAGGATCAATAATCGGTGCACATCAAAAAGTCGACCGTGTTGCTCGTAAATTTCTTGATGATATTACTCATACAGTTGGTAAATTTCCCGCAATAAAGGATATTATCCATTTTGAGGGCAAGAACGGTCCAGACGGTATCAAAAGTAAGAGCCCAGCCAAGGATGAGCCGTGGCATTTCTATGATCCATTCGATGTAGACGATACTCAGTTACTAGACATTTTAGACGGTCATTACAATGAGCTTGTAAAACAGCTTAAAAAAGGTTCACCCGAACGTGCTGCTTTTGACGCGGCTTGGTTAGCACATGCGCTGGTTGATGGTTTGACTCCTGCGCATCATTTCCCTTATGAGGAGCGATTAGTGGAGATAAGAGGCGGAGACAGCTTAGATACGCGCGATACTATTAGAAACAAAATAATCATGCCTGGCGATACGATAAGTAAAAAGCTGAAAAGTAACTGGCAGATGTACGGTTTTGGCGGGCTAATGAGCATGCATGGCTTCTTTGAGATTGGTATAGGTATATTGCTTGCGCCAATACACATGAAGGCTGGTAAACCATCTGAAACAGACATTGATGTATTAATTAAAATTGGTTATCAAGAGGTCTTCAAAAGAGCAGCGCGGGAAATAGCTTTGCTTGATATGTATGATCGTTTTCACGAAAGTGGTTGGTCGGTAAAATTATCTCGCGACGTCCGAAACCATCTTGGCCCAATAATGGTAAAGACGATTACTATAGTTTGGTATAGCGCTATGCGTGACGCAGGACTCTTGAAGGGCAAAAAATGAGAATAATTGCAGGTGAGTTTAAAAGTAGGATCATAAAAGATCCAACAGGAAATCGTACTCATCCTATGAGCGAAAAAGCTCGTGGAGCAATCTTTAATGCACTAGGTGATATCAGTGGGCTGACAGTACTTGATGCGTTTGCTGGCACGGGGGCAATCGGAATAGAGGCGCTAAGCCGCGGGGCTGAGCGTGTTTACGCCGTTGATGTCGATACAGATGCGTTTGAAGTATTGCAGTGCAACCGCGACCTTATCACCGACGAAGAACGCATGTCGGTACATCGGGCAAACGTTCGCTCGTGGTTACGGAACCAAGAAGGCTTAGAGTTTGATCTTGTAATTGCTGATCCGCCGTATGATGCTATCGGCATGAACGCAGTTGAAGAGTGTGCAGCTCGGGTAAAAAAAGGTGGTATTTATGTACTTTCAATACCACTCGCAGAGCATATTGAATTTAAACGTATGAAAAAGCTTGACGAAAAAATCTACGGTAATGCAAAGATTGTCTTTTATAAGAAGTTAAAATAAGTTATAATTACGCAGATCACTACTGTATATCGCGGATGTGGTGGAATGGTAGACACGCTAGTCTTAGGAACTAGTGTCGCAAGACGTGAAGGTTCAAGTCCTTTCATCCGCACCAAGAAAAGGAGACCCATTTGGGTCTTTTTTTCTTGGCTGTGGTGAAGGGATTTGAAGCTTCACGCATGAAGGTGAAAAATGCCAGTGGCATTTTGCAAGGAAACTTGACTCGATGAAAACTCGTTCTCAATCATGTAATTTCGGGTGAGATGAGCCAGTGGCTCATTGCAAGGATACTTTCTTCATCAAACTAGTTTGATTGAATGAAATCTCGGGGTCGCGGAACGTGACCGCAGAATGTGGGCAAGTCCTTTCATCCCATCCTAAAAACAACCAAAGCTAATAACTATCCTGCTTAACCTTGCAAATAGCTCCTTGAGTGGTATTGTAGAATCAAATTGAAGAAGATACGATGGAAGTCCCTAATGGCAAAACGGGTTTTGAATTAAGAGAACATGATGTAGTGCAAAAACCAGGTATACAAGAGCAAGTGTACGCACTAACTGGTATGGATGAACTAACTTTAGAGCAACAAGTTGCTTACGAAGAAGCGTGGACACAACATATTGAGGCTTTACGTGATGCAAATGATGGAAAACTAACCTATTACGATCTAGCCAATCAATACGCTAGGGAGCTGATCCATTCACGCAGCGACGTATAGCACTTATTAGTATTTGGCCTGCTGGTATGGCAGAAGACATCTTTGGTCTGGGAGACGGTTTTAACTATCCGGCTGCTCCATCTGGTCAAAGCAGCAATTTCGTGAGTGATCTTCCGGAAGCAGTTGACATGTATGACGACGCTATACTCTGGGCACTTGGGCTTGCTGACGAGCACAGAGGATCTGATGCTTGGAAATTATACACGGGTTATAGATTTGGTGAGCCAAATCGAGGTTTCGGAAATGAATTCACCGAGAGTGAATCAAAAAAGCTAAATAGTGCAAGTATAAAATATGATTTTAGCAATGGCGGCGAGACTATAGACCAAGCAAAAATTGATGCTGCAGTTGAATTTGCTACAATTGCTCAAATCGACACATCTTTCATGTATGGTACTGGCGGAGGATCAAACAGATTCCGTAAACAAGAAGTTGAAGTTTTATTTCAAGGTGTGGAAGACAGACACTCATTTCATAATCCTCATTTGGCAGACGCTATTGTGGACGCAGTCAGGACGCGGATCATAGACTTGGTTGAACTAGATTTACCAACAATGACCGAAAAAGAAAGAGAAACCGCATTTGAAACGCTTCATACATGGCTAAATACCGCATGTAAGAACGACCGTGATAATCGTCAATTTAAGACCCCACGCCAAACAACAAAAGGTATGATAGTTCGGCTTTATAGGCTTTTTGATGAGCACGGCTTTTATATGCGCAATAAGGATCAGTATGCTACGTATAAACCAATTCAGCTACATGCACTTGAACTTGTAGGAGTACAAAACAGTGCTCTAAGCATGGAAATCACTGAAACTGTAAATATTGACCATAGGAATGCACAAAAAACCTTATCAGCGAATTCTGGATACTTTTACGCAAGAATGAGTGAGCGCCTTCCAGAGGGTCAAGCGTTGCAAGCAAAATTAGCTGATCTAAACGCTTTACATGAAGCGCTAGTAGTACAGATAGGGGCAAGAAGTGAGGTAGAAACTGCTAATCGTATTCAGCGAACAAACGAAGAGCGAACTAGAGCACTTGGCGCACTCTCTAAACTAGCTGCTACCGTGACTCCTATCGTTACTGAATAGGAGCCGAATTAAGTATTTGTGTACTGTGGTCATATTTGTGTCTAAACTCATAGACATATAGTAATTTGTCCGTTTGGATGATTGTATAATAATTAAAAAATGAAATCTTATTAATATTTCTCACTATTCATAAGCAATTTTGAGAATACATACTATATGATATGGTTTTCGTATGAAAGCACCACATCTAGAGCAAATGCTCGCCCCACAAAACGGTGAAATTATTGTCGCTACTGATCATTTTGACGTTAGAGAGCCCTTACGTTATATGCTGGCTGCAGCATTGACAGAGCCAAGAGAAGATCTGTCTCCATATGCACAAACAACACAGTCCCTCATAAACCGAAGAGTGACCGGACTTTGGGTGCCTCGTAGCCAAATAGATGACTTTAGATTAATTTCGGAGATTACAAATGTTGCGCAAGGTATGAGCACATCAGCTGAACCCTATACTAGCCCAAGACAACTCAAGGTTATTTATGACACGTCTTCTTCTGGCGGTGTTGATGATATCAACAGACACGTAAAGCACATCATCGCTAACCATCCTGCGCCCCAAATGTTATTTACTGTTTCAGTCAATGCAGAAGAAGAAGGAATGAGGTTTCTCACATCTGAATTTGCCGAGCATCCTGATGTTGGATTTTTAATTTCAGGCGTCTATCCTGAGCATAGTCCAGATGGCATTATTAGGACGCATGACAAAAATGAGGCAGAGTTGACCTACAAAGCATCATCTCTTGCAATAAAACACGGGCTTCTCGGTGTTGTTGGATATGGTCAATTAGCCAAATACACAAAGATTGGACAGCCATATATTTCTCTCGGGGTATGCATCGGAGCGGCAGAGGACTACGTTTCTGAGGTTGGTGATTCAGGGTTTAAAGTAAGAAAACGTATGACGACACCTGAAGAAACTTATATATTTGCTAGAAATACTTCCGTCGTGGTCGGAAGGACTTTGTTCCAACAGCAAAGTGGTAACTATATATTCCCTGATAGTGAGGGTATGACTGATCAAAAATATCTCTCTATGCAACTAATTATAGCTAGAAATTTGGTGAGGTTAATTAGAAGATTGAATGCAATACCTGTGTCACGAAGCATGAATGATGAAGAAATAAATGAATTAGTACGCTCTTATGTTGTCCCATTGGATGCAACTGCTGCTTGAATTTATTATTAAAGTATGCTATAATTAAACCATGAGTATGTATAAAATATTCGTCACACATATGTAGCCGGAGTCAGTTCTCTTGGTCTAGTTTGTAATTCATGAAATTCTATATAGCCGGAGAACAGTCTCCGGCTTTTTTATTTGTAAAAAATTTTAGAATAAGAAATGGAAATATCAAAATGAGTGATTATACTAGTAGAGAAGCTGCTTTTGAGCAAGCTAGTGAGAGACTACAAAACCAAGAGGTCCAAGAGAGGGCTGATATATATCTAGGAGGTGATTGGCCTCCCGGCTTTGAGGGTACTGATAGTCCAAAGGCAGTTTATGCACCGTACCTTGCAACAGGATCAGAAACAGAGACAGAGTTTGTATTAGACGCTAAAAAAGGAGGCTTTGAACCCGTTGTAGCAACCTATTTACGCACTGAATTTGTGACCGCAAACGGCGCAATAGTTGACTGTTACAGACCTCCGCTTAAACTTCCTAATGGTCAACAGCAAAGGAAATGGATTGTTCCTGAGTCTGATAGGATCGGTGAGCTGGGGCAAGCCAATACTTTTTATGAAGGAGTTAATATACTAGCATTTTGGTCTGGAGTAAGAACTTTCGCCTCAAATAATGCAGGTATTAATCAGTTACCAGAAACAGTAGATTTCAGTGAATGGTACAAAAGACAAGCTATAAGATTTGGCTGGAATGAAGTTGAAAGGTCAAAATCAGGCTACTACTACAATGCTTTAATGGGGCTATATGCTTCTGGCCGAGCTGTTTTATATGACACGCCTCCAACAGAGTTTTATAATCGAATAATGAAACCTGCAGTACAGTTAGCAGAAATTGCAATCGGAGCAAAACCAATACTGACAAATATCCTACAAGGTAAAAAGCGAGACTGGGTAGATTTAGCAGCATTGAACTCCGAACAAGTACTCTCCTTACAAGAAATAGGAAAAATAAATGCGTAAGAAAACAATTCGTATAATTGCACCTTCGTCCTGTTGGAAAAAAGATAATGAAGCAAACTACAAACGTGCTGAGAAACTTTTTACTAACGCTGGCTGGCAAGTTACTTATGGGAAAAACACTAAGAAAACAGGTTTTTTAGATACGACTTCAGCACAAATGCGTGCTATAGATTTTAATGAAGCCTTCAATGATAATAACGTTGATGCTGTTATGGCGCTTGATGGTGGGTACTCCAGCAATAGCATATTAGATTTAATTGACTGGGACATAGTAAAAAACAATCCAAAGCCTCTAGTAGGCTACTCAGATATAACGGTACTTCTGAACGCTGTATCAACAGCGACAAAGCAGATTACTCTGATGGGACCTATGTTTTCTACTATTGGAAAAAATGCTGATCGGCGCACGTTAGATAGTCTATTCAACAGTTTGGATAAAAAGATGACCTTTCAATATTCACCTAGTATAGAAACAATAACTACCGTTGTGCAGAAAGGCCAAGCAAAAGGTAGACTCATAGGTGGTAATGTTGGATCTTTTTACTTACTTCAAGGGACAAAATATGCTCCAGACTTCTCGGAACCCTATATTCTGGCTATCGAAGAAGACGATGAAGCAGCCCCAAATACACTTGCTGAGTTTGATAGACGGCTAGAGTCTATTCTTCAGCAGAAATACGCAAGGAAGAGTCTACAGGGTGTATTAGTAGGACGGTTCGAACCAACTGCTAAAGTGACTAACGAACAAGTAGCTAAAGTTCTAGAAAATAAACTACCTAAGAATATTCCGATTGTTCTAGATATGGATTTTGGGCACACGATTCCAATGGCAACTTTGCCTATAGGAGAAACTGTATGCATCGACGTGGACGTTAATCTGTCTATTGTTGTTATTAAGGATAAGCCATGAAAATTTTAGTCATAGGTGGAATGCACGGAAATGAACCTTTAGGACTCCAAGTTGTTGAGATGCTTAAACAACGACCACTAGCTAATGTAGACTCAGTAGTTGCTAATATACATGCGACTGAGGCAGGGGTTCGATTTATAGGAAAAGACCTCAACAGATCTTTCCCTGGTACTGGGGGCGAATACGAAGATATTAGAGCGAAAGAACTTTTGGAGATAGCGAAACGATACGATATCGTTTTAGACTTTCACAATACTTATTGCTCAGGAAATGACTGTAGTTTTGTGGGTGTAAACTCTATCAACAAACTTTTTGATATTTCGATTTATCTTGGTTTAAACCGAGTTATAGTTGCTGACTATGATTGCATAAATAAATATGCAAAAAATTGCATTTCGTTAGAAGTTAGTATGGACAGTACTCGTAATAATCCCAAGCTATGGTTTGAGTTGATTGCTGGACTTTCACGAACCGAAGAAGTGAAGGTTCAAAGAAATCAGCTTGAGAAATATAATTTCGTGTATAGGCTAACAATGGCAGATAGAACTAAGTACAATATAGATAAGCATAACTTACTGGCATTCAAAAATATGCCACATAAGCTTGTTAAATCACTTGGTCTTGAGGGGCCAGCGTACCCCATATTTATAGAAGATAGTTATACCCCGTATAACTACGGTGGTGTTTTGAAACGTTTAAACAATAAAAATTGATGTTAGAATGGAGACAATATGACAAAAGTAAGTACGCAACCATACAAAGGTGCTAGGGATTTTTACCCTGAGGATAAACGATTCCAGCAGTGGATGTTTGATAAATGGCGACGAGTTGTTGAGCGCTACGGTTACGTAGAATACGATGCACCAGTTCTCGAACCGACGGATCTATACCTGATGAAGGGGAACGAAGAGATCATCAAAGAACAAACATATACATTTGAAGACAGAGGAGGACGCTCTGTTACGATTCGGACTGAAATGACACCGACGGTGAGCCGCATGGTAGCAGGACGACGACAAGAGTTAGCGTACCCAGCGCGTTGGTACTCTTTTCCAAACCTTTGGCGTTATGAGCGTATGCAAAAGGGGCGGTTACGTGAGTTTTGGCAACCAAATGTTGACTTATTTGGTGTCAGTTCCATTTATGGTGAATTCGAAATGGTTCAAGTTATTGATGATTTAATCCAGGCCTTTAAAGCAAAACGTAGCTCATTTGCCATTAAGATTAATAGCCGTAAACTGGTAAATGCTGTCTTGGATCAATGCGAGATAGCAGTCGATAAACAAATCGAAGTAATACGTTTAGTCGATAAAATACACAAACTGCCAACATCAGTTTTCGCAGGAGAGCTAGATGCTATAACTGAGTCTAAAGAAAAAAGTAAAATGATAGTAGATTTTCTAGCTTGTAAAACAGTTGATGACATCTCTGAGAATCTTCAAAACGTCCCCTCACTGATAGATATGAAAGTGTTGTTCGGTTTAATCAAATCGAAAGGAATTTCGAATGCCGTTTTTGATCCAACTATAATGCGCGGTTTTGACTACTACAGCGATATAGTTTTCGAAGTTTTTGACACCAACCCTGAAAACTCTCGAGCGATGATGGGTGGTGGTCGTTATGACGGTCTTGTCGGTCAATTTGGTGTTGAGCCTATTCCCACTATTGGATTTGCATGGGGCGACGTTGTATTTGCAGAGTTCTTGCGAGCAAATGAACTCGTACCTAAACTCTGGCTAAGTAATGAAGTAACAATTTTAATTAAAGATGAGCAATCAGTTGTTTGGGCTACAAAAGCAGCTCAAGAGTTACGTGAAATTGGTGTTAATACAGCAGTTGACTATTCGGGTAGAAACATAGATAAACAGCTCAAGAATGCAGTAAAATCTGGGGTGCGGTATGTTTTATTTATCGGTATAGAAGATAGTAAAGAAGAGAGATACGTAATAAAAGACTTAAAAACAGGTAAAGAAGAGAAACATTCTATCGCGCGCTCAGTCAGTATAATCAAAGATTCGCGTAAATAGACAGTTCGAGAGCCTATCTGTTAAGATATAACCCTACTTTAAATAAACTATGAGTGATAAGGGAAATATATGAAGTTACATGTGGACAGAAAAAAAGATACGCAAGCAATCTTGGAAATAACGGCATCTGCTGACGAGCTTGCAAAGGTTAAGACAAAAGTACTTAAACAGCTTGCGCCACGGGTAAAAGTCGCTGGTTTCCGTGAAGGTAAAGTGCCAATGGAAGTCGTCGAAAAAAACATTGATGATGCAACATTGCAGAGTGAGTTCATGAACGAAGCCATCAATATGCTGTATGTTGCTGCCCTGAAAGAAGAAACACTGCGTCCTGTTGGTCAACCACAAGTGAATGTAACAAAGTTTGTGCCCTTTACAGAGCTAGAGTTCACGATGGATATTCCTGTTGTCGGAGAAATTAAATTACCTAACTATGCAAAATTAACTGCAAAGAAAGCTGACGCAAAAGTAACAGCTGAGCAAGTGACAGATGTTCTTAAGAACCTACAAATCAGAGCTGCAGATAAAAAAGAAGTCACAAGAGCAGCTAAAATGGGTGACGAAGCTGTAATTGATTTCAAGGGTACGGATGTAAAAGGTGAGCCTGTAAAAGGTGCTGACGGAACAGATTATCCTATTGTTTTAGGTTCCGGAACATTTATTCCAGGGTTCGAAGAAAACGTTGAAGGTATGAAAATAGGTGAAGAAAAAAGCTTTAAAGTAACCTTTCCAAAAGACTATGGAGCCAAAGCTCTGCAAAATGCAAAAGTCACCTTTGCAGTTACACTAAAAAAAGTAAGTGAAGTAATAGAACCAAAACTTGATGATACATTTGCAAGTACGGTAGGACCATTTGAGAATTTAAAACAACTCAAAGACGACATAAAAAAACAGCTTGGACATGAATCGGATCATAAAGCCGAGCGTGACTGGGAAGCTGCAATCGTGAATGAACTTGCCGACAAGACGAAAGTTGCTATTCCTGAATCGTTACTCGAAGAGCAAGAACAGATGGTTTTGCAAGAAGTCCGACAGAACGTCGTCCAAAAAGGAATGACATACGACGAATATATTGCAAGCTCTGGAATGACTGAAGAAGAATATATCAAAAAAGATATCAAGCCTGAAGCAGAACGACGCGTAAAAGCCGGTCTAATGTTAAGTGAAATTGCTGACAAAGAAGGAATTGATGTCACTGCTGAAGAGCTAGAAGTAAGGATTCAAGCGATGAAAGGGCAGTATAAGGATACGCAGATGCAAGCCGAGCTTGATAAACCTGAAAATCGGCGTGAAATTAACGCTAGACTTCGTTCTGAAAAAGTTATCGCTTTTCTAAAGACGCAGAAATAGCAAAAGTAGTTTAATATTAGTCTATGGACTTTTCTATAACACAGCTTTTTGCTGTTTTGGCGTTTCTATCGTTCGCGGGAGGATCAGTGCCATACGTGATTGATGTCATGAGGGGAAAGACGAATCCGCACAAGATGGCAGTTGTTATATTCACGGTACTCGCCCTGATAGGGTTTGCTAGTCAATTAGTTGAGGGAGCAACACTATCACTGGTTTTTCCGGCTGTGTCCGTAATCACAAATGTAAGTATATTGCTGTTGATGAAAAACAGCCATATTGGTGCAATTACTCAAAAAGACAAAGTTACTCTGGCTCTAGCAATATTGATACTTCTAATTTGGTATATAACGGAATCAGCCGCGATTGCAATAATCCTGCTAACAGTGGTTAACATTATTGGAAAATTCTTGACAACAAAAAAGCTTTATAAACACCCTGACTCAGAACTAATGATTGCATATGTCATGTGGATTTTGGGCAGTATATTTACAGCATTATCTGTGGGTAGTTTAAACTGGATATTGATGCTTCCAGCAATTAACAATATAGTGACGTTGATAATTATATTGGCTGTGGTAAAAATTAGTAGAAAGAAACGGTCACTTGTTAGCACTCTGGGTTGACGAGTGCCAACTATCTAGTGTAGAATTGTACACATGAAAGTAGATGGTGAAGTGCATAGATTTATTGAAGTAATAATAGAATTTTTTAGAGGTATTTAGTATGAGTAATCCAACGTCAATTTTAATTCCAACAGTTATCGAAAGCGACGGACGCGTTGAGCGTGCATATGATATATACAGCCGGTTGCTTAAGGAACGAATTATATTTTTGGGGACAGATGTAAACTCTCACACAGCAAACCTTATAGTTGCGCAGTTATTATTCCTGCAAAATGAAGATCCTAAAAAAGATATTCAAATATATATAAACAGCCCAGGCGGAAGTGTGTACGACGGTATGGCGATATATGACACGATAAATCATATTAAAAACGACGTCTCAACCGTCGGCATTGGCTTGCAGGCAAGCATGGGAGCGTTTTTATTGAGCTCAGGAACTAAAGGTAAAAGATTCTTGCTACCTCACGCTAAAGTCATGATTCACCAGCCTTCTAGCGGAACACGCGGAAAAGTTACTGATATGGAGATTGACCTAAAAGAAAGCCTCAAAACTCGTGAACTCTTAAACGAAATCCTAGCTAAAAATACTGGTCAAAAACTGTCGAAGATTGAAAAAGATGTCGATCGTGACTATTGGATGACTTCAGAAGAAGCAGTTAAATACGGCATTGCAGACAAAGTTATAAAATAAAAACTTGAAAAAAACAAAATCTGCTATATAATCTTGCCTTGATGTCTGCGAACGATATAATATCTCTACACCGTATTAAAGGTTATGACTTACATAATGTAGGTGTTGATCTAATTGATGCTACACACCATCTTCCAAATTCTGTATCAGAGCGGAGCAAAGGTATACCCTTTATAAGGGGTATTGAGCAATATGGTGCGCCTTTTGTTGTGCAAACAATGTCAAGCAAATCGCCAGAAGAAGTAGCTGTTATGTGGACGGGAATTGAATACGATATGTTCGCTAAAAGGCCATACCCGCTAGGCGTTGTCACGGTCACTTCTGCTGTAGAGCTTGTTTTAGGAGAAAGAACAAGAAAACAGAAACCAACTAGTATCACTGCAACATGTATTGACGTCGCTTCATTTGATGAATCTAGTTCACCTGAAGCGCTCATCGATATGGGCCGTAAGGTTGCAACACTGCTCCATCCGAATACACCGACTGTTATGGTAGAACGAACTGGCTATAGAAGCAGAACTCCGCGTGGACAAGAAACATATCTTCATCGTGCACGTACTGTTTTTCCACATGAGTTATTTCGAGGTGTTGTATCAAGAAAAGGAATTGTTGCTAAAATTGGTTCGCAAAAATCAACTAAGAGTCTAAGCTTTGACGGAGTTGTTAAGGCTACTAAAAAATAAGTTGACAGATGTTTTCTTTATGTGAGAAACTGTTACGCTAAGAAGTAGTGTACATCTATTGAGCTGCGTTATTAACCGACGGGTTATTTAACGCGGAATAAGGCTCTTTTTGTAGGATCTTCGGCGGACAGATCAACAAATTAACGAATTGCTCTATGTTTTGCGCAAAGAAACATACGAGTTGGAGGCTAAATGGCAAAGACGTCAATCACGACGCCTAAGCGTTCAGGCAAAGAACGCAAGTATTTTACAAATAAAAAAGAGATTATAAACATACCTAACTTAGTTGACCACCAGAACACCTCGTTCCAGTGGTTTGTAGATGAAGGGCTTGGTGAAATACTACAAGAAATCAGCCCAATCGATGATTATACAGGCACAAAACTAAGTATTCGTTTCAAAGACTATCACTTCGAAGATCCTAAGACCACAGAAGTCGCTGCAAGAGAGAACAATGTTAGCTACGAAGCACCGCTAAAAGCAGTTGTTGAGCTAACAAACAAAGTCACTGGTGAAATCAAAGACCAAGAAATCTATCTTGGTGACTACCCATGGATGACTACTCGTGGAACATTTATCATAAACGGTGCTGAGCGTGTTGTTGTTAGCCAACTTATCAGAAGCCCAGGTGTATTCTATACCGCAGATTCTGTTGGTGGAACAAACTACTATAGTGCAAAAGTTATTCCTGGACGTGGTGCATGGCTAGAGTTTGAGACATCAGCATCTGGTGCTATCTTCGTTAAGATAGATCGTAAGCGCAAATTAGCTGTAACAACACTTTTGCGAGCTTTTGGGCTTACAGAACAGCAAATGCGTGAACAATTCAAGCATGTCGATAGCTCTAAAGACAGCTATATCACCGCAACGCTAGAAAAAGATCCAGCACGAGGAGTGAACGAATCACTTATTGAAGTATACCGCCGACTTCGCCCTGGTGATCTAGCGACCGTTGACAACGCTCGAAGTTTGATTGAAAACATGTTTTTCAACTACAAAAGATTTGATTTTAGTCGTGTAGGACGCTACAAGATTAACAAACGATTAAAACTAGATGTACCAAATATTGCTGAAAATCGCGTCATGCGAGTTGAAGATCTCGTTGCAATCATCGCAGAGCTTATCCGCCTTAATACGACACAAGATCTCCCTGATGATATTGATAGTCTTGCCAACAGGCGCATTAAATTAGTCGGTGAGCTCGTACAACGTCAATTCCGTATTGGGTTACTTCGAATGGAACGAAATGCTAAAGACCGTATGTCAATGAGTGAAATTGAAACAGTCACGCCGTCACAACTTATTAACGCACGTCCTATCGTCGCTGCTGTGCGTGAGTTCTTCGCGAGTTCACAGCTATCTCAGTTTATGGACCAGATCAACCCACTGTCTGAGCTTGCGCACAAACGTCGCCTAAGCTCTATGGGGCCTGGTGGTCTATCACGTGAGCGTGCTGGATTTGAAGTTCGCGACGCACACGCGACGCACTACGGTAGAATTTGTCCCGTAGAAACTCCTGAAGGTGCAAACATCGGACTTGTTCTAAACATGGCAATGTATGCTCGTATTAACGATTACGGCTTCATGGAAACTCCATATCGTAAAGTAGTTAAAGGCAAAGTCACCGACACGGTCGAATTTTTGGACGCGGCAGATGAAGCTGAAGCAACTATAGCTAACGCAGGTGAAGAATTAAAAGAAAATGGTGCATTCGTTAATGAGCGTGTCAGTGCTCGTAAGCAGTTGTTAGCAACAGAAGTTGATACCGATGAAGTTACACACGTTGATGCCGCTGATCGTCAGATTATTGGTTCAAGCGCAGGATTAATTCCGTTTATAGAGAAAAACTATGTGTATCGTTCGTTGATGGGTAGTAACCAGCAGAGACAAGCAGTTCCGCTTATTACTCCAGAAGCTCCGTTTGTTGGAACTGGCATGGAAGGAATGGTCGCTCGTAACTCTGGCCAAATGGTGCTTGCAGAAGAAGCAGGTGAAGTTATTGAAGCACATGCTAATAAAGTTGTCGTTGCTTATGAAAAACGAAAAGCAACGTACACACCAGTACACTTCCTACGATCAAACGAAGGATCTAGCATCAACCAGAAAGTTGTCGTCAGCAAAGGTGACAAAGTCAAGGCAGGTGATTCACTAATCGAAGGTATGTCAATCGACAACGGCGAACTCGCACTTGGTAAAAACCTAACTGTTGCATTCATGCCTTGGCACGGATATAACTTTGAGGATGCCATTGTTATCTCACGTCGACTCGTAGAAGACGATACATTGACATCAATTCATATCGTTGACTATATGACTGAAGTCCGCGAAACAAAATTAGGTCCTGAAATTGTCACAAGGGATATTCCAAACGTATCCGAAGATGCACTTCGACACCTCGATGAGGATGGTATCGTTCGAATCGGTGCAGAAGTCCATCCTGGAGATATTCTTGTCGGTAAAATTACGCCTAAGGGTGAACAGGAACTATCTTCTGAAGAACGACTGCTACGAGCTATCTTCGGTGAAAAAGCCAAAGAAGTTCGTGACACGTCTCAGAGAATGAGTAATGGTAAGCATGGTAAAGTCGTCGGTGTAAAAGTATTCTCACGTGCAAACGGACACGAGCTTAAAGCTGGTGTCATCATGCAAATCCAAGTTTTCGTCGCACAAATGCGTAAAATCGCTGTTGGTGATAAGCTTGGTGGTCGCCACGGTAACAAAGGTGTGATTGCTCGCGTCTTGCAAGAAGAAGATATGCCATTTACTGAAGACGGAACTCCAGTTGATATTGTATTGAACCCGCTCGGTGTACCGAGCCGTATGAACATCGGTCAGCTTTTCGAAACGCACCTTGGTATGGCTGCAAAAGCACTTGGTATGAATGTTGCAAGTCCATCATTCAATGGTGTAGCAATTAGCAAAATCCGTGACTTACTATCTGAAGCCGGACTTCCAGATGATGGTAAACAGCAATTGTTTGATGGTCAAACAGGTGAACCATTTAACGAAAGAACGACAGTTGGTTCTATGTACATGATCAAGCTCAATCACATGATTGTCGACAAGATCCACGCACGATCAACTGGACCATACACCATGGTGACGCAACAGCCACTTGGCGGTAAAGCGCAAAATGGTGGTCAGAGATTCGGAGAGATGGAAGTATGGGCACTTGAAGCATACGGTGCTGCGCATACACTGCAAGAAATGTTGACGCTCAAATCTGATGATGTCTACGGACGTTCAAAGGCTTATGAGTCGATCATTAAAGGTACCGAAATTGTTGGTCCTAAGGTTCCTGAATCTTTCAACGTGCTCGTAAAAGAGCTACAAGGACTTGGTCTAAAAGTTGACCTTGTCACGCATGACGCGGAAGTGCTTGATGCAGAAGATATGTTAAGCAAAAACATTAAAGACGAATCAGAACACATGCCAACACTAGAAGTTCCTCAGGATATAGCATCAGATGTTGACGTCACTGAAGACGCAAGTGTTGCAGGAGATTTTGAGGTAATCGATGTTGACGGAGAAACTGTCGTAAAAGATGACGAAAAATTAGAAGAAGTACATGAAGAGTCAGCCGATACAGAAGACGAGAAAGAAGGAGAGGAGTAAGCCATGAGAAAATATTCAACAGGTATAAATATTTCAGATTTTGATGCAGTTCGATTGGCAGTTGCAAGCTCAGATGACATCCAAGACTGGAGTCACGGAGAAGTAACAAAGCCAGAAACGATCAACTATCGTACGCAAAAACCAGAGAGAGACGGATTATTCTGTGAAAGAATCTTTGGTCCAGTAAAAGATATCAACCCACATGATGCAAAATTCAAGGGTGTACGCTCACGTGAAGCTGCTGTAGACAAAAAGGGCGAAGTAGTGACAAAGAGCATCGTTCGTCGTGAACGAATGGGCCACATTCAGCTCGCAGCTCCAGTTGCGCATATTTGGTTCCTTCGTGGAACTCCATCAGCAATTGGTTTGCTACTTGGAATGACCGTTAAGAATCTAGAGCGAATTGCTTATTTTGCAAGCTACGTAATGACCGAAGTAGACAGCGAAGGTCGTGATCAGAAGCTTGCAGATAAAGAAGCAGAATTCTCAGCAGCCAAAGAGGCTATCAAAGTTCGCTATGAAACTGAAGCAAAAGAAGAAGGTGCGAATGTCAAAGAGCTTGCAAAAATGCAGACAAAAGAACTTGAAGAAGTTGACGAAGATTTTGCGCTAGTCAAAGAACAACTAGCTTCTCTCGAAGTAAGAGGCTTGATATCAGAAACAGATTACCGTAATCTTCCTGATGATATCGAAGAGCTTATCACGGTACAAATGGGTGGTAACGCATTAGAAGCACTGCTTAAAGGTGTGAATTTACTTGATCTTATTGCTCAATTACAAGATGAAGTTGAAGAAGCAAAAGGACAGCGTCGTAAGAAGCTCATGAAGCGGTTACGGCTACTCGAATCTATGGAGCGAGCAGGCATTAAACCAACAAGCATGTGTCTCACGGTTTTGCCGGTTATCCCTCCGGATCTTCGACCTATGGTGCAACTAACAGGTGGACGATTTGCGACATCAGATCTTAACGATCTTTACAGGCGCGTTATCAACCGTAACAATCGCTTGAAGAAGTTGATTGATCTTAATGCTCCAGAAGTAATTAAGCGGAACGAACAACGTATGTTGCAAGAAGCAGTTGATGCGCTTGTTGACAACAACAGCACAAGATCAGGACGTGCAATTGCCTCTACTGGCCAAAGACGACGTTTGAAGTCACTATCAGACATGCTCAAAGGCAAGCAAGGTCGATTCCGACAAAACTTACTTGGTAAGCGTGTTGATTACTCAGGACGATCAGTCATCGTTGCTGGTCCTGAACTTAATATTGATCAATGTGGACTACCAAAGATGATGGCACTTGAGCTGTTCAAGCCGTTTGTTATAGGCTGGTTGATTGAGCGTGATTTCGCGCACAACATCCGTAGTGCAACACGAATGATCGAGCTTGGTGAAATCGCGGTGTGGGATGCACTTGACGATGTTATTCGTGGTAAATATGTGCTACTAAACCGTGCACCATCACTACACCGTCTATCAATTCAAGCATTTAAACCTGTACTCATTGAAGGTAAGGCTATCCAGCTGCACCCACTTGTCTGTAAAGGGTTTAATGCCGACTTTGACGGTGACCAAATGGCAGTTCACCTTCCATTGTCTGACGCAGCGCAGTCCGAAGCGAAGAACATCATGGCAGCAAACCGTAACTTGCTGAAACCAGCAGACGGTTCGCCGATATTGCACATCGAGCAGGATATCGTGCTTGGTGCATATTACCTAACCTATAACCGTCCAGGTGTATCTGATCAAAAACCACGCGCATTTAGCAACGTCGGTGAGGCGATCATGGCACGAGACAAAAACGTAGTTACTGCTCAAACTCCAGTACGTGTTGAGTTCAGGGGTGAAATACGTGATACAACTCTCGGAAGACTACTGTTCAACGAAATCTTCCCGGAAGATTTTGCCTATCAGAACGATGAAATGACTAAGAAACGACTACAAAATGTTTTGGCTGAAGTCTATGCACAATATGGACAAGAAGAAACAGCTCGTATTGCTGACGAACTAAAGCGAGTAGGATTTGATTTTGCGACACGATCAGGAATCTCAATGGGTATGGATGATTTCAGCGACATTAAAGATGTACATAAAATCCTTGCAGAAGGTGAAAAGAACGCGAAAAACATCAGCGATCAGTTCGATCAAGGTTTCATTACTGATGAAGAGCGCTACCGTTTGACGATTGATAACTGGATGAAAGCTGACGCAACTGTACAGAAAACTCTTGCAGAACAATTCGTTAAAGAAGACAGCTCAATGTCAATCGCAGTTAACTCAGGTGCTCGTGGTAACATCGGTCAGGTTAAGACAGCCGTTGGTCTCCTCGGTGTCGTAACAGACGCTTCAGGACGGGCGATTGAGCTTCCAATTAAGAGCAACTATAAATCAGGTCTGACGCCGTTAGAGTATTTCACCGCAACCCGTGGTGCTCGTAAAGGTATGATCGATACAGCGCTTAAGACTGCCGATTCTGGTTATCTTACTCGTCGATTGGTTGATGTTTCCCAAGACGTCTTCACCACTGAAGAAGAAATTGCTGATCCAGGATTCGCTATTTACCGAGAAGGTGCAGCCTATATCGGTGTCCCTTACGGTAACCGTTTGCAGGGTAGATTTGCTGCACAAGATGTTGCAAAATACGTTAAATCAGGTGAGCTCATTACTGAAGAGATTGCCGCTGCTATTGATAAGGACGAAACCATCGATGGTGTGAAGATCATGAGCGTCTTGTCAGTTCCTTCAATCAAAGGTATACCTCGTAAGAGCTATGGACTTGATCCAGCTACACGAGAACTCGTAAATGTATTCCACCCAGTTGGTGTTATCGCAGCTCAGTCTATCGGTGAGCCAGGTACGCAGCTAACGCTTAAAACCTTCCACTCCGGTGGTGTTGCGGGTGATGATATCACAACTGGTCTACCTCGTGTTGAAGAGTTGTTCGAATGTCGAACACCAAAAGGTCAGGCGTTCCTCTCAGAAGTAGACGGTGTCGCAAGTGTATGGGAAGAAGGCGACCAGTACATCGTACAAATCGCTCCTGTAGAAATGAAAGTCGTCGAGTTGAAACTTGGTAAAGAAACAGTCAGAGTCGCTTCAGGCAGTACTGTCCGTGAAGGTGAAATCCTTGCGAGCAACAGTAAAAACGAAATCCTCTCCCCACTTGCAGGCGTCGTTGATGTCGTAGAAGGAAAGCTGATTGTTAGCCCTGGTAAACAAGGTGCTGTTCGATACGAAATCCCAGGCTTTAAACAGTTAGAAGTAAAAGACGGTGACGTGATTAAAGCAGGTGATCGATTGACAAACGGTTCAATCAATCTTGCCGAGCTCATGAAGTATTCAGGTGTTGAAGCAACACAGCGTTACATCATGAACGAAATTCTTTCAATCTTTGCTGCACAAGGCCAGAACATCGCAGATAAGCACCTTGAAATCATTGTGCGTCAGATGTTTAGTCGTGTACAAATCGACGAGCCGGGCGACAGTAAATTTGTTACAGGTGACGTCATCAGTAAACAAACAGTCCTTGAGAGCAACGAAAAGATGGCAAATGACGGAAGTCAGCTAATACGTTACAACCAGTTACTGCTCGGTATCACCAAAGCAAGTCTTGCTACTGACTCATTCTTGAGTGCTGCAAGCTTCCAAGACACCACCCGGGTGCTTATTGGTGCTGCCACAAGCGGTAAAGTTGATAACTTGTTTGGTCTAAAAGAAAACGTGATCCTTGGACGCCTTATTCCTGTCGGAACTGGTAAGAAGACACAAGAGCAAAGAGATGCAGAAGAAGCAGAGCTTGAAGAAGCTGTTGAAATAGCTGCTTAAATCTGTTAAAGTAGTACTTACAAATTAAGTAGTCCGAGTCATGGGAAAGAACGTCTGCCTAGGCATAAGGTCAAGCGTCCCATATGACAGAAGCCTACATCTATAGGAAGGAATTTATGCCAACAATCAATCAATTAGTGCGTAAACCACGTAAAACTGCAAAGGTGAAGAGCAAGTCTCCAGCATTGCACAAAGTGGTGAACAATCTTAAAACAACAAACTATGAGAAACCTGCGCCATTTAAGCGCGGAGTATGTGTCAAGGTAACCACCAAAACACCAAAGAAACCGAACTCTGCGCTTCGTAAAGTAGCACGTGTTCGCCTGGGTAATGGCTATGAAGTATGGGCATATATCGGCGGCGAAGGTCACAACCTTCAGGAACACGCTGTTGTTACTATTCGTGGCGGAAGAGTCAAAGACCTTCCGGGTGTTCGTTACCATGTTGTCAGAGGCTCATTAGACCTTCAAGGCGTTGATGGCCGTAAAAGAGGTCGTAGCAAATACGGCACAAAGAAAGCTGGTAAATAGACATGCCACGAAAGACCACAAAGGCTTTAGTTCGACCAAAGCTTCCAGACCGAAAATACAATAATGAGATGGTGCAACGACTTATCAACCGAGTCATGCGACACGGTAAAAAGCAAATAGCTGAAAAGATTGTTTATGAAGCAATTGAAGAAGCTGCACGAATGCTAAAGAACGAAAACCCAATTGAAGTTTTCGACAAAGCTATGAAAAATGTTACGCCGTTTATGGAAACACGTTCTCGCCGAGTTGGTGGAGCAAACTATCAGATTCCTTTCGAAGTTAAAGGTCAAAGACAGAAACACCTTACAATTATGTGGTTCATCGCTGCTGCAAGGTCTAAAAAAGGTATGCCGATGAGCAAACGAATTGCTAATGAACTCGTCGATGCATACAACCAAACAGGTACAGCCTTCAAGAAGAAGGAAGACACTCATAAGATGGCAGAGTCTAACCGAGCCTTCGCTCACTTCGCGAGATAGGATCTATAGGTGTTTGCAGTAAACCCTGAGCCCGAAAAAGTAGTTGACCAAATAATTTTAGGTCGTGCTGAATGTATGGTAGGTGTTGCTTTACAAGACACAACATGGCTTGAGGCTGAAAATGTCGACCTTGGCTTTGGACCAGTTAATACGTCTTTATTGAGAAATATAAGACAATCTTATGGAAAAGTTGCTCTAAGTCTAGTTGACAGTGGGAAATGGGAGTTAGCAGATGAGACAGCTCGAGCACATGTTTTAGCACAGACGATAAATACTTTAAACCGATAAGGATTAGAATGGCAGTTAAGAAAACAGCAATTAAAGATATTAGAAACATTGGTATTATCGCGCATATTGACGCCGGTAAAACCACAACAACTGAAGGTATTCTGCACCGTACAGGATTGAAGCACAAAATTGGTGCGGTTCATGACGGTGAAACAACAACTGACTGGATGGCACAAGAGCGTGAGCGTGGTATCACAATCGTTTCAGCAGCAGTCACTTGTTATTGGAAGGGCTGTCAGATCAATATTATTGATACGCCTGGACACATCGACTTTACGGTTGAAGTAGAACGCTCGCTTCGAGTGCTAGACGCAGCCGTCGTTGTGTTTGACGGTAAAATGGGTGTTGAGTCACAGTCTGAGACTGTATGGCGCCAAGCCACAAAATACGGCGTTCCTCGTGTTTGTTTTATCAACAAAATCAACCAAACTGGTGGCGATTTCTATAAGTCTCTAGAGACCATTCACAACCGCCTGACAAAAGCTGCTTTCCCGATTCACTTGCCTATTGGCTTCGAACAAGCAATCAACGGAGTTGTTGACCTCGTTTCAATGAAATCTTACACCTACAAAGACTTTACCGACAAAGAATTAGTTGTCGGCGAAATCCCAGAAGGCATGATGGAAGACGTGAAGCGCTATCGTTCACTACTAATCGAAAACGCAGTTGCTGAACATGAGCCATCACTCGAAAAATACCTCGAAGTTGGAGAAGAAGGTCTATCAGAAGAAGACATCAGAACCGCAATTAGAGAAGCAGTGCTAGGTGGTAGATTCTACCCTGTAACTGGTGGCGATGGACGTGGAGTAATTGTCGAAAAAGTACTAGATCTAGTTAATGACTACATGCCAAGCCCAATTGATCGTGGCTCTACATGGGGAACACATGCAAAGTCTGGTGACAAAATCGAAAGAAAGCCAGATGTCTCTGAGCCACTAGCTGGTCTCGCATTCAAGATCACTACAGATCCATTCGTTGGAAAGCTTGCGTATTTTAGAGTTTACTCCGGTAAATTAACTACTGGATCTTATGTGCTCAACAGCTCAAATGGCGAAAAAGAACGTATAGGTCGTATTGTACGTATGCAAGCTGACAAGCGAGAAGAGGTAGCTGAAGTTGAAGCTGGCGATATCGCCGCAATCGTTGGCCTCAAGGCTACGACAACTGGTCATACACTGTCAGATGCTTCTCATCCTATTGTCTTAGAAAGTATTGATTTCCCAGATCCTCCAGTGAGTATTGCTATCGAGCCAAAGACAAAATCTGATCAAGAAAAAATGTCAATTGCTTTGCAACGACTTGCCGAAGAAGATCCTACTTTCCGCGTAAGGGTTGATGATGAAACGTCTCAGACTGTCATCAGCGGTATGGGTGAGTTACACCTTGAAATCTTAGTAGACCGAATGAAGCGTGAGTTTGATGTAGAAGCAAACATTGGCGCACCGCAAGTTGCTTATCGTGAAACAATCCGTAAAGATGCAGTTGAAATTCAAGGTAAATTCATCAAACAGTCCGGTGGACGTGGTCAGTACGGCGACGTATGGCTTCGATTGTCTCAGAACGAACAAGGTAAAGGCTTCGAGTTCATCAACTCAATCAAAGGTGGATCAGTCCCAGCAGAATACATCAAGCCCGTTCAACAAGGTATTATTGAAGCAATGTCGAATGGTGTCTTGGCAGGCTATCCAGTCGTTGACATCAAGGCTGAGCTCTACGATGGTTCATACCACGATGTTGACTCAAACGAAATGGCCTTCAAAGTGGCTGGTTCAATGGCGCTAAAAGCTGGTGTTAAAGCTGCAAACCCAGTACTACTAGAACCTGTCATGAAAGTTGTCGCAGTTACTCCTGAAGATTTCATGGGCGACGTCATCGGTGACTTGAACTCTAAGCGTGGTCGAATTGAATCTATGGAAGATTTGCCTGGCGGCGTAAAAGAGATAACTGCATTTGTTCCGTTGGGAGAAATGTTTGGCTACACAACCAACCTACGATCAATGACACAAGGTCGCGCAAGCTCATCAATGGAACTCGCACATTACGCTGATGTACCGGGTCACGTGACAGACGCAATTGTCGCTAAAAACAGCAAATAATACTATGGACTACAAGATACTAGATTCTGGAGCAGAAGGTTGTAAAAGTACCGGAGGCTTTAGGCGTGTAAATTGTAGTAACGAGATATGGATGCTTAGAAGCGTTTTAAATGAAGTTGAGGTTACTTTGCGCAGAAGCCGTGAGCAGAGTAAGAATATCTCAGAAGTAGCAGAGATTGTTGCTGAAGGCTTAATGAGCATTGCGCTCCAGGAAGATGATATATATGCTATTCATGAGGCAGATCAAATTAGGGGACTAAGTGCAGAAGCAGAATCCGACTCACAAACTCATTGCGCTGTAGCTTGTCCCGGCGGAAAATTATTTTCTACACTTTGTCAGGCGAAACTAGTTAGAGTTGATGCAATAGGAAATGTGACAGCACTGTAGTTACATTTGCTTGAAAGTACCGACTTAATAAGATATAATTACTGTTGTAACTCGCGTGAGGGCTTTTACTCATGTATCAACGATACAAGGGAAGTAAATATGGATCGCGAAAGTAACAATTCATTAAACCCTTAATAAACTAATATCTGATTGCAACCAGTCGCCACCACAGCAAAGTGGCGTTTTTGAGCCAAGAGTCATTTTGCGGAGTCCGAGCATACTTTACGAAAGCGTATAAATATACGGTGAGTAAAGTCGTCGCAGGAATCCACCAAATGACTACTCTCAAAAATGGCACGCAATCGAAGGAGAAACAATGGCAGATTTTGACAGAAGCAAGCCGCACGTAAACGTCGGTACTATGGGACACGTTGACCATGGTAAAACAACACTAACTGCAGCGATAACATATGTGTTATCAAAGCGACTTCCTAGTGATGTAAACAAACAAATTAACTATGATGAAATTGATAATGCTCCAGAAGAAAAAGCACGTGGTATCACCATTGCTACTTCTCACCAAGAGTATGAATCAGAACTGCGTCACTATGCGCACGTTGATATGCCAGGTCACGCTGACTATGTTAAAAACATGATCACCGGTGCTGCACAGATTGATGGTGCTGTACTTGTTGTTTCAGCAGCTGATGGACCTATGCCTCAGACTCGTGAGCACGTACTTCTTGCTAAGCAAGTTGGCGTTCCTAAGATTGTTGTCTTCTTGAACAAAATGGACATGGCTGACGAAGAGCTCGTCGAACTTGTTGAAATGGATGTTCGCGAACTACTTTCTAAGTACGACTATGATGGCGACAATGCACCAATTATCAAAGGTTCTGCTCTAAAAGCTATGGACGGTGATGAAAAGTACATGGACGCTATTATGGAATTAGTGACTGCAATGGATACTTATATTGAAGAACCAAAGCGCGAACTAGACAAGAACTTCCTAATGCCTATTGAGGATGTATTCTCAATCAAAGGTCGTGGAACAGTTGCAACTGGACGTATCGAAACTGGTGTTGTGAACGTAAACGACGAAGTAGAAATCGTTGGTATACGAGACACACGTAAATCAGTTGTTACAGGTATTGAAGCTTTCAAGAAATCTCTTGACCGTGGACAAGCCGGTGACAATGCTGGTATCTTGCTCCGTGGTATTGAGCGAGACGACATTGAGCGTGGACAGGTTTTGGCAAAGCCAGGATCAATCACCCCTCATACTGAATTCGACGCAGAAGTTTATATCCTTACAAAAGAAGAAGGTGGTCGACATACTCCTTTCTTCAAAGGATACAAGCCGCAGTTTTACTTCCGTACTACGGACGTAACTGGTGAAGTTGAACTTCCAGCAGACAAAGAAATGGTAATGCCAGGTGACACAATCACTTTCAAGGTAAAGCTTCTCGCTCCGATCGCTATGGATCAAGGATTACGATTTGCTATCCGTGAAGGTGGTCGCACAGTAGGTGCAGGTGTCGTCACGAAAATTACAAAATAATTTTCAGACAAACTTGTCTTAATTAAATAAGGAGTCGAGTAATCGGCTCCTTATTTATTGATAATCGTACACAGACGTAACTTATTAATCCGATTGTAAAAATAGGATTTTAAAGTTATAATAACGGAATATACTAAAGTGTATGAATAAAAGTCATTTTGTGTGATCTATATATCAACAGAAAGATGTTACATACTACCAAAAAGGAGATACATAAATGGCAGAAGCCAAAGATAGTCCAGCTGCAAAGAAAACCGTTGCTAAAGTTGCGCCTAAACCAGACCAAGCTCAGAAGCAAAGAATCCGGATTCGTTTAAAAGCTTATGATCACAAAATAATTGATCAATCTGCTAAACAGATTGTCGATACAGCACTTCGAACTGGTGCAAAGATTGCTGGGCCAATCCCACTCCCTACACGTAAAAGTACATTCACTGTAGTGAAAAGCCCTCACGTCTACAAAAAGGGACGAGAACAATTTGAGATGCGTGTACACAAACGTCTTATTGACGTTCTAGAACCAACACCAAAAACAATTGATTCACTTATGAATCTATCTCTTCCTGCCGGTTGTGACGCTGAAATAAAGATGTAATATCTTTACTAAAAAGAAAAAAGCAGCTACTTAGCTGCTTTTTTCTTTTTACGTTTATTCTCATAATTTTGCCGGAGCAGCTCAAATCCGCCTGCTTGTGCTGCATTTAAGCCAGCCCAACCTGCTAACACGACATTTGGCCCCGGAATCAAGATAGCGAGTCCTGCTATTGCCGTAGCTCCAATAGCATTAATGTTTCTGCCTAACTTGAATAGCTTTTCAGGCTGTGACTCTTTTTCCTTATTGTCGATTTTTTCGCTCATATATCTGTATTTTACCACTGATGTGCTACCATAAAAGTAATGGCGAATAAAACAAAAAAGAAACCTAAGGCAGCTGAAACAGATTCGGCGTATTTTTTGAAGTTAGTAATGTATCTCATCCTAGGTTCACAGTGGCTTCGAATAGAATCACTTCCAGAATGGAGTATACCTATACCATTAGGACTTTTAATCGGACTTGTATTTGCTTCGCATGATCATTTTAAAATCGATCGTAAAATCGAATATGCTTTGCTTCTCGTTGCAACTTTCGTCGCTTTTTGGTTACCAATGGGCATAGTCATTCAGCTATAACTGACTTCGCTGTAGAATTGTCTACATATTGACTACTGTTATTATTCTGTGCTAAGATGTTAGGAATCGTATAACTTGGTGAATCGGTAAGTCTATAACCTAGAAACTACCGGCCACCAAGAATTTTTATGTCTTAACAGATGTAAATGCCCGCGACAAATCGATTTATCAAACAATAATTAGAAAGGTTTAGACACCCTTTTGTCATATGGCAAAAGAATCTAAGTAACACTATGAAAGCACTCATTACGAGAAAACTCGGCATGACAAGTACCATCGCAGAAGACGGTACTGTTCAAGCTGTAACTCTGCTTTCCGCTAGTCCTTGTGTCATCACACAAGTCAAAACTGAAGAAGTAGATGGCTATCAGTCACTACAAATCGGCTTTGAGACGACTAAGCGGGCAAATAAAGCACAAATTAATCACTTTAAAGAATCAAAGGTTCAGCCGAAAATCGTTCGCGAATTCCGCACTGAAGATATCGAACTATCAGAAGACCTCAAAGTTGGCTCAATGCTAACAGCAGAGGTCTTTTCAGTTGGTGACACTGTTGAAGTTACTGGAAACAGTAAGGGTAAGGGTTTCGCTGGAACAATCAAGCGACACAATTTCCACAGACAGCGTGCATCACACGGTGGTAAAGGAAACACTCGTAAACCTGGTTCTATTGGCTCTATGTATCCGCAGAAAATCTTTAAGGGCAAGAAAATGTCAGGACGAATGGGAAATGAAAGAGTTACCGTGAAAAACCTGAAGATTGCTATTGTTGATGCTGAAAGAGGAATACTCGCCGTTACTGGTGCAGTTCCAGGCCCAAAGAAGAGCATTGTACTCGTTAAAACAGTGAAAGGAGCTAAATAATGGCGACTCCTACTTACACAGCTAGTGGCGCTAAAGCGACAACGCCGGCAAAACTATCTAAAGACATTTTTGCTATAGAATTTCCGAGTCATGAACTCGTAAAACAAGCATATGTTGCATATCAAGCCAACGGACGAGAAAACCTCGCGAAGACACTCCGCCGTGGTGAAGTTCGTGGTGGTGGACGAAAGCCTTGGAAACAAAAAGGTACAGGACGTGCTCGTTTTGGTTCAATCCGAGTACCTATCTGGCGTGGTGGTGGTATTACATTTGGTCCTCTCGGAAAAGAGAACTATTCAAGAAAGATGCCTATTGCTGCAAAACGACAAGCAATTCGTCATGCACTGTCTCTAAACCTTGATAACATAATTGTTATCGAAAGTTTTAAGTGCAAAGAAGGTAAAACTTCGGAAACAGCTGCTTTCCTAAACAAGATTGGTGCACAGCGAAACGTACTACTAGTTGTTAGCGACAAAGACACACTAGTCGAGCGCGCAACGAGCAACCTCAAGAATGTTAAAGCGGTTCACGCAATGTACCTCAACGTATTTGACATCATGAATGCTGACACACTTGTTATCGAGCAAAAAGCTTTAGACACCGTTCACGAATGGCTTGCTAAAAAAGTACCCGCTAAAACAAAGGAGACAAAATAATGTCTGACGTTGTATTAAAACCTCGAATGAGCGAGAAAGCTTATGAGATGAGCCAAAAAGGCGTATTCGTATTCGTCGTTGACGGAGGGCTTAACAAACATGAGATTGCGAAAGCAGTTGCTGAAACCTACGATGTCACTGTTGAAACCGTCCGTATTGTTATCCAGAACGGTAAAGCAAAACGACTGTACCGAAATCGTCGATTTACTGAAGGTATGCGAAGCGACATGAAGAAAGCTTACGTTACCTTGAAAAAAGGTGACAGTATCCCAATATTTGCTGCTGTTGAAGAAGCAGAAGAAGCCGAGAAAAAAGCTACCGATAAAGCTGATAAGAAAGCTGCAAAGCCTGCGAAAAAATCTAAGAAAGAGGAGAAGAAGTAGTCATGGCTATCAAGACAATGAAACCAACGACTCCCGGTCAGCGTGGAATGACCACTCGTGATTTCTCAGAAATTACCGCTAAGAAGCCGCTAAAATCACTTCTTAAAGCAAAGAAAATTACTGCTGGTCGTAACAACCAAGGTCGTATCACAACTAGGCACAAAGGCTCAGGGGTAAAACGATTTATCAGAATGGTTAACTTTAACTTGGCTAGCGGAACCAAGGCAGTCGTTGAAGCGATTGAGTACGATCCAGGTCGAAGCGCGAACATTGCTCGTATCAAAGATCAAGACAATCAGTACCACTATATTATTGCTGCTGAAGGTCTAAAAGTCGGTATGAATGTAGAATCTGGTCCAGAAGCACCAATTAGTGTTAGCAACAGACTCCCGCTTAAAGCAATACCTAACGGTGCAACCATCTACGCTGTAGAAATGACACCTGGTAAAGGTGCGCAACTTGTACGTAGTGCTGGTAACCGAGCGCAACTTGTTGCAAAAGAAGAGAAATACTGCCAAGTTCGACTCCCATCTGGTGAAGTTCGAATGATTTTATCTGAAGCTATGGCAATGATTGGCAATGTTGGAAACATCCAACACCAAAACGTTAAGTACGGTAAAGCCGGACGAAAACGTAAAATGGGTATTCGTCCATCAGTTCGTGGTGTTGTGATGAACGCTGCAGATCACCCACACGGTGGTGGTGACGGTGGTCGTCACGGTATCGGTGGTGGTGTCAACCATGGTTCAGCTCCACGTACGCCGTGGGGACAGAAGACGCTTGGTTTCAAGACTCGTTCTCGTAGCAAGCCAACAAATAAATTTATCGTGCGCAGTCGCCACGAAGCGAAGAGGAAATAAGGTAATAATATGAGTAGATCACTTAAAAAAGGTCCTTTTATTGATCCAAAGCTCGCTCGAAAAGTGGCAGCATTGGCTAAAGAAGACCGTACAATTATTAAAACGTGGGCAAGAGCATGCTCTATACCACCAGAATTCGTAGGACGCACAATTGCTGTACATAACGGCAAAGTCCATGTACCGGTATTTGTTACTGAAAACATGGTTGGTCACAAGCTAGGTGAATTTAGTCCAACTCGTAAGTTCCGTAAGCACGGCGGAAAGATGGCGAAATAATCATGACTAAAGATATCCCTACAGTTAAAGCAATCGCTAAAGGTGTTCGTCAAAGTCCACGTAAAGTTGCTGTTGTTGCAGCACTTGTCCGTGGCCGAACCGTTGCAGATGCTTTGACTATTCTCGATCATGCACCAAGAAGGTCAGCTGGAGCAGTCTATAAAGTAATTGCTAGTGCCAGGGCTAATGCCGAGCACAACCACAACTTTAAGCCAGACACATTAGTTATTACTGAAATTACTGTCACTGCTGGACCTCGTATCAAACGATACCGACCTGCTGCACATGGCCGAGCGCTTCCGTTCCAACGTAAATCTAGTCATATTCGCGTCACCGTAACGGGAGAGCAACGACAGAATAAGAAAGCTGTAGCGGCTACGACGAGCGCTACTGATACAGTAGCTAAAAAGACTGCAACTAATAAGAAGGAGAGCAAATAATGGGCCAAAAAGTTAACCCAATTAGCATGCGACTCCAGGTCAATAAAAAGTGGCGAAGTAAATGGTTCGCTGCCAAAAACGAATATGCGAAGTTTTTGACAGACGATCTAGCCGTTCGACGTTATATTGATAAAAAAATGGGATCACGTGCAAGTATTAACCTCGTAGAGATTGAACGATCACCGAACCTAGTAACTGTTACAATACAAACTGCAAAAGCCGGTGTTGTTATCGGCCGTGGTGGTGCTGGTGTCAATGAGCTAAAAGCTGAAATCCAAAAGATTTATGGTGGTGAAGTTCGCGTCAACATTGAAGAAATAAAGAAACCAGAACTATATGCAAAACTAGTTGCAGAGAATATCGCTAACCAACTAGAACGAAGAATTGCATTCCGCCGAGCAACGAAGCAATCAGCTGCTGCAACAATGCGAGCAGGAGCAAAAGGTATTCGTATCGAAGTTGCAGGAAGGCTTAATGGAGCTGAAATGTCACGACGAGAAAAGACTGTTGAAGGAACTGTACCACTACACACGATTCGATCTAACATCGACTTCGCTAGTGTAGGCGCACGAACACCAGCAGGTGTAATAGGTGTAAAAGTATGGATCCATAAAGGGGAGGCACTGTAATGTTAGTACCAAACCGAACTAAGTTTAGAAAAGTCCGCATCGGAACAAATAAAGGTGTCGCAACTAGTAATAACTTCGTTGCCCACGGTGAATTCGGACTTCAATCGCTTGAAAACGAAAGAATCACTTCAAGACAAATCGAAGCCGCACGTCAAGCGATGACTCGTTACACGAAGCGTGGTGGACAAATCTGGATTAAGATCTTTCCACATACTCCAGTTACCAAAAAACCACAAGACGTTAAAATGGGCGGTGGTAAAGGAAACCCTGAGTATTTTGCAGCTAAAGTTAAAGCTGGTACGGTTATGTTTGAAATGGGTGGCGTTCCTGAAGAGCAAGCTCGAGAAGCAATGCGACTTGCAGCACATAAACTCCCTGTGAAAACTAGATTTATTACACGGACGGGAGCATAAATCATGCAAAAAATGGAAGACATACGTAAAATGAATGCAGAAGAGCTTGTAAAAGCTACTACTGAACTTCGATCAGAAATAGCAGAAATGAAACGCCGTATTCACATGGGTGAAGTACAAAACCCACGTGTGGTACGCCTAAAGCGCCGAGACCTCGCAAGAATGCTGACCGTTCTTGGTGAGCACCTCGCAAAGGAGAAAGCATAATGGCACGAACTATTATCGGAACAGTCGTCTCAGATACGGCCGACAAGACAATTGTCCTTGTGTCGCACGAGAGAAAGACGCATCCAATTTATAAGAAACAATATAGCCGAACAGTTAAATACATCTCACATGATGAAAAAAACGAAGCTAGACTTGGTGATAAAGTAGAGGTTAAAGAAGTACGACCTATCTCTGCTCGAAAACGATTAACTCTTGTTCGAATTATTGAACGAGCTGCAATTGCTGCAGGGCAAACAGTCGAAGCGATTACGGCTAAAGATGAAGGTAGTGAAAATACTATCCAAGAGAAGAAAGATGCGCAAGCTGCAATCAAGAAAGCAGAAGAAGCTAAAGCATCACCTGCAAAGGAGACGAAGTAATGGTTCAAGCAGAATCTCGACTGAACGTCTGTGACAATAGTGGTGCAAAAGAAATTTTGTGTATCAAAGTACTCGGCGGATCAAAACGTCGTTACGCACGAGTTGGCGACATAATCACTGCCAGTGTAAAACAAGCAGCACCGAACGGTACAGTTAAAAAGAAAGCAGTTGTTCAAGCCGTCGTAGTTAGAACAACTAACATCATCCGCCGCAAAGATGGATCTACAATTAAATTTGATGATAATGCGGCCGTTATTATCGGTGAAGATAAGCTTCCTCGAGCAACTCGTATTTTTGGGCCTGTTCCACGCGAACTTAGAGACCAAGGTTACGCAAAAATAGTGTCACTTGCGCCGGAGGTACTATAACTATGAAAGAAATATTTAAAATCAGGCTCAAAAAAGGTGATAATGTCGTCGTTCTAGCTGGTAAGTACAAAGGACAAACTGGTAAAATTACTGCAACTCATCCGTCAATTAACAAAGTAACGGTTGAAAACATCAACATTGTCAAAAGGCACATGAAACCTACAGAAAAAAACAGAGTTGGCGGAATAATTGAAAAAACGAAACCACTTCCAGTAAGCAATGTTGCAATAGTTGAACCGTCAAGCAAGAAGCCGAGTAAAATCGGCTATACATTTGATAAAGAAGGTAATAAAGTACGCGTTTATAAGCGTTCAGGAAAGGAGATCAAGTAATGGCTACAGAAACTAAAACTGCTGCACCTAAAAAAGCAGCTGCCGCTAAGAAACAGTCTACTCCTGCGACGACTTCTCGACTTAAAAAGCAGTACAACGAAACATTTAGGACTGAGCTTGTTAAAGAGCTAAATTTGAAAAGTGTTTCTGAGTCTCCTAAAATCACCAAGATCGTGGTGAACATAGGTCTTGGTAAAGCTAAGGACGAGAAGAAATTGATGGAAATTGCAAATAACACGATTGCAAAAATTACTGGTCAAAAACCAATAGAGCGTGAAGCGAAACTATCAATTGCAACTTTTAAACTTCGTGAAGGTAACAAAATTGGTACCATGGTCACCCTTCGTGGCGACCGAATGTATGAATTCATGGATAGAGTGATCAACATCGTTCTTCCACGACTTCGAGATTTTCACGGAGTTTCAAACAAATCATTTGATGGCCAAGGTAACTATAGTATTGGATTTAAAGACCAAAGCGTTTTTCCTGAGCTTTCATTTGAAGAAACAGCGACTCCTCACGGATTACAAATTAACTTTGTTATTGAAGCCAAAGAAAAAGAACATGCTAAAAGCTTACTTACGAAGTTTGGCATGCCATTCATGAAAGAAGGTAAATAACTATGGCAAGAAAATCAAATATAGCACGCGACCTGAAACGAAAGAAAATGATTAAGAAATACGCTGCAAAACGAGCAGAGCTCAAAGAAGCTGGTGACATGGAAGGCTTGCATTTGCTTCCTAAGAACAGTAGCCCAACCCGACTCACAAATCGTTGTGAAGAAACTGGCCGACCACGTGCATATATGCGTCGTTTTGGTCTAAGCCGACTTTCATTCCGAGAGCATGCGAGCAAGGGTGAGATTCCTGGTGTAACGAAAGCGAGTTGGTAGAACAATTATGGTATCAACAGATCCAATAGCAGATATGCTAACTAGAATCAGAAACGCAATCGCCGTACGAAAAGACGAAGTTCGTATGCCACACAGCAATGTTAAGAAATCAGTTGCAGACATTCTTGCGCTAAACAAGTATGTTGTGGGCACCTCAATCGAGGGCGAAGGCATCGATAAGTCACTTGTTATTCAGATAAGTGATGCAAAAGGAACTTCACCTATTACCGAGCTATCACGAATAAGTAAACCGGGAAGAAGAGTCTATGTGAAAGTCAAAGATATTCCGACAGTTAAGCAAGGACGAGGACTAGTCATCGTTTCTACTTCTAAGGGCATCATGACCGGCAACGAAGCCAAAGAGCAAAAGCTCGGCGGTGAGATAATTTGTAGAGTCTATTAAAGAAAGAAAATAGGAATATAACATATGAGTCGAATAGGAAAACAGCCAATCTCGATACCGAGTGGTGTGACAATCACTGTTGACGACGCTTTTATCGCCGTAAAAGGCCCTAAAGGTGAGCTCCAACAGTTTACAATGCCTGGTATCAACGTAAAAGTTGAGGAAAACCAAGTACTCGTTACTCGAGACAGTGACGAAAGAGTACATCGATCTAAGCACGGCCTAATGCGTACATTAGTCGCAAACATGGTGAGTGGTGTGACACAAGAGTTTGAGAAAAAACTTGAAGTCACTGGTGTTGGTTTTAGAGTAAATCTATCAGGAAATACGTTAAAGATGAATCTTGGATTCTCTCACGAAGTTGTATATACAATCCCAGAAGGTATTAATGTTAAAGTTGAACAACTCACCATAACAATCAGTGGTATTAGTAAGCAACTTGTTGGACAAGTCGCAGCTGAAATCAGAGCGTTTAAGAAACCTGAACCGTATAAGGGTAAAGGAATCGCATATGCAGGTGAGCGAATTCTTCGTAAATCAGGAAAGTCAGGTAAGGAGTAAACTATGAGCGATAAAGCTAGAAAAGTAGCCAATAAACTATCACGTGCAACGAGAACACGCTCTACCCTACATGGAACTGAGCTACGACCAAGACTGAGCGTAACGGTCAGTAATATGCACATAAGCGCGCAACTAATAAATGACGACTTAGGCACGACACTTGCAGCTGCTACAACAGTTGGCACAAAAGCTACTGGAACAATGACTGAAAAAGCTATGATAGTCGGAGAGAAAATTGCAAAGTATGCAAATGATAAGAAAATAACTGCAGTTGTATTTGACCGAGGTGCAAAACAGTATCATGGTAGAGTGAAAGCATTAGCTGACGCTGCAAGAAAGAACGGACTGGAGTTTTAATATGGCGCGAGAACCTAGAATGCCCCGAGAGAGAGAAGAAAAACAGTTTGACGAGCGAGTTGTTGCTGTTGATCGAGTAGCACGCGTTGTAAAAGGCGGACGACGATTTAGATTTAGAGCACTCGTAGTTATTGGTGATGGAAAAGGCAAAATTGGTATGGGCATAGCGAAAGGTGCAGATGTCACCGCAGCTGTATCAAAAGCTACAGACATCGCTAAGAAAAGCCTCACAACAATAGCGATTTATAAAGGGACTATCCCACACGAACAACAATCACGTGTTGGTGGTGCAAGAATTTTACTAAAACCGGCTGCTCCTGGTACCGGTTTGATTGCAGGCGGTGTTGTGCGTGTTGTTTTAGAAGTTGCTGGTATCAGTAACGTGCTAAGTAAATCACTTGGTTCAAGCAACAAAATCAACATTGCTTACGCAACTATTGAAGCATTGAAAGCTATTGAGCCAAAATCTAAGTGGCATACGTCAAAAAACGACTCAGCAACTGACAAAGTCAAAGCAGCTGATAAAAAAACTGCAAAAGTGACAAAAGAAGAGGCTAAGTAATATGAAATATAATGAATTATCTGTTAAAGCAGACAAGCAATCACGGCGTGTCGGTCGTGGTATAAGTGCCGGCCAAGGTAAAACAGCCGGTCGAGGAACTAAAGGTCAAAAATCACGCGCTGGTAGCAGCCGTAAGCCTGGTTTTGAAGGTGGACAGAACCCGCTAATCTCTCGTATTCCAAAATTGCGAGGCTTTACTCAGTTTAGAGAACAGCCAGTGACTATTACGACTTCTCGACTTAACAATTTCTCGGGTACAGTTGATAACTACACTTTGTTTGAAGCGCGAATACTAAAGCGACCTGACCAGCGTGCGCGAGTTGTTTTACGCGGCGAAGTTACTGCTAAAGTAAATGTACGTCTCCAGAACGCTAGTGAGAAAGCAATTGCTGCTATCACAAAAGCTGGTGGAAGTTTCGAAAAAACTGAGCGTCCTAAAGCAACAAAAGCTGAAAAATCAGAAGATAAATAATTCTTACAATCAATATCGTTGGTAGCACTAGCTTCAGCTGATATACTTGTACGTAAAGCAAAAGGGAATTCAAAGAAAAATGAACTGGAAAGTAATTTGGCGTTCTACCAAGCATGGTGATATGCGCAAGCGACTACTTGCTGTATTTGGTATGATTGTCGTATTCAGAGTACTCGCTCAGATTCCTATTCCACTTGCTGACCCTACGACACTTCGTGAACTACTCGACACACTTTTCACTGCTACGCAGGACACACAGCTATTTGGCCTACTTGATGTGTTGAGTGGTGGAGCGCTCGCTAATTTCTCCATCATGTTGATTGGTCTTGGCCCATACATCAACGCTAGCATTATTATGCAGCTGTTGACACAGGCGATACCAAAACTAGAAACTCTCAACAAAGAAGGCGAATACGGCCGTAAAAAGATTAACCAGATCACCCGTTTATTGACACTTCCTCTAGCAATCATTCAGTCAATTGGTGCGATTGTTCTTGTGCGACAACAGGCTCAACAGATATCGGGTATAGATATTACTGCGAATGCCTCTATTGCGAGTTGGGTACTGATGGTTGCCGCGCTTACAGGTGGTGCAATGCTCCTTATGTGGCTCGGTGAGCTTATAACAGAGCAGAGTGTTGGAAATGGAATAAGCCTCCTTATAACAGCTGGTATAGTATCACAGCTTCCTTCTACGATTGCTTCTATCACGACAAGTGTGTTCTCAGGAACTGAATCATTTACGATACTAGGAAAAACAATTAACTACCGTGGTGAGTCACTTATTATTGCGCTCATACTACTTGCAGCTGTTGTGCTCACTACTTGGGCGGTTGTAAAGCTCAACGAAGCATCACGTAATATAACAATTAACTATGCGAAGCGGGTTCAAGGCAATAGAGCTTATGGAGGCGTTACAACTAAATTACCCGTGAAGCTGATCACGGCTGGTGTTATCCCTATTATCTTTGCGGTTGCATTCTTGAGTGTTCCAAGTTTTGTTGGGCAGATTTTAGCAAATAATTCGAGTGCCGGATTATCTGAACTTGGTAATAACTTACTACTATGGTTCCAAACACCAACATCTCAAACATTTGCTCAGGCTGGTTGGACCCCGTACATATATCCGATTACTTACTTTGTACTCATTGTACTGTTTACATATTTCTACACCAGCATTACATTCAACGCCAAGGAAATATCCGAGAACCTTCAAAAACAAGGTGGTTTTATAGAAGGTATACGAAGTGGACACGATACAGAGAAATACTTGCGTACAGTTGTTAACCGTCTCACTTTCTTTGGAAGCTTTAGTTTAGGCTTCATTGCACTCGGCCCTATTATTGCACAGATATTTTTGAATACTGATATTACAGTGGGTGGAACAGGTGTTTTGATTCTTGTCGCAGTTGCACTAGAAACGCTTCGCCAAGTGGAGTCACGTGCCTTAATGGTTACTTATGATGATTATTCAGCACCAGACTACTTCGAAGGCCAGGATAATTCCAAGAAAGCTTCTAAGAAACGAAGTCTGAAGAAATTTGTAAGCAAAGTTCGCAAATCAAAAAAGTAATAACAAAGTTTGAATAACGGAGACAAGTCTGGTATAATCAGATCTTGAATATAATTTTATGGCAGCAAACAAGGAAGTAATTGAACTAACAGGGGTGATTGTAGAGACTCTACCAGGCACTCAGTTCAAGGTTGAACTTGAAAATGGTCATCAGATTATAGCCCATGTTGCAGGTAGAATGCGAAAACATTATATTCGTATCGTACCAGGTGACAGCGTGACGGTTGAGTTGACCCCTTATGATCTTACTAAGGGCAGAATCACCTATCGCAAGTAGTTATAACAATTAAGCAGTGTGTCGTACTCGTTATAAAAGACATTTACGATCCGCATGAGTTTCATAAACTCAACCCAGCAGAGGAGGAAATCTAAAGGGATGAAAGTGCGTGCAAGTGTAAAGAAGATCAGTCCGGATGATAAAATTGTCCGTCGAAAAGGTCGACTTTACGTAATCAACAAGTTTAAGCCAAAGCATAAGCAGAGGCAGGGATAAATTATGGCCAGAATATCAGGTATTACTATCCCAAATGAAAAGCAAATTAAGTTCTCACTATGCTATGTATATGGTATTGGACCGAAAACAAGTTCAGATATCTTAGATCGTGCAAAAGTGGAGCCAACTGTTCGAACAAAAGATCTTACTGATGCTGAAATATCACGTATACAGGACGTGATCAATGAGCGTTTAATAGTTGAAGGTGAACTACACAGAGTAGTTACCGCAAACATTAAGAGACTAAAAGAAATTAAGTCTTATAGAGGTGATCGTCACAGTCGCAGTCTGCCAAGTCGTGGTCAGCGAACAAAAACGAATGCTCGTACAAGACGTGGTAGAAAAGTAACTGTTGGAGGTACAGCTAAAAAAGCTGTATCTAAGACGTAGGGTTTAGGAGAAACATATGTCAGAAGAAACTACTGTCGCTCCGAAGCCTAAAGCAACGAAGCGCAAAAAGAACAAACGAACGGTTGCTTACGGTCAATTACATATTCAAGCGACGTTCAACAATACAATAGTGTCCTTCACTGATCAAGCTGGTGGAGTACTCACACAAGCGAGTGCTGGTGGATGTGGATTTAGAGGATCTAAAAAAGGCACTGCCTACGCAGCGCAAATTGCATCTGAAAAAGCTGCAACTGCAGCGAAACAACAACATGGTATGACAAAAGTAGACGTGTTCGTTAAGGGTATTGGTCAAGGTCGTGATATGGCCGTCCGTGCACTTGTTAACACTGATATTTCAGTCGAGAGTATCACTGATGTGACTGGAATAGCTCACGGTGGTGTTCGACCGAGAAAGGCTAGAAGGAATTAATCATGGCTAGAGATACACAATCAATAGTAAAAATGAGTCGCCGAGAGGGCTACGCGCTACACCCGAAGGCTCATAAAGCACTCGTCAAACGATCAACACCTCCGGGCCAAGCTGCTGGTGGTAGATATCGTCAGAAATCTTCACAGTATTCACTACAATTACGTGAAAAACAGAAAGTAAAGCGATTATATGGACTTCTAGAACGACAGTTTTCGAACTTGATGAAAGAAGCATCTCGAAGTAAAGGTCAATCAGGGCAAATTTTGCTACGATTACTCGAACAACGTGCTGATAATGTTGTTTACCGCTCTGGACTAGCTCCAAGCAGGCGAGCATCAAGACAGCTTGTAACACACGGTCATTTTATGCTCAATGGTAAACGATTTGACATTCCATCACTTCGCTTGAAGCCGGGTGACGAGCTAGTCGTGAGAGACCACAGTATTAAATCAGACTACTTTAAGAGAATTGATGAAACTAGCCCAGCCGGAGAAGCAACTGTTTCTTGGGTGAAAGTAGATCGCAAGAAACTAGCAGTATCTGTAACCGGCATTCCAGCCCGTGAAGAAGCTGAAGTAGACATTAACGAACAATTAATCGTCGAGTTTTACTCGAGATAAGCCATTAGGAAGGATAACAATGTCAAAACACATTAATACACCAACTATCACTAACGTGACGGAAGATGGTGATAACACGGCAACATTTGCTGTTGAACCTCTGCACAGTGGCTACGGTATGACACTAGGAAACAGCTTACGTCGAGTACTGCTATCAAGCATCTCTGGTGCTGCAATTACTTCATTTCGTATTGATGGAGCAACTCATGAATTTACTGCACTTGATGGAGTTAAAGAAGACGTTGTCGATATCATGCAACGACTCAAAGGTATTCGCTTCCAGGTATTTAGCGACGAGCCACAAACACTAGTTATCGAGAAAAAAGGTGCTGGTGATGTTACTGCTGCTGATATCAAAACAACAGCAGATGTTGAAGTAGTCAACAAAAAGCACCACATCGCAACACTTGATAACGCTAAGACTACATTCAAAGCTGAAATTATTGTCGAAAAAGGACGTGGATATCGAACAATCGAAGAAGCAAACGAAAAGAAGAGCAGCGATTTTATATCTTTAGACGCTATATTCAGCCCAGTGACGCGTGTTCGATATAACGTTGAAAACACACGTGTCGGTCAAATGACCAACCTAGATAAACTGAACATTACTGTTCAAACAGACGGTACCATCACTCCTGCAGACGCTTTTGAAGAAGCGAATGCAATTTTGATGAACCAGTACGAAGCTCTTGCAGGAAAAACTCGTGTTGAAGCACGACCAATGCTTGTAGAAGCACAACCTGACGCCGGAGCTAATGCTGAAGAAGAAGAAAAAGATATGTTGACGACTTCTATCGAAGATCTTAATTTCTCAGCTCGAACAACAAATGCACTCATCAATAACGACATTCATAATCTGAAGGATTTGTTTAGTCTTACTGATGCAGAACTTAAAGATTTGAAAGGTTTCGGTAGTAAAGCACTTGATGAAGTGCGTGAAAAGCTAGCCGAACTGGAGCTCTAATATGCATAGACACGGATATAAAGGCCGAAAATTCGGTAGAGAAAGAGATGAAAGGCGAGCACTTATCAAAGGGCTTGCAAACAGCTTCATACTGAACGAAGGAATGGAAACAACTCTTCCGAAGGCTAAAGAAGTTTTACCTTACATCGAAAGACTCATTACAAAAGCTAAAAAAGGTGATTTACACAACCGACGACAAATTATCGCATCTCTTCAAACAATTGAAGCAGCGCATAAACTAGTCGATGATATTGCACCAAAACTAAAAGGACGTGTTAGTGGTCACTTACGCATAGAACGAACAGTTCTTCGTCGTGGTGATAACGCGCAGATGGCTAAGTTATCATTTGTTGATGACTTGCAGACGGCTCCTGTTGCAACAGCAGTAAAAGAGACTAAGCCAGCAGTAGCTAAAAAACCAGCTGTCAAGAAGGAGGCTAAATAATGAAAACTTCTATTGTCTCAAACCGCAAAACTTATAGTGCAAAACCTTCAGATGTTACACGCACATGGTACGTTATCGATGCGTCACAACTTCCGTTAGGTAGACTAAGCACCGAAGCAGCACAGATGCTTACTGGTAAAAAGAAACCGATGTTCACAACCAATATTGATTGTGGTGATTATGTTGTCGTGATTAATGCCGACAAGCTTATTGTTACTGGTCAAAAAGTAACTGACAAGAAGTACTATCACCACACTGGATTCCCAGGTGGTATCAAAGAGCGTTCTCTTGGTGAACAGCAACAAATCGACGCTACTAAAGTAATTGAAAAAGCAGTTCGAGGCATGTTGCCTGTCAATAAATTACGCAAGGAACGACTAAAACGGCTAAAAGTCTATGCAGGCGCTGAACATCAACATGATGCACAGAAGCCAGTTGTTCTTGATCTTAAGAAAGGAGCTAAATAATGGCTGCTGAACATTACACATATGCTATTGGACGTCGTAAAAGCTCAACAGCTAAAATTCGACTGACAAATGGTAAGGGAGTGATCACGGTGAATGGAAAGCCTGCAACCGACTATTTTGCGGGAAGTCCTATGTTTATGCACGATCTAGATACTCCATTCCGCGTTATCGAAGACAACAAGTACGATGTATCTGTTGTAGTCGACGGCGGTGGACACGCTGGACAGGTTGATGCAATTAAGCTTGGCATAGCTAAAGCACTTGCTGAAAAGAACGAGTCACTCAAAGGTACACTTAAAAAAGCAGAACTTCTCGGCCGCGATCCTAGAGAGCGCGAGCGTAAGAAGTTTGGTCTTAAAGGTGCTCGAAAACAACGACAGTTTACGAAACGTTAAACTTTGCGTTTACTAAAAGCCCTGAGGAAATACAGGGCTTTTTTTATTTCAGTTCACATGAGATATTAGGATGATGAAAGAAATAGCAGGTATTACAGCAATCGTACTATCGCTTGTCGGCTATGTACCGTATATTCGAGACGTTATTAAGGGAAAAACAAAACCACATGTATTTACGTGGATTGTTTGGACGATAATCACATTCGTAATAGGTTTTGCACAAATTGCTGCAGGTGCTGGTTGGTCTTCGGTACATAATATTGTAACTGGATTTGTCAGTCTATTTATTTTATATTTTGGCTTTAAATATTCCAGATCTACGATAAGTCTTTCTGATATATTCTTTTTTATTGCTGCTATATTCTCGATACCTATTTGGATACTAACGAAAAGCCCTGTAGGTTCAATTATTTTACTATCGATTATAGATTTTCTAGCATTTGTTCCTACTTTCAGAAAAACTTGGAAAGATCCTACAAGTGAAACACTGAGCAGTTATATAATAGCTGGGTCAAAGTATATAATTTCGTTATTTGCAATTGCCGTCTACTCCTTTTCTACTATCTTGTATCCTATAGTACTGATTGTATTAAACGTCATTATGGTGTTAGTCATCTCGAAGAAATACACAAATAAAGTTGCATAAAACTAAAAATACTGTATTATATTTCTTATGAAACAAATTCAGAACTATTTTGACTTTTTCTGGTATACCACTCTAACCGAGGCGGCTAGTTTCTAATTTCATAAAATATAGATCAAATAGTAAACCGCCTCGAGCAGGCGGTTTTTTTAATTATAAAGGAAATTTAAGGAGAAAATAATGCAAGAATTACTATTAATAGCAGGGATACATCTCCTTGGCGTATCCAGTCCAGGACCCGATTTAGCGTTGGTGTTAAAAAACTCACTTTCAAATGGAAGAACAATCGGAATATTCACAGCACTTGGTATAGCATTGGGAATCAGCGTACATATAATATACTCTATGCTAGGCCTTGCGGTGGTAATATCTAAATCCATTGTGTTGTTTAACATTATTAAACTACTAGGAGCAGCATATCTGATATGGATTGGTTTCAAAGCTCTACGTTCTATTAAACAAAACTCAGAAACACATAAAAATACAGGGTTAGGAAGTCTTACTAATATAGAGGCTTTCAAGCAGGGATTTGTAACTAACATACTAAACCCAAAAGTAACGTTGTTCTTCCTGAGTTTGTTCACGCAAGTAATAAGTCCTGATACGAGCTCTATACTAAAGCTTGTATACGGAATTGAAATGATGGTAGCTACATTCATATGGTTTTCTCTTGTTGCGACATTCATGACACAGAAACCAGTACAGAATGCTTACAATAGAGTAAAACATCACGTGGATAGAATATTCGGTGCAGCGTTAATCACACTAGGAATTAAAGTAGCAACAGGGTCAAGATAGATATGAGCGATAAACTAATACGACTCAAGGATCTAGTTGAGCCTATACTTAAAACAGATAGGGTATTAGATCCACAAATCGCAGGATTTATACTTAGCATTGCAGTAAATGCTGCTGATTCTGCTTTGGATCCAGCTAGGGCATGTGGAGGTATTAGTTTAGCCTGTATAGACTGTACTACCATCAGTAAGGTACTAGCAGAAGATACACCAAGAGTATGTGACGCAATTGAGTCAGCCGGCACAACTGTATACAGAAAAGTAACAAGAGAAGCAATGCCTCAAACTTTCGGACAAGAAAATAGAGCAAGTTATTAAATAAGGAAGAAATTATGAACATAGTAAAAAACATTTTTATAGGAAATTGGTATTTCAACAATTATAGTTGGCGGTATTGCTATGTATGAAAAATATACAAACAAATGATACATACCGCCTACATATGGGCGGTTTTTAATTTAGAAGGAAGAATTATGAACAAATTTATATCGCCTGAGGCATCTGAGCGGCTTATACGAGCTAACTCTGATGCTTCAGGCTCACTAGAGAGAACAGAACCAAACGAACCACGATCAATAAAGCTAGAAGTCGACATTGGTTCAGTCGCGTTAATAAAAGATAGGATGTGCTTCACGCAACAAGAGTTGCTTGAAATGGGCGCGTTCGCTTAAAAAATAGAATAGGAAATATGAAAATGAGTATTGAAGTAAATGGACTACGAGTAGATCATCCTCGTATGACCCCACAAGATTTAATTAATTTGAGCGCAGCAGGTGAATTGATCGAAAGGTCAGACCATGTTGGAAATCAGCATTTAGCTGCGCTCGTGACGATGACAGATCCTAGAATAAGAGTTAGGCAACTGCTGGTCGATACAACTACTGGAAACGACCAAGAATACCGACCAAGATCTATTAATGTCCTAGGACAGAGCATTAGCGTTGTTCCGAATAAGATGGCTTCACGTAATGTTCGACATTTATCAGCAGTAATTAGTCCAGAAAACGCACACAAGCTTGGGAAGGTGAAAGGTGTTACCGTCTTAACTGATGGAGCAGATGTAACTTCTCACCACCAGGGCGCACTTCAACAAGTTACAAATGGAAAATCTACTGTAGAGCTACTTACGGGTTCTATGCAGCGCACACCTAAGGTTGCAGAAAGTATAATGAAAGTACTAGCAGCAAAAAACCTATTGAAGAGGTCTGTAGGATCGGACGGTAGAATCATTCCTTTTGCTTCTATTGTAAAAAAAGATTTATCAATATTTGGAATGTTAAAGCCGGGTGAACCTTTAAAAAGTCGTGTTGAGGGTGTACTAATTCCGCTAGAAGGCATGTTAGCACTCGATCTAGCGCAAGCATCTTTAAGTGGGATTGATGTCGTACATCATCAGGCAGGCTGTGATATGCGTGTCTACACAAAAAACGAAGCATTAATGTCTGTTGTAGCATCGGTTGCACTTGAAGCACTATCTGAGCATGTTGAAAATCCGCAATTACCTAACTATAGAGTCGTTGATACTACCAATATTGCAGTCCTCATGTCTGAATCGACAGCAGTGATGCCAGGCTCTCAGTATGACGAACAGTTACTTGTTTCACTCGGTGCAAAACCAACACAATTTCCAGAAAGCGTACTAGATAAACCGTTGTATACTTAGTAGTATGTCATTCATAGAAATCACGTCTAAAAGTGCGCTTCAAATGTATAAGCATACGGAGAGGCCTATGCTTAGCTTAGACACTCTAAGCATAGTAATCCCTATAGAAGAGTGCGGCGAACCTTTAGTACCGTTGAAAGACTCTGGTCTATTGCTTGAGCCATTCTGGGAGGGTGAAAGAAATATTGAAGGTGATGCATATAAAAAGTATATTGAGTCACATTCTGAATTCGGCTTGCAACTACGTGAATCAGTATTTAAAAGGTTAGTAAAAGCTCGTTCCAAGTTGCCAAATGATTGGAAAATTGTAGTAAAAGCCGGGTTCAGGCCATTAAGTGTGCAGAAGAGTCTTTTTAAAGACTTTAAGCTATATCTTAAGGATAAACATCCTGACTGGTCACAAGAGCGAATTGTTTCAGAAACACGTTTAATGGTTAGCGACCCGTCACTTTTAACGCCGCCCCATACAGCTGGTGCTGCGGTAGATATTGAAGTTCGTCATTCATCTGGTTCCCTTGTTGATTTTGGGAGTAGAGCAAACAGTGACGGAGAGGTAGCGCACACTTTTTCTGCCGCAATCTCTAAAACGCAACAGGAAAATAGGATTACCTTATTAGAAGCTATGATAGATGTTGGGTTCGCTAACCTTGCCCAAGAATGGTGGCATTTTTCTTACGGGGATCAGTATTGGGCTGTATTCTATGACAAGCCAACTGCACTCTACGACACAGTAGAAGAGTAGGGTGCTTGACATATAGCATACTAGTATGCTAGTATATTAGTATGAGTAATTTTAGTTCAGTCGTAGAAATCATTAATGCTATCAGGGATAAGGAAGTCCTTGAAGATTTTTTAGTGGGTATAACAACGCCTAAAGAACGATTAGAAATAGGCCAAAGGCTGGAGATAGTTGAACGACTTCTCAAGAAAGAACCTCAGCATAAAATAGCTGAGGTTCTTGGTGTGGGTGTTGCTACTGTTACACGAGGCTCTAAAGAGCTACAAGCTGGAAAATTTAAGGTTCTTCGGTAAATGTTATGAAAACGAGCATGACTATTACTAACTACGGTCAATTTGGCTCATGGCAAAACGTCACACTGCGTTGGCGGAGCTGCTCTATTTGATTTGAAATATAAATATAGAAATTATATCCGCCAACAGGCGGTTTTTTAATGTAAAGAAATATAGATAAAAATAATCATGAGGTGAAAACCTCAAAGGATAAATACTATGAGTGACTTTGAAGTTAGAGAGCAAAATGAAGTAGAAGAATTAGTGCAACAGTTAATTGTTGATCTTCCTAGCTTAAATACAGTCGAAGAACTGGAACAACTGGAAGAACAAGGATATAACGTCAGAAGGGGTCTTGGTAGCCGAATAGATCCTAGCTTGATAAGAACAGAAAGGGATAGAATGAAAATAGTTAACAAGTCCCAGATAACTAAGGCAAAAGAATTTCATTCTACGGTTTCAGATGATGAAGTTTCTGAAGCATACAATGCCGCTTCGATAATAGGAGCAGAAATAGTGCTAGATTTCACACTAGACGCTCCAGTGGGTATATCGGTATGCGAGCGTAATCCAAAATTTGAGTTACCACTGTTGGCAAGCTTCGGAACGATTGCTGCTTTTGATGGAGTGCCGGTGCACTTTGTGGTGCCGTGTTGTCCAGATAATGACCTATATAAGCTTGGTAGTGGTTTGGGTAGAATAGTGCCAAAAGGATTGTCGGCTTCAGAAATGATACATGATCGTATGTCTTTGTTTGGAATAAAATCTATGTTTGATATCCAACTAGCCGATGTAGAAGCTAGTGATCCGGTTTTACTGCGTGCAATGAAAGAAACTACTGAGAGTTTCCTGGAAAAGGTTTCTGGCACCATGGACGCAACGCGCGCTGAGGTAGACCGAATGGGTGCGTCAGAGTATATGGCTGTCTCATCTATGCAAGATGCGTTTAATTTAAGAGGAATTAACTATCTGCAAACTCAATCCAGAGCAGCAGACGCTGTAATAAAAACTAGCAACAAAGGAGTCAAAAACACTTATAACGAATTGTTGTGTGAGCGTGAAAAACTTAGAGATTTTGCGGGTTTTGATGAAAAAGAAAAGCGAGATCTAGTGGCCTCTGAGTTAGCAGGATACGCTGCATATGGTGAAATGGTTGACGGCAAGTCTATAATTCTTTCGCCTGATGCAGTTAGCGCAGTGCCTGCATACCACTATTTAATTACTGATAAAAAGGGCTATAGCCCCGTAATGTATATGAGATAAGCAAATGAAAAAACTACATGAAGTAATAGGTTTAATAGAAAAATTTGCACCACCAAATCTTGCTTTTTTTGATTATGTTGGGCTTCTGCAGGGTTTACCAAGCCAAGAAGTAAAGAAAATTGGCATCACTTTAGACTATTCACTGCAAGCAATAGATAAAGCAGTGAGTCAAAACTGTGACTTGCTAATAACTCACCACGGACCAGAAAAAAAAGAAAATCGACATTATGGCAATGATTTAAAAAAGTATAAAGCTGCTCAAAAAAACTCGCTTGCAGTTTATAGATGTCATCTTAGCCTCGATTTTTGTAGCTCTGGGATTATTGAAGAATTATGCAAACTTCTTGGTATTCCTGCGTCTCCTGTCGGGATAACCTATAACAATATAAAGTTAAATGGCGCAGTAAGGTTAGCGGAAAATTACCCTATGACGCTTAATGATTTAGTGAAGCGAACTAAGGTTTTAAATTACCCCTACCTAAGGCTTGCCGGACCTATAAAAGAGAAATTTAGTAGGATTGCTATAACTTCTGGGCAGGGATTTATATCTGAGTTTTTTGATCAGCTTTTACCTGATATATACATTGCGGGTGAATTTGAACAAGAAGCAACAAAATATGCTGAAGATTTAGGTATAATGCTTGTCGAGATTTCTCATCATGCTAGTGAGTCAAAGCCACTCGAAAATGTAGCAAAGACTCTTGAGAAGTACTTAGGAGTTGAAGTAGTACACGTTGAAGTACCTGATACTATTAGAGTAATACATACGGTTCATTAACAGATTAAGGAGTGTTACAATGAGAGCAATGAATAAACAAGTAATATTAACTGGTCTTCGGACGAATGCTGACTATCATCTTGGTAATTATATAGGTGCACTACTTCCAATGGTGCAAATGGTAGAGAAACACGCAGCTGACTATCAAATAAATCTGTTTGCACCCGACCTACACAGTTTTACTACACCTATTGAGCATTGTGAGTTTTACCAGCAAACAATAGAAAACCTCAAACTGTTTGTCGCAGCTGGTTTCCCAATCGATAACGAAAATGTCTATTTGTACCGTCAAAGTCGTGTTCCTGCGCATTCGGAACTTGCTTGGATTTTGACAAATTTTACTGGTTTTGGTGAAATGGGACGGATGGTCGAATTTAAAGATAAAGCGGAACGACTCAGCGAAGATCGTGTATCAGTTGGACTATTTGAGTATCCAATACTCATGGCGGCAGATATACTTTTATACGGCGCAAAATATATACCTCTAGGTGAAGACCAGAGACAACACCTAGAATTTACGCGGGATATTGCGCAAAGAATGAACAGCCAGTTTGGGGAGTTGTTTGTTGTTCCTGAAAATCTTGAAAATCAGCAAAAGTTTATCGATAGAGACTCTGCCCCGAGAATTAGAAGCTTACGAGATCCTACAAAAAAGATGAGTAAATCTGTTGAAGATCCTGCAGGAACGATTAAGCTTAGTGATTCATCTGATGATGCAAAGAAGAAGATTATGAGCGCTACAACAGATAATGTAGGCGCTGTTCATTTCGATTGGGATAATCAGCCTGGCGTAACGAATTTACTACAAATACTCGCACTTCTATCAGGGAGAGCTCAAACTGAAGTAAATGCTGAATGGGAAGGAAATGAACGCTACGGCGATCTAAAGAAAGCTGTAGCTGAAGTCGTTGCTAAAACGCTAACATCTATTCAAGAAAAGATGAAACTGATAGATGAGAACGAACTTATCATGAAAATTGAATCAAGCGAAGAGTTTATGAACGTGCAAGCAAATGACACTCTTTTTAAAGTGCAAAAAGCTATTGGTCTTAGAGAGTAGGATATGGCTAAAGAAACTATAATCATCACTGATGACGATGGAGTTGTTAGAGTAGATAAATATTTAGCTAACAAGTTTCCTGAGTATTCTCGTGCAGCTTTAGCTAAGTTATTTACATTAAATCTAATTAAACTTAACGGTGAATCAATCCAGCCCGGTTATAAACTGAAGCCTGGAGCTGAAATAGAGTACGACCTTGGGCCTTTGCAAGAAAAACCTGAAGTTATACCACTTCCAATAATATACGAAGACAGTAATGTTCTCGTCGTTGATAAGCCAGTTGGAATTATTTCTCATGCCCGCGGTAAGTTCTGGCAAGAAGCATCAGTAGCTAGTTTTATCCGCGATAGAATAAGTGGGATGGACGGAGAGCGTGGCGGCATCGTGCATCGTCTGGATAGGGCCACGAGTGGTGTTATGATCTGTGCGAAGAACGAAGCTACATTGAAATTTTTGCAAAAACAGTTTAGTGATAGAAAAGTGCAAAAAACTTATATTGCAGTTGTTGCGGGAATACCTAAACTAGAAGAAGCAATCATAGATGCTCCTATTGGGCGAGACTTCAAAGATCCAAAGCGGTTCAGGGTAAGTAGTGACGGTAAGCAATCACAAACAACGTATAAAGTTATTAAACATAATGAACATTTTGCGACGTTAGAATTAACGCCCAAAACCGGTAGAACACACCAGCTGAGAGTACATTTGCAGTACATAAAGCATCCTATTGTCGGTGATCCGCTATATAGCGATAAGTCTTACATTCGGTTGCTTCTGCATGCAAGAAGCCTGACGATACAGCTACCTACTAATGAAATCAAGACATTTACTGCAGAAATACCTAAAGAATTTGAAGAAATATATACATAATGCTCCTGAACCAGAATACAAATAAAACAGTTGAAGCATTTTGTAATCGTCCAACGAGCTCTGTTCTAATAATAGGAGGCAAAGAGCACGGATCAGATGAAGTGATTGATAACATTACTAAGAGATTACTTAAAGGTGAAAATAGACATAATTTATATCGAGTATCACCGCAAGAAAAAAATAGTATTTCTATAGATGATATTAGAGAATTAAAAAACAATCTTAAAACTAAAGTTACTGGAAAAAAAGAAGTAGCTAGAATAGCGATTGTAGAATGCTTTGAGACTGCTTCAAGAGAGTCTCAAAATGCGCTGCTAAAGTTGCTAGAAGAGCCTGTTTATAAGACTGTCTTAGTCATTCAAACTACTGATGATCAAAGGCTGTTAAGCACTATCCGGTCCCGTTGCCAAAGAATTGTATTACTTCCTATTAACGAGCAACAAGCAAATGAGTTTGGTAATGAGAATGGATTCGATAAAAGTGCGGTAAAGAAAGCCTATCTATTATCTGACGGAAAAGCTAAATTATTTCAGGATGTATTGCAAGATAGTCCAAGCTTTCAAACTAAAATTGATGATGCAAAGGCATTCATAGGTACTAGCTCGCTTATAAGGTTATCAATGTATAAAAAGTATGAAAAGAAAGAGCAGTTTGAAGAGTTATTTTCTGGACTAGAAATAATTAGTAGTGCGGCACTGCATTCGCCTCAGACTTTACACATTCGTTGGAAAAAAATTGTTACTGAACTAAAAGTTTGTCGTTCGCTGCAGCAGAAGAATGTTCTGCAAAAGTTACTATTCATGCGTATATGTGTAAGTTTATAAGAATGGTACAATAGTAACCATCATATGACAGCTCTAATATTATTAGCTATTTTCGCGTTTGTTGCACTTGTGAGTAGCAAGCAGCGTGATTCTGAACTTTCACCGATTCCGCTTAAAGTGAGCGAGAAGCTTGGAGGCCTATGGGAGATTGCGCATAATGGCATGCGCGAAAATCGTTTCGTGCGAGCTGAAAAAGCCCTTTTAACAATATTGAATATCGACAAGAAGAACGCAGCGGCCTACAACCGGCTTGGAATTCTCTATGCAAAACAAAAAGAATTTAAAGATGCGATTGACTGTTTTGAGATAGCAAGCTCTATTGAACCTTCAGCTTCCTCGCTACATAACCTAGGACTCATATACTACGAGACTGAAAATTACGAAAAAGCAGGGACTGCGTTTGAACAAGCGCTAAAATTAGAAGATAGTATGGCTGCAAGACATATTGCGTTTGCTAAAGTCCAAGAAAAGCTGAGCAATCTACCACAGGTTATTAAGTCACTAGAAAAAGCCGTAGAAATTGAAGCGAATCGTGAAAGCCTTACACTGTTATATCAGGCGTACATTAGTGCAAATAGAGAAGAGGACGCGAAAATAATTGAGCGAAAGCTCAATAGACAGCAACAAACCAAAGGTCCGAAAGCCAAAGTAACTCGACCCGCAAGACGAGTTATTGTATAAATCTATCTTTTAACGTTGAAGAAATATACTAACACCGGTATAATAGCCTAGACCTTTTAAGCAGGGTTAGTGAAGCGGTCAAACACGACAGACTGTAAATCTGTTGGCTTATGCCTTCGTAGGTTCGAATCCTACACCCTGCACCAAATTGTTAATATTATGTAGAGTGCCACATAAGCTCAGTTGGAGAGCCTTCAGCGAATAATAATCGCAGTTGCTCTAACCAACTAACTCTAAAAGCAGCAACTTTAAAAATTAGAACAAATGCACTCAAGTTTAAATACTGTGTGCCACCTTAGCTCAGTTGGTTAGAGCAGCTGTTTTGTAAACAGCAGGTCGTCGGTTCGAATCCGACAGGTGGCTCCAAAAGTCTCATGGCGGATTTGAACCGAAATAAGGTTCGCTATTGCCCAGCGGAATTTATTCCAGCAACGGCGCAATACCACACATCCGACAGGTGGCTCCAAGAGTCTCATGGCGGATTTGAACCGAAACTAAGGTTCGCTATTGCCCGTAACACGTTGCTAAGGCGCAATACCATACATCCGACAGGTGGCTCCATTTTTATTTCAGCCCCGGTAGCTCAGTGGTAGAGCGCATCCATGGTAAGGATGAGGTCTCGAGTTCAATCCTCGATTGGGGCTCCATTTAACACTTGAGAAAAAGTTTGTAATCTGTTAATATAGGTTGAATCATTTAATATTTAAAATCCACCTCCACAGCTGAAAGCTAAGTGTAGCCGGAAGATAAAGCGAGAAAATCATGGGAAAAAAATCAGATAAGCGTAAAATCATCGGTATGGTGTGTGAAAAATGTAGTTCTCGTAACTATTACACAAAGAAGAACACAATGAACACGCCTGATAAGTTGGCGCTAAAGAAGTTTTGTTCTCGCTGTAGAATCGGTACAATCCACACAGAGACTAAGAAGAACCTTGGACGCAACGAAGTTAAGCCCCGTAAGGGCTAGTAGAAGTTCAATCAGTTACTAAATAAGACCTAGTTTTCTGACTAGGTCTTATTTATTTGTGTCCAAAATCGTATTGATAAGTTCAGCATGACTCCATACCAGTGGAGTTACCCCGACGATACTACCATTTTCTGGCTCCACTTGCTCTGATAGTAGCCCACTGGGCATTGCGTGACTTAGTGACCACTCTATGTACTTTATTGCCTCTTCATTTTTACCGATAGATGCATATATCTGTGCTAGCCACAAGGTTGTCACAAACCAAGGGTTGCCTTTATAGGCAGGTTCACTCTTGAAGTAATTATCATTTTCGTATCTTGCTGCTCCTCCGGATGGGGATATGTCTAATAGCTCAGATTGTATTTTAGCCATAGTACGCGCCATTTGCTGCTTTGTACCCATACCAAACATCCACACTGCATATACTGACGAAACGTCTAGAGTCTCATCAACTACCGTCTTATCGTCTGTGAGTAAAAATCCTTTGTTAAAATATCCTTTGTCTTCGTTGAAGTAGGTATTTGAATGTACGTTTATGCGCTCAGATGCTGCGCTCCATCGTTCTGCATCCTGATAGTTATCCAACTTTACTGCTATTTCTGCTCCTCTTGCAAGTGCTCGCATGGTGACAGCAGCGGTATAGGTGTTAGATAGAAATTTCTCTTCCCAAAGATCATAAGAAGCATGTGGCAAGTTACTTTCTAGATCAAAAAATTGCGCCATAAAATCACAGGCGGGCTTTAGTAATGAATCGTACATTTTAAGCACAAAATCTGTGTCGTTAGAGTAGTTGTAATACTCCGAAAGCATAAAGACGACAATTGCAGTTTCGTCTTCTTGAATCGCGAGTTCCTGTCTTTTGCCGTGTATGAGAGGGTGCCATGTGCTGCCTATCGCTTTGTCTGGTTGGTATTTATGCATCATATAGCCATCTGGGTGGATAATGTTTTTACAGAATTCAAAAAACGCTCTTGGCTCATGCACATAACCGAGCTTAATAAGTGGCCACATAACAAAAGCGCCATCTCTTGGCCAAACGTAGCTGTAATAATCTCTTCCATAGTTATAAATTGATGAATCGCACGATGCAATGATACCGCCGTGACTATCTGTGTGGGCCTTTATAGTCATCAGTGATTTTTGCATAGCTGTTTTCAGCTCAGGCTTAATATTCTGCGTTTTTTCTACTGCTATCGATAGCCAGTCTCTCCAGTGTTGATATGTCGCGTGTAGTCTAGCGTCGAAACCACCGTTGAGCATTTTTTTCTGTAACGATTCGAGCTGTAGTTGAGAATCAGCAACAGCCAGCCAGTATCTTACGACTTTTGTGCTTTTTGGCTGAAGAGAAATCTGTACTCTGATTGTTGAATCAACTCCGGCGTGCTCTACGGCTGACATCGATAATTCTCCATCTACCGCATCCATAAAAGTACCCTGCTTGCCTTCAATACCTGCGTTACCGGCAGCATACTGATCAAAGGGCTTACCATCTTCATCTTCTGCGTATGCGAGTATGCTGCAGCGGCCTTTGTAATCAAGCATATAGTTGCCACCCGGAACAAACATTGCGGTATCAGAGCGACCAAGTGAACTAATCTGAAAGACTTGATGGAAGAATATACGAACGTCTTTTTCCGCGTCATCTAAATTCTCGATGTATAATTTACGGGCAAATATGTCATTATGGGGATCGACAAAATCTTTAAAATGAATTCTAATGCCAACTGAAGAATTTTCTAGTACACTGTTGGAGACGAGAGCAGTATCTTCAAAATCTATAGTAGCGTGCCAAACATGATCACTTATCCAAGAAAAATTTCCATCAACCCATACGCCGATGTGATGTGGTTCTAATCGAGCTGAGGTTAAATTCTCCAAGCCAACATAGGGAAAATAAAAGTCATGTACCAAGCCTTTTTCGTTGAGACCAACAGTAAGACCGCTGTTACCCAGTATGATTGATCGAGCCATTACAACACCACGCCTTTATCCGCCATTCGTGCCAGTAGATCTCGGTACGCATTCATGAAGTAACGAAAAGCATCATAGGGTGATTGGTAAGGGCTAAAGTAGGCGTGTACATCACCGTCTGAAAACCACTTGGTGCACATATAATACATATGATCACTTGTTTGCAACTTCCTCCAGTCCGCTAATAGTTCAGCATCCTGTAACTCCATAAGTGGTCTCTCAAGTTCGTACAGTGAGGAAATCGCATCACGCTGCATTGCATTACCGACCCAAGCTGTAAGGTCACGTTCATTGTCTGCCCAAGTAATAGTTTGCGGAACGTCAACGAAATCCTTTTTCTCATATGACATAGCCGCTTCAGTAATAGTTTTAAAGGTGTTCTGCTCAGTTTTTAACCACTCAGCAGGGAAGGCACGTAGAAAGTCGAATATGCCCGTATCCGCCCATTGATGTTCACCAAATGTTTCATAATCCATGAAAAGATTGACAATATCGCTATCCTTCACACTTTCACTTAACCAGTGGCAGTATTTTTCTGTTGCAAGTGGCCACTCTGACCATTCCTGGTTAGAAAACCTAAATGCAATATCATCACTTAGTTTGTAGTTCTTCATTAAAAGTGCAATGTTTTCAGTGTAGCTAGGTTGGTAGACATAATTAGGCGATCTCCATCCAAGCACAGGATCCCAACCCTCTGTAATAATAGCTTTATAGCCTGCCTCATCTGCCCAGTAGGCGAGGTCATTGTTGTAGCTGAGCTCAGTGTTTCGAAATGCGGTTGGTCTTACCCCAAAAACTTCGTTAATTTTGTTACTGTGCATTGCAACTTGTTTTACGAACTCAGCTCTTGAGTAGAAGAAGGCAAGTGAGTGATGGTAGGTTTCAGCGACAATCTCAACTTTTCCAGTAGCGACAATTTCTTTGAATGACTGCAGAACGTCAGGTCGCCACATCTCCAGTTGCTCTATCAATGTTCCTGTTATAGAAAGGCTAATTCTGAAATCAGAATGTTCAAGTAGCAATTCTCTCAAAATATTGTTTGTTGGTAAGTATGATTTCTCAGACACTTTATCAATAATGAATTTGTTATTTGTCTCAGTATCCGGTGATTCGTCGTTGAAATAGTGATGATCACTGCCTGCCTCAAATATTGAATAGGGTTTTACTCTGTACGGCTGATGAGCATGAAGGTATAGTACTATCGCCTTGCTCACGCGTTTGCTCCAACAGCATGGTGGTAGCGCTGTTTCATAACACTTACGGATTTTTCCCAAGAGTGGTTTTGGCACTCTTTGTAACTTTCTTGCCACATAGTATTTGCTAGACTATCATTACTCGTCAGGCTCACTATCATATCTGCCATACGATCAGTATCCCAAAAGTCGACCTTATAACAGTTCCTGATTACTTCGCCAACTCCAGATTGTTTCGATACAATTACTGGCGCCCCGTAACCAATCGCTTCAAGGGCGGCAATACCAAATGGCTCAGATACGCTCGGCATAATGAATACATCTGCAATTTTAAAGGTGTCTCTCCAGGGTTTACCAGTGCCATTCATCCAGCCTTCAACAATTATATTTTTCGACAATCCATAATCAGCAGTAAGTTGTGTTAACTCGTCATTTTGTTCTCCACCACCTGCAAGGAGAAATATAACTTTTGGATGAATAGCAATCACTTTTCTGGCAGCATCTAGCAGGTGAGTGAGTCCTTTTTGAATTGTTTTTCTGCCGGCGCTTACCACAACTTTATAGCCTTGAGCTTTCATTATCTCAAGATACCTGTACACATTTGAAGATTCATCTATTTCCATTGTTACGTCCATAGAATTATGTACAACGTGAATTTTATTGGCTTCTATTCCATATTCTTTAATGATCACATTTTTCGTATATTGACTGACTGCGAATACTTGATCAGCCATCATAAGCGCTGCATGTTCGATCTCTCGGACTTCAGGATTACCATGATTGCCGGCAGATTGATCGAACTGAGTAGCATGGACATGCGCTATCATTGGTTTGCCGGTCTTTTGTTTGGCTAGCATTGCGGCCTTGAAGGTCAACCAGTCATGAGCGTGAATAATATCGAACTCTCTAGATTCGACCAATTTAGCGACGTTATGTGCGTATAAGTCGTGTTGCTGACGTAAATCAAGTTTACCGATAATAGTTTTACTACTTTTTTTACCGTACATAGCGGTATCGTAAATCCCACCTGCAAACTGAACATATTCAACAGATTGATGATGAGCTGGCGTGACGGTCATAAAATCAATAGCAAAATCAGCAGTGTAGGGGAGTACGAATTCTATATCTATACCTTGAGCATGTAGATTTTTGCACATTTGATAACATGCAATACCCATGCCTCCAGCGTGATTTGGCGGCAACTCCCACCCTAGCATCAAAACTTTCACTAGTTTAAAAACTCCGTAATTTGCTTATGTTTGTTCTTCAGTAATAGTATATAGCTTTATATATAGCAAAACAACCAAATAACAGATGTATTTTAATGATTTTTATGCTATAGTTAATTAACTTTTTATATAAACTAACCAGCGTGCTTAGCGCAGCTGTACCAAGGATACCCGTAAGTAATGAGTGATAAAATTAGAAACATTGCGATTATTGCTCATGTCGATCATGGCAAAACTACTTTAGTAGATGGATTATTAAAACAGTCACATACATTTCGTGACAACCAAGCAGAGATGAGCCAAAGCCTGATAATGGACAGCGGCGACCAAGAAAAAGAACGCGGTATTACCATCACCGCCAAGATTACTGCAGTTGATCATGACGGTTATCGAATCAATATCATAGACACTCCAGGACACGCTGACTTTTCTGGTGAAGTTGAGAGAACTTTGCGTATGGCTGATGGTTGTATTCTGGTTGTTGACGCGCAAGAAGGACCTATGCCACAGACGAAATTTGTACTGAAAAAAGCACTTGAACTAGGTCTAAAGCCTATTGTTGTCATCAACAAAATTGATAAACCTGCTGCTAGAATTGTTGAAGTTGAAGATGAGCTCTCAAACCTGTTTTTGGAGCTAGCAGTTAATGAAGATCAGCTTCATTATCCTGTGTACTACGCTGTTGGGCGTGATGCTAAGGCATGGAAAACTGTTCCGGACGATGCTGAGTCTGACGACACAGATCTCTCAGTTATATTTGATGCAATTATTAACGAAGTATCTGCTCCGCATGTTGATGACAATGGTTCGCTCCAGTTGCTCGTATCATCGCTTCGATACGATTCTTTCCAAGGAAAATACGCAGTAGGTCGTGTTGAGAGAGGCAAACTAACGAAAAAAGATCCAATTATTCTCTGTAGTGAACATGGTCAGATTAAAGGCAAAGTTGAGAAGTTGTATCGAACCGTTGGACTGGCATTTATCGAAGTCGATGAAGCAGTTGCTGGGGACATCGTGTCGGTGACAGGCATACCTACTGCAAAGATTGGCGATACTATCGCAAGCGCCGATGATCCAGAAGCCCTTCCGCGTATCGAGGTCGAGCCACCAACACTTAAGATTTATCTTGGCCCAAACACCAGCCCACTCAAAGGCAAAGAAGCGGAGTTTAACACGTCAAGACAGATTGGCGATAGATTGAAACAAGAACTCGAAACTAACGTTGGACTTGAAATTGAAGACCAAGGAATCGGTTTCTTGGTTGCTGGACGTGGTGAGCTTCATTTGTCAGTGCTTATTGAAACGATGCGACGAGAAGGTTTTGAATTTGAGGTTGGAAGACCACAAGTTGTCACACATATTGAAGATGGCAACGAAGTAGAGCCAGTAGAAGAACTTACCGTTGAAGTTCCTGCTGAACATGTCGGTGCAGTACAGATGGAGCTCGGAAAACGCAAAGCTGAGTTGCTAGAACAAACAAGTTCGCCAAAGGGCGTGACTGAGTTGATCTACAAAATCCCAACCAGAGCACTACTTGGAGCACGTAACACATTGCTTACGGCCACCAAGGGTACAATTATTATGAATACACTACTTGATTCATACGCGCCACTCGGTGCAGCTCTCAACCAAATCCGTAATGGTGTCTTGATAGCTTGGGAAAACGGTGTTGCAACTCCTTACGCCTTGCAAAGTGCAGAAGAGCGCGGAGAACTATTTGTAGGCCCGACGCAGACTGTATATGCAGGACAAATCGTAGGATTAAACGTACGGCAAGACGACCTAGAAGTGAACGTATGTAAAGAAAAACACCTCACTAATATGAGAAGCTCATCGTCTGACGGCGTTGTGCAGCTCACTCCTTACACACAGTTTAGCCTTGAACAGTGTCTAGATTTCATCGAAAACGATGAGCTATTAGAAGTAACCCCAAAATCATTGAGGCTACGCAAAAAAGAGCTAGATCACAACAAGCGCAAACGCGCCGCAAAAAACAGCTAATATACGCTATAATTAGACGCGTGGCAACAAAAGTGACTCGTTCAAGAAACATAAGAATCGGTGCAATCTGCTTGATACAGTTTGCGCTTCTCTGTGTGGTTCTCTTCGAATTCAACTTGTTCGCAATTTTTGTGTCAATTTGTTTAATTATACCCAGTCTTTTTGTATTGTACTCACCTAAACATGCAAAAGTTCTCATTAAATCGTTCATTGAGACTATTGGTATTTGGTAGTGAAGTAGTGTTCTTTATGCAACTTTTAACGGATTGAAACCATATGTCTCTTCAAATCGAACTAAATCTGGATGCTCAGGACTAGGCATGGGTAAGTCTACTAAATCATACAGCTCTACGGCTTGCTCTACCCCAATGCAACCAATTGAGATAACTGGAACGTGACGAGGGAAGTAATTAAAAGTGTCGTATCTAAGCATATTTCTATAGAGCATTTGTGATGATCTGTCAGGTGTAACTTTAGTTGGATCAATTAAAAAAGCTATATCTGCAATCAACTGTTCATATGTTGGACTAGTGTTTTCGTCCACTAATCTCTCAGTCATCGTACGTAAGATAAAATCAAAAAGCCTAGGGCTTCTCAGGGCTTCAGACTGTCCAATCGTACCTAAGAGCTCTAAGTCCCCTCCCAAAAAACTTATATGTGCTTTAGCAAGCTCTGCATTTACTGAAGACTTGGATATGTCTCCAGCATCGACTACAGAAACTCCGTTTTTAGTGAGCTTAGCTGCCATTGTATCTTTAGAAGATTTTCGAGCTGAACGTACATAATCAGGAAAGACAATTACGCCACTTGCTATAGTTGACACAATTGCGTCTAAAGGTCTGTCAGACTCTTCTATCAAAAGAGAAGCTTCGTCTATGATTGCAACACCGGAACCAACTAAGTCTATATTTGCTATGTGTCGCCCGTCCATTATAGGAGCTTTGTAGTGCGATGCAAGTGGCTCTAAAAAGCCTCTTGTCTTTCCAATACCAAACATACCAGATAGCAGAACAACATTTCCATTATTAATGTCTGTAATTGTCCTATCGACTAGTTCATTCATAGCTGTTATTGGTCGCTCTGACCAAAAAGCATGATTTGAGTCGAGGAGCTCAGTAGGAGTGGGCATAATAAGTCTATTATACAATATAAATGAATTGTATACAATTTTACTAAATGAATACACTGCAACCATCAGCTTTACAAACTTCTGATTATTCTTAGAATTGTTATGCAAATGACTGCAATGCTCCAAAATACAGTAAGCGTAAATAGAGCCAATATCAGCGACCAAGATAAATCGCCTTGAATTGTGTTTGCTGAGTTACACAAGCTATCATCGATGAAACACGTGTCATTTCCGTAACTTAGTTGCCATATAAATATCCCTACCCACCAAAAAAACGAAATCAACAGTCTAATTTTTAACGCTTTTCTGTTTGGACGACTCATAACCTAGTACGCGCTCGCCTTGACGCCGAAATACTGATCAAGCGTGCTGCCACTATTCTTTATAGTAGTGGCTGTTATCGCGCTTACTATATAAATACGTATCATAAGTGATAGTAGTACACACTTACATATCTCGAATTTGGCCGAAGGCGATGCGGTCGAGGATTTCACCTGACATATCTAGCATAGTTGCTGGCGTGACGATAAACTCTCCATAACGGTTATTAATAGCGTCAACTGCGTCAGATACTCGCTTTCCGGCTTCGTAGCTCCGGTAGTTTGAATCCCCGATTTCTCGTCCCCAATCATCGTTTTGCTCGAACAGGCTCATCTGAACCGGATCCCAATCTTCTAGCCCGAAGACAGTTATCGATAGAACTTTTACGTTCAAAGGTATATCAGCCTGATAGAGAAGCCGCTTGGCCGCGTCATAGATGTCAGCGGTAGAGTAAAGGCGGTGGGCGACTTTCTCCCCATGACTCCATTTGCGAAAGTTGTGTAGGTTAAACCCTCCAGCTTCCTTAACTGGCTGATCGTGTGTCCTGACAGCATCATGATAGACATCAAAGCTTAGGTGTAGATGGATGCCAGTAGCATATAGATTATTTTTACGTAAACGACGGCCGGTTTTTTCAGACAGTTTCATGAGTAATCTCTCAAGTTTGCTCAAATCTCTTGTCTTGTCGGACAGAGCAACTTGATGACCGATGCTCCGTCGCTGCGTTTGATAATCTTCGGTCTCATAGCCGCGTAGTTTCATATACCAGTGATAGCCATTGATACTTTTGAACACCCTTTTGGTGAGCGTGTTCATGTCAGCCTCCAAGAACTCTAGTGGTGTGTATATACCAACTTGGCGCAGTCGAGCTCGAAAACGGGTGTTTATACCTGGTAGATCAACCAGCGTTACTCCCTCATACATAGCACGTACGTTGGTGTGATCGATGAGCATCATCCCATCTGGCTTGCCGAACCCTGCTGCATACTTGGCTAGGAATCGATTCGGTGCGATGCCGATATTGACCGTCACCCATTCACCGAGACGTTCTTTAATCTTTGCCTTCATGTCATTACCAATGTCGAGCATGGCTTTGTTGTGCAGCTGACGTTCTAGGTCAGATATTTGATGCTTGCTATTTGATGCTTGAGAAGGAGCGGCCACACCCTTGTTCATTATTTCTTGTACCTTATTTTTCAAAATTATTGATTTTGACATGTCTAGCACGAATTCATCTATAGACTTAGGTACAACGTCTGGGGTGTACTCTAGCATCAGTTCTTTGAACAGTCGGTGCGCCTCGCGGTACTTAGCTGGATCTGGCGTCATGATGATAATCCCCGGTGCCAGAGACCGCGACTGCTGCACGTTTACTCCCAGTTTCACTCTCTTGGCCTTTGCTTCATAGCTGGCAGCGATAACGAAGCCTCGCGGCGTATCATAGGCAGCAACACCGACAGGACGCCCACGGAGTAGTCGGTTGGCTTGCTGTTCGATAATCGCGAAGCACGAATTGAGATCGATGTGCATAGTCATCGGCAGTGCTGTGTTGAGTAGAAAATTCTCTTTTATCATAATGCTCCTGCACGCGCTTGAATAGCGCTGGATTCTTCTATTTTTGATTGAGCAAAAACAGAAGCAAAAAACTCACACCCAGCCAAGAAACATGACTCAGTCCAGATACCAGGTGCTTCCGTGCAGCCAAGGACTCCCGTTGGTCGCCCCTCACTTATCGGTTTTACGTGTTCGGGGTTTAGGCTTGCTGCTTTACTCGGAAGTACCTGATTGAACTGAATCAGTTTCTTAGAGGGTGTATGGCTGCAGGAGCTGCGTGAGTTGTGAGCTACGGTAGCTCCGGGGTATGGGGCATAAAGAAGAATGTTCTGATTTAGATGTTGCTCAAAAACACATGATAAAAAAGCATGAGGAGGAAGTCCGCCATAGCCTGCGCTATAGGCCGGACGCCTTGCTTTTGTCATGTGTTTATTAACAACAGATACGTCACGAATATTTTTTCTGGCCCCATGTTTTGGATACTTTATCAAAAAGTATCGGGGGAAAAAAGATAATTGGTGAATTGCAGTTATTGACATTTCATTAATAGTTTATATTTGTATCCTGAATTAAACCCCCAACTGCACCACCCCCTCGCTAAGTGTGATGGTTTTTTGTTTGTTCTATCCTTAATTCTCATCTATCATTCCTTATGCCTGTGAGTAGCTCACGTCATTAGCGCCGGCCATCATGTATTCTTCTAGCGTCCAGTGCAGGTTGTTGGCGTCAAACAGTAGTTTGAAATAGACCGCGTTATCTTTGCTGGCGAGAGAGAAATGATGCAGGGTGGTCAACCCCTGCTTCGTCTTGTGGTAAAAGTCTACTTTTCCTAAAGAGTAGTCGATGTTTTTCCACGTCAGAATCAGTGGCTTAAAGACTTTGTGCTTCTGTGAATACCCCGCGAGCACTGACACAGGTTCGTGCATACCCTCACGCATCTTGGTAGTGCCTCACGACAAAAGCCGTCTTCTGCTTGGGTGCATAGATAGTATAGTCGTCGCGACTTTTGATGATGTCACCGACAAGGGTAGGTTCTGAGGTCTTTTGTAGAGTGTTTTTGTTTGCAGGTTCGTAGGCGCCAACTAGTTCGCCGAAGTAGTATATAGACATAGTAATAACTCCAATTATTGTTATAAGAGAGACACAGTTTTTACGGAAATCTGCGAAAACGTATGGAGCTTAGTTCGTGTGGATTTCGTTTCAATACGGTGTGTCTAGGAAAGAGTTAGAAGCTATTTTCTTTAGAGGAGACATATCTTTGGAGATACGTTAACGTAGAAAAAATTGTTTATAAACTTTTCTGGCACTTCATATGAAGCGTAAATTTGCACTGGACTGAGCTTAAAATTGGAGCAGGCAAGTGTTACCTCGGCTACGAATGTAATAGAGTTTGCGAGGAGGAATCATAAGAAGCCCTCACACAACTTACATATAATTATACATCGCAGATCGACAAAACGCTAGATACTTTGCGTCTTTTTAAATTACTCAAACAGAGGCTTGGCTACTTCTGAACCTTGTTTTAGTTCCAGCGTGGTTGATTCTATTCCGAAATCTTGTAGCATTTCAGCTACTAAGTTAGTTGGCAGGCCAATTATTGTATCAAGCCGACCATCGAAATGCTTGATATATGGTGCTATAAGTGGGTGCTGAATCGCATAGCCGCCAGCTTTGTCATAAGTTGTGCCAGTCGCTACATATTCATCGATTAGCGACTCTGGAAGCTCGTCAAACGTTACGTATGATGTGTCTGTCAGTACTTTTTGGTAGTTTTCTGCTAGACATACAACTGCTACTGAACAAATTAACTCGTGGGTTTGGTTGCTAAAATCACGTAAGAGTTGCTTTGCTTCTGCTTCGTTTTCTGGTTTGCCGATTTGTTTTCCTTTGAAAACAATAATGAGGTCACTGCCTATGACGATGTCACGGTTGTGGTCTTTGGCAACGTCGAGCGCTTTGCCGAGCCCTAGCTCTTTAACGACATCAAAAACAGGGCGATCATCGTCAAAATATTCTTCGAAGTTGCTCGGAATCTGCGAAAAGGTAACCCCCATTTGATCTAATAGATATTTACGTCTAGGAGATTGTGAAGCGAGGATTATTTGCTTCATTTTTACAGCTCAAAGTCTGCCCAGATAAGCGGGTGATCTGACCCATAATTTAGAGAATACTGAGCGTTTGATGATTGAATCTCAGGCTTGTGATAAATAGCGTCGATGCTAATAGTCGGCAGCCACAATGGGATATTTTTGCCTCTGTATTCTTTTGAGGGAAACGGTGGACGGTTTTTGGCGTGGGTTTCTTTGTAGTGCCGACTAGCGCGTAACCGCGTAATAAAAATAGGGGTTGCATTGAGATCACCCATAAAGATGTCGGGGTTTGTGGCCAAGATCGTACTCATATGTTTGTTCTTTGACCTTGTATGCCGTATCAGCCTCCACGGTGAGTGACAACCGATGAGCGATAGTTCTGGAAGCTTCAGGTAGAGTACTTTATTGCGTGGCTCTTTTATCACTTCGATGGCTTCCGTCGTTGCTACTTTGGCAGTTATCGGATCAGCCAAGAACATTGAAAATTCTTTAGGATTGCTACGGTAATTAATAGGCTTACCAACGGCAACGAGGCCGGTTTCTTTAAGGATTGTGTCGATGATTTCGAGGTTCGATACTTCACATAAAAACATAATGAACTTGTCGCCAACAGTATAGATGCTCTTGATCTCATTAATAATTAAATCTGATCTGTCGGTTTGTGTGGCATGCTTAGGTACTGCCCAGTCATTCAATATGTTCCAAGAAGCAATTCTTATATGAGCACTCATAATTACATCTCTACTTCTAGGAGTTCAATGTCAAATATCAGTGTTGAATTTGGTGGTATAGGGTCTTGTCCCGTTGGACCGTACCCAAATGCTGATGGGACTATAAGTCGTCGTTTGCCGCCAACTTTCATGCCTTCGATTGTCTGCTCCCATCCAGCGATAACCTGTCCAGCACCTAGCTCAAACACAAATGGTTGAATTTGACCTGTCTCATCAGCCCTTGACTGGTCAAACAACTCTCCGTTCGTCAGCCAACCTTTATAAAGCATTGCCACACGCTTGCCAATAACTGCAGGAGCTCCTTGGCCAACCATTTCATCAATGAACAGAGCTGATTCAGTATTTGCATATTCTTCGTATATTGAGAACTCTATAGGCAGCGGAAGAGCAGTAGCAGGTGTATTAGGTAGTAATTCGGTAGAATTTAGCGGGATTGTTAGCTTTTCATTTGCTGGCGTTGAGCTAACTGTAAGAACTTCTTTAGGCTGTTTAGCGGGAGCACGATATAGGTATAACGAAAGCCCTCCAGCAAAAATCACCAACACAAGGCTGTAAATCATGACACGTATCTTCATAGAAGTTCTAAAGGTTCCCTATATAGGTTGATGGAGTGAGTTCTAGCAAACGCTGTTTTTCAGAAGCGTTAATTTCTAGAGTGTTGATGAACTTATGCAAATCATCCTTGGTGATTGTTTTCCCTCTGGAGATAGATTTCATTTGATCGTACGCGTCAACAATGCCGTTTTTACGCATTACCGTTTGGACTGCTTCAGTGAGTAGCGCCCATTGATCGTCAAGCTCTGCTTCCATCTTTTTAGGATTACCAGAAACTTTAGTTAGACCTTTTTGAAGTGATTTTAATGCAAGCAATAGGTGACCATATGCTTCGCTCAGGCTTCTCATGGCTGAAGAATCACTCAGGTCTCTCTGTAGCCTAGATATAGGCAGTTTGGATGACAAGTGATCAAATAGTGCATTGGCTATTCCGAAATTGGCTTCTGCGTTCTCAAAATCAATAGGATTTACTTTGTGTGGCATCGTAGATGAGCCGACTTCACCAGCAACGATTTTTTGTGTCAGATACCCCATAGATATGTACTGCCAGAAATCACGGCTGAGACCTATTAATATCGTTCCGGTCAGTGATAAATCATTGTTGAGACGTGCAAGCCAGTCGTGTGAATCAATCTGAGTAGTCAGTGGGTTGTAAACAAGACCGAGCGATTCAACGAAGTTCTCCATTTCCCGAGGCCAGTCAATCTCTGGATAGGCGATAGTATCAGCAGCATAGGTACCTGTTGCGCCGTTACATTTACCGAATATGACTAGACTGGCGATATTTTCAATCTGCATGTTTACTCGGCGCTCAAACACTGCAACTTCTTTGCCGAGTGTCGTCGGTGTCGCTGGTTGGCCGTGAGTGTGTGACATCATGACTGATCGTTCTTCTTGCAAGGACAGCTCATGCAACCGTGAGGTTATTTTATGTAGTTCAGGTACAATCACTTCGTCTCTGGCATCTTTGAGCATCAGTGCATAGCTCAGGTTGTTGATGTCTTCGCTCGTGCGACCAAAATGAATATACGCCTGCACGTCAGAAGAAACTCCTGCTCCTTCAAGCTTGTTTTTTATCCAAAGTTCAACTGCTTTTACGTCGTGATTTGTTTCTGCTTCGATCTTTTTTATTTCTTCAACATCCTTGTTGCTGAACAAGTCCATGATTATTTTAACTGCTGAACGTTTCTCTTCGTCAAACGGTTTTCCAACAATATCAGTGATGTAGCTAAGCCATGAAAGCTCAACTTTCACCCGATACTTTATGAGCGCATTCTCGGAAAAATATGGCACTAATTCTTTCACTCTATCGTAATAACGTCCATCAAGTGGCGTCAAAGCTGGCTGGTTCATATATAAAACTATACAGGTTTTAGGGCGCAGCGTGTACTATATTTAAGGATTATTAAAAAAACTATAAGCGATCCGAGGGTTTTATGAGTGCAGTGGCGGTAGTTGGCGGGCAATATGGCGATGAAGGTAAGGGCAAATTTGTCCATTATCTTGTGAACAAGGAGCAAATTAATATTGTTGGTCGTGGAAACGGTGGCTGCAATGCAGGACACAACGTCCATGACCCTGAGAAAAACATAAACATTGCGCTTCATTTGATGCCTTCCGGTATTTTAAACCCTGATACGATCAACATCGTCGGGTGTGGCACCGTTATAAACCCTCACAACTTTATAGAAGAGATTATTGAAGTCGAAGCTGCTGGGGCTAAAGTGACACCTAACAACCTACTACTCAGCACTCGTGCTCACGTCACACTACAGACGCAGCGCTCTCTAGACAGTGCTACTGATAAAGTTGGCAGTACGGCACAAGGAATCGGCCCAACATATTCAGATAAGATGAAACGTATTGGGTTGCGTCTTGAAGTGTTTTTGCGTGATTCATGGCGTGATGAAGTCGTGAAGCTCATTGAACAACATAATAACGAACTGGCTTACTTAGGCCGCGCAGACCTCATCATTGAACCTAATACTGAGATAGAACGACTAGAATCACCCGTGACGCGTCTACAGCCCCACATCACCGATACTGTTAGTTATCTCGCAGCTGAACTTACAAAGAATAAAACGGTTCTTCTTGAAGGTGCTCAGGCAACGATGCTTGATATCAACCATGGAACTTATCCTTATGTGACCGCATCCAGTACGACGAGCGGGGGCTTGGCGCTCGGGCTAGGTTTACCCCCAACCGCAGTTACCCGAGTTGTTGGAGTGTTTAAGCTACCGATGACTAGAGTTGGAAAGGGGCCGTTTACAACTAAGCTAACTGAAGCCGAACAAGGCATTCATGACTCGCTTGCAGGACTGAAAGGCTCTAAAGGCTCAGAGTTTGGTGCAACGACTGGACGAGCGCGAGACATAGGTTGGATGGATCTCGTCATGGCAAAATACGCCCACCTTGTAAATGGTTTCACCGACTTGGGACTAACAAAGTTAGATGCGTTAAGTGGCATTAAAACGCTGAAAGTCTGCACGGCTTATGAGCTAGATGGTGAAATCATAGCGTATCTTCCAGCAGATACCGCTGCAATTGAGCGCTGCAAACCCGTTTATACCGAGCTAGCAGGCTGGGAAGATAACATTGATGGCTTCACTGACTTTGAGAAGCTACCAGATAATGCGAAAAACTACGTTACATTCGTCGAAGAGTATATTGGCGTTAAAGCCTCAATGATCGGCACTGGCCCAGATAACGCAGATATGATACTACGATAACGAAGCTATTGATTCGGCAATTTTTTTTATATAGTTTTCATTTGTTACGTCATGATCCGCGTTAGATGCGACGAGCAATTCGCTCTGTTTAATCTTCTTGGTTGCTTCTTGGCATCTAGTTTTCAGCATTTCATATTTTTCTAGTTCAATTTCACCGATAAATATCTTGGTAGGACAATTGATTCGTTTCGTTAATAGATTGAAGTTAACTAATTTGAACTGTTCAACGCGACGCATACCAATGTTTTTCTTCCATGACTTTTTGAGGTGAGGTATATCTTCTGCAAAATAAGGTGATAATGAGAACAGCCAAAGCTCTGATGGATTAAGTTTTGCTGCAGCTACGAAAGCCGTATAAGAGCCATACGAAAATCCAGCTAGAATTATATTTTTGGGATCGTGCTTTTCGTATTCATGTTCAAGCTGTGCTACCCAGTCGACCACAGTAGTTCTATCCCAGATAATAGGAACAAATACCGTTTTGTAACCTTTGCTTTCAACCGACGTTAAAAGACTTTTGTAGTCATGGGTATGCAAACTCTGTCTAAAGCCTGGGACGAATAGTACAGTTTTCATGACGTAACTGTAGCAATAAACTACTACGTTTACATAATATCCAATTTTTGAGTGCTAAATTGACAAACTAAAAAAGGGCTAATATATATACTGTAGAGTTTTTGTGTTTTTTATGAAAAATAGGGGAAACCCCACCATTCATTTGCATTACACGTTACCATTTTTTTGTCGAGATTATCTATTGCAGACATTTCTTCGCCTGTTAACTCAAAATCGTTAATTTCGAAGTTTGACTTAATCCTATCGTAGCTTGTGGCCTTGGGTATGGCTGGTGTCGAGCGCTGTTTGGCCCATCTCAAAGCAATTTGTGCAAAAGTTTTATCATGAGCTGAAGCGATATTCAGTATCACTTGATCATTAAGTGCTAGATTCCGTGTAGAACTTAATGGTGAATAGGCTGTCACAACAATATTTTCACTGCGGCAAAGTCTTAATAAGTCTTGTTGAGAATGATACGGATGAACCTCAACCTGATTGATAACCGGCTTAATTCTTGCATAACATATCAAATCTAATAAGTGAGTTGCACTGTAGTTAGCGACTCCAATAGATTTCACGAGATTATCGTCAACTAGTTTTTCCATCGCCTGCCATGTGTCTTGAAGCGATACGTAAGAAAAAATCGCCAACCCTTTATCATCGATGGGTTCAATATCGTCACCTTGTTTAAAAGAAACCGCCCAGTGGACGAGATACAGGTCGAGGTAGTCTATTTGTAGATTATCGAGTGTTTTTTGCAATGCGATTTTCACGTCTTGAGGTGCATGGTCAGTGTTCCAAAGTTTGCCTGTTATAAATAACTCATCACGTGAAACTAATCCTGATGAGATAGCCTCGTTGATTGCTTCTCCGACTTCTTTCTCGTTTCCGTAGACAGAAGCGCAATCTATGTGCCTGTAACCAATCTTTATAGCGTCGATGACTGATTGTTTTGCGCTATCATTTTGTAGTCTCCACGTCCCAAAGCCTTGCAATGGAATTTCAAACCCGTTTGATAGTTTTATTGAATTCATGAATTTAAGTATCTCAAAATAATGAATAAAAATACAGAGCTTATGCTTGGCAGCTTCTAGTGGACGAGCTTCGCAAAATCAACTAAGGCTTAAGTTATTCGATGGAACTATTCACTCTCCAATATTAGTGCCATTTAGCTGCATTATCTGGTTAATAGTAGCGACAACAACGGTGCTTGTTGCTGTTAACGGAGCTTCTTCAGGGCTAAGACAATCCGGTGGTGATTCAGTGCTTTTTGATGTCACGAACATAACTTTGGTACTCATACCAAGACCGAACCGCGCAATGTTATGTACTTCTGCCGCCCTGTCTATGCCACTGCGTACTTCATGGACGAACCGATCAATAGCCGGTTGTCCTGGATGTTTGCTACAGCGTAGAGCATCGTTATCCGTCAAAGCTACAGCACTACCATCAGGATTTGTTTCATAGTATTGCTGAAGTAAGTTATCAGCTTGTTCGCGATCACTGTAAGGTACATCTTTTACGAACGATAGAGTGAAAGGCAACATACCGTCATCACTGCGAAGAGCTCGACTTACTAGGACCTCTGCGCGTTTGGCATGTCTTTTCACTCTTTTCTCTGCATGTGAAGCTGTTCTAAATCTGCGTGGAATTGTTATAGATTCTAGTGACATATATCACATTACTTTAATATATAAAACACTGTATTGTCAAATTGATTATTAGACATATACATAATGACTAATTTTGGCAGGGGTGAGCGGGACTTGCCCACACTATGCGGGCCCAGAACTTATTTACTTTCAACAAGTTGAAAATCATTAAGATTCTCTTGCGAAAGTTCTCTGGACTTTCTCACCTGCAACAACTCCGTTGGTTGACATACAAGTCATGCACGCCCACAAAATCAAAAATCCGACTCTATGGCCGGATTCTTAATTTTGGCAGGGGTGACAGGACTTGAACCTGCGACACCTGGTTTTGGAGACCAGTGCTCTACCAACTGAGCTACACCCCTATATTGATGATTATACTGTGAAAAGTTCAAATCTGACAGGACCCAGCACCAGAATGAATTCGGTGCGAGGCAAGCTTGCCCACATTCTGTATGCTTAGAACTTTCGTTACTATCAACAAGTTGTTAATCAGAAAGGTTCTCTTGCAATATGCTTCAGGCATATCTCACCTGCAACACCTGGTTTTGGAGACCACCCCACGGTCTTACTTGAAATGAATTCCAAATCAGCCGTCGGCACGTCTCACATCTGGCGCTAATGTGCGCAGGTGCTCCGACCTTGCATACTGCCGCTGGCAGTCTTCACTCTATCAATTGAGCTACACCCCTTCGTTGCTAATATTTAGTAGTCGTTAACAGTTTACAATTTTCTTCATTAACTCACAAATTAAAGTCCTATGAGCAATATATTGTAAATATATGTACATCATAGTATAGTTTGTTTAATGGAAATTTTCGACGAGCAGCAACGCGTTAATGCTACGGAACCAACACAAGTAATACCAGATGATATGTATCATCCGAGTTATGACGGATCAGCTCATTGGGTGCGCTTTGCAGCAGATGGAAGTATTGATAGGGAGAGTACTGCTGAAACCATAGCTAGACAACGTGCAGCTGAAGCGGAACGAGTACAGCCACCGCGCATGCAAACGATTATTGATCCCGTTTAGTAAAATCAGTTGCAATAGCCTTGTAGTGCAATTTGGCAATAAAAATCTCTTTCTTTGTTACTATTCATGGATGGATACAAAAACAATACTTGGCTTTATCCCGCTATTGTTAGCTGTTCCATCATATGGGTACTATATACATAGAGTTTACAGGCACGGCGTCAAGCCTCATATGTACTCATGGCTTATATGGAGTATTTTAGCTGGAGTAGGGTTCGTCGGCCAGCTCAGTGATAACGCAGGCCCAGGTGCTTGGAATACTGGCATAACTGTAGTGGGTTGCTTTAGTATTTTCATCGTTTCAATAAAGCATGGCCAACGGAAACTAACCCAACTAGACAAATTGCTTCTAACAATTGCTGTTTTTGCAGTTCTTGTGCTGTTGGTTTCTGAAAATTACGTTATTTCTACACTGATGGCGGTAGTAGCAGCACTAATAGGGTTTGCACTCACATTTATCAAGGCATTTAAAAAACCAAACGAAGAAACCCCAGTTACGTTTTTTGTGAATTCATTACGAAACTTCATCTCATTATTCGCGCTTAACTCGATATCGTTTCTTACTTTTTTCTATCCGTTCGTAGTGATGATTGCAGGACTATCCATCGTTTTGGTCGTTTTAATCCGCCGTAGAATATCACCTCGTTGATTGAATCATCGCTACTCATCTGTTATAAATAATACTAATATGTCAGCAAAAGTTCAGACCAATAAACCGTTACTCGTGCTTCTCTATGGTTTTCCAGGAGCGGGTAAGACTCATTTCTCTAGACAACTATCAGAGAACTTGGCGTCAGCTCATGTGCACGGCGATAGAATCCGCTACGAACTGTTTGATGACCCACAATATGATCGACAAGAAAACGCTATCGTAACGCAGCTCATGCAGTATATGAGCGAAGAATTCTTATCTGCAGGAATCAATGTTATCTATGACATGAATGCTATGCGTAAAGGACAAAGATCTGCTCTGCGAGAAATGGCAAGAAAAAAGAACGCTAAAACTATAGTTGTTTGGTTCCAAATGGATGCAGACACCGCATTTGATCGAACTCAAAATCGAGACAGACGCAAAGCTGATGATAAGTACGCAACGGAATACACGCACGATGTCTATAAGAGATACATTAGCCATATGCAACACCCGCAACTTGAAGATTATGTTGTAGTGAGCGGTAAACACACTTATCCTAGTCAACAAACAGCGTTCTTCAAGAAACTTATGGAAATGGGTTACATTGACACCCAAAACGCACAGACTAAAGTTGCAATGCCGGGGCTCGTCAATCTCGTCCCTCGAATGACCAATGGTCGAGTAGACATGAGTCGACGAAACATCTCTATTAGATAATTGCAATTATGCTCAAAACAATAACTATTGAGGGCTTAAGCCAACCTGTTGTTCTTGCCCGTCGAAAGGGAACGAAGAGTTTGCGTCTATCGATAAAAAGTGATGGACAAGTGCGAGTGTCTGTCCCGTATGGTGTTCCGGAGTTATTTGCGCGGCAATTTGTGACGAGCAAAGTTAGCTGGATACAGAAACACCAGAAAAAACCAAATCACATCCCGCAAAATGCGCATATCGGCAAAAACCATAGACTAGTAGTGAGGTCTACAGCTGCTGCACGACATCATACGACTATAACTGACACGGGAATAATTGTGACACTGCCTGAAACGGTTGATATGAATTCGTCAGAGGCGCAAAAAATTATCAAGTCGGCTTGCGATAAAGCTCTCATTAAACAAGCAAAAATTCTTTTACCTCAGAGACTTGCTACTATAGCAAAGCAAAAAAATATCAGTTATAAATCTTGCTCGATAAAAAAACTTAAAAGTCGTTGGGGAGCCTGTGATAATCACGGTAACATCACCCTTAACAGCTATTTAATACAACTAGACTGGACGCTAATAGATTATGTGATCTGTCACGAACTCGCCCACACCATACATCACCACCATCAAAAGTCATTCTGGGATTTAGTTATGATGCTGAGTCCTCACTATAAAGATCTAAGAAAATCGCTTAAAAACACCCCAACCGACGTTATCGTGACAATGTTCTGATACAATTATGCTAATGGCTACAAAAAAAAATAAAGTACTTCCTAAAACAGTTAGCAAAGTAAAGAAAAAATTGAGCGCTGACGCTGAGCTTGAGCACCAAAGGCTCGAAAGCCTCGTCAATAGTATGGCTGACGGTGTTATCGCGATTGATGAAAAGGGCAACATTGCTTTATACAACGGCGCTGCACTATCTGTACTAGACGTAAACGCCATCCAAAAAGGCGACGGAATAGAGCGAGTTCTGAAGCTAACAAACGAACGAAACGATCCGCTCGATACGAGAAGTATCGTGCTAGATACTAAAGTGCAGATTATATCTAGAGACTACAAAATAAAATATACAGACGACAGCGTTGTTAGCGTCTATTTAAGTATCTCTCCGGTTCATCTCGGCTACGGAAAAGAAGGTGAAAAAGGCTTTGTGTTGATCATCCGAGACATCACTCGGGAGAAATCACTCGAAGAAGAGCGTGATGAGTTTATATCAGTTATAAGTCACGAACTACGTACTCCAGTTGCTATCACAGAAGGCGCCGTCAGCAATGCGCAGTTTATTGCAGAAAAGACCGGTGATCTTGAGAAAGTAAAAGACGCACTTGATAATGCCCACAAGCAAACAGTTTTCTTAGAGGATATGATAAACGACTTATCAACACTTTCTCGAGCTGAGCGAGGCGTACTAGAAGAAAATATAGAAGATATTAATGCACATGATTTCGTTGAACATCTACTATCACTCTACTCCGCTGACGCTGAACGAAAAGGCCTTAAACTTTACGCTGATATTGATCCTGAGCTAGCGTTGTTGCGCAGTTCTAGACTGTACGTCCAAGAAATTATGCAGAACTTCATCACTAACTCAATCAAATACACAGAAGAAGGTAGTGTCACCATCCATGCCAAGCAGAAGAAAGATGGTGTTGAATTCGCCGTCAGTGATACTGGTATTGGCATCAGTAAAGGTGATCAAGCAAGAGTGTTCGATAAATTCTTCAGGAGCGAAGATTACCATACTCGACAACAAAATGGCACCGGACTCGGGCTGCACGTCACGCGCAAGCTCGCTCAGTTAGCGAAAGCAGAGATTAGTTTGGACTCTGAACTCGGTAAAGGCTCAACATTTACCATATACTTCCCTAATTTATAATCAAGCTAGTTCTTTTTCTACTATACGTGCTGTTACTACCAGCACCTACTACAGTTCCTAATAACTGAAAACTGGACAGTTTAAGCTCTCTAAAGCAAGCGTACACGACTTATGCATTTAGAAAGCACGCAAGCGACACAGTTAAGATCTACTGCTACGATAATCCCCTAAAACTGCTCGTCTACTAAGTTAGTAGTTGGGCTTTGGTAAATAGTAGTTGGGGTAGCTACGAAATGCTACTGCTTTTAGTTTGTTTTAGGAGAGTTTATAATAAAACAAATGAATACAATAGATTGCCTTAATGATCTTACAATTCCTGTTCAGAATCGGATTTTTATAGCAGGTAGTGCATTATTACGAATTGCAGTTGAAAAAGGCCAGAGACCGGATCCAAATTATAAGAAAAGACAGTACTCATTTCGAATGCTTGATGGATCACCAATAGATGTGAGGCCACTCAAAGTAGAAGCCGGAGACGAAGCCCACAACCGTAAACCATTATTTAGTAACGATCCAACAATGCTAAGAGGTCAATATTCATCACAGAATTCTTTTTACTATCGAAATGCACACGTAACTTTAGAGGTTGGTAGGCCAATTAATCCTCTGCATGTCTGGACAACAAGAAACGAACAAGGGGCTACCATGATAAACGAAGCTTGGCTACCACATCAAGAATTGATAATAGATTTCATAACTACTCAAGTATAGTTATTGATAAGTACTCTTGCCAATGATATACTGTTGCTATTGACGTCTGAGGAAACTCAGACTTTTTAATTTGAGAGGAAAAGCAAGTGGCTAAAGATAGTAAAAAAACAGATGAGAAGGCTAAAAAGCCAAAAACAAGTTTAAGAGAGCGTAACCTTAAGGCTGCAGAAGCAAAAGATAAGCCGAAGCGCATACGTAAAGCTGCTGAAAATGCAGCGAAGCCAGTTGGAAAAGCGCGCGCTGCATTAAAGACAGAGTTTCATGTCATCCCGCAGAAAGAAGACGCAGGGTTCTTTATGAAGAGCAGAAAAGCAACTCCGTCCTATTTCACAAAATCACTTGGTGAACTAAAGTTCGTCACGTGGCCTGGACGTAGAGAAACATGGAAGCTTGTCTTCGCAGTGTTTGTTTTTGCGCTAACAATGGGACTATTCATCGCAGTGCTTGATTTTGGACTCGAAAAACTATTTAGAACAATAATATTGTAAGGAAAAATAATGAGTAAACGATACGACACTAGTAAACAATGGTACGCGATTCATACCTATAGCGGCTATGAAGAAAAAGTTGCAGAATCAATTCGGCAACGTGCTGAGTCCCTAGACATGAAGGACAAGATCTTTCAGGTATTAGTACCTAAAGAGAAGATGATTGAAATCAAAAACGGTAAACGAAAAGTCGTTGAGAAGAAAATATTCCAAGGCTACGTGCTCGTGCACATGAAACTGTCAGAAGACGCTTGGTACATCGTACGTAACACTCCATCTGTTACTGGTTTTGTCGGTTCTGGCAATGATCCTAGCCCAGTTGAAGACGACGAGATTGAAAAGATCATGAAACGAATGGGTAAAGAAGATCCAAAGCACAAGATCGATTTCAAAGTTGGAGAAATTGTCAACATTATCGACGGTCCGTTCAAAGGCTTCGATGGTGCTATTAATGAAATTGATCCAGCTAAAGGAAAACTCAAAGTTCTCGTCAATATGTTCGGACGTGAAACACCGGTTGAACTTGACGGGCTACAGGTTAAGAAAAGCTAAGGATATAATTATGTCTTCAATACCGAGAAATATGTATGTAGGCCAATCACCCAACGGGGTTATTCCTATTGGAGGTGAAACAATTGAAGGCATGTTTACCGAGCAAGATCGAAGGTAAGCTTACAAAGCACTTGCAGCAGATACACCTGCTGAAGCTGTCATCCGAATTAAAAGTAGGTTATCTAACTTAGCTTTAGCAGGATGTTATGAAGACCCTTTTACTTCTTTGAGTCTATTGGGTATGCTTGCTGACGCTCATCCTAGAGTTGATAACCCGCTATCTGAGGAGCTCCTAGCTCACGCAGGTCAGGTTTCTTCTCAAGATATAAGATCTAGATTCATGCTGGCTGCTGGACATTAGATCTACTTTGTAGTAATATATACCTCAAGTTACGCACATATTACACCCGAGAGCTTCAAACTCGGTGTTATTTAAGGAGAAAACACATGGCTGGTAAACCAGTTAAATCAACACTAAAAATGAAACTTAAAGGCGGACAAGCATCTGCTGCTCCTCCTGTGGGCTCAACACTCGGTCAATACGGCGTCAACATGATGGACTTCATCACACCATTCAACGAGCAAACCAAAGATATGATGGGGCAAGACATCACTGTGCACATCTTTATTCATGATGACAAGTCTATGAGCTGGAGAGTCGTTGGTACACCAACTGATGATCTAATCCGAAAAGCGTTGAATATCAAAAAAGGTTCAGGCACGCCGAATAAAGATAAAGTTGAGAAGAAGCTGACTGATGCTCAAGTGACTGAAATCGCAGAGACTAAGATGAAAGATATGAATACTGCAAGACTAGAATCAGTGAAGAAAATGGTTGCAGGAACTGCACGAAGTATGGGTGTGGAGATCGAAGGCTAAAATGGCTCTTGAGACACCAACTACTATTGATTCACCGCGGACTCTTGAGAGAAATGCGGTTGAAACTTTAAATAGAGATGTTTCGCATGTAGGACATAGTATTGCTGATGCAGTCGGTGCTATTAGGCGTATTCTACATTTGGTAGATTCTGGCGACGAGGACTCTATGGGTTTAAGGGATTCAGTAGGATCAAACCTCGCAAGTATTACAGCACTTACGGCGTTGGCCATCAACGATTTAGACCCAAATGTTTCAGAAGCTTTCTTTGCTCCAGTAGACCAATCAGAATTCCTATTAGCGGGTGGATATTTAGGTCCAGATGCTAATAATGCTTTGTTAGGTTTATCAAGAGCAGTTACAATAGAGATATAAGTTAATTAAGTAATTTGTGGGAGGTCTATAAGACCGATTGCACCACGAGAGGACCAATTATGGCTAAAAAAGCCGAACTACTACAAGAAGCAAAGACACTAAACCTAGACGTGTCTGAAAAGGATACTATTAAAGAGATTGAATCAGCACTATTAGATGCTCGCGCTGAAAAAGGTGAGCCAACTATTAAAGCAGTAGCAGAAGAAGCAGTTGAGTCGACAGATGCAACTGATCCTACAGACGAAGTAAAGGTTGCTAAAGCAGGAAAGCGCTCAGCTAAAGCTCTAGCAGAAGCAGATGAAAAAGCAGCTAAAGAAGAGAAGAAAGCTGGTACAGACACAACCGAAGATGAAGCTAAACCAAAAGCTCCTGTAACTCCTGCTCGACCAAAAATAGAACGCGCTGGCAAAAAACTACGAGAAGCAGCAAAATTAGTAGAGAAGTCTAAAGAATACAGCATCAAAGAAGCAACTGAGCTGGCTATTAAAACTGCTACAACGAAGTTTGATAGCACGGTAGAACTACACGTCAGACTAAACGTCGATCCTAAGCACGCTGATCAAAACATTCGAGAAAACATCGTATTGCCTGCAGGAACAGGTAAAACAATTCAAGTTGCCGTTTTCGGTGAGCCTGATGACGTTGCTGCAGCTAAAAAAGCCGGAGCTGACATCGCTGGAGCTGATGAGTTCTTGCAACAACTAGACAAAGGAGTCGTTGACTTCGACGTATTGATTGCGACTCCGACAGTTATGGTAAAGCTTGGTAAATACGCAAGAATTCTCGGTCCAAAAGGACTTATGCCTAACCCTAAGAGCGGAACGGTCACGACAGACGTCGCTAAAGCCGTTGAACAGGCGCGAGCTGGTAAAGTCGAAGTAAGAGTCGATGAAACCGGAATCGTCCACCTCGGCGTGGGTAAAGTGAGCTTTGGAACAGAAAAACTAATGCAGAATGTGCAATCAGTGTTTGCGAGCTTAAAAGCGGCTAAACCAAGCTCTATAAAAGGCAACTACGTTACCTCAATCTATATGAGCTCAACAATGGGTCCAAGCATCCGAATCGCTTCTTCAGAACTTTAAGTTCATCTTACTTACAATACATAGTATATTGTTGCTATGTATACTCCCTATCAGCCTATGACTGAAGGCGTCGATTTTTACTTGGAGCGTGCTATTGCTAGCGAAAGGGTACATAGGGTACATTTTCCTCTGCTGATTGTATGTGCTGGTAAAGTACTTTTACGAGATATGTCGACAGTAGATGCTGTTTTTGCAGATCCTACAATAAAAGGGGATGAAAAGAACGCTATTGCACTTCCTCAACAGCAACGACGGAAGCTTGGGAGAGCAACACGTTTTGAGCGCACTATACGGAACTTTGTCTCTAATGAAGTATTAACCAACAAACTCACTCCTAATATGCTAAACATTGAGCCACTTGGTCTAGTTAAATCCTTTTCTTCAGATCATGAAGGCGTACAACATACTACGGTTACGCAGATACCGACTATAGTAGGAATTAAAGCAACAGAACCGATTGAACCACATCGTGATTTCAGATTTTTTAATGGTCAGACATTTTGGGAAGAACCAATGGTTGCGTTTGACTTTTTAACCACACATGCTGAAATGAACCCTACCAGTAATTTAACTATGGACGCGCTCGATGCAGTCGAAGCTCTAGCAAGACGAACAAATCCTGAACACTTTATACAAATTGATAGCACGAGAGAGGTAGCGTAACTATGGCACACATTCATGAATTATACGATTTTACGGTAAGTTTTTTGATACTGCATCCGACTGAAAAAAAGCTGCTGCTCCACTATCACCGTAAACTGAAATGCTGGAATCAGCTTGGTGGTCATATTGAGCTTGATGAACACCCTATTGAAGCATTGGAACGAGAGATCGAAGAAGAAGCGGGGCTGAAGAAAGATCAATACACAATTATAGAGACCGGTACGAGGTTGCAACCCCGCGGAACTGTTAGTCTGCCGCTTGGGTTTGGGCTATTCATCTACAATTATGCTGATAGCGGTCATAAACATATTGATATCCCCTATATAATTCAATCTCATACAACGGAAATAAACCCTGCAGAAGGCGAGTCTAAACAAATAGACTGGTTTACTCTAGAAGAAATACGAACTATGAACGAAAAAGGGCTAATCGATAATAGTATGACTGACATATGTGAGTGGGTGCTGTCAGGTAATTATCGAGTGTAAAAACTACGGCGTTTTATTAGTGCTTATGGTTGCGGTTGCCGAGTGAAAAATACTAAACTATAGCTACATGGATGAAGGAAGCTCGCAAGCTTTCACCCAGCCACCGGCTATGCCACCACAGGTAGCGTCTAGTACACCACCTGTAGCGGTTAGCGAAGCGTCTGGTGTGTATAGCAACATACAAATTAAATCCGCTATTGAGCGCGGGCATATTGTATTTCACCCTTATATTGAAGAGCATATTGCAGGAAGTAGCATAGACGTCACACTTGGCCACTGGTATTACCGAACGGAAAAGAATAGTAACGGTGGCTTCTATAATCCTTTCGACGAAGGAGACGTTAAGAATTATTTTGATGGTGCGCTGAACGCCGAAACACATGAAATATGGGCTGAGAAGAATGGACGCAAAATGTTTGCTGGCATCCCGCCCGAACATCCAATCATTGTGCTCGCACCAGGGGAACGAATACTTGCTCATACACACGAATTCATAGGTATAAAAGCACCCGGAACAAGCACAATGCAAGCGAGAAGTACTTGGGGACGGAATGGCGTTGCTGTTTGTTTAGACGCGGGCTGGGGAGATCCTGGCTATATCAATCGGTGGACAATGGAAATTTATAATATGAATCAGCATCATAGTGTAGTGTTGCCCGTCGGTGAGCGAATAGCACAAATTGTGTTTTATCATACTGGCCCTGTTGACGGACAATACAAACAGATCAGTGGCAAATACCAGAGCGATACTGACAATGATCTCACCAAACTCATGCAAGATTGGCGCCCCGAACATATGTTGCCGCGAGGCTATAAAGATAAACGAAGAAAGCCGGAGTCACTATGAGCGATACAGCAAAGCAAACAAACGGTAAATTCTTTGTTATTGAAGGAACTGATGCAAGTGGTAAAACAACTCAGTTCACCATGCTCGCTGAAAAACTCGCCAAAGAAGGCTATGATGTCGTGACCTTTGACTTTCCGCAGTATGATCAAGAGTCTAGTTTCTATGTTCGCGAATACCTTGCAGGTAAATACGGTGAGGCCGACCAAGTTGGCCCGTATACCGCAAGTGTCTTCTACGCGCTTGATCGTTATGCGGCGAAGGATGCCATTGCCCGTGCACTAGCAGACGGGAAAATAGTACTCGCAAACAGGTTTACTGGCAGTAATATGGCGCATCAAGGCACGAAGTTCGATCATCCGGAAGAACGAAGAGGTTATTTTATTTGGTTAGATAACCTTGAGTACCAAATGCTTGGAATCCCTCGACCAACAGTGAGTGTCGTACTACGCGTTGATGCTGATACAAGCAAAGCATTACTTGACGAAAGAGCAGCTGCAAACCCAGAGCGAGACAAAGATATTCACGAAACAAACCTCAGTCATCTTAAACGATCGGTGGACGTCTATGATGACCTATGCGCTTTGTTTCCAAAAGACTTCTACAGAGTCGACTGCGTGCGCAACAAACAACTACTCACTAGAGAGCAAATACACGATTTAGTGTGGGGGACCGTCGAACCTTTTTTACCCCAGCCAAATAGTGAAAAAGGCTCCTTAAGCAAAGGCGCAGACAGCCACGCTCCATATGTCGGCAAAGACGCACTTGGTAATCCGTCAATGACTGAAGCCGGCAAGGCATTCTTAAAAGGTGCGGTGACCAATACAGATGACAACGTCTATGCGTTTAGTGATGCAATGAGCCCTATAACGATCGCAGCTGCCATGGCGAGGCTCAGTCGACGAGCTGACGATATGCGCATCACGATACTTGATGAATTTGCCAATGCTGCGACTAAAAAGGATGATGCGCTACTCCGCCGTGTTATTACTGCCTACGGTGATGACTCAGTACAGCAACTCGTTGGACAACATGTTGTGGTAGAAGGAGCAAGCAATCTGCTCACTAAGAAGCTAGAATGGGGAAGACTCGCATCATATTTAGAGCAATCAACTCGCTACATATTCTTTGACCAAAAAGATGAAAACGGTAATTATAAGTACGTTGTACCGTCACATTTTGATAAGAAAACACTACAGTCATACGTCGAAATTAACGATGAGATATTTGATACCTATTCAGAAATGGTGCGGGAGTTAACTGAATACGTTCGAAATAACTCTAACACTCCTAAAGATGAGCGAGATTTTGCATGGAAGGGTGCTACTAAAGCGCAAGCTTGTGACGCAATACGCTCTGTCTTGCCTGTATCTACCAAGTCAACTGTCGGTATATTTGCATCAGGGCAAGCACTAGAGAGCCTCATCATGCATTTATTGAGCGACGAACTACCAGAATCGCGCGAAACGGGCGAAAAGATGCTCCGAGAAGGCCGAAAAGTATTAAGTACTTTCTTAGAGCGTGCAGATAAGCCAGAGCGTGGTGGTGCGACAGTTGCCTATACTGCTACTACTCGTTCGTCTGTGAGAGAACTCGCCAGTAGGATGTTGCCAGCAACGCACACCTCTACTTCGCAAGCGGTTGATCTTATTAACTACTGGCCGAAAAACGAGCTCGATCTTGTGCCTGACATGTTATATGAGCACAGCAATTTATCACTTCGAGATATCCAAAAGGCAGTGAATACTTGGGACTACAGTGAGAAAGAAAAAGTATTTCAGGCTTATATGGGTGAGCGATTAAACAGACGACATAAACCTGGGCGTGCTATCGAAAAAGCTCATTATTCATGGGATCTTGTCTGCGATTACGGTATATTTCGTGACTTACAGCGCCATAGAATGGTCGACGACCTAACGTGGCAAGATTTGACACCACGATATGGCTACGATGTGCCTGAGCTCGTCGAAGAAGCAGGCCAAACGGAGAAGTTTCAACACTGTTTTGATCTTAGCTTAAAGTTGCACAGCATTCTCGTATCTGCTGGATTTGAAAAAGAAGCACAGTATGCGACACTACTTGGTCATAAAATGCGTTGGAAAATCACCATGAATGCTCGTCAATCGTTCCATTTTAATGAACTACGCACAACGCCGCACGGACATCCGGGCTACCGTAAGCTAGTAAGAGAAATGCATGAAAAACTATCTGAAAAACACCCACTACTTGGCGCGGCTATGAAATTCGTCAACCAAGATGAAGATCCAGAATTAACAAGGCTAGCAGCTGAACGCGCCACGCAGTTTAAATTAGAAAATATGTAACTAAGCCACTACAGGTTGACCAAATACAGCTATATTACCAATATTTTCAGCTTTTACTTTAAGTCTGTTTCTTGATTGACCATTTATTTCAACCGTTGTTGATTTAAGTCGGGTTTTTCTATCATGAATTGAAGCAAGAGAAGTTATAGTATCTTTTAGGTCAAAATCCAACCCTGCTTTACGTAGTTTATATAGAATATGAGCCGACAAACCGAGTCTGCTATCGTTACGAGCATCTTTTGTTAGAACTTGAATCTCAACTGGTACAGCAATCCTCTCCCCGATTGCATTAGTAGTTTGAACAACAATTGTCTGTTTGGCAACTTCAAAATCAAATAAACCAGTTTCTGTCTCGATGTTTTCGGAATAGCCACTTAGCGCAGTTGCTTGTCTGATAAACTTCTGCGAACCTTTTACATACCTACTACTATTTTTTGAAGCTGCTATAGTAGCATCAACTCCATCAATTTGAGTCAAACTCTTCATTCGTTTGAAAACTTGACCTGTTTGTTCTAAGGTATCTGTAATTATTGTAGTTGCAAATATATCTGCAATATTAGCACTCTTATATGTGTCGGTAAGTAGTTTTCTCGCAATTGATGCTTTTGATTTTAGCCTCCACACAGTAACAAGGTGATCTAAAGACTGATTTCCTAGGTCTAACGCTAGAAGTGCATCCCCGATTTTCCTGTCAGGATCAGTTACTACATGTTCAAGCTCAAACCCATCTTTAAGGTGTAATTTTTCATAAATTCCATATATAGCTTCATCGTCAATACCGCGTAGAATTACATCTGCTGCAACAAGCTTATCTCCATTGCCAGACTTTTCTAATCTTGTTGTCCACGCTTGATCAGTTAACGACATAGCGATACCATCATAACCAAGTATCTCACAAAGAGGAGCGTAAAAATATTCAGCTTCAAATACATCCTGTAACAGAGCTGCGTCTCTTTTAGGTGGGTTTCGAAGATTATCTAATATTTCCAGTGCCTTAATAACTACCGATTCAAGATTTACGTTTTTTAGTAACGTCAGCATTTCTTTTGGATTACATATACCTGAAGGCACGAGCCAAAATTCTTCAGGCAAAGCATCTTTTTCACCATTTTGAATTGCATTAATAAATTTAGCTTCTAGCTCTTTATTTCCTTCAAATGAGCTTCCAGCCGAAATAGTAGAACTTGCACTGCGTCTATAGCCTTCTGCTTGGTGCTCGATATCATCCATATCGTTCACTAAGGCTGACACATACTCCTGAGTACTTGGATCAACCGATTCAAAAAAAGTATATAAAGAATTGTAAAATGCATCAGATTTTCCATCTCTATCAGGAATATCATGTAAAATTGCTGCAAGAATTGATTCTTTTGGAAAAATTGATGGACCATACTGTTCTAGTAGCGTGCTGACTCTTCTAGGATGAGCGTAGTCTCGATTATGTGTGTCCCCATTAACTAAAGCCAGCATAACATCATCAACACTAGCTATTGCTTGGTCTATGGTTGGTACTTCAGGATGTTGCTCTATCGCATCAAAAGCAGGTTCTAGTTGTTGTAATTCACTCATCTCAACTGTATATTATATCATAGTTATGCTTACTATGTCAAGAGTTATATAGACTTTTATTTCAACGAGATTGCTGTATACTGTATTAACAATGACAACATACATGCAAAACGACACCCTCATTCTCGTTAGCCTCAATGGGCTGTGCTCAAAGCATGGTTGTAAGTCTCGCGTTTAAATAACGCAATCACAGTCCAAACAAAAGTAGACTTCCAACCAAAAGGAAGTTTTTTTAATTTGTAGAAAGGAAATAGATATGTTTGTTAATGCAGATATGCGGCCACTCACACCGAGTAATGAAGAGGTGGATGGTTGTACACAGGATTGGAGCAATAGATCAGGACACTCGTATAAAAGATTAGGTTTTGATGAAGGAGCTTCAGAAGCAGGTCATTCGTTTGATGGCTTAACTGATGAACAAAGAGAAATCCAGCTAATTGATTTCGAAAAAGACATGCGGAAGTGGAAAGAACAGAACGATCAGTGGGTATACGCACATAACGTCGTTCGACCAAAAAGAGAAGTAGTAGAGTTTTACAGAAAAATGGATATTGAATCAAAAAACATAACCAGAGGAGACGAATAATGAGTCCAGTAGAATTTACAGAAATCGGAGAGGCAATTGTCCCTACATCGAAACAAGATCAAGGAAGGATTATTACTAGCGTGATGCGTTCTGGGGGCCGTTATCGTCAATTCTTGCAGACACATGGCGTTGAATTAGCTACAGATGATTGGGTTGGATTACCTGGTGCAGAAGTGGCAGCAACTATTTTAGCTCAAGTAGTAGAAACTGTTGATTCAATTAACCCTATTGGAGCTCGTGAGACTACGCTACGAACTGAAGCAGTACATTCATTGGGGCGCTTAGGTGTTGGGATCGTAGAATAAAGCTACTTACATGATTAAAAACACTTGTTGAGTCAACTATCTGCATATGTTATAATTGTTTTGTTACCGAAGACAGTGGCTGCCATAGAATAAGGCTTAATTGTGCCACCGAGGCGATATGATTAGCAATAATCATAATTGTATTCGAGCACTAGGATGCGTCTTCTGGATTAACCCAAGGAGACGTTTTTTATTTCTCGGTAACAAATCACTAAAATAGGTCGATAGATTAGTGAAAAAACTAATGACAAAGGAAGGATGCTTTACTGCAGCTCTTGTAGCCAATAGGAAAAAGAGCAGCCGGAAGAGAAGATTCATTCGACTCTACCGCGCGCCTAAGAAAAAACCATAGGTTTTGTCTTGAGTAGCGAAGCGGAATATTAAATGGCATTAACCAAAGAAAAGAAGAACGAAATAGTCAAAGAGCTTACCGAACTACTAGGTTCAGCGAAAATGACTGTTGTCGTTAAATACGAAGGTACTACTGTAAAAGCGATGCAACAACTTCGAGCGAAAGCAGAAGAAAACGGCACTGTTGTTAAAGTAGTGAAGAACCGTTTGGTTCAAAAAGCTTTCGAAAGCACTGACACACACAAAGACGTTGATACAAGCGCAATGCAGGGAATGCTTATGTATGCTTTCAACGCTGATGACGAAGTCGCACCTGCTCAGGTTATTTATGAAATAGCCAAAAGCGAGAAACAACTAGAGTTTATCGGTGCATTTGATGCAACCGGAAAATCTCTTGGTGCTGACGAAGTTAAAGCACTCGCACAACTTCCATCACGTGAAGTAATGATTGCGACTGTAATAAACACGCTTAAATCACCTGTAAATGGTGTGATGAGTGGATTAAAAGGAAACTTACACGGCTTGCTTGATGCAGTCGCTGCAAGCAAAGCGTAGGCTTTGTATAACTGATATCTAATAGTTGATAGCTAAAATAGCTCACTCAAATATAATTAACGAAGGAAATTTAATATTATGGCAACAGATTTGAAAAAATTTGCAGAACAACTAGTCGGTTTAACCGTTCTAGAAGTAAACGAACTACAGACAATACTAAAAGATGAATATAACATCGAACCAGCTGCTGCTGCAGTTGCAGTTGCAGGTCCTGCTGCTGATGGCGGTGCTGATGCAGAAGACGCAAAGAGCGAATACGACGTTATTCTTAAAGACGCTGGTGCTCAAAAAGTAGCAGTTATCAAAGCTGTTAAAGACATCACAGGCCTCGGTCTTGGTGAAGCAAAAGCTATCGTTGATGGTGCTCCTAAACCAGTACTAGAAAAAGCTCCTAAAGAAGATGCTGAAAAAGCTAAAACAGCTCTAGAAGCTGCTGGCGCAACAGTAGAACTAGCGTAACAATAAGATTTTTAGAATTTAGATTCTAGATTTTAGATAAAAAACCGCTTAGATTAAAATCGAAGCGGTTTTTTGTGCATCAGTAATTCAATTTACGACGAACATGTTACACTTTAGTTCATGGATAATGGTAAATTAATAGAACTCAATAATGGACTAAGAGTTTTATGTTTTCATAAAGAAAATTTTAAAACATCATCTGTTAGAATAGAAGTATTTGCAGGATCATTGCATGAAATAGTTCCAGCTTCCGCTCATTTTTTCGAACATATTTGTTTTCAAGGAACCAAAAAATTCCCCTCACAAAAAGCACTTAATTCATTTGCAGACATAAATGCTGTTTATAAAAATGCTTACACTAACCAAACGGAAACGGTCTTTTCTACCGATGGCCCAGAACTAGAGTCAGTACTTGAGTTGGCAACACAGATAGCATTCTATCCTCTGTTAACCGAAGAATGCCTAGAGAAGGAAAGAGCTGCTGTTATAGACGAGGCAAGATCTGTACAATATTCTCCAGGTATTACGGCAAATCAGAAACAGTGGACGGCTTTAGGTGGTGAGAAGTTTGCTAGGTTAGTCACTGGAACCATAGAGCAAATTGAAAATGTGACGCATAAAGACCTTACAGCGTTCCATCAAGCACAATATCGCCCAGGAAATACGTTGATTGTCGTCTGTTCAAATGAATCTACTGAAAAGCAATTAGAGCGAGTGAAACACTACACTAAAAGTGTTAAAAGGTTAGCTAACAGCAAGCCAACAGAAGTTAATCTGAATTGGTTAGAACACAAAACTGTTTTATCGCTTCAAAAAAATGAACTTGATATACAATCTCAAACGTACATAAAGCTTTGTTATAAGCTGAGTGAACCGATAGACTATAGAACCTATTTGCTTGAAGTTACTGCAACGAATGTAATGCGCGCTAAGGCTCACGAACATATACGACAGAATTTAGTTTTGGCGTATGATGCTGGCTGTAATGTTAGTTATTTGAATAATAGGAACTTTGGATCGAATGAAAATTATCAATCTTTAACTCTTTTTTCTAGTGTAGCAGGCGAACTTGCAAATAAGTGTATCGAAGAACTTAAAAAAATACCTACACTTGCCTACGATGACACTGTATTAATACAAAATAAAATCAATAATATACGCTACAGTGGGGCGCTAGATGTTGAAGCTAACACAATAGATTCTGCAAATACTATAGTCAACTCTGTCCAAACCGAATATGAAGGAGTTTTTATTCCTTCAAAATTCGTCGATATAGTGCAATCTTTTTCTGTAGAAGACATCAAACAAGAGATTAAAAAAATTACTCAAAATATAAAGTTAATCCAGGTGACAAGTCCATCTAATGATGTTTTAAAAACTATTAAAGCATAGTTATCCACAGAAATAACTTATTTAACATTTTGACTTGTTCTTGAGTTCGTGATAGTTTGAAGTAGAGTTAATATATTTAAAAAAAGAGACAAAGAGAAAAGTGAGGGCAGTGCGAGATGCCAGACCTACCAGACAAACAAGCAAAACGCTTAAAAGCATTAATAGAAGAAGCAGAGACATCACTAGCAGCGGCAAAAGAGTTGTTGATTAGTTTAATTGGTGACGATCCTATAGCGACAAAGATAAATACTGAAGAAAACATCGGTAAAATCGTTGAAGGTGTATTCGATGGCCAAAACATGGTTGGCGGCGACGGTAAAATGTACCCAGTACCAGCAAACTATGCAAGTAAATCCAAACTAGTTCAGGGTGACATCCTTAAACTGAGCATTTCTGAAGATGGATCGTTCATGTATAAGCAAATTGGTCCTATTCCACGTAAACAACTTGTTGGCGGACTTGAACAAAAAGAAGGTCACTATTTCGTCAACGTCGGCAAGAAAGAGTACCGTGTACTATTAGCTAGCGTCACTTACTTCAAAGCAAAACCTGGCGATCAGGTGAGTATTAACGTACCAGAAGACGAGACGGTTGATGTTGAGTGGGCAGCTCTAGAGGCCGCTCTTTAAAAACTGGAGTTTTAAGTGGCTAAATTGTTTTTTAGATATGGAGCAATGAATAGCGGCAAGAGTACCGCTATATTACAAGTTGCTCATAATTATGAAGAGCGCGGAATGAACGTTATGCTCGTTAAACCCAAAGTTGATAGTAAAGGTGATGATAAAGTCATTGCAAGAATTGGCATTGATCGTCAAGTCGATATTCTTGCTGAAGAATCATTGAATATGAGAGAAGCTGTTTTAAATTGGAAAGATAAAGTCAACTGTGTTTTGGTTGATGAGGCTCAATTCCTAACACAGCGACAAGTTGATGAGTTATTTGAACTAACTGTTAAAGACAACATACCAGTAATCTGCTACGGGCTTCGAACAGATTTCCAAACTAAACTATTCCCTGCAAGCGAAAGATTGTTTGCATTAGCACATAGTCTAGAAGAGCTAAAAACTATCTGTCGTTGCGGTAAAAAAGCTATGATGAATGCAAGAAAAGTGAACGATAAGTTTGTTTTTGAAGGTGATCAAGTAGCTATCGATGGCTCCCAAGAAGTAACCTATGAATCTCTATGCGGAAGTTGCTACTATAAGGAACAAACCAGCTCTATAGAATAGTTGTCCACTAATTTTTGTTGTAGATTAGAAGTTTCAAATACGATGACTATACTGCATAATTGTATGTCCATGGGGAAAGCACTATATAGGTCACATAGACCGCGGAATTTTGATGGGGTTATCGGACAAGAACATATTACCGATACGCTCAAAAACGCAGTCAAAAAGGGTGCAATTAGTCACGCTTATCTGTTCACTGGTCCGCGAGGTACAGGTAAGACATCAATCGCCAGAATACTTGCGCACGTTATAAACGGTATAGATTATGACGATGAATCAATGCACCTAGATATTATTGAGATCGATGCGGCGAGTAACAGGCGAATCGATGAAATCCGTGAGTTACGCGATAAAGTACATATCGCACCAACTAGTTCAAAGTATAAAGTCTACATAATCGACGAAGTGCATATGTTGACTCGCGAAGCGTTTAACGCCTTATTGAAGACGCTAGAAGAGCCACCAGAGCATGCAGTCTTTATCTTGGCAACCACAGAAGCTCATAAAGTTCCCGAGACTATCGTCAGCCGCACTCAAAAGTTCACGTTCAAGCCAATCGATCAGTCAAAAGTAATTGAACATCTCAGAAGTATTACTAAAAAAGAAAAAATTGTTATCACAGATGAGGCGCTGCGGCTGCTTGCAGAGCATGGGCAGGGAAGTTTCCGTGACAGTATAAGCATGCTCGACCAGCTAGCCGGCTTTGAAAAAGATACATTAGAGCTAGCTGATGTCCAAATGCTCCTTGGCATCCCTGATAAGGCCCTAATTGAACAGACAATGACAAGCTTACTGGCAAACGATACAAAGGGCTTGTTTGACTCTATCCAAGAGCTGAAAGTGCAAGGAGTGGATTCAGGACGAGCCGCCATGAGCATAAGTAGCTATTTACGCTCTGAAATCATGAGTGGCTCTCAGTCGTTACCCTATGCAGATTCAGTACGATTGCTCAAAAACCTCTTGCCGCTGACTCTAAGTTCTAGTGATTTTCTAGGATTAGAACTGGCTTTGCTCGAACAGATGAAACCAGCAGAGACGCTTGGAGCTGTTAAACCTATAGGAAAAAAAGAAAAAGAAACGACGAAAACTGTGCAATTAGCAGCAAAATCAAATGACGAGATAGTTGCACCCAAAAAAGAAGTAAAACCACCTGAACCTAAGCCAGAAGAAGTCAAATATACAGCCTTACCGCTAGAGAATATAGAATCGACATATTCCCACGAAACAGAAGAAGCTATAACAGTAGAGAAAAATTCCCTCAACAAGGAAGTATGGGAAGAACTGCTTAATGATATAAAAAAGAAACACAATACTCTCTACGGTGTACTGCGCATGGCAGAACCTATCTATGACGGAAGCTTAACTCTACGTTTTCAGTTCGGGTTTCATAAAAAACAAATAGATATACCACAAAATACAGCTACTTTGCGAAAATATATAGAACTGTATTTTAATACGTCGAATTTTACCGTTGTCGTGTCAAAAGATTCAAAAACTCCTGTCGCTCCTATAACTATCGCTGAGAAATCTGATGAAGAAAATGCTGTTACAAGCGTGAGCAATATATTTGGTGGCGCGGAACTGCTAGAGTAGTAGTATGGCTCAAGAATTAAAGGAACAACCACAATCCGTCGATGTCGAAGCGAGCTTGCTCGGATCTATACTAATTGATCCTGATGCTATTGTAAAAGTTGCAGATACAGTCAGACCAATTGATTTTTATGACAATAGACACCGATTAATATACGAAGCATGTACGAGACTTTACGAAGAAGGTTCTCCAATTGATGTCATTACTCTTAGCGACAATCTAAAATCAGAAGGACAACTTAAAGAAGTAGGAGGTCCATCATATCTAACAGAACTTACCAATACTGTTCCGACCGCGACACATGCTGAACAGTACGCTGCAATTGTGTCTACGAAATCAATTCGAAGAAGACTCATTGCTGCAAGTAACGAAATTGCTCAGATTGGTTTTGACGAAAAACGAAGTATTGCTGAATTAGTTGAACAGGCTGAGACAAAGCTATTTGAAGTATCTCAGCGTCATGTTAAAAACGATATTGTCAGCATGGAGACAATACTAAGCGATAGCTTTGAACGACTAGATGGACTGCATAAAGACAAAGGGGCGATGCGTGGTATCCCGACTGGGTATAAAGATATGGATAATTTGCTCGCTGGGTTTCAGAGAAGTGATTTGTTGATTCTTGCTGCTAGACCTTCGATGGGGAAAACTGCACTAGCGCTTAACCTTGCTCAAAACGTGGCTGTTGATTCAGGTGCCTCTGTGCTAATGTTCTCTCTCGAGATGAGTAAAGAGCAGCTTGTTGACCGTCTACTCGCTTCTGAAGCTGGTGTAAACTCTTGGAACCTACGAACAGGCAATCTCTCTGATCAAGATTTTGAAAAAATTGGACATGCAATGGGAGTCTTAAGTGAAGCTAAGTTGTTTATCGACGATACTCCTAGTATTACCGTTAGCGAACTACGGACGAAAGCCAGAAGAGAAGCCCATAAAAGCGAGCTTGGGTTAATCGTCGTTGACTATTTGCAACTCATGAGTGGCGGTGCTAAATTTGGTGGCAGTGATAACCGTGTACAGGAAATATCTGAGATATCCCGCGGGCTTAAAGGCATTGCGAGAGAACTTAACGTACCAGTACTAGCATTAAGTCAGTTAAGTCGATCAGTTGAATCTAGAAGCCCGCAGATACCACAACTTGCTGATTTGCGTGAATCTGGCTCTATTGAGCAAGACGCAGATGTTGTTGCGTTTATATATCGTGAAGACTATTACAATCCTGAAAGCGAACGACCGAACATCATGGACGTTTTGATTAAAAAACATAGAAATGGCCCAACCGGTAAGGTTGAGCTCTATTTTGACCGAGAACGACAGAAAATTAAAAGCCTTGATACAAAACATTCTGCACCGAAATTCGATTCTTAACCACACTAAACAAAAATTTTGTTATAATAACCATAAGTGAAAAATCAAGCAATTTCAGTCCTGAGTGCGTTAGGAAGATTACGGAGTCGTCACACACTAGTAGTCGTAGCCGTTGCTCTTTTTTCTATTGCCGTACTTACAGTTTTTACAAATATACCTGACAGTGCTGCATCTGAGGAGCGGGCAACAATTGCGTCAGCTCAAAGCTTTTCACAAATAATCAATAATCCAGTAAATGCTCCTTATAAAATTGGAGTATATATAGCTACGTCTATCAGCCCGTCAGTACGCGCTGCTCGTGCAATAAGTTTCATTTTCTATGTTGCAGCTTGCATCGCTATGTTCTATGCGCTTAAACATTGGCATACACTTCAAACATCCCTACTTACAACCGCTGCATTCGCAACTAATTCTATCGTTCTTGGTGTGAGCAGGCTAGGAACACCACTCATAACTGCGATGAGTTTATTCATTTTTTCAGGACTTTTGCTGTGGCAGCTACACAGTAAATCGAACAAGTTTGTACCGTATATCGTATTGGTAGCACTTGGTTGTCTCATATATACTCCAGGAGTTCTATGGTTTATGGTAATTATTGGAGCTGTTTATTGGAATCGATTTAAAAAGTTATTTATAAATGTCAAGAAACAAATAGTGATGCTCGGTGCTATTACTACACTGCTAATAGTAACTCCACTTATCCTTAGTTTTATAAGTAGTCCTTCGGTTCTAAAAGAGTGGTTACTGTTACCTGAAACGTTTGTGTGGTCAGAGGTAGCGCAATCTATACTGCAGGTACCGTCAGCATTTATCTATCGTATGCCTGGAGCACCACTCATAAACACTGCGAGGCTGCCTGTGTTTGATGTCGCAAGTGGGCTATTGTTTTTAATCGGACTTAATGCTTATCGCAGAAAATTAAAATTAGACAGAACAAGAATAATGCTTGGTAGCGTCTTAATGGGAACAATAGTCGGTGCACTTGGGCAAACTGTAATCGCGGTTATACTAATAGCACCATTTGCTTATAGTGTCATTGCTGCTGGTATAGAGTTCATGCTTGATGAATGGCACGGAGTATTTCCCAAGAACCCTTTTGCTTGTAGTTTTGGAGTTGTTTTTATAAGTACCGTAGTTTTGTTTAGTATGTACTACCAGATTACTCGTTTCTTTGTTGTGTGGCCTCAAGCTGCTGATACGAGGGCTACGTATAATCAAAGCCGAATTATCCAAGATCAGTGAGTAACTGATACAATAGAGCTAGAAAAAGGAGAGTGATATATGAGTAAGTTCGATCAGGCAAAAATGGTAATGAAAATGAGAAAAGTTCAAAAAGAACTTCAAAAAGAAATTATTGAAGTTGAGGCTGGCGAAGGTGCTGTTCGCGTTGAGATTAACGGTGAAATGAAAATTAAAAATATTCATATTGATCCTGAAACAGTCGATCTTGACGATATTGGACAGCTCGAAAATTGGGTTGAAGAGGCCGTGAAAGCTGCGATAGCACAAAGTCAAAAACTAGCTGCAGAAAAGATGCAACCGATGATGGGTGCGCTAGGCAATCTTGGCCTGTAACCAAAAAGGTTAACGAAGGAAATATATTGTCAGCATTACCAAAAGCACTTGAAGATTTGATAACAGCTCTTGGTCAATTACCAGGAGTAGGGCCAAGAAGCGCTGAAAGATACGCTTATTTTCTACTGAAAAATGATACTCACAAAAGTCTTAAACTCTCTCAAGCGTTAGATACACTGCATAGCGGCGTAAAGCAGTGCCCTAAAACTTTTGCGCTAATAGATGCCAAAGATGACGTGTCATCTCTTTATGCTGATCCGAGTAGGGATAAAACTGTTGTTGCCCTTGTTGCTGATCCCTTCGACATTATTGCACTCGAAAAGACATCTTTGTTTAGGGGCACTTATCATGTGCTTGGTGGGCTTATTTCTCCAATAGACGGTATTGGGCCAGAACAGCTGCACATACCAGAGCTAAAAACTCGTATTGAAACTGACGAGGTTAGAGAAATAATTCTGGCTACAAATGCAAGTGTAGAGGGTGAAACGACTTCTTTGTATATCCAACAAGAACTTAATGGCTTTGATATTGCAGTGACAAGACTTGCCCGTGGGCTGCCAATTGGTGTTGATTTAGAATATGCAGACCAAATCACTCTAGGAAGAGCTTTAGAAGGCCGGCAAAGTTTTTAGAAGTGTTATACTAGCTACAATGAACTATACAGACGTAAATGACGCTTTGCGGGATGCGCAACATGTTCTTGTTCTGCAGGCCGATAATCCTGATGGTGATTCAATTGGATCAGCCCTTGCGCTTGAAGCAATTTTATCTGAACTCGGAAAACGAGTAACACTTTCTTGTGCTGTTGATATTCCAGCCCATCTACGTTATCTAGATGGTTGGGCACGTGTCCAGAAAGAGCTACCTAAAGACGCAGATGTCACTATAATCGTCGATACAAGCACCGAAACACTGTTTGAACACTATGAGAACAGTGGGAATATGGCATGGCTCAAGACAAAGCCTATTATTGTCATTGATCACCATACCGAGACTGAAGGCATCTCCTATGCCACTACATCGATTATTGAAGGGGCCGTTGCAACAAGTGAAATAATTTATAGAATTGCCTTAGAGCTTGAATGGCCCCTACCAATCGATGCTTGCGATATGATGGCTGTATCAATAATGAGTGACAGTTTAGGACTAACTACAGATGCAACAACTCCAGAAAGCTTCCGTGTTATGGCAGATCTAGTTGAGCGTGGGGCGAGTTTAGCAAAGCTAGATAATGCCCGCCGAGAACTAATGCGTAAAGAGCCAGAACTCATTCCTTATAAAGGACAGTTATTAGAGCGTGTTGCATTCGATGAATCGGGAAGAATTGCAAGTGTCGTCATTCCCTGGAAAGAAATTGAACGATACAGCCCGCTCTACAATCCGTCTATGCTCGTTATGGATGATATGCGTTTGGTGGTTGGTGTTGATATCGCTATAGCCTACAAAGTCTACTTAGACGGTAAAATAACCGCTAAGATACGCTGTAACTTTGGTAAAGCGATAGGATCAGATCTTGCTAAAGAATTCGGTGGAGGCGGTCATCCTTATGCATCTGGATTCAAAATAACTGATGGTCGTAAAATCGAAGATATTCATAGAGCTGTTACAGAAAAAGCCGGACTTTTACTTGACGAGGTGGCTTAAAAAAATGATTAAATTATATAACACCCTCACTCGATCAGTTAATGAACTACAGACTATTGATGATAAGAAAGTTCGTTTTTATACTTGCGGATTAACCGTATATAGTCAGCCACATATCGGCAACTGGGTAGGCTATATTTATTGGGACGTTCTCACTAAAGTGTTAGAAGCAGCCGATTACGAAGTAGACCGCGTCCAAAATATAACTGACGTTGGGCATCTTGTGAGTGATGATGATAACGGTGAAGACAAAATGGAAAAAGGTGCACAGCGCGAAGGATTAACCGCTTGGGAGGTCGCAGATAAATACATAAAGATCGCCGAACATGAAGGATATGAACTGCTTGGTTTAAAACACCCCCGCTTAGTACGAGCAACTGATTGTATTGCTGAGCAAATACAATTCGTCAAGAAACTTGAAGAAAAAGGCTTTACGTATGTAATACCAGATGAAGGGGTATATTTTGATACAAGCAAGCTAAATGATTACGGTAAACTTGCTCGAATAGATGTCGATGGGTTAGAAGCTGGCAGTAGAGTTGCCTTTAAAAATAAGCGTACTATTACTGATTTTGCACTGTGGAAATTTTCTCCGTCGGACCAGACAAGAGACATGGAGTGGGAGTCACCGTGGGGCAAAGGATTCCCAGGCTGGCATCTTGAATGCTCAGTAATAGCTATGGAAAATTTAGGAAGTAGCATAGATATCCACGCTGGTGGCGTCGACCATATTCCAATTCATCATACGAATGAAATAGCTCAGACTGAATCTTTAACAGGGAAGACATTTTCTACGTTCTGGATTCACAATAATCACCTCAAGGTAGATGGTAGAAAAATGTCAAAGTCACGCGGTAACATTTACACCCTAGAAGATATTTTAGACAGGGGATACAACATAGAAGCTTTTAAGTTGCTCATATTGTCAAAAAACTATCACACAGAGGGAAATTTTACTTGGGAGATCATGGACGCCGCACAGAATAGACTAAAAGAGCTTTACGCATGGGCAGATAGAAGGCATCAACCAACAATCGATGAAATGCCTGAGGAACTAGATCTTTTATGGAAAAGGACGAGAGAGACCATCGACGAGCGATTAAGTGATAATCTAGATACTTCTGGTGCTCTAGCGGCGCTGTCAAACATAGTTAACTGGATGAAAGATCGAGAGATCCCAAGGAATGATGGTAAATATAGTGATGGTTCGCTTGCAAAGTTAGATAGTATTTTCGGTCTAGGACTTAACAATAGACCAGATATTACTGAAGCTCAGAAAGAACTACTTCAGAAGCGATATGCTGCAAGAGTTAATAAAGACTGGGCTGCTGCTGATGATATTAGATCGCAATTAGAGAGTGAGAACTTAGGTGTACGAGATGTGAGCTTCGGACAGATTTGGTTTAGATTGTAAGTTTTTAAACTTCTTTTATCTCTTCTTTGTTCTCAAGGTAGTTATCGAGTAACACTTTCAGACAGCCAGCGGCAGGTATGGCGACGAATGCCCCGAGGATGCCACCAAACCCAACACCGAGAATAGCTGCAATGAACACTAACAGAGGGGTTAATTCATTGCCTTTCGATTGTATGTACGGTTGGATGGTAACATTTTCAACCTGTTGATAGATTATAAAATAAGCAGCCATAACAAGCGCAAGTGGGACACTCGCAAACAAACTAAATAAAACAACAGCAGCAGCCCCGAGAGTTGCTCCAAACATAGGAATCAACCCAAACAAGAATACAAGGCCACCAAGCGCAATTGCATTTATAGAGTTTACATCAAATATGGTTGTCGTTATGAGAATAGCGACAATTGCGAAGCTAGAACCTATACCAGCTATGACCACCTGACCGTTAACATAGTTTTTCACGATACCGTACATTTTCAAGGCAATTTTTTTAGATCGAGCACGATTTTTGTGCGGAACTCGTTTCCAAAATGTTTCTGTCCATCGAGGACCCTCTATCAGCATCATAAACGTTAAGACTAACACGGTAAGTATAGAAATAAGGTTTGACACTACTCTGTTTGCGAGGGATACTGCTTGACCTCCAACAGATGAAAAATCTGAAGCCCAGTTTCGTGCAAATTCATTCACTTGGTCTTCAAGTTCATATCTTCTTACAAAATCTCCAACAGCACCCTCGTTGTTATTTAAATCTTCAACAGTCTGAGGCACGTCGTTGATGAATTCTCTTGTTTGATTTATTAGAGGAGGTAAAACGAGGAAGAAAAAACCAATGAGAACAGACATAACTGCAACATATGCGATTGCTGTTGCTTTAGTTCTATCTTTACTTTTTAGCTTTTTTGATACCCAATTTACCGCTTGATTTAACGCCAGTGCTAGGAAAAAAGACACAAAAATAAGCGTCAGAGGGTGAATAATATTCTCAAAAAATCGTACTAGTAAAATAGTTGCTATACCAAACCCAATAACTCTCACAATTGTATTATTAGAAATAGTTATTTCTAGCGCTTTTTTATCTTTATTAAACATATAGGCCATTATCGCTTGGTTTTATAATAAGCGCAAGTAGAAAAGTTATGTACCGTACGCGATAAGTAGTTGTTTAGTAATGGATTTTACATCATACAACTTAACTACGTCGTGCTGCGACCGACCAATAGTTTCACGTTTTTTAACGTCAACTACAAATTCTTGTAGCTTCTCTGCGAACTCATCTAAATTGTTAGGATCAAATAATGTCTCAGGCCACTGTTCAAGTACGCTTGTATAGCCAGGATTATTGCCTCCAATCGTAATACCAGCTCCAGCCGCCATTGCTTCTGCAAGCACTATCCCGAAGCTCTCACCACCCGTAGAAGGAAATACTGCAATATCTGCACTCGCGAGATACTGAGCTTTTTGTTCGTCTGTGACAAAGCCAGTAAATTGTATTCCGAGTTGTAATGCTTTTGATTCATTTTCTAGATTCTTCATAAGCGGACCTTTACCACAAAGAATAAGCTCAATGTTTTCCTTGCGTTTGACTATTTTATAAGCTTCTACTAACTGCTTCACTCCTTTACGCTCGTCGAAGCGTCCTAAGAATACAATTCTCGTTCTTGTATTCTTATTAGTAGTAGCGTGTTTGTTAAAAAAATTATAATCAACCGGATTAGCAATGACTCTTCCGTCCAATCTAAATGTGTTTTTCATGAATAATAGGGCGGGTGGAGATACCGCGAAAACAGCGTCAAATCTTTTGTTACTACGATATAAAATTGCCCCAAGTATTTTTGTGCCGATACGAGACACTGTACTGTAGGGAAGAATATGAAACGTACCAAAGATTTTGGTCGTTTTTGGCGCCATCTTCATAACGCGTGCTGACATTATTGGAGAGTAGGGCATCTGTACATGCAACACGTCAAAAGTTACTTCTTTGAATAATTTTTTAATAACTTTCTTAGATGACCAAATGGGTGTTCTAGTAGAGTTACCGTTAAATTTTAACGATATAATTTTTGCAATTGAATGAATGTTCTCAAGATCTGTTCTCTCTGTGTAAGGCACAATATAATGAACTTCATGACCAAGGCTGCGCATATTCTCAGCGATAGCTATTACTGCTTGCTGTACGCCATCACTCTTATCAAGCGTGTCGTCAAGTACATAGCCTATTGTCACCTGAACTTCACTCCCGTTTCTACAGATGCATTCGGCCCGTTTACAATTAGTACTTGATCGTCGTTTAACTTGATGACATTTCTTCCTTTGGAGGCGTGCGTTTTTTGCATCTTCCTAACAATATCCTCATCTTCTGGATCGTCACAGTGTGGTATGACTACGTCATCAATTATTGCAAGGCCCTCATAAGGAAATTCAGGCAAACCAATAAGATAGTCGTTGTCCTCGTAAACCTCAATCGAAGGCCCAGTGATATACGCACCGGCACTTTCTCCAATATAGGTCTTGCAAGCTTCTAGAAATTCGTCAAGTATGTTGTCAAATCCGCTATGAACCATCGCTATACGAAGTGCCGGTGTACTCCCACCCGCGCAAAATAGTGCATCAGAAGACAACAAAATACTTCTCAGTTTTTGTTGATCTGCATAGTAATCACGTAAATCAACGTAGGTAATTTTCTTGAACCCTAACTGTTTAAGATCTACATCAAGTAAATCGTGCTTTTCTGATCTTGATTCTGCGTCTTTATAATCTTTTGCATTTTCAACAACTGCTAGCTTTATTTGTTCGAATGGAGCTCCTAGTAAATTAACCAGCTTCTTGGTTGTAGGGATTCTATAAGAGCTTAAGTACAACTTCATGACAAATGTTTTTTATATAGTGCTTCGTATTGATCGACAACACGTTCGTAATCAAATTGTTTGACGTACTGTTTTGCCCATTTTTGCCACGTAGCCCGCAACTTATCATCTTCCATCATGAGCTGTAATCTATCTGCGTATGCTTTTATGTCGTGCACATCAACGAGCGAAAGTCGACCTGTTTCTTTCAGGACCCATATGTAACCTTCGTTTTGGTGCGCGACAGTCGGTGCTTCGAACGCCATTGCTTCTGCGAGTACAATTCCAAAGCTTTCGCCGTAAAGAGCAGGGGAAGTATATACTCCACATGTTCTCATATAATGAAACTTTTCTTTGTCGGTAATTCTTCCAAGAAACGTTACATCTTCTATATCATTACGCTCAACATAAAACTCTAATGATTCTCTTAGTGGTCCTGCACCTGCGATAACTAACTTTGCGTCAGGATTTCTTTCTTTGACTTTTTCAAAGGCCTTGATTGCATAAAGCGCACCCTTGCGTTTTTCTAATCTACCGATAAAGAAGATCATATTTTTATCACGCTGTTCAGCATTTTTGGATTTCATTTTATCGAGCATGATTCCGTTTGGAATATAAGTGATATCATCAGGATCAACAGCCCCATTAATATAGCCAATTGCAGCTGGTGTTACTGCAGTAATAACATCAATGTAGGGCATAACTGTTTTAAAATAAGTTCGATATGTTCGGACTAGTGTTTTGCCGATAGTATTTCCAGGAAGCGCAGCGTGAAAAGTTCCAACCCTCAAACAATCAACTCTCGGCAAAATTTGCCTAGCTAGCAACGGTATTGCAGGTTCATGCACGTGAATAACATCATAGCCTTTAGAAAGTTCTGCATCTACTGCGTCTACGTCAACTGATATTGATATATCTCCGCTTGTCGCACTGGGCGTCTTTATTCTGGTTGAGCCACCGACAAAAACAACTCCTCTAGGTATTTTTTTATCCTCATGCCCTCGAGGTTTTGGAGTGATTATAGAAACCTTATGACCACGTTTTCGTAGTATTTGCGCTTGGTACTGGACATGTTCTTGTACACCGCCTGGCTGAAAAATGTTGTAAGGACAAACTATGCCTATCTTCATGATAATAACTTCCTCAGCTTCTTCGGAACGAACGGTGCTGCTTCTTCTTTTGATGCAACAACACTTGGTGCATGGTTCGGAAGAATCGCTTTATATTCAGTATAATCTGTAAAAATAACACGCATATGTTGTTCGACGACAGCATTATCAAAGTACTGGTCACCATTAACTGACACATGATGAACTGGGAGGTTTATCTGTTTATGGCAATTATCTAACGTTATCATTGCAATCAGCATCTCCATATATGTTCGTACGTCGTTTTCTCTCCACAATATAACTTCAAACTCTTTTGCTCGCCTCGCTTCATCCTTGGTTAAATGAGCAAATTTCTTTCGTGCATTTGGTGTTTGAGCGTAAAATGTCCCAACTATTGAAGGGTGTAGAATGACATTATAAAAAAACGCTGCCGGAATACGACGTTTGAATACTTGTCCGAATACCCAGTATAGGTTACCAACACGTTGGCTGACTTTAAAATCATCTTTTCTGGTGAAGCCAACCATGCTCACAACAACATCAACTTTTTTTTGTAGTTCAGGATATCTCTGAAGCATCCTGGTTGCTATAACAAATCCGAGCGACATACCAATTATCGTCACCTTTTTTCGGTTATATCGCAACTTAACAAATGTCGCTAAGTAATCAGCCATAGTATCTAAAGTTGGCTTCATACCTATGGTGTAGAAACTATCCATACCGCCACATCCAGGAAGATCTGGTAGAGTAATATTGCCGTATTGGCTGAACTCGTCGGCTAGGCCATACACTCTTTCAATGCTGGCATGGTGGCCATAAAGCATTAATATCTCTCGCTTCGATGAACTAGAGCTTTTAATTCGAAGCATCCGGCCTTTGAGCCCGTTGATATTCAATGGTTGAATGTTTGAATTAATTTCAGTATAGTTACTGAAAATACGACTTTTTTGCATCATAATTATTTATATAACAGATTACAGTAAAAATGATTTGTTTACTAGTCTTGAGTAATAGTTAATAAGAGTTCTTGCTATACTAGATACTACATGAAACAAAAGAAACTATATTTCTATGCAACATTTATACTTGTGCTGATTGGGAGTGTTTTGTTATTTATGAGTTCTCGCTCAGCTGAGCGAATCACCGAGTCCTCATTACAGGATGAATCTTCGCAAGAAATTTCAGGTTCAAAAGATCAAGCATCCAACGCATTTGATGCAGAACAGTTCAGCTTAACTAACCCATCAAGTGTATGGTTTGTGGCGAATAAGCATTTCTCATTACCTCAAGATTACGTCCCCGCTAATCTTGTTGTTCTTGATGTGTCGTTACGGTTGGCACCGAGTGCAGAGCAAATGCAGATTAGCGACGTTGCCGCAGAAGATCTAATAAAATTATTCGAAGCTGCAGAAGCAGAAGGATTGCAACTACAGTTTGGAAGTGGTTACCGTTCGGCAAGTTTACAGAAGCAATTTTACGATGCTTATGTCGCTACTGATGGAGAATCTGCAGCAGACACCTACAGCGCTCGTCCTGGGCATAGTGAGCACCAGACAGGCCTTGCAATCGATTTCACAAGAATTGACGGAAGCTGCCATTTAGAGGCGTGTTTTGGTGAGCTTCCTGAAGGCACATGGTTGGCTCAAAATGCTCATTTATATGGATTCATCCTACGCTACCCAGAGAATCTAGATATTATTACAGGATATACTTTTGAACCATGGCACTTCCGCTACGTCGGTATTGATCTGGCAACTGAAATGTATAAACAAAACATACAAACCCTTGAAGAGTTTTTTGAGCTAGCACCAGCTACTACTTATCTTTAGCTACAATCCAAAATCTTTTAGATACAGTCGCTTCACTTCAGTAAATGAGTTTAGGATAGTATCGATTTTTGCTTCTTGTTCAGCTAATGTCGTCTGTGATGATAATTGTGATTTTGCAAACAACTCTGCAGAACGCTCGACAGGCAATAGTTCGAAATTCTTTCTTTTAAGTAAGTCTTCTCGTACCGCTTCATCGGCTGTCCATTCATAATGCATGTAAATCGGGACGTAGCCTACTGACTGGACAACTCCAGTTGTAGAATCAATATCGATGACACCCACACTACTAAAAAGTGATTCTGCGCCAATTTGCGTCTGTAGAAAGTTCCCGAGGCTATACCAAACAACTGTACTGTTCCCATTGGTGCCTTGGAGACGCTTGACTGGCTCTAATACATGCGGACCGTGCCCAAGTACTAGTGATACCCCTATATCAGCAAGATACTGGCTCTCTTGCTCCTGTTGCGCGTTTATGGTCTGTGAATATTCGGTGCCCCAACGCATGCTGGCAATAACGAACTTCACACCATTTTGCTTTGCTTCTGCTACTTGAGCGCTCACTACTTCTCGACTGTACATATTCACGGAGTAGGAGGTGCTAGGAGCAGTGTTACTATACGTTGTATAAGCGAGAAACGCATATTTCAATCCTTTAACTTCGAAATATTTTATCTCTTTTTGCTCAGCCTCACTACGGTTCTGTCCAGCTACTGCGAGTATGTTTGGGATTGTCTCCCAGAGTGCAGTATTGGCATCTATAACTTTTTGGGTTTTATCACTGCTATGGTTTGATGCGGTGTTGATAAGGTTACACCCTACAGCTGCTATATCTCGAGCAAGCGCTTCAGGAGCATTAAATGAAGGGTAGCCAGTGATAGGGAACTGTTCTCCGCCAATGAGTGTCGATTGATTGCAAAACCTAATATCTGCAGACTCCAAAATTGGCTTCATCTGATCCATAAATGACGTGTAGCTATAAGTATCATCATCTAATTCTGCAGCGAGGTTCAAAGAATCATGGCCGATAATGTCTCCTGCTGCAAGAAGGCGTGTTGTGTTGCTGGGAGATTTCTGTAGTGATGTTTGGTCTGAAGCAGCATCAATGGAGCTAGACGCAGATTGGTCAGAAGAGTTTGTACTAGTGACTCGAAAATATACAAAAATACCGAATGCAATAATTAGTAGGAAGCTTCCGAGGCTCACAAATTTTTTTTTAGTAGTCATAGTTTCATTCTAACAGACGGTCTCTCCCTACCCAGACTAGCTCCCACGGTTCCGGATCAGGGCCAAGGAACTGAGCCGTCTCAGGATAGCTTGGAATCCAGCCAAATTCTTTCAATTGTAAAAAGTTTTCTGCAGTGAACCAGCTATAGCAAGCTGTTTCTTTTAAGTTGTAGCTACCAACACCGTTACAGGCTATATCAATAGTGTAGCCAGTGTGATGTTTTGAATATCCGGGAGGAGCTGCTCGCTTCAGCAGCGTGTATACTGCTTCATCAGCATTACCAGCAGCCACTGAAGCAACTGATATTCCTGCGCTGCGTAGACTTTGCAAAAACAACACCCGTTGATCATCTACAGAACGGTAAGCAGAAGTTAACTCTAGTTTATAGCCTGCAGCAGTGGCTGATTTTTTAAGGGAATTCCAGTCAAGCACTGCTAGTGTCTGCATTGTAAATCCATCAATCATCTGCAGTTCAGCACTTGGTAAATTCTGCAGTTGATAGCCTCTGTCTTCAGCAATTTTTCTAATTCGTACATCAGCTTCATCGTTTCCAGTAATTGTAGGCGGATTCTCTACTCGCTTCAGATCAGGGAGCAAGACATTATTGAAAAATACTTTGAACTCATCGTCCGTAAAAACACGAATTGTATCTAGAACTACGTCTATCGGTACTTCTGTATTTGGTTCAACAACAGGACTACTTACAGAAACAGCATCGACTAATACGCTAGTTTTTTCAATAGTTTGTTGCGAACGGTAGATCAATAAAACCGTAAGAAAGCTCACGAACAGGAAAATAACAAATGTAGTTATAAGTTTAATCCTTGGACGCTTAGTAACTGATTTTCTATTATTGAAATCTCTCGGATCAATTAAACGCATTATCTAAAGTATACACGCTTGTGCTAACAGAGGACAGCGTGCTACCATAAAGCTAATGATTAGAAAAAAAGTACTAGTGGTGGGTGGTGGTTTTGCTGGGGTAAAAACAGCACTTGAATTATCAAATGACAAGAATTTTGATGTCACACTCATAACCCCGCGAAGTCGGTTTGAATACCACGGTGCTATGTATCGAAGCGCCACTGGCAAGTCTCCTCTTGAAGTAGTGATACCCTTATCAGAGATATTTGCAGATTCTCTAAACGTCCGTGTTGAGCTCGATTCAGTCGCCGAATTACGACCACAAACTCGTGAGGTCGAAGGAGAATCTGGTCGTGCCTACCCATACGACTACTTAGTTATGGCAGTTGGTTATGTTGTTAATTATTTCAATATTCCAGGTATGGCCCTATATGCTGATTCAATGTACAGCATTTCTGAAGCGATTAAATTACGGCATCGTTTAGTTGGTGCATTTCGGAATACAAAACCGCATCATCCAATACATATATCAATTATTGGTGCTGGCCCAACTGGTGTTGAAATTGCCTCTGACATTCAGAATTTTTCGCAAGTAGTCGCCGGCAAGCATGGCATTCGAGACCTTGATGTGCAAGTGAGGCTAATCGAAGCATCAACAAAAGTGTTGCCGATGCTGAGCGAAAAGAGCTCAAGCGCTGCACTAAAAAGACTCCAAGAGTTGGAAGTAGAAGTTTTGTTAAATGCAAAAGTAACTAAGTGCTCAGAGCGGACAGTACTAGTTAACGGTGAGAAATTGGCCAGTGATATAACAATATGGACAGCAGGCAACAAAGCAAATCCGTTATTCAGTTATTACCCAGATTTGTTTACGGTAAACGAACGCGGAAGAGTACAAGTCAGTGAATATTTCAATGCAAACAGCCCGAATATATTTGTCATCGGGGATGCAGCCGATACTCCGTACAGTGGCATGGCGCAAACTGCAATTCATAATGCAATTGCACTCGCGACCAACCTAAAGCGCAGCGTAGCTAACCAACATCAACAAGCGTACGTGCCTAAAAAGCCCGAGTACGTCGTACCTGTCGGCGGAGAGTGGGCGCTATTAGAGACGCAACATGGAGTTATCTCGGGAAAAGAAGGATGGAAAGCTAGGCGAGAAGCAGATAAATGGGTGTTACAGAACTTTTTGGTGTATGATTTAGCTAACAAACATTGGCAACAAGGCGACAGAATTGCAAATTTTTAGGGGGTGAAATGAAACAATTGTTTAACGTACTGAAAGACACTTTAGCAGGAGACATTAGCTTCCAAGAGGATGATTTAGACTACTATTCGACTGATGGAGGTGTTTTTGAAATTACTCCATCGGCAATTGTTTTCCCTAAAGATGCTAACGACGTAGCCAGTCTTGTTACCATAACCGATCATTTTCATCAGAACGGCAATGATAAGATCTCTTTAACTGCTAGAGGCAATGGCACCGATCAGGGTGGTGGCCCTATAAATACAGGTATCATTGTAGACTTTATGAAATATATGAATCAGATTTTAGAAATCGGGGATGACTATGCAGTTGTGCAGCCTGGGTGTCTATATGGGCGTTTACAGTCAGAGTTAAAAAAGCATGGCCAATACATCCCAGCATATCCAGCTTCTGTAGAGATTTGCACCATTGGCGGTGCTGTTGCAAACAACTCTGCAGGTGAAAAAACTGTTAAATATGGTTCTACACGTGACTATGTTGAAGCAATTCAAGTTGTGCTAGCAGATGGTACTGTAACTTGGCTACACTCGATGACTGATAACCAATTACAACATCGTAAAGGATTGCAGACCCTTGAAGGCGATATATTTACGAAGCTCGAGAAACTCATACATGATAACCACAAAACAATTCATGAAGATCATCCCCACGTGACAAAAGACTCTTCTGGCTACGCATTATGGAGAGTTCTAGATCATGGACAGTTTAATCCAGCGCAAATAGTGATAGGTTCACAAGGAACGCTTTGTTTTATTACTGCAATCCGTATTAAAACCATCCCACTTCCTGATCCAAACAAAGTAAGCTTACTTGTCAGTTATTACGACTCGCTTGAAAAGGCAGGACAAGCAGCGCAAGCAATTCACGCGCTTCAGCCAAGTGCACTAGAAATTGTTGACGAGAACTTACTACGACTTGTTCAAGGCCAAAAACCTGAATTATTAGAGGGTTTATTGCCTAAAGGTGATATTCCTGCAGTTGTGCTTCTGACAGAATTTGACAATCAAGATGACCAGGAACGAATGTCCAAAGAGACTGAGGCTGAAAAAATTATGAGTGAGTTCGCGTATAAAGAGGTGACGAAACACAAGCCAGAAGAAGAGAGCCAGTTATGGAAATTACGTCGATCAGCTGCAGCAGTCATGTGGACTATTCCAGGAAAAAGAAAAGCTCTCCCGATAATTGAAGATGGTACTGTTCCGCCAGAAAAACTAACGGAATTTATTACTCGAGCCTATAAAATTTTCGACAAGTACAATTTAGAAATAGCGATTTGGGGACATGCAGGCGACGCAGATCTACACATGCAACCATTTATCGACCTTTCTAAAAATAACGAGCGCAAGAAACTATTTGCGATGACAGATGAATTCTACGCTATGGTTAAAGACCTAGGAGGAACGCCGGCAGGTGAACACAATGATAGCCTGATGCGCGCAGTGTATAGACCAACGATGTTTAGCCCAGAGATTGAAAAGCTATTCAATGAGGTTAAGCATATTTTTGATCCAGAAAACATGATGAATCCCCATAAAAAGATCGGTGTCGATTTCAACTTTGTTAAAAAACATTTGCGCCATGAATACACGATAGAATCTATTGCAAAAATGGAGCGAGAAAAAGCACAAGACACTATCGATAGATAGTAAGCTACTTTGTTAGTTTGTTTACGAAAGAGTTTTTGACTTGCAAAGTGGCTGCAAGTAATCCTAGCTTATAAAGTGAAAAAATAATTAGTATACTGCTCACTAGGTTTAGCAATAGCGATATATCTCTTAAAAATGCACCTGATGTTGCGCCAAATGTTACTGCAATTGGTGTGAGAAGTGAAGTGCCGCATGCCACGCAGCCACCACTTATAACTGCAAAGACAAGTCCAGCGCCACTAGTACCTGATTTTTTAGCCATATCTTTAAGTCCTATGTTGCTAAGAACATAGCTGAAAAGAGCAATATTAATGCCGAAAAGTACAGAAAATATCGCTATACCTAGTGCTTGTGTACTCTCATAAGTAGTGAAGATATCTCTCACCGACGAGCTGAAGAAATATAACTTATCTGCAATATTTAAACTTTGTTCACGAAGTATGTACTGAGCTAACTCTAGGTTCAAAGACCAAATAATAAGGTTTGCTGATATAAATATAACAATGATAGAAATTGCGAAATATTTAGGGTGTCTCATAACTCTGAGCATTGCGATTGTTGATACTTTTAGCTTCAACAGCAAAATCTGTAGGTTCTGCTTCACAACTACTGAGCCTTCAGCTGAATATCTATAAGGGTTTTGAATGTCGTAAAGTTAGTTGGCCCAGTTATTTTTTGGTCGCCTATAACAAAACCAGGGGTGCCGGTAACTTCATCCTCTGCGCCTAATAATAGATCAGCATCAATATAGCGGTTATAGTCTGTCGCGGCTATACATGACTCGAAAAGTACAACATCCTCTAGATCGCTGCCGATGATTTCTACTATTTTTTCTGAAGTGAATATATCACGAAATTCAGCAGGGAGGTCTCCAACATTATAATGATTATCCCAGAGATAGTTGTACAGTTTGTCATGATATTGTGTGAAAACACCTTGATCATTTGCGCAATACGAACCTCGTGCTGTTCTACCGGAGTCTGGGCCAATAAATGGATAGTTTCTAAACTCTATATTTACTATGCCATCATCAATGTATTGTTCACGTAACTGCGCACCAGCTTGATGATGAAACGAATTACATGAAGGACACTTAAAGTCTGCGTATTCAACAATTGTCACTTTAGCTTCTGGACTCCCGATTAGAAGTTTAGGTTTATTTTCTATGTCTGCGTTTTCAATAATAGTTTTGTCTTGAGTAACTTCTGTAGGAGCTATAGTTGCTGTGTCAGTTCGTACTTCAGTTGGTGCTGTGAAGAGAAACAGTAAGAATAATCCGACGAGTAGGGTAGTGAAGCCAACGATAAACTTGTACATATAAGTATTTTAGCGAATACTTAAATATAGGGCAAATTTAAAACCTCGGCTTACGCTTAAGCCGAGGTTTTAAAAAGTGTTTTTTGTATTTTTATTTATTTTCGTTTTGTCGGCTTCGGTAGTACAAGTATCCTATGACTAATGCGACAGGGATCGCGTACCAGTACCAGCAGATTCCAAAGACATCAAAGCAAGAATCATCCACAGTATCGTTATCTGTTTTCTGCTCATCACTACTATCATCTTCTGTTGAACTTTGTAATACCTGTGGAATGTCTGACTCTGTTCCGACATTATCTTCTTCTTGAGAATCGTTTAAAGATCGTCCATTAGCTTGAACTAGGAATGGTTGACCACCTGTTCCGTTATTTGTAACTGCGACCGGAGTCCCAACCTGCTGAGAAGTTGTTAGCGCACCAAGAACTGCAGTATTACCAGTAGGAGTCGAAGCTGGAGTTGGAGCAGTGATCGTAAGTCCATTAGCGAATGTTTGCGTTGAAGCGTTACCTACACTGTCAGTTGCAGTTACTATAATGTCATAGCTTACTCCTGCGCCTAGTGCAGAGATAGTATTGTCAGCAATCGTCCAAGTAGCGCCAGAAACGGCTGCAGGATACGTTTGTCCGTTTACAGTTACTTCAACTGATGCATTAGAATCGTCTACTGATCCTGCTAGCGGTGGAGTAGTATCAGTTGTAGATACATTCGTGAAGGCAGTCGTTGGTGCTGTGTTATCGAGCAAGAAAGAGACTGAGCTTGGTGAACTAGCATTGTTATTTCCTGCTGTATCGTAAGCAACCAGATTAACTGTGTAGCTACCATCAGGTAGACCAGTCAAGTTAATGCCGCCAAGCTGGCCGCTCACGCTTACTGACGTAAATGTTGTCGTACATGCTGCATCTCTCACACCTACTTCTTGACCAGCGGTGTAAGTGCTGCCGTTAAAAGTGATAGTTTGGTTGGTTACAAGATAACAATAGTAATATCTAATATTTTCATCTGACACTATGCCGGACACATTCAAAGTTGTTCCAGCTAGTACCTGTGCCGCCGTTGGAGCGGATATGCTTGAATTTGGAGCAACCAAATCAATCGTAACTTTCCAAGGAGCAGTCCATGAACTCTTGTTGCCGGCTGCGTCTACTGAACGAACCTGCCAGTACCATGCGCCATTTGCTCCTACAGAACGCGCTTCTGAATTGGTTGGCTGATTACTCTGGTAATCTCCTGTCCAGTTAACTGTCTGAAATGCACCTGTTGCATCAACTGCAGAATTTAGAGAGTATTGTGTCTCATATCTATCTGCACCTATTGCATCAGTCCAATTAAAGTAAAAATCATTGAAATTTATATACGCATTATTAACCGGATACTCATGAACCGGCTGTTCTGGTGCCGTGTTATCAACAGTAATAGTTCGCAGAGCTTGACCCCAAGCACCGTTACCGTCAAGAAATTGTGCAGATAAGACATATACACCATCATCTAAAGTAGTTGTATCAATAGCAGGGCATGTAACATCTTGCGATGTTCCTAGCAAGTATGCTCCCGGAGCACTAAAGCAGTTATTTGAAACTAAATTCGTTATACCAGATTCGAAAGCACCCTTCCAAAGTCGTATATAGTAACTACCCATTCCTGTATCGTCAGTGGCTACTACGCGCGGAGTCATCATTCCGTTAACATACGAATCGGCAATCGGAGTAAGAGTTTCGAATGAAACAACTGGAGGAGTGTTGGTCTTAGCCGTAAATCTTACTATACCGCTACCGTTAGCATCTACGCCTTCGACGAAACCGGCAGAAGTACGATTTCTGAAATTGCTTCCACTAATAGTATCAATTCCAACCGTAGGAGCACTCGCTGTGAGCGCAACATTTAGTGAATCGTATGGACCAGTTACACCTAGTGGTAATGAACCATAGGTCATAGTATTGTAACTAATGCCGTAAACAACACTGTCAGGTACAGTTATGCCATCTAGATTAAACACGACTACATTATTGTATCCATTGAAACAGTTACCATTCGTGTCTCTCCACGTTGTTGGGGTAGGGCAGCTTGGGTCAGACGACGGACGGAAAGGAATTTCAAAGCTCTGCGTGACTGAGCCTACTTGACTTCCAGCGCTACCGTCACCATTTACACTATATAAAGTAAGTGTAACAGGATGAGTAAATGTTGTTCCTGCAGTGGTCAAGCAGCTAGTATTCCATGCGCCATTTTCGCATGCCCAACTTGTTAAGGTGACTGCTGCTGAAACAAGCTGACGCTCAGTACTAGCAAAGGTAATTTTATCACCAAATTCTGCTGTTTGTGTTGCCTGATATCCGTAACTTGCAGAGCTTGAAGGTAGAACGCTTGGCATAGTTTCATAGATTACCGTTCCGTTTTGAGTAGGAATTGTCGGTGGTGCAGTAGGTGTGTATGGAATAGCGACACCCAGCCTATAAACTTGGTAAGTAGTACCTGCAATCGGAAAGCTTTCTATTAGATATTGACTATCAGAATCTACTATAGATGCAGGGGCTCCTTCAATTCTGAGAATGTGTGCGCGCGGCACAGGTTCAGCATGCACTGATGTACCGTTTACCGTTAAAGCCGATGGAGAAGACACTTGATTGCTCGAAACATCTATAACCGCCCAGTTAAGTGAGTCGGTTCCGTTACCTGAAGTTGTGATACCAGTGATAGTCACTCCTGAGCGATTAACAACAACAGCAGAGCGGTTCATATTGTTTATTGTGAGACCATTAAGAAGTGCTGCATCGGACTCGTAAACGTTTACACCGTGTAGTTGCGTTCCTGAAGTACCGTCGATTGTGAGATTATTGATTGTTACATTGTCAGCATTGATGATGCCGATTGCTGAGTTATTGTCATTACACGTTGGGCATGGTTTTGCAAATACAGGACTCACGGTGAAACCATCACCGTTTATTGTTATTGATTTAGTAATTGTAACTTGAGAAACTGTTGTCAGGTTTTGATTAATAGTTATCGTGTGTCCATTGAGCGTATCGCTGTCGTCATTCGCTTCTTGCAAACTCGCGAAGTTCTCTCCAGTCGTAGTGTTTGTTACTGCACTTAGTACGATCGGAGTGGCTTGGTACGTATAGGTTCTTGTTTCAGTCGAGCCTACTAGGCCACCTTGGTCTGTAGCATTAACTACGAGGGTGAACTGGTCGCCATCATTTAGATTCATCGATGTTGCGAGAAGTGCACCTGTTCTATCAATACCAGCATTACCACTCAATACACCGGCCCCAAAAGTTGTTGAAACGGTATGTGGAGCTTGGCCAGAAGCAATAGATGTCGGAACAAAGTTAAAGTCAATTCTTCTTCCAGCAACAGGAGAATCAGCGTCAGCAGTATCTATAAAAAAGTCATATGTTGAAGCTTCCTGAATTATACTGCCGTCTGCTGGGGGGAGAGGACTAGAAAAAACAGTGCCAGGCTGCCCGTAGAAAGCCACTGCTGGCGCTATAGCTGGAGCGACAATTGGATTTCCGGTTACAACGATCGCGTCTACTTGGAATTTTTCAGTAGATGGCGCACTTGTTAGAACACCAAAACCAAGTCTGAAGTTAGGATTATTATCTAGTGAAGCTGGTAAATCTGATCCATTGATTAACCAATCCGTGTCAGTGACACCTTCAGCATTTGTCAATCCAGTCCCTGGAAATGGTCCACCGTTTAAAGTTGAAGCTCCACCGTCAGATGAATATGAAAAATAACCATAGTCAGCAGCTTCAAGCCCAATGCGCTTGTAGGCAAAAGATACATGAATGTCTTCATAGCCTGTCGTATCAATTGTTCTAAATATCGTTCCAACGCCACTTTCTGCACGTTTTGTGCTCTCATAACCATTGGCAGCAATCACGTCCCAATCTGTGCCACCACTTGTATCCCAGTTCTGAAATTCTGTTGCAGATTCAAAACTTTCGCTTAGTAGAACTGTACTACCAGCAGCTGCTGAAGTGCCACTTAGTAACAGCTCCATTCCTGGCATTGCAGGCACTGCGACCAAAATAATAGCTAGTAAAGAAACTAGCGTGGCTTTTTGTACTTTATTATAAAATGAAAATGCTCCTTGTAGTGATACCATTGTTTCTCCCAAAACTTATATAACTCTAGTATAACCTCATTTGGCATGTAATGCATGCGTGAGCGGTATAATATTGACATGAAAGAAGTTACTAGCGAGGAGTTTGAAAAATTAGTTAGCGAAGCGATCGATCATATACCAGAGCAGTATAGTAGTGTGCTGGAAGAAGTTGTATTCAAAGTAGAAGAGCAGCCGTCTAAAGAACAGCGAGTGAAGCTAGGGCTTCGAGATTGTGACGCGTTGTTCGGATTATATGAGGGAGTGCCGCGCACCAAAAGAAATGGACAGGTGCATATGCTACTTCCTGACATAATTACCATTTTCAAATTTCCAATGATTCAGATGTTTCCTGATAAACAATCGCTAAAACAACAAATCTATGAAACGGTATGGCACGAGGTTGCTCACTATTTTGGCCTCAATCATGAACAAATACACGCTTTCAAATAACACTTTGTTTTTTGTAGCGTTATAAGCTAGCATTAAGCTAATGTTCAATAAAAAATCTCTGAAGTTCTATTGTTTCTCGCCACCTGTAATGATTGCTACGTTTTTTATTGAGGTTGGGCTAGCTCTTTATATCGTCTTATTTCGTAAAATGAATCTTGCATCAAGACTCAGTATCTTTTTGCTCGTTTGTTTAGCAATTTTTCAACTTGCTGAGTACGGTATATGTGAATCATGGGGAGCCAGTTCAACGGCCTGGGTGAAGATTGGCTTTGTTGCAATCACACTGTTACCCCCTCTCGGGTTACATCTTGTATATGTTATAGGTGGACGCAAAATAGACTGGGTGGTAAGAGTGTCTTATCTAGTGGCGGTTGTCTGGATAGGTTTCTTTATTTTTGGAACATTGCTCAAGGGTGCCGTCTGTGAAGGCAATTACGTCATATTTCATATTCCTGAGCCACACGAAGGCTGGTATTATTTTTACTACAACGTCACAATAGTAATCGCGATGACAATAGCTTATACGACGAGTAAGGTAGTTTCTTCTAAGAGAACAAAGGCTGCATTACAAAGCCTCATTGTCGGTTACCTGGCATTCATTGTTCCATCGATTGTCTTTACAACATTTGATAGTTACAGCGGTACAGATAGTCCGTTACCGTCGATTATGTGTGGCTTTGCTGTTTTGTTCGCTCTTATACTCACAATAAACGTGGTTCCTAAAGTAACCGAAAAGAAGTAACGATGAATTACATACATATAAATAACTCAACTAGAATCGTCGTTGACTTAACCAGCACGATTCAACAGGAACTCGATCAAGGTAAAAGTGTTTTGTGGCTTTTGTCTGGTGGATCATCGATTGAGATTGCCGTGAATGTACAAAACAATATTAGAAACTCAAATCAAAACTTGCTTCACATAGGACTTATTGATGAACGTTATGGTGATGTGGGCCACAAATACTCGAACTGGCATCAGCTCCTCATGAGTGGTTTTAGTACAAAAAAAGCAACTCTACACCCCATTTTAACCGGACTGAATATGAAAGATACGACTAAAAGCTATAACGATGAATTAGTTCATCTTATAAAACAAGCTGACGTTAAAATAGGCATTTTTGGTATTGGTGCTGATGGACACACTTCGGGGCTACTTCCTAACAGCGATGCACTTAAAAGCAACGAATTAGTCGATTCATATACAGGACCTGATTTCCAACGAATTACGACAACTGCGCATCTAATACCAATATTAGATAAGATCTTTGTATATGCAGTTGGCGATGCTAAATGGCCTGCCATTATTGACATGCAGGACGAAGGATCAGTTTCAGAGGTTCCTGCCAGAATACTCCGTGATGGTCACGACGTTACCGTGTATACTGATTATAAAGAGGAGAAAGTATGAAAATCGGTTTTATTGGACTCGGAAAAATGGGATCACAAATGGTAAAGCGTATCACAGATGCGGGCCATGATGTTATTGGGTACGATGTAAACGATCTATTAGTTGAAGGTATGAGTGCAGTCGGAGGAAGTGGGGCTACTTCTCTAGAAAATCTCGTCGAAACACTCGGTGAAAATCCAATAATCTGGATCATGATTCCTCAGGAATTTGTAACAGATACAATCACCGAGTTGCTCACACTAGTTCCGACTGGAAGTATCTTAATCGACGGTGGGAATTCAAACTATCGGAATACCCTCGTCCATGCTGAACAGTGCGAAAAATCTACAGTTGCACTAATTGATGTTGGAACGAGCGGTGGTGTGCATGGTTTAGCTCATGGTTTCTCCATGATGGTTGGCGGTAGCCAGCAAGCCGTTGAAGCTATAACCCCAATTTTAGAAGCACTTGCACAAGAAAAGGGTTACGGACACTTTGGCAAAACAGGTGCTGGACACTTTATAAAAATGGTGCACAACGGTATAGAATATGGCGTGATGCAAGCATTTGCTGAAGGGTTTCACATCATGAAAGAAGGACCGTTTGAAAATCTGGACTTAGGTGAGATTGCCGGAGTATGGCAACACGGAAGTATAAATGAGTCGTTCTTAAACGGACTTAACGAAACTATGCTGCGTCGAGATCAGCAGTTCAATGGAGTTGAAGGATTTGTAAAAGAGTCAGGAGAGGCTAGGTGGACACTTGAGACTGCCAAAGAGCTCGGTATCAGCACTCCAGTTATTCAGGCTGCTTTCGATGTACGTGTCGCGTCACAGGCCGGAAATGTCTCATATGCAACTAAATTTCTTGCTCAGCTTAGAAACGAATTCGGCGGGCACGCTACGAATAAGGAACAATAGGCGGTATGGCCGTTGCTTTAGAACCTGCAATTCTGACAATTTTTGGTATAACTGGCGATCTTGCACACAGAAAATTACTACCAGCACTCTACAATCTTGCCGACAGCGGCATATTGCCCGAGACGCTACGGATTGTCGGAATTACAAGGAGTGGTACTACTGTTAAAGAACTTCTCGTTTCAATAAAGAAATCAGTTGAAGATAGCGGCAAGACGTGTAACGACATAACGCTTTCATGGATAGAGCGTGCAATGAACGTCGTTACTATGGATATCACCGATTCAGATGATTACAAAAAATTAAAATCTGCATTAGACGAGATCGAAACCGATCTAGGTGTATGTATGCAGCGGTTGTTTTATTTAGCAATCCCGTCAACTGTGTTCGAACCAGTTGTTAATAGGCTTGGTGAGCACGGACTTAGGAACGGTTGTCAGCACGGTGAAACCGAAAGTCGCTTACTAATCGAAAAACCGTTCGGCTATGATCTTGCATCAACTGAGACTTTAATTGCAACACTGCAACAATCTTTTAACGAAGATCAGATCTACCGTATAGATCATTACCTTGCAAAAGAGACCGTTCAGAACGTGTTATCTTTCAGGTTTGAAAACCCATTGTTTAACGGCGCTTGGGATAAAGTCTCCGTAAGTCACATTATGATTACCGCTGCAGAATCTATAGGTATCGAAGGTCGAGTTGCCTTTTATGAACAAATGGGAGCAATGCGTGATCTAATTCAGAGCCACTTACTTCAGTTGCTCGCTCTCGTGACAATGGAAGAGCCCACAGCAGCAACTGCTACTGCAATACATACAGCGAAAGAAGCAGTTTTTAGCACAATGCAGCCGCCAAAAGACAACGAAATGGATACTAAAACGGTTCGAGGACAATACACAGGGTACAAACAAGAGATCAAAAACCAAAACAGCAAAACTGAAACCTACGCTGCACTAGAGATTTCTATTGATAATGACCGTTGGCGCGGTGTACCAATGTTTATTAGAACGGGGAAGGCTCTAGCTAATAAAGTCACCGAAATAACTGTTGTTTTCAAAGATAGATACGGCACCAAGCGCACAAATACTTTGACGCTACGCATCCAACCTCATGAAGGAATTGTTATGGATCTAATTATAAAGAAACCTGGATATGATAAATCCCTTCAGCATGTGCAGATGGATTATTGTTATGAGCAAGATGACCAAGATAGTCCTGAAGCTTATGAGCGTGTACTGGTTGACTCCATGCGTGGAGACCGAACGTTATTTGCAACCAGCCAAGAGGTGTTGTCAAGTTGGCATGTTGCTGAGCCAGTTATTAAAGCATGGGAAAACGATAGAAGTCCGCTGCATATATACCGCAAAGAAAGCTGGGGGCCAATATCAGCAAACAAACTCGTGGAAAGGCATGGGGGGTCGTGGCTGACCGATATTTTACAGATATGTTCAATACACTTGCCTAAAAACTAGCGTTTTAGTACTGAAAATGCATGATCCCAAGTATCGTTTCGTGCGCCGTACTCAATCCACAAAAGACATAGCGGCTCCAATAAACGACTTTTCTCAATGCTCCCGACGTCCTGTATATCTTTCCAGCCGAGCTCAATTAACAGCTCACCTACATGGTTTTTAGCTGATTCATTGTTTCCACACATAAACATTGTCGGTGTGCCAGAACTAAATTTGGGCTGAATCATATTCTTGAAGTTAACTGTGTTCAATGTTTTCACCACATGACTGTCGGTTAGTGTCTGCTGCACCATTTCACCTGCACTCATATTGTGGCCAACAGCAAGTTGCGGCTCTTCATCGTCAGAAAACAATAGCGGGTTTGTCACATCTATAACAATCTTGCCAGATAGCTCAGGTCGAATTATGGCAAGCACGTTTTCAGTTGCGTGCCATGCGACAGCCAAAACTGCTAGTTCTCCAAAATCTGCCGCTTCGGCAAAAGAACCAAGCTGCAATTTATCTTTATGGTGTTTTTTAGCCCACTTTAAATCTTTTTTAGTTGTATCACGCGTCCCGATCATCACGCTATGTCCACTTGCGACAAGACCTTTAGCTAAAGCCTGTCCAACATCTCCAGAACCTATAACTGCTATCTTCATAATCCCATTTTACGGTATTTCTTCGGTTTTTTTGTACGTTTTTTAGGTTTCTTTTTAGTTTCACTCGTCTGGACGGGTGGAGACTTGAATGTTTTTGGATCATTTCGAATGCTTTTACCAATGCTCGAGCTCATACCAGAGCGCCTCGCAAGTCCTGCATACATACTCTGCGGTCTACTCATCCGCTCAAGCACTATTATAAGTACCGCAAGAGCGATGATTTGTAGTGCAGTGTTAATAATTATAATGTCAAAACGTCTAGTTAATATCTCCGTGACTGTATTAATTTGTGTGATTGTATCGTTACCTTGAAGTGTAAACGTATCAGTTACAGTAGGGAGTACGAATCCAAATATCACTGTTGCGATAATTAGCGTGGCACCGTTTGACAGCAGATCCCGTCCAAGCGACTGAAACCCTTTACGGTAAGTTTTGCGAGCTTTTACAAATAAACCAGCAGCTATGACAAACACAACAATAAACAACCATAAGTATGAGTTAAAAAATTGCATAACAGATGGTAAGAATAATACTTTTTCGTATACTAACGTTCCATCTTCTGTCTTTGGCAAATTTTGTTCAGTAAGGATAAATTCAGCTTTTAGCGTATCACTGCTTCGGAGATCTGCACTCATTTTATCTTTTACAAATTGGAGGGGAACATTCTCTGGTCGACACTCCAGCTCAAATATAGTGACTTCAGGAATTTCATTAGTTTGGCACAGCGGTAAGCTGCCAACGTATTCTGCTGCGAACGTACTAACACGTTCGATAAATTGTTGCTTTTCATCTTCAAGGTTGACCGCAAACGATAATACTTCGCTATCACCATTAACCCAGTCGTAAATTCCGTCAACAGCTTTTTCAGCATTTAGACGTAAAATATTTGAAGGGAAGGTATTCTCAGCAATTTCAGTGAGTCGTTGATCCTCGTATGGCAATACACTTCTTTTTCCTTCGTTCGATTTTCTGTTATCTTCGATAAAAGAAGGGACAATTGTCGTATAAATTCTAGACTCAACCAATGAGTCCTTTATGACTTGCCTATTACCAAATAAGAAAATAACACTGATTGAAGCAAATAGTAATAATAGCGCACCATGCAAGAAAAGTGACGAGAGCCAACGAAGTAAGAGGTGAACAAACTTCATACGTTTTCTAACAATCTATAATTTTTATGTTTATGTATTTACTTTTCAACATCTAAACAGATTATAGGTAACCTTTATGTTTATCGCAACTTAGATGGTTTTTAATCTATCTGCAAAGTAGACTCGTACTTCTTGTTCGTCTGTTTTCATTTGCACAATAAGTGCTTCAATAGAAGTAAATTTTTCGTTATCACGCATTTTCTTTTCAACAGAAAAAACAACTGGTTTGCCATACAAATCCACATCTTCGAAGTCTAGAATATGAGCTTCAGCTCGTTTAATATCGTCGTCAAGAGTCACGGGCGCACCAATGAAAATTAATGCAGGTAGATATTCGCCATCCAAAAGCACGGTGCCAGCGAATAAGCCTTCATCAGAATTTACAGAAATTGGAATATTAGCAGTTGGATAACCTAACTTACGACCATTGCCAGTGAATGGAGTTACAATGCCTGAAAATTCGAACTGATCCATGTATAGATGTTAGCATGCAGAGAAAATACTGACTTTACTTTTAGACGATTTTTTCTGATTAGCGCCAGCCGTATATATTTTGTGAATGGGTTAAACAGATATAGAATATAGTTAATGATTAAGAAAACTCTGTCTATTTATTGGGCCATTATGAGGCCGCATAGGTTGCTCTGGGCTATTTCTTTGTTTACTGGTGTATTGTTCTTTACGGGCATAAATGTAATATTGCCTTTTCTTATAAGCAAATTTATAGGTAGTTTAACAAACGTAGACGGTAAATCATTTAATGATTTTTCTGCATTCCTATGGGCTTGGGGGGGCGTACGCTTCTCGCTTGTGATAATCGGCAGAATTGAAATTATAACCACTAACATAGCTTTAACAAGAACGTTGCGTGACATTGATTTAAAAAGCTTCTCCGTTACTTTGGCTCATAGTAGTGATTTTTTTGCTAATAACTTTACTGGTTCGATAGTGACAAAATTTAATAGATTCGCTCGATCGTTTGACGCACTTTCTCAAGCTGTAGTGTTTGAATTTACTTCTCTTGTAGTGCAAATTGTATTCCCGTTTATTATATTGTTATATATAGCACCGACAATAGCCTTCATATTTTTAGTGTGGGCACTAATCTTTGGTGCAAGTCTTGTGTACGTACACAAGAAAAAAATACCACAGTCGCGCAGAGTGTCCGAGTTTGATTCTAGAGTAACTGGCGCCGTTGCAGATACAATTACAAACGCATTGTCAGTAAAAATGTTTTCTAGTTTCACGTCTGAATTTAAATCTTTCACCAAGTTAAGTCAGCAAAAAGCAGATGCACGATTTAAAAACTTACTTTACGGTGATTTTATTCGAGTATATAAATTTATATTCATTACAGCGCTTGAATTACTTATTTTTATATTCACCATACAAGCCGTTACTTCAGGCAGTATTGATGTAGCTGATGTTGTGCTAATTCAACTCTATGTATTGCAGCTCGTTACTAGTCTGTGGAACTTTGGTAAGATCGTAGAAAAATTAGAAGAAGCCTTAGCAGACGCCACAGAAATGACAGAAATTTACGATTTAGAACCAACAATCTTGGACGTTTCTAAACCAGATAAATTTGAAAACATCTTAGGTTCAATAAAACTAAAAAATGTTGGTTTTAAATACAAAGGCAATAGAGAGCAAGCTGTTTTTAATTCGCTTGACCTAGACATACCAGTCGGGCAAAAAATCGGATTCGTGGGCCCAAGTGGTGGGGGTAAAACAACTTTAACTAAATTACTGTTAAGATTTATGGATGTTACAAACGGCAAGGTTACAATAGATGGTATAAATATTGCCGATGTGTCTCAAGACGATTTACGTAGGTGCATTGCATACGTACCACAGGAACCATTACTGTTCCATCGTTCGATTTATGACAACATTTTATATGGCGATCCTGATGCTAGCAAGGAAGAGGTCTTAAAGGCATCGAAACTTGCACATGCAGATGAATTTATTAAAAAACTTCCGTATGGCTACGAAACTTTAGTTGGAGAGCGAGGAGTAAAGTTATCTGGTGGACAAAAACAAAGAGTAGCAATAGCAAGAGCAATGCTTAAAAAGGCCCCTATACTTATTTTAGATGAAGCCACTTCAGCACTAGACAGCAAGAGCGAAAAACTTATAACAAGCGCACTTGATAAACTCATGGAGAGTCGTACGACTATTGTTATTGCTCATAGACTATCAACCATCAAGAAGCTAGATAGAATTGTTGTACTAACAGACGGTGAAGCTATAGAAGACGGCACGCACAATGAGCTGCTAAAGCTAAATGGTCTCTACAGCGAACTCTGGCACCACCAACACGATGATTTCCTTTAAAATTTATACAGGATGAAAATGAAATATAATAAAATAGAATATGACGTAATTGTAATAGGTGGTGGAGCTTCTGGCATGATGGCAGCTATTGTTGCCGCAGAGCAAGGTGCTTCAGTGTTATTGCTTGAAAAGAATAAGAAATTAGGGAGGAAACTTTCGATCACTGGAGGAGGTCGTTGTAATATACTTAATGCAGAAGAAGACACAAGACTGTTGCTTGCAAATTACGGGTCATCTGATAAATTTCTGTTTTCAGCTTTTTCAAGATACAGTATGCAAGATACACGTAATTTTTTCGAATCCCGAGGTCTACCTATCAAAGTAGAAGCAAAAAAACGAGCATTTCCAAATACCGAAAAAGCACAAGACGTCGTCGACTTTCTGCAAAACGAACTACAAAAACAAAAAGTCGAAATTAGGACAGAAACAACTGTTCAATCATTTTACTCATCAAACGGAGCTATTAACTATCTACAAGTCGATGGAAAACGCTTAAACGCTAATCGTTATATTCTAGCAACCGGCGGAACCTCACGTCCTGAAACCGGTGCAACTGGTGACGGATTCAAGTGGTTGAAATCAATGGGCCATACCGTACGACAGCCCACGCCCGACATAACCCCGCTGTCCGTTAAAGATCGTTGGGTGCGTGAAATCGCTGGTGTTAGTGTCAGATCAATTACCGCAACATTTAGTCTAGATGAAAAACCGGTATTCAAGGTGCGAGGAGACATACTATTTACTCATTTTGGTGTATCGGGACCAACAATTCTTAATAGCGCCAGTAGAGTATCAAAGTTATTGGAAAAGGGAACCGTACAGCTAAACATTGATTGCTTTCCTTTATTAAACGAGAAACAACTAGACGAGCAGGTTATAGCTATACTGCAACTTCACAAAACTAAACAGTTGCGAAACACGCTACGTTTTATTGTTCCAGCCGGTATGACTAAAGCATTCTTAGCACTACTGCCTGCTGTAAACCTAGAAACAACGAACAGCGAGCTCAGCAGGTTAGAACGACTTAAAATTGTTGCATTATGTAAAGCTTTACCGCTAAATATAAATAGTTTAATGGGCTTAGAGAGGGCTGTAGTAGCAGATGGTGGTGTAGATCTTAGAGAAATAATAACCAGCACGATGCGCTCTAAAAAGATCGATAATCTATATATAACAGGTGATCTTTTGGATATTAGCCGTCCGACGGGAGGGTTTTCGCTACAACTATGTTGGACAAGTGGCTACATTGCAGGCCTAAACGCTGCAAAGAATTAGTGCATATAAAAGCCGCGGCCGGTTTTGTCGGGAACCATCATAACTGCGACGCCCGCTTTTTGTAGCTCTGCCACAACCGTTTCATCGGCCCTAGAACCACTACTAGTCAAAATAGCTTTTACCCCAGCACCTGAAAGGAGCATTGGACCGTCAGGAAACGGGAAAAAGCTGTCGCTGTATGCAACGGCACCTTGTAGTTTATCTTGATCGATTAGAACAGTCATAGATCTACCGTCGCTAGCAATAATTGGGATCTGGATAGTAGTGCGAGTGATCGCTAGCTGTCCAGCACCAACACGGTCTTGTTGACCAACTCCGTTACCGATTAACGCTCCATTTTTAACAATAGTTATAGTGTTACTGTTACTCGTCGAGCCGACAGCCCATCCAAGAATCATATCTCGTTTCTGATCTTCAGAGATTTCGCCATACTGTTGCATTCCATCAGCCTTCAAATCTTGCACGAAAGTATAGTTTGGTTGCTTCAAGTAACCACCTCGAACTTGGCGGTATAGGGGAGTATGATCAAGAGATATTTCAGACAAGCCAGCAAGTGCAGGGTTGACGATGACACGAAGTTTATTTCTGCTTAAGATTTCAAGCGCTTCTTCGCCCACACTTGATCCGATGACACCGTCGAGAAGTCGTTTCATATCATTATCCATAGAATGATGCATCAATGTTTCAGCGATTTCTTCAGTAATTTCGCCATTTATCATCACGACACCGCCAAATATTGCTCGAGTATCACCTTCAAGCATTTTTTTAATGGCCTCGTTTGGCGTGTCACCGACTGCCGCACCACACGCATTGCCATGTTTGACACCAACAGCAATATACGGAACAGTACCAAAGTTTCTGTCAAAACCAGCTGCAACATGCGTCACCGTTTGCAACAGCCGATCAATGTCGGTTGTATTGATATGGCTTTTTTCCATACCTTGGACATGATCAAAGTTAGCTAAACTCAGTGGGTCCGAAGCGCTATTCTTGTCCGCATACAGACCAGTTGTTCCATTTTGTTGCGGGTTCTCGCCGTATTTTGTTGGCATATTTAACTTACCGATGAATCCGATCGCTGTTTCTCCTTGCAAGTACAAGGCACTCTGCATAATATATCGTGCTGATTCGTATTCTGCAGCTGCTGCAAGTTTTTCAACAAACAAATCTGCATCTGGTTTTCCGTTCTTTAACCACGAGACAACTTCTTTTCTCTGCGATGCAGATGAAAGCACGATTCGTCGTCCTTTTGCAGCAGCACGTATCATTGTTGGTCCACCTATATCTGTTTGTTGCGTTACACTTTCACGCGTGGAGTTATCTTTAGCAATCTCTTCCTCAAGTGGATACATATCGACACAAACAAGATCAATAACAGGTATGTTTAATTCTCTCAATTCTTTCATGTGAGCAGGATCAGCTGTGTCCGCAAGTATACCCGCATGTATCTCCCTTGATAGCGTCACAACTCTATGACCGAGTATTGCTTCTCCACCAACTAGTTCTACAACATCGATTACAGGTATACCAGCAGCAGCAATTGCTTTAGCTGTTCCGCCAGAAGCATAAATAGCCCAAGACATCTCATGTAGTTGACGAGCAAATTCTTCGATGCCCGACTTGTCGTATACGGACAGTAGTGCGTTTCCTGCTGATTTAGTCATAATTACTCCTTTATACTATTTTCTTCAGTCCACTCGCGCGCATTTTGGAACATTTTAAGCCACGGTGAATCACTATCCCAATCTGAAGGATGCCATGAAAGTTGTCTCGACTGAAACACACGCTCCGGATGAGGCATCATAATCGTTACGCGCCCATCCGGCGTCGTTAGTGACGTGATTCCATCAGGTGATCCATTGGGGTTACTTGGATACTTTTGGGTTGGCTTCATCGTACTATCGGTATACTGCATAGAAATTAGTTTTTTAGTTGTTGCATGTTTCATATCGTCTTTATTCATAAACACAACTCGTCCTTCACCATGCGCAACGGGTAACGGCAGTACTGCTCCTTCCATACCTTTAAAAAATAGAGAGGGCGATGAGTTGATTCGAACCGTCGCAACTCGTGCCTCGAATTGGTCTGAAGTATTTTTAAGGAATCTTGGCCACAGCTCTGCGCCAGGAATAATCTCTTTTAGTGCTGAGAGCATCTGACAACCATTGCACACACCCAGTGTGAAGGTATCTGATCTTTTAAAGAAATCTTCAAACCTGTTACGTAGCTGCGCATTGTTCAATATTGTTTTTGCCCAACCTTCGCCCGCGCCCAGTACGTCGCCGTAAGAAAATCCACCGCATGCAACAAGACCAGAAAAATCATCAAGCGAGTGACGTCCGCTTAGAAGATCCGTTAGATGAACGTCTACTGCAGTGAAGCCAGCTTCAGTATATGCTGCAGCCATTTCAACCTGACCGTTCACGCCTTGCTCTCGAAAAATCGCAACTTTCGGACGAGTATCGAAAGCCTTGTTGCTAAGTGTAACTGTATTATTTACTTGCAAACCGTTGTATTGTTCACTAATCAGCACGCGCTCGTCATCTGCAGAGTCAGGGTTATCTCTTAATTTTTGGATCTGATAACTTGTATCTGACCATAGTAGCTCCGCTTCAGCGCGCGTCATTGTGAGCGACTCATTTTCGTCTTCAATCTGTATCTTTTCTTCTTTAGTCGGCGAACCAATACTATGTACTACGCTCCCAAGCTGTTTTTCTAGACTAGAAACAATTCGTTTTTCGTCAGACTTTCTTATTTGCAGTACACAGCCAATCTCTTCGTTGAATAACTTTTCGTTTAAAGATCCGGTTAATGATGTAAGGTTAACGTTGATTCCGCAACGACTTGCGAATGCCATCTCGCACAACGTCGCCCACAGACCGCCGTCTGAACGATCATGATATGCAAGCACTTCCGAGGATGCCTTTAGCTTTGAAACCGCACTAAACATTTTACTGAGAAGTTCAGGCTCAACATCAGGCGTTTCATCTCCGATTTGGTTATAGACTTGAGCGAGTGCAGATCCTGCTAATCTATTTTTTCCAGCACCAAGATCAATCAGAATTAGTGAGCTATCTTGTGATACATCTAAATAAGGCGTCAATGTATTAGTGACATCAGCAACTGGCGCAAATGCCGTGATAACAAGCGACAGCGGGGAAGTAACTTGCTTCTTCTTATTAGTTATTCCGTCTTCCCAGACCGTACGCATACTAAGTGAATCTTTTCCGACGGGAATCGTAATCCCAAGAGCTGGGCAGAACTCTTCGCCAACTGCTTTAACCGCGTCGTATAGTTTTTTATCCTCATCAGGCGTGCCAGTTGCTGCCATCCAGTTTGCTGACATTTTTATATCTGAAGTATTTTCAACATTTGCTGCAAGGATATTGGTAACTGCTTCTGCGACAGCCATTCGAGCTGAGGCAGCCGCATTTATTAGAGCCAGCGGAGATCGTTCACCCATCGACATCGCTTCACCTTTTTCACTATCAAAACTTACAGCACTAACCGCAACGTCGCTCACCGGCACTTGCCACGGCCCGACCATCTGATCACGCATAATCAATCCACCAACTGTTCTATCACCGATAGTAATAAGGAATTTTTTGCTTCCAACTGAAGGCAACAACAATATCCTTTTTGCGGCTTCAAGCGTATCGACAGTAGTGTCAATTTTATGTAGTTGTACTTTACTTGACACGGCTATTTTTGTAAGTCGCGGTGTCTGACCAAAAAGCATACTCATTGGTATATCTATTGGGGTTTCATTTAAAAGTGCATCTGATACAATTAATCGATCTTCCTTAGTCGTTGTTCCTACGACAGCGAACGGGCAACGCTCTCTTTCACAAAGTGCAGTAAATAATTCCAAGTCTTTTTCTGAAATACCCAACACATAGCGTTCTTGTGCTTCGTTACACCAGATTTCGAGCGGGGACATACTTGGTTCCGCACTAATCAAATCACGTAATTCTATTTCAGCTCCTAAGTCCGAGTCATGCACAAGCTCGGGTAATGCATTAGAGAATCCACCGGCTCCAACATCATGAATACTTATAATCGGGTTTGCTTCTCCTAGCGACCAACAAGCATCAATAACTTGTTGTGCACGTCGCTCCAACTCTGGATTTCCGCGCTGAACTGATGCGAATTCTAAATCTGCACGAGATGATCCTGCTTGCATACTCGACGCAGCACCGCCGCCAAGACCGATAAGCATCGCAGGTCCACCAAGAGTAATTAGCTTTGCACCAACCGGTAAAGCTTTTTTATCAACATGCTCTGGACGAATATTTCCAAGCCCACCAGCTATCATAATCGGCTTATGATACCCCCATCTATTTCCGTCAAAAGTATCCTCATATGTACGGAAATAGCCCAGAACATTTGGTCGACCGAATTCATTACTGAACGCAGCACCGCCTAGCGGCGCGTCAATCATTATTTCTAGAGCTGAGCTAATCCTATCAGGTTTACCATAGTGTGACTCCCATGGTCTGACGCCGTCAGGAAGATATAAATTAGAAACGCTGAATCCGCTTAATCCCATTTTTGGCTTTCCGCCTCGGCCAGTTGCACCTTCATCTCGTATTTCACCTCCGATGCCCGTGGCAGCGCCAGGGAAAGGAGCTATAGCAGTTGGGTGGTTGTGTGTTTCAACTTTCAATACAGAATGAATGTTCTCGGTATGCGCGCTGTATTCACCAGTTGCGTCAGCAAAGAAGCGACCACCGCTTCCACCGGCCATAACTGCCGCATTATCAGAATACGCAGACAACACGCCTTTTGAGTTGTGCTCGTAGGTATTTTTTATCATTTCAAACAAACTTTTATCTTGTTTTTTATGGTCAATAATCCAGTCAGCATTGAATATTTTATGTCGACAATGTTCACTATTAACTTGAGCAAACATCATTAGCTCAACGTCTGTCGGGTTTCTATCTAATTTCGTATAGGCGTCATACAAATAATCAATTTCTTCGTCAGCTAGTGCTAAACCAAGATTTTTATTTGCTTCCACCAACGCTTCTTTACCGTTTTCACGGATTTCAACTTTGAAGAGCTGTTTCTGTGTTTTCGTATCAAACAAATTTTCAATATTAGAAAAAGAATCGCTCACGTGTTCAGTCATACGGTCACTTACTACATTAACTATCTTTGTTCTATCGATAGGTTTCTCGGAAACGACATAATACACTGTGCATCGTTCAACTCTAGTAACGTGATCTAGGCCTGCGTTAAGAGCAATATCAGTTGCCTTAGAAGACCAGGGAGATATTGTGCCAGATCGCGGTGAGACTATAAAGAGTTCGCCGCTTTTTTCACCTTTAAAAGGACTGCCGTAGCTAAGAAGCTTTTTGAGCGTTATTTCTGACGCTGTATCAAGTTTTGCACTTGTGTCTACGAGGTGAATATACTCTGCTTGTACGTCTACAATAGCTCCATCATTAAGACGTAAAGCTCGTAGCAGCTTTTGAGATTCTGCCGGCGAAAGTGCTGCTATATCGCCTACCGTCAGCACGTTATCGCACCTCCAATGAGTCGCCCGCAAAAACGATAGATTTAGGTTCTATAATCACTTGCTTAGGACCATCTTCAACGCAACCCGCATCAACAGCTTTAAAGCCACAGACTTCAGCAGATTTAAGCACATTAGCAACCTCTTTTTCAGGTACATACACTGCAAATCCAGCGCCCATATTAAAATTTCCATACATTTCACTGTCATCAACATCGACAGTTTTTTGCATAAATACGAACTCAGGTTGAGCGACTGTCACGTCTGATAACCGATAAGTAAAATTTTTATTTGCACGCATTAGCTTACGCCAGCCGTGACCGGTAATATTTACCATGTAATGGATGTCTGTCTTCAGTTCCTGCATGCGTTTCACGAAATCTACATACAAGTGTGTAGGGGTAAGAATAGCTTCACCGAAAAGCCTACCATCAGTAAGCTTCTGGCTGTATATTGTAGAGTCTTTTTCAGCCATTGAGCGAACGAAAGTAATGCCGTTAGCGTGTATGCCACTACTTTCAATCAGTACTATCCGGTCACCAGCAGTTAACTTTTCGCCCAAAACAAGATTTGATTTTGGACTGACGATACCCGTTGCTGATCCGGCTAAGTCAATAGTGTCGGGGTGAATGATATTTTTTAGCGTCGGCGTCTCACCACCTCCCCAAGAAGCACCTGATTCAACGCAAGCTTGTGCCCAACCGTTGATTAGATCTGTTGCTCGTTGCTCGTCAAGCATCCACTTTGAATCACCGATTGCAAAATACGCATTGACTACTTGGGGAAGCGCACCGACAACAACTAAATCATTCACAATCATTGCTATTGTATCTTTAGCTATCGTGTCGTAGTGTGATTTTCCAGTCACTGATCTCATTACATCTGCAACTAGGTTTTTTGTACCTAGTCCTTCTATCACAAGTGACCGATAGGAATCATTTTCTTCCCATACATAGGCCGACTCTCCACGGCTCTCAGTAACTTCATTCGCTTTAAAAGCGAGTAATTGAGAAGAAGTCGATGCAGCCTTTTTTTGCGCCAAAACTTTGATCGGATCCATAGCGCTGTAATCAACCCCAGACTCAGCATAAGTGTTTTTGTTTTTACTCAAATTTAATACTCCAAAGCTTTATCTTTTTTAATGACTTCTGCAGTTTGACTCTCACGAAATTCTTCGTACTTTTTCAAGACTGTGGTGTCAGCTAAAGCGAGTATTTCAACTGCAAACAACGCAGCGTTCTTAGCACCATTTTCTGGCATTGTTGCCAGTGAAACACCTGAAGGCATTTTTATGTTTGACCATAGCGCCTCATGATCATGGTTGTCTTTTTTTATTGGAACAGCAATAACGGGCAAAGTAGTGTGTGACGCAGTCATGCCAGGCAAATGCGCAGAACCGCCGGCTCCTGCAATGATAATTTGCAGCCCTCTTTGAGCCGCAGACGAAGCGTATTTAGCCATAGTATCAGGTGTACGGTGCGCAGATATAATCCTCATCTCAAACGGTATACCAAAACTTTCAAGTGTCTCTGCCGCTTCACGCATGCAGTCCAGATCAGAATCTGAACCCATAATAATACCCACCAACGGTTTTGCATCACTCATACTTATATACTACACTCGTAGGTGCTTTCTCGCCAGACGAGCACGACTTTTCGCTTCTACCATTGTGTCTGCTGTTGCGGTTATGTGTCCCATTTTTCGGTCTATTTTAGTTGGTGACTTTCCATATAAATGGACAGATACTCCGCTGATTGACAGCGCCAAATCAAGACCTTCACTTGTCGTTTCACCGTCACGATCACCGAGTATATTTACCATGACAGCTGCTGGAACTATCAACGACGTATCACCTAGAGGCAGGCCAGTAATAGCCCGAATATGTTGTTCAAACTGTGATGTTCGGTTACCTTCAATCGTGTGATGGCCAGAATTGTGTACACGTGGTGCAATTTCATTTACAAGAATCTTGTTATCTTGACTCAAGAACATTTCTATCGCGAACACACCAGCTCCACCCAATTTTTCTGCGACGTTATGCGCCACTTGTCGAGCCTCTTTGCTGATTTCATCACTAACTTGTGCTGGCGATAACACTTCAACGCAGATATTCCGCTCGTGCCTCGTTTCAACAACTGGATAGGTTGCTACCGTTCCATCCATTGCTCGAGCCACAATTACTGCTAGCTCTTTTTTAAAAGGTACAAATTTTTCTGCATACAGCTCAATATTTTTAAACTTACTCAGCGCTTCATCGATATCAGCAACAGATGACACCACCATATTTCCCCGACCATCATAGGCGCCATGACGAGTTTTGATTAACATTTTTCCGCCGTAAGTTTTGAGTGCAGTAGTGGCGTCCTTTTTGTTCTTTACGCCAACAAAATCAGCTACTGGAATATTGTTCGCAGACAAGAATTTCTTTTGTTGCAATTTGTCTTGGATAAACTGTACTGTTCTCGGATGTGGGTTTATTACAGCGCCTCCGTCAGAAAGCGTTTCTAGCGTTTTCGCATCAAGATGCTCTATTTCAATTGTCACATAGTCAGCGACTGAAGCTAGCTCGCGTAGAGCAGATGGATCATAAAGGTCAGCCACGATTTCTTTCGCACCAACTTGTGCAGCTGGACTGTTCGGCGACGGATTGATGACTATTACTTCAAACCCTAGCGGCAAGGCAGTCAGAGTAAGCATTCGTCCAAGCTGTCCACCTCCAACAATGCCAATAATTTGTTTGCTCATAATCTCCCTTAACATCTAAGTTTGGTGTAGGTAACATCTGTAAATACGATTCTTAGCTAATGCAGATTGCCTTAAATAATTCGCTTTCGTAGCAACTACTACCAATAAGAATTATTTAGGGCGAGATGGACAGATAAGATTTGTATTTATCTGGGCTTATTTTACACAAAGCTTAGATTAATAGTAACGTAAATATATTGTGGTGTACAATGACGATAAATATGAAAAATCAATCAAAAATTCAGTTCAGCGGTCAGACAAACTTCTATCAAGGCAAGGTACGCGATGTCTACACGCTGGATAGTGGACATATCGTCATGGTTGCGAGCAACAGACTTTCAGCATTTGATGTTGTACTACCTAAACCAATCCCGTTTAAAGGCCAAGTGCTTACGCAGCTCGCCACATATTTTTTGCGCGAGACGGCAACTGTTGCTGAAAACTGGCTGATCGATACACCACACCCGTGCGTCAGTGTTGGCTACGCGTGCACCCCATATCCGCTTGAAATAGTAGTACGTAATTGTCTCGTCGGTCATGCGTGGCGAACCTACAAGTCAGGTGAACGCAGGCTATGTGGTGTGACGCTCCCGGATGGGATGAAAGAATACGACCGTTTTGATCCGATCATCACGCCAGCTACTAAAGCAACTTCTGGCCACGACGAAGACATTAGCTACGAAGAAATTCTAGAACGCAAACTAGTTAGTAAATCTGAGCTAGATATAATGTATGCAACTGCTCTAAGGCTTTTTGCAAAAGGCCAAGAAATGGCAAACGAGCGGGGTTTGTTCTTGGCCGACACAAAATACGAATTCGGAGAGAGAAATGGAAAGATCCTCGTCATTGATGAAATTCACACTCCAGACTCGTCCAGATACTTTGATCTTGATAGCTACGAAGCATTTATATCAGGCAATTCAGACTCAGAACCGAAACATCTCTCGAAAGAATTTGTGCGTGAATGGCTGATGGAGCAGGGCTTTAGCGGCCAAGAAGGCCAAAAGATCCCAGATCTAACTGACGATTTCATCGAATCAATTTCAGAAAGATATATAGATCTCTATGAAAAAATAACTAGCAGAACTTTCATCAAATCATCTGTCACGAACGAAAAAGACATCGAAACAGTTGTCAGCGAAGCTATAAGGAATCTTTAACATCTGTGAGATAATTACATAATGCGTAACATTGGCCTAGTCACAGACACTCTCAACCCTCTTGAAGGCGATGAACTTTTACTACTACAAGCCTTACAAGCTGATGGCGAATTTTCTGTCGATGTTGCTAGTTGGGATGATCCTTTGGTTGATTGGAACAGATTTGGTACTTTAATCATTCGTTCTGCTTGGGATTACACCAATTCAATTGATGAGTTCGTTCACTGGACACAACATTTAGCGCGCGATGGTATAGACCTACTCAATCCTCCGGAGGCAATTGCTTGGAATGCAAACAAGAAATATTTACTAGATCTCGCAGCATCTGGTATACCCATGCTTCCAACAGTTCTAGCAGATAAGTTATCTATTGATTCGCTAGAGATTCCGAGTAGCGAAACTGGATGGATTGTGAAGCCAACTATAGGCGCATCTTCTAAAAAAGTTCAGAAATTTGATGCTGGAAGTGCAGACGAAACTAGAAAATACGCTACAGAACTAGTTAGTTCTAATATGGATGCGTTGATCCAGCCGTTTGCAAAAGAAATTGAAAATGGTGAAGTTTCATTTGTATTTTTTGGTGATGAATACTCGCATGCATGTATAAAAACACCTGCCAAAGGAGACTTTAGAGTACAGCATGAATATGGTGGTCGAGATAGATACTTTGACGCAACACCTGACCAAATAGCTCAAGCAAGAGCTGTTCTTGAGGCTGTTCCATATGATCTATTGTATTGTCGAGTCGATATGGTTGAGATAGATGACAGGTTTATGCTAATGGAGCTAGAAGCGATTGAACCGTATCTTTTCTTTGGATATAACAACGCACCACAAGTTTTTTTGTCAGCCTTGAAGAAGCACATTGCTAGTTTAGAGAGTAACCAAGGCGCAAGCTAGCTTTGCATTGATTAAGGGTTTCGTCTACAATTAGTTTTTAAGCTAGTGAGGGATATCTTTTGCACTCTATTAATGAAAAGTGCGCTGTAATCGCTGTTTCTAATTCGCAAGACTTCGATGTCGCGCGCCTCGTATACCTCGGCCTCTGGGCGATGCAACACCGTGGACAAGATAGCTCTGGAATCGCAAGCTATAACGGCAGCAAACTTCATCACCGCAAAAAACGTGGACTGGTAACGCAAGTGTACGATGAAGAATCATTAGCCTCCTTAAAAGGTCAAGCAGCAATTGGCCATAACCGCTACTCCACTTCAGGTGGCGATGACAGTTTCCTTAACCAACCGTTTACAAATGAAGGATTAGGGTTCGCGTTTGCACATAACGGCAATCTTCCATTCACTACGAAGCTTCGAGAATACGCATTTGAACAAAAACTCACCGTAAACGGGCATAACGATTCTGGGCTTATGGCACTAGCACTTGCTAACGAGCTAAAAAATAATGGTGGATCAATAGAAAAAGCCGTTCGAAGTTGTTGGCCACTGTTCGAAGGAGCTTTTTGTTGCGCTGGCTTATTAGAAAAAAACGTTTTCGCGTTTCGAGATGGATACGGCATACGACCGCTCAGTCTCGGTGAGACAACTCATGGCTACGTCGTTGCATCAGAAACCGCAGCGCTTGACGCAATTGGGGCAACATATGTGAGAGACATAAAGCCGGGTGAGCTCGTCGTAATCAATAAAAAAGAAATTCAATCTTTCCAGATAGTAGAGGGCACCGAAATGCTTGATGCATTTGAATTCGTCTATCTCGCTCGTCCTGATAGTAAACTCGCAGGTAAAAGTATATTCATGATCAGAAAAGATGCAGGAAGATTACTTGCCAAAAACTCTCCAGCAGAAGCAGATATTGTGCTTGCTGCACCGGATTCAGGTACCCCAGCTGCAGTTGGCTACTCTGAGGAGTCGGGCATCCCAATGGGCCACGGACTTATTAAAAACCGATATATCGGACGAACATTTATTGAGCCAGAAAAAATCAGGAAGAGTTCTGTCGAGCTAAAATTCAATGTCATACCTGAAGTCATTGAAGGGAAGCGAATAGTGTTGGTTGATGATTCGATAGTGCGTGGCAATACCTTAAAGCACCTGACTAAACTGCTCAAAAAAAACGGCGCAAAAGAAGTACACCTCCGTATCGCTTCACCTCCTGTGAAATATCCAGATTTTTATGGCATAGACACGCCCAACGGGTTTGATCTACTTGCGCATTCGTACACTGTAGAAGAAAGCAGAGAGCGTCTCGACGCCGATAGTCTTGAATATCTAAGCGTTGGTGATCTAGTAAAGAGTACTGGTCTTAGCCGCGGTAAATTATGTTTATCGAGCTTCACTGGAGAATACCCAATTCCTGTTCCTGACCAAAAACAACAAAGAGAAAGTAACGAATAGTGGAGAAAAACGTCTTGATCGTAGGTGCAGCCGGTCGAGATCATGCGCTCGCATGGAAACTTTCACAAGCTAGTAGAATCGGAGAAATATTTGTCGCACCAGGAAACGGAGGGACTGCGCTGATTGCTACAAACGTAGCCATCGCAGTTGATGCATTTGATGAACTCATTGCTTTTGCAAAAGCCAACGCTGTAGACATAGTCTATGTCAGTGGTGACGACGAGCTAGGAGCTGGACTTGTAGATATGTGTAACGCTGCTGGGCTAAAAGCTTTTGGACCAACCAAAGCCGCAGCAAGAATTGAATCGTCTAAAGCGTTCTCCAAAGATTTTATGATTAGCCACGATATTCCGACCGCAGCCTACAAAACATTCAAGGATTACGATGCCGCCAAAACATATATACAGACTCAGCCCTTGCCGGTTGTGATAAAAGCTAGTGGACTCGCAGCTGGTAAAGGAGCAATAATTTGCCGTACACTCGACGAAGCAGAAACGTCGCTATATGAAATTATGGTTGATAAGATGTTCGGATCAGCTGGCGACAAAGTAGTTATCGAAGAATTCATGGAAGGACCAGAAATATCTATTCATGTATTCAGTGACGGCAGTACATACAAGCTATTCCCCCCAGCGCAAGACCACAAGGCTATTTATGAAGGTAATAGTGGCCCTAATACAGGGGGCATGGGTACGCTTGCACCGCTTCCTTATGTCAGCGATGAACTTATGAATGAAATAGACCGTAAAATTGTCGCACCTGTTATCTCTGGTATGAGAGAGATGGGTTGTGAGTTCAAGGGCGTTTTATACCCAGGTATTATGCTCACTTCAGAAGGGCCTAAGGTGCTTGAATACAATGCACGGTTTGGTGATCCTGAAACACAATCATATCTTCGCTTACTTGAAACTGATTTACTGGAAATATTAGAAGCATGTATAGACGGGACCTTGGATAAGGTTAATCTCAAATGGTCAGACAAAACTGCAGTCAACATTGTTCTTGCTTCAGCTGGATATCCAGAAGCTTACGAAAAAGGTAAAGAAATTATCGGGATCACAGAAGCTGAAAATAACGATGATATTGTTGTATTTCAAGCAGGAACTACGCTAAAAGACAACGCATTGCTTACAAATGGCGGACGTGTGCTGGGAGTTAGTGCAGTCGGCGACAATCTTGACGATGCATTAGCCAAAGCATACAGTGCTGCCGAGCATATCCAGTTCGAAGGCAAAACACTCCGAACAGACATCGGAAAAGCACACAACAATGCTCGTTTAAGGGACTTTTAATAACGTATGAAGAAAATTGCGATTTTGGCATCCGGAAGTGGCACCACAGCCGAAGCCGTAGCAATTGCAACACAGAACGGAACATTACAAGCAGAAATCGCACTTATTGTCATCAATAACCCTACTGCTGAAATCAAAAATCAGCCATCTATAGCTACTCTAAAGATTCCGGTGGTTTGTATAAACAGCCGCACACATCCAGGCGACACTGAAAAGGGCAGTATGACTGATGCGGAATCACAAGCAATTCTTAGCGCCGTAGAAGCAACAAATTGTGAACTCGTTGTGTTGCTTGGGTACATGAAAAAAGTAAGAGGACCGCTATTAGACAAATTAGGTGAAAAGCACGGGAGGCTAGGTCGAATACTCAACACCCATCCAGGCCCGCTACCAGAAACTGCTGGGTTACACGGTGAATCAACTCATGAAGAAGTTTTTAAACTTTATAAATCTGGGCAATTAACACACACCGGTCCGACTCTCCACCAAGTAACTGCAGGTTACGACGAAGGGTCAATCGTCCAGTTCGCTAGCTTGGTCGAACTGCAAGATTCAGATACAGTAAGTAGTATTGAGTCGAGAGTTCGAACCGTCGAAAGAGAACAAACCCCAATAGGAATACAAAACTACTTAGGAGATTTAACATAATGCCAACATATTTGAGCAGTAAAATAGCGGTTGAAGAAACGCGCATCAAACAAACAGAGCAAGTAAAATCACTTTTGGCTAAATGCGGTAACACACCGAAACTGGTCATCATCCAGATCAAAGACGATCCTGTCATAAACGTATATGTAAATGCTAAAAAACGATATGGAGCTCGTATTGGTGTCGACGTCGACATTCTCAAGATAGAGCAGAGTGAAGCACTAACAACTATTCAGAAAATGAACAATGACAAATCGGTACATGGCATCATCGTGCAGTTGCCGATCGATGATACATCACAAACTGACGAAATAGTTAACGCTGTCGCTAAGTCGAAAGATGTCGATGGCCTAAGCAAAGATTCACCATTTACGCCAGCAACTCCGCTGGCAATTATGTTCATACTAGCGCACTACAAAATAACGTTTGAAGATAAAAATGTCGCAGTTGTTGGTCGTGGATCGCTTGTCGGTGCGCCAATCATGAAGATACTCGATGGGATGGGCGTTCCATATACGAACATCAACTCTAAGACAATCAACCCTGAAGAAGTTATGAATGGTGCGGATATATTGATTTCGGCAACCGGCATACCGAGCTTAGTAAAGTCAGAGAACATCAAATCAGGCGCAGTCGTTGTAGATGCGGGTACGGCGACTGACAGCGGCAAAACTGTCGGCGATGTCGCTGATGAAGCCTATGAGCGTGATGATATCAGCATCACTCCGAAAAAAGGAGGCGTCGGTCCTATGACCGTCTGCGCTCTTTTCAGCAACGTCCTCACTGCGTACGAAAGCGAGTAGGCCCGTATACGGTAATTCTATCGGGTATTGCTAGTAAATTGTTCAAACATCCATAAACAGAATAAACTTTTCTTAAAGTATACAAAGTGTTTGAAGCAGCAATAAACATCACCGCAACACACTCGGCACGACGTACGACGCTCCAACTGATTAATTAAATATTGTCTGGGAAAGCGGGGATATATTCAATAACTTTTTTCTGGCTCAAGTCTGCAGGTCTGAAACCTAGCACTTTGTATAACAAATTATCGCTTATTTCTTATCAGGTATAGTGCAGAATTTCATTACAGCAAAGAATAGTATTGCAGCTACAATGCCGAATACTGCATCTATAGGGTCCGCTGTATTAAAATCAACCCAGGTCACCCCAAGAGGTAGTTGGATGTCATCAATACTTATTAACTCAACAACTATATTCAGTACTATTGAAATGACTACCAACGAGCGAAGTTGAGTAACCAAATATTCACCTTTTCTTACACTTTTGAACATTTCTAACGACATGATAAGGCCTGTAATCGCAAAATTGGAAATGTGCAGACTAATAAAATTTGCGTGATCCTGGGAGACAATCTTATATATAAAAGGTAATGTGTATAAGCACAGTAACCCAAAAATAGGATATTTATATTTCAACTTTAGTACTTGTTGTTTCGTCACAAGTTTATTTTAACACTACTGATATGATGCCAAAGCCCTATTAATATAAATCGTTATCGTAAAATTGGTTTCTTATAAAATAGCAGAATTAGTGACATAGGTCTCAAATTCTGCTGTCGTATATAGCTCAAGTCAGGAGGGATATATTCAATAACTTTTTTCTGGCTGGGTCGGCAGGGATATAAGGCATAAAATCCGACCTTTTTGCGAACAAGTTCGCGGGGGATTAAACGAACGCTGCGCGCAGGTTCGATCCACCGCGAATCGCGGTCCAACAAAAAAAGCCTAACTGTAGAACAGATAGACTTCTTTTGTTGGCTGGGTCGGCAGGGATCGAACCTGCGAATGCCAGTACCAAAAACTGGTGCCTTACCACTTGGCGACGACCCATTACTTGTGTGGTTAATAACTCCGGTAGATTATACCAAAAATTTCCACAATTACATACTAACACTATTAATAACTACTACTAGAAAATGTTGTAAATAAACCTATTGCGAAATTAGCTTAACAAGTTTAGTCTATATAAATGAGAAACATACCAAGTGCTGGAACTCTTGAAACAATGGCACCCATAGATTGGGACACACACGCCAAGCAAGTTCTCGAACTCGGAGGCGATCATTACGAATTCATAAAAAGACAAAAGATTGCAGAGTTATACGGCGCAGCAGCCGTGTTTTTTATTTCTGAGGACATAGACAGGCAATTAATGCCAGCTGCTACGCAAGCTATTCAATCCGGTCAAACAGATCACGCAGTATTTATTCCAATTATGAAAGGCGCTAGACCATTCTTCAGCGATTTAGAAAGAACAATTTATGACCGCCAAGAGCGCCGACTCAGAACAGAATGGATGAGGACGAGTACTTTCGTCGGGACAGACAGAGTACCGACTTATGTTGTTGTGAATGATCCGGATCTACCGCTACCTGATATTGAGTCTATTACACCGGATGATACAGTAATTTTTGTTGATGATGGGCTAGACAACGGCGAAACTCTTGAAGTGATAGCAGATTTCGTGCACGAACGACATGGTGTCACTGATTTCGAGGTATTTGTAGCACTTACTAAACAACCTGGCTTTGTTATTCCGAGAATAAGTAGAATATCCAGTCTCTTCACTACACCGCACGGCGTTTACGGGTCGATGTATGGATTCAACGGCGGCCTTGAAGGAATTGAAATAGGCGGTAAAAGAGAATCATCGGATGAAGTCGGTAGGTTTGTTCGCGCAATAGGCATGGCGATGATTCAGCCAAAAGAGTCAGTCGACAGTGGACTCGTAACTGCAACGCTTGAAACCTTAGGTGGCAAGGACGGATTTGCTCGAGCAACAATCGATGATATCGTCAAATACAACCAAGTTTACAACAGTAGCTGGGCGAATTAGCCTTTACTAACTGAGCGCTGGTGCAGCGTCCCAATCGGATCAATAACTTCCCAAGGATAATATACCCAACCACTAGTCGCTGTGACGTAGAAATCAGGCACGAAGTTAGTTTTATTTTTGCTAGGTTTGTAATGAATAGCCGCTGTTACCACCGATTTTGCACCAAGTGCGAGCAGCTCTTTAACCGCTCGCTCAACTGTCTCACAGCTATCAAATATCTCTTCAGCAAGCAATACTGTTTCGCCCTCGACGTCTGACTCAACTGGCATTTGTCCAATCTTGAATTCCCCCGCTTGCTTCGCATCTTCTCGGTCATATCGTGACATACCTAGCGAAAGCACTTTGTCTCCAGATAGCGCCAACTGACGAGCCAATACATTGACAACGTACATCCCGCCCCTTGGTATACAGGCTATTTTTGTTATTGTTGGCGTTTTGCCTTGGTGCATCGAATTCTGTATATCAACACCGAGTGTCATCGTCTTGAGGAGCACGCTATCCCACGTCTCCCATATAGTTTCTACAGTATCCTGTTTGTTATTGCTCATAGCGTTAATGATACTACAGTAGCCTGGCTACAAGATCAACATAGCGTCACCAAAACTGTAGAACCGGTACTTGTTTTCAATCGCATGATCATATATTTTTTGCATCTCAGCACTAGAACCAACAAAAGCTTCGATCATGAGTAATAGTGACGTTCCGGGTAAGTGGAAATTCGTAATCATACTGTCAACTGCTTTGAACTCGTACCCAGGCCGAATAAATATGTCAGTGTCTCCGGAGACATTGTCTGTTTGCTTCCATGATTCCAGCGTTCTGGTTGTTGTTGTCCCCACGGATGTGATGTGCTTTGCATGTTCAATTGTGCTGATTGTCGCTTCGTTGATTTCATAGGTCTCAGCGTGCAATCGACCAGTTTTATAGTTTTCATCAGTTAAACCAGCAAATGTTCCAAGCCCAACATGCAACGTCACCTCGGCAAATTCATGATTCTTTTTAATAGCGTCAAGCAAACTCTCCGTAAAATGTAGCCCAGCAGTTGGTGCCGCCTTAGAGCCACCAGACTCAGACAACTTTGCGTATATTGTCTGATATTCTTCGGCTAATGTATCATTTTGAGCTATATAAGGTGGAAGCGGTACGTGTTCAATAGCACTAAGTCGCGTATCGTCATGCTCTATGTTTAGCCTAATCGTCCGTATACCATCCTCATCAATTGCAGTTGTCTCAGCTTTCAGCCAATCATTTATCTGACTGTTCGTACCTAGCTTAAACTTCTTCCCGGGCCGGACGAGCGCCCGAATAGTATGCTGATCTAATTTTTCTAAAACAAAAATCTCAGTTTTATTATCATCAAATAGCCACCGACAATGCTCAACTTTAGAGTTGTTCACTACAAGAGTTGTATTTTCAACCAAATATTCAGGTAAATCTGAAAACACAGCATCAGTTATCTCCTTCGTTTTCCTGTCATACACAAGTAACCGCGCTGAATCACGCGGGATTGCAGGTTCTTGTGCAATTAATGTTTTAGGCAATTCAAAGTTTATCATCTCAAAAATTGTAGCATATTGACAAAATACATACAATTTGATATAATATGTTAAATGGGCTTTAGCGCTTTAGAAATACCAATAATAGATCCTGAATACGTGAACGAAATGAGAGAACAAGGTTTCTCGGTAGCTCGTCAAGTAATTCCTGTTGAGATATACTCTGGATTAGTTGATCTAGCAACTAATAAAGCTGGAAGGCAGTTAGATTTATCTGACGAGGCAACAAATCAACAGTTTGACATCACTGACAACACCAGAAAAATCGCATTATCAGTTTATGAAGCATTTTTTCAAGCAGGCTTAACAGAGTGGAAGCCAAATCTTTCGACTTTTTTGAAAAACGGTCCGCTTCAAAATCCACATGCTGATAATCCACGCTACAAATATGGAGTTGCACTAGCTTACTTATCTGGTGAATTAGATATGCAGGTTGCTTCTACTTACAGTGGCTTAGGCCTAGAAACTACAATTAAAGGAATTGAACCAGGTGACGTCGTATTTCTTAGAGCAATAGAGCCTGAAGTGCAGCATTGTAACTTTACGAGCGACGGTCGAACGTGGCATAACGCAATTGGCAGCGATCGTCGCATGCTCCATCTAGGGTATGAGAAGTAAGTTGTAAAATCACGCGGGCTTGCAGGTTCTTGCGCAATTAATGTTTTAGGCAATTCAAATGAAATCATACTAACAGAGTGTAGCATATTGACATATAGAATAGAATGTGTTATCATTAGATCTTATGCATACCTTCACGAACACAACAACCCTAACAGCTCAGGTGAAGTGACAAAAGGTTTTGTACTATCAGCCACACAAGAAAATGATGGCTTTAGCTTTGAGCTTTTATTTGGTCGAGCGCCGTCACATGATGATTTATTAATACATGCACCGTTTGATTATTCTATGCATAATCGACCAAATATACCACTCGTTGGTGTAAGTGCAGATGACCAAGTTGAAGCTTTTGATTTCGAGGTAAACTTTGAGCATGATTCTATAGATGGGTTTACAAAGATATCAATGTTCGATGAGACAGATAGTGTTGAGAACGTTGACGAAGCGTACGTGCATAAGTTTGTCGGCGGATTATGGCACGCCATAAGCAAAATTAAAGCGTTTGAAAACGGCGAAATTCTAAGATTAAGATTTATGAGCGGCTATGATTTAAGCAATCATTACATCAGGATATTTGAGTGTGGCTCAAAGGGTGAGTTGGTCGTTATTGGTCTGGGTGATTAGACAGCTAAACGCTGTATACTATAGATATGAAAACTATTGTACTTGGCGGTGGATGTTTCTGGTGTATTGAAGCAGTGCTACAGATAGTAATAGGCATCGATAAAGTCGTTTCTGGATATGCAGGTGGCGGCACAGAAATAGAGCCAAGTTATTGGGATCTACACTCAGGAAAATATGGCCACGCTGAAGTTGTTGAAGCAACCTACGATCCAGCTATAATTTCTCTTAAGACTATTCTAGAAATGTTTTTCTACACCCATGATCCGACAGTATCAAGACAGCCAGGAACTGGTGACGAAGGGCCTGAGTATCGATCAATAATCCTGTGCGAAAATGATGAGCTAGAAATTGCAGAAAGAGCAAGAGAAGAAGCACAAAATTTATGGGATGATCCTATCATTACAGAAGTTAAAGTAATAGATAAATTTTACCCAGCAGAAGAAAACCATCAAAACTTTTATAACAACAACCCCAATTCCGGCTACTGCCAAGTGATCATCAACCCCAAAATAGCCAAATTCGAGAAAAAGTTCGCAGAGTATCTCAAATAATCGCGTTATACTATCTCTAGATGAAAGAGATTAAACTAAACGCAGCGCAACAACAGGCAGTTGATCAGATTTATGGTCCGCTATTAGTTTTAGCAGGTCCAGGGACAGGCAAGACGCAGCTACTCTCAGCTCGCATTGCAAACATACTTGAGCAAACTGATGCTTCAGCGCAGAACATATTGTGTTTGACGTTCACTGAAAAGGCTGCACTAAACATGCGTGAACGTTTGGCTGGAATCATCAAAGACGATGCTTATGATGTGCATATCAACACCTACCACGGATTTGGTAGCGATATTATCCGCCAATATCCAGAATATTTTGAAGAAATTAATCTAGAGACAGGTGAAGATTCGCGGCTTGAGCGACCAATCGACGATCTACAGCGCATTCAGATCATCACTGAGTTAGTAAATAAACTTCCGTATTCGAGCCCACTTATCGGCGCACGGCATTATGTCAAAAACGTAGCAAGCACCATTAGCGAGCTGAAACGTGGTTTATATACTCCCGAGTCACTACGCACTCTAGCCAGCGACAATCTTCGACAAGTACAAGAGTTGTCTCCGAAGCTTGCTGATTATATAGGCATAATCAAATCCTTCCCACGTACTGCAGACAAAGCCGTAGAATTATTTTCTGGCGTAGAAGATATTTTATCTGATCACAAAGGACTCGCTGAAATCGCCCATGAAGAACTTGAGCAGGCTATTGCTGAAGCCGTGGAGACTCAAAAATCTAAACCACTTACCGCTTGGAAGAATGTTTGGCTTACAAAAGATGCTCAAAACAACTACAGATTTACTGACGAACAACAGCATTTACGTATAGCTGAATTAGCAAACCTCTACGAGAAATATCAGCAAGCGCTCGAAGCAAGTCAACTCTATGATTTTGACGATATGATTTTGCGCTCGATTGACGCACTGAAGAACAAAGATGAGTTGCGCTTCAACCTCCAAGAAAAATATCAGTTTATTTTACTCGATGAGTTCCAAGACACCAACGCAGCACAATTTGAGCTAGTGAAACTACTAGCTGATAATCCGATCAATGAAGGCCAGCCCAATATTTTTGCAGTTGGTGATGACGATCAGGCAATATACGCATTTCAGGGAGCTCGCGTTAGTAATATGCTCGGCTTCATCAACGCGTTTCGTGATGTCAAAGTTATAAACCTCACAGAAAACTATCGTTCACATCCAGACCTCATTCATACCGCGCACAATGTGGCTAGTCAAATCGAGTCACGGCTTCACTACAATCTAGAGGGAGTCAACAAAACATTACAGGCAAGCGCGAGCGACTTACCGGCCGACGCCAGCATTGAGCGACATGAGTTTGCAAGTGAAGCAAGCGAGTATGCATGGGTTGCTGACCGTATTGCGTCGCTGATAGCAGGCGGGACAAATCCTAGCGAGATTGCCGTGCTCGCACCGAAACACAAACTACTCGAAAACATCGTCCCGTTTATGGTCGCCAACGGCATACCAATTAGTTATGAGAAACGCGAAGACATACTTCATACACCGTTAATGCGCGCCTTCCGCAGTATGATTGAACTTGTTCGTGCTGCACATGATGGTGATGATATACGTATAAACGAATTACTACCTCGTGTGTTGTCACTCGATTTTTACCAGATACCCGTGGCGGACATATGGAAAGTGAACTGGGCCTACCGGACACGGGATGAAGATCGAAGCTGGGTAGAGATTGCACTTGAAACTGACAGCTTAGCTCCGCACGTTATGTTCTACTTATCACTGGGCTTAAAAGCAGCCGAAGAACCACTTGAATACTTGCTAGATTATCTGACTGGTAGCGCACCACTAGTTATCGATGCTGAGATTTCATACACCTCGCCACTTAAAGAATTTTACTTTAGCGATAGAGATTCTGATCCGTTGAAGTTCTATGAAACATTGGCAAATCTGTCCACCATCCGCGAGCATTTACGCGCGCACCAAACTGGTGAAGTCCGGCTGTTAGGCCTGCAAGATTTCCTAGACTTCATCGATGCGCACGAAGCAGCAGATCAACCGCTCATCAACACGCATCCGATTGCACAGGCGCAGAGTTCAGTGCAGCTCATGACCGCCTATAAAGCCAAAGGCTTAGAGTTCGAACATGTATTTTTACTGTCGGTTCATGACGACGTATGGGGCAAAAAAGCCCGAGTCAACTCCAACAAACTATCACTTCCGGCCAACCTCCAACATATACGCTACCAAGGCAGCTCAGAAGACGAACTTCGACGTATATTGTTCGTTGCTATCACTCGTGCCAAACACGGCTTGTACCTCAGCTCGCACGCCAACAAAGACAATGGTCGTAGCACCGAAGCAGTCAAATACTTATTGGAATTTGACGACGGCGAAGCTCGCAAGACAACCGTGTTTCCAGAAGCTAAACAGATACTCAGAGAAACATCATTTACTCCAGCGGAAACCATGCAGCATATTGATACCATGTGGCATAGCCGGCACGTTACGCTTGATGCAGATTTAAAGAGCCTGTTATCTTCCCGATTAGAAACCTACCAAATGTCACCGACACATCTCAACACATTTATAGATATGGAATACGGTGGACCTGAACAATTCTTGTTGAATACGCTCCTTCGGTTCCCGAAGGCGCCAGGAGAAGACGGCGAATTCGGTAACGCAGTCCACACTACATTAGACTGGTATCAGAAGCGCATCGGCGAAGACTCCAAACCAGAGCTAGACAAAGTTTTAGTAGAATTTGACAAGCAATTATCGCGCCGTTATATCCCGGCAGATCGCATGGATGATTTTAGAGACCGCGGGCATCATGCGTTGAAGCTGTACATTCCAGCGTCAGAAGATACGTTCACTCGCACCGCCAAAGCAGAGGTTGATTTCAAAGGTGAAGGCGTTATGTTAGGCGAAGCGCACCTAGCCGGCAAGATTGACCGACTAGAAATTGATACAGAAAACAAGACAGTGAACATCGTCGACTTCAAAACGGGCAAGCCACATGACAAATGGGAGCGCAGCGTCAAACTTCTTAAATACAAACAGCAGCTATACTTCTACAAATTCTTGATAGAAGGCTCACACACATGGAGTGGGTATAAAGTAGCAGAAGCCCGCCTCGAATTCGTCGAGCCAAACAGTGAAGGCAAGGTATTGCCGCCGTTAAAGATTGAGTTCAGTGTTGCAGATGTAAAAGAGACAAAAGCGCTGATTCAAGCAGTCTGGAACAGGATCGAAGCTCTTGATCTACCCGATGTTTCAACATACTCTGACGATTACAAAGGTACGTCAATGTTTATAGAGTCTTTGCTGCTATAGATAATACCGTCTGCTGTTCGTATTTCCAGTTGCCTTAATCCGACCAGCATGTACGAGTTTCTGCAGATAACCTGACGTTAGTTTTTCTGATAGATTAATTTGGTTTGCGATAGAGTGCACGGTCGTTTGCGAGTTAGCTCTCACTATTTTTTCAATTGCATCCATCATGTCGTTCATATGTGCTTTTCGGTTACTGTTTGATTGTGCCCGTGCGCCTGCAATATGTTCACGTGCCCACAGTCGACGCGCTGCATCTAGTTCATCGCTGGTTAATGCTAATACTCGTTCCGGCACACCTTCAGTATCTTTATCTACATGTTCAGCAGGCACCGGAGTTGCTTCTTCTGCTTTTATTTCTTCGACTTTCTTCTCAACCTCAATATCCTTCCTCACTTCTGTCTCCACTTTGGGAGTTACCGGCGCTACAGGTGGTGTTGTTTCTGGCGCAGTTATTTTTGGCCCCACTACAGGTGGTGTAGACGCTACAGGTGGTGGTGTATCAACTTTTGGTGCTTCGTCCTTTGGTTGCTCAACTGCAACAGCCTCTGCAGCTGGTTCTTTCTCAACTATCAAATTTGTATTATCAATTATTCCTGTACCTTCAGATTCCTGTGTTGGAGCAGGGGGAGCTGGAAGTGGAACTGTTTCCTCAGCAGCTGGTTCATTTTCAAGTATCAAGTTTGAATTATCAATTATTCCTGCATCTTCGGGTTCTTGTGTTGGAGTTGGAGCGGGAAGTAGAGCTGTTTCCTCAGCAGCTGGTTCTTCCTCAACTATCAAATTTGAGTTATCAATTATTCCTATATTTTCAGGTTCTGTTGCCTCAATTATCACCGTATCATTATCAGATATATCCGCTGCTATAGGTTCTTCTGGCATGGCTTGATTATAGCGCATATGCTAAAAGTGCTTTTTTATTTTTGATTTTAAAATTTTGTGGGTTACCTCGTCCCACACCCACGACATACTTTCTTGTGTTGACTATAAAGTATGCAAAGAAACAACAGCAGGGCAATATAGCACTATAGAAAAGCATGCAACTGCTCCAGTTCTTGCGGAACACTAAGGCGGTCAAAAGTGTTACATGTTTTAATTACTTTTGACTGGTCCTCAGAAATGATTCTGAATCAGCTCCATACTTTTCATCGGTATATCGCCTTTATGCTGGTTTAAAGCAAACTCAGGCATCAATTATCAGACATCAGACATTACTCATACTAGTTATATGCTGGTTTGGCTGCAAACTGTAAATCTAAAATCAATAATCTAATATCTAATATCTCCATCGTCTATCAAACCATTTGACTGCAACTAGTAACAAGCTTCGATACAGAGTAAAATAAAATTAATGGCAATTTATAAATCTAAATACAGCAAAATTAAAGCAAGTTCTCACTCTGTATTAATAAAAGAAACTAGAAAACAGTACCACACTATTCAGAAAAAGAACCCACGTAGAGTGCCCTACGTTAGGTCTGCATACTTTACAAAGGATAAAATATTTGTAAATCTATTTTGGCCGCATTTACAACAAAAGACATCAGGAGATCAAGTTAGGCGATTGCAGTTATATGCATGTGCTATTGATTTAATTCGCAATTCAAAAAATACTCCAGAAACAATATTCACCCACACAGACAAAGAACACGCACTGCATCGCTTTGAAGGGTTAAGTGCTGATGGTGCAAAATTCTATGTTCAAATAAGAGAGAATAAACGGACAAACAGAAAAGATTTTATGTCTTGTTTCCCTGCAAAATAAAAAGGCCCTTTGCGCTGGGTAGCCTAGAAACTACGGGCAAAAGGTCTTAAAATTATATTAGCATAAGGGTATGCCATATGTCAATTTGTGTAGAGGCAGTTCGGTAGGGTGTAAAAAGGCAGTCGTTCATTTTAAACATGCTTTTGTATAGACGCATCAATTACTATAAAATTTGACGATGAGCTCAAGCATAAATAGACTAGAATCTTTATTCGGAGAAGATAGACCACAGTTAGATGTGACCGCAGGATATGAGGATAGGAGTCCTGATGGTATTGCTACAGAATTTTTAGCAGGCTTAGATGAGACGGAAAGAGAAGCTATTCAATCGCTAGCCGAAAGGGGACTAAATGATCCTTTATTATTTCCCGCCCATATTCACGCATTACTTGATGAGCTGGATGGCTATGACCCTAACCGCACTAAAGGTAGTAGCTACTATGCAACTGAAGAACTTAGAAGAATTGAACTATGGTTTTCTGTACTGCATAATCGTGGAGCAGTTCCATATTTAAGGACTGAGTTTGACACAAAAACGAGTGTTGATGCCTCAATTACTTTTTGGGATATTTTAGAAATAGATCAGGTAAATAAACTAGAAGAACTTATGCACCCACCCTTTGAGCTTATAAACAGACACATACAAGATGAGGCTAATCCAAGCAGCAATTTCATGAAGACGATGTATGCTGTACTGGCACAGAGTATGCTAAGAGATAAAGCACAACAATAGATTAGTAGTTCTTAAAATATCCGCCGTTTAAATTGTGCATTATGCGTTGCTTTTAAAACAGCATCTTTTCAAGTGCTTTGATATCTCGTTGACGCCATTTATCTTGAGATATTAGGCCTTTATTATTAGCAATAATTGCTTCTTTTGATAGTAACGGGAGTGTAAAGCCTTCAAACTCGACATTCTCAACTTCAGGGAACCCATCTTTATAATACTTACTAAATACACTAACTTTTGGGTTATAAACAAGTAGTTCATCCATAGTGCACATATCTAAAACTTGTCCTTCAATATTTAACTCTAAATTATAGTTATTGTAATTCTCATCAACATAGTTAATTAAATCTTGCGAAATATGTGGCTTTACATCCTTCAAAAAATTCCTAAACTCTGGGCTGTCTTTTGACGTATCAATGTCTATATCGATATCAGTCAGCAGCCTATCTACTCCGTATACATAGCATGCAAAACCACCTGTTATAACCCAGTCAAACTTATATATATTTAGTAAGGGGATTATGAAGTTTAAGGCTTTTCGGGCTTTTTGATTTTCTTTATGTGTCATGAGAGGAGTATAGCAAGAATTGGAGTGAAGAACCGGCTGTCTTTTTAGAACCTGTTTGTGGGGTACCTCGTCCCATACTCTCAGCATTGATTCGGAAAATTATTGGACACATCACTCAGTTTTCACGCTTTATGCTGGTTTAAAGCAAACTCAGGCATCAATTATCAGACATCAGACATTACTCATACCAGTTTTATGCTGGTTTGGCTGCGAGCAGACAGGATATTGACTTTTAGTACTCTTTGTGTTACTATACAATTATGAGTAATTGGGTACATTTTCCCCTTGACGTTCCGCGCCCTGATATAAACTCGGACTTCAACGAAAAACAAAGGGATGAGCTTGAACTACTTGTAGCACATCAAGTAAGCGGCTTACTTCGACATTACGGAGAAATAATTGATCAAGGCGTTGACAATTCAGGTTGCCCGGACGTTGACGAACCTCAAACGTTTTACGGTATTGAAGTCGACTGCTTCGTTTTTGATGATGACAGCGAGTTACTATTAGGTCAATTTCCGGATAGCCCTGACGGATTCGTCACATCTGCAGGAGCTCATGCAGTACGGAAATTGGATGATGATGGTTCGCCTGAATTTTGTATTACTGTCTGGGATCCCGAAGTTGATTCAGCAAATCGAGTACATACTTCCACAGGGGATAAAGTTGAACTTGCTACGCTAAACGAGCTTTATCATGTATTATTTGTAATAGCATCTGATTTTGCATTTACACACGACGCACCAGAAAATAATGATCCTTCAGAATATCCAATACCAGTCGTTGAACCCATAATTGAAACTATGGCACAACAATTTTTAGGTGATGAATAGCTAATAACTTTCAACTAGGTCTCATAGACTGATTCAGCGCAGCAGCGTCACTCGTCACCTCTTTTTGCTGAAAAAGAAACTTGCATTAACCTTAATAAAGATTACGCCGTATTAAAATTATTTGTTTTTGTATAAATTTTATTATATAATAATCTTATGAGATCTGACCAACTACCATTCCATCCGTCTTTTGAGCGTACACGTAGAACAGACGAGGGTCACTTGATGTCTTCAGATCGTTTTCCTGATATAGTGATTAGAGATAGCACATATATCGATCCGAACGAAGACAGAATGTTTCTTGTCAGATCAGGCAATGAACAAATAAAGTTACTAGAGACTCTAGGAATACAAACTGTAAACCCTCGACCGATAATTACTGAAACTGGAATTGCACTAGTGGTAGACAGAGTCCAAGGAAACACCCTGGAGGAAGAAATAGAATCTGGCAACACAGAGGCAACAACTGAATATGGAAGAACTTTGGTTAAGTTGACTCAGTACTACAAAGGCAGTATAGAAGAACCCGGTACTGCTGTACTGGGCGACATCGTTGCCTCATGCCAGTTCACGTGGCAGAATAACGAAGCCGTACTGCATGACATAAGCACCGTAAAAATGGATAAACTAAGCTTCGTTTTACTTAACAGCTGTCATATCGCTTACGAATTAGCCAGACATCATAAGTCATTTGACGAAGCCACAATAACAGAAATCACGAAAGGTCTTGGTGAAATAAGTAAATCTTTAGATGATAGTCAAGACATTGACCGTAAATCGAAATTATTCTTAAGCCTGACGCTAGCACTAGTAGAAAGTTCCCGGTCAGATACACTGCAACTTCTAGCTGATGCTTACGATGCAGATGTTTTTGAAAATTAAAAACATCTATTCCTGTCAACTATCCGCCTATACCGAATTCTTAATAGAATAGATACCAAAATAATCGCAGCGGGATAAAAAAGCAGGGTAAACTCATAGTCTATTTTTGCTTAAGTCAAGAACGCTTTGGCGTCCAGCAAACAATTCTTACGTTGTGTGTTTCTGGATTAGCTTTCTGCTTGACTCAAAAATAAACTATAAGCCTTCTCTGACTCCTCCTCATTATGCTGGTTTAGCTGCAGAGATATTAAAAAACTAACAACTATAAATTTATAATGGTTAAATTAATAATCTGTAATAATTGCCATCCGTAAAAGGTCAGAATTTCATTTTTATTTTTTTAAATTGATTATTTATTCCTATTATTTAATTTTATTGTTTGTGTAACACCAATAGCTTTGAAGAAAAATTCATCATGTGATGAAATCAGCATAGCGCCTTTATATTTTTCTAAAGCCTGTTCGATGTTTTCTCTTGTTGGTATGTCTAAGTGATTTGTCGGTTCATCTAAGATCAACAAGTCATTTTTAGCAAGTAGTAACTTTGCGAAACTTAGCTTAGACTGTTGGCCACGAGATAATTCACTTGGGTATTTTTTCAAATCTGTTCCACCCATGCCGAGTGCGCGCGCCTCACGGTAAATGTCTGTTATGTCCGCATCGGAGTCAAGCAAGTTATCTAACGCAGTTTTAGAGGTATCAATTCCGTCGACATCTTGTGACAGATATCCAATAGAAATATTTTCTCCGACAGTAACTTTACCACTTGTTGGACTAATTTCACCTAATGCTATCTTTAGTAGAGTAGATTTACCGCTACCGTTCTTGCCATTTATCCTAAATCGATCATTGCCCCGCACTTCAAAAGACAGGTTGCTAAAAAGTTTTTTACTGAACTCCATCGAAACATCTTCCACGCTCAATACAAGTTTGTGCAAATGTGCTCCGCCATCAATAGCTATTTTATAGCTTCTTTTGTTCTCTGGTTTATCGAGCTCACTAATTTGCTTCAAACGCGATTCCATAGAACGTACTTGCTGTCCATACTGCCTAGTTACACGGTTCTTGAAATAGTCCCGTTGAGCCTTGTCATTATCCGTGCGCTTGATGTGTTTATGAGTGTGCAGTTCTAATTCACGACGCTGTCTAAGAGCACTCTCTACCCGTCTACGTTCTTCGATGCTTGCTTCGTACGCTTCTTCTGCGTGGAGACTTTCAAGGTCCTTTTGTTGCCTATAGTTATCATAGTTTCCGCTATAGACTTTCAGGATTCCTGATTTAAGATCTAATATCTTAGATGCAGATTTATTAATGAAGTTACGATCATGGCTTATTATCACTACTGAGCCCTTAAAATGTTTTACATATTTTTCTAACCACACTAGGCCTTCCGCATCAAGGTTATTGGTAGGCTCATCTAGTAGTAGTACGTTAGGTTTAGGCTGTTTTGCTAGAACTATAGCTATAGCAAGACGAGTTTTCTCACCACCGCTTAAAAGCTTCGTGTTAAAATCCATTGGTTTTTTTAAGCCAACGTCTTGCAACGCTAAATCAATTCGCCATTGTTCAGTATCGTCATCAAAGCACTGATTAATAGCCGTTCCAAAATCCTCTTGCTGTGGTACATAACCAGCAGCTGCACTCGGAACCTCGACTTTTCCATTATCGGGCTTGATTTTACTTAGCAGAATCTTTAACAGCGTCGTTTTGCCAGCTCCATTTTCACCAATAAGAGCAATAACCTCGTTGTGAAGCGTGAGGTTTATATCTTTAAGGACTTCTTTAGCCCCAAAGGATTTACTAATATTTATGAGTTTATACATATTTTCTCCAAACAAAAAACCGAGCACGTTGTTGACTAGTAGTCACACGAATGCTCGGTACTTTTAGATAGAGTTAACTGATATAACAATCAATAGCAAAGTCTGCACGAATTCGTGTGATCTAGCTGTTGATTGTGTCTATCATTTGTATAAAAACTCCTTATTTGTATAGATATTACCATAAACAAGAAGGTTGGTCAACAATATTGCTTGTGTTTTTCAATCTGCCAGCCCTCAAGAGAAACTCAGCTGTTGATATCAACTAATCTGCTCGTTAAACTTATCCACCAATTCTGTTACGTGTGACCATTCCTTCATGAGATTCATGGTATCTAGTAAGATATATGCTTTTATCCTATCTTTAAGCAAGGGATGTTTGAACATTTCAGGGTAGTACTTTTCATACCAACTGCGGAGGTTTTTGTAGTCTTCAGGCATAGCAAACTTTTCGTTTTCTTCAGTAGCGTACTTCTTTGGGTCGTCCATGAGCTTCGTTACTACAAATAGAGGATAGTCTACAGCACAGACATCAACACTCTCTAGATCAATGAGAGCTTTAAGCTTAAAATTATCATCAACAATAATATTGTCGAAATGTACGTCCCAGAAAACAGGGCACATTTTATCCGTCTTGAGGGCGTCTAGATACTTACTAAACGTATTCTTTAGCGCAGAATCCTGAGCCTGAGCGATTATATTCTTATCAAGTAGTTCTCTGGCCATATCCTCAAGTCTTGTTTGCAGGTAAATGTGCCAGGGCTGGTCTTGCTCGCTAGGCAAAAACTCGACGCTAATCTTGTTAATTTTTCTTAAAATAGTTGATAGGTCTTTGACGATGGCTTCTCTTTGAGCGTCGGTTGCAAGATGCCATACATGCCCTAAAACAGGGCCGTCTACGAACGCCATGAATATGTAATGTCTTCTATCGTCCGTCTCTCCTTCGGCAACAAAAGATGGTCTTGCAAAATCTATATCCGAGCTAAGTATCGCACGTTCAGTTTGGTACCGCTTATTACCATCTTCAGACTTATAGATTTTAAGTACCAGGTCATCATTAATTTTATAGACCTCGTTCATAAAGCCTATTGTTATTCGTGAATGAGTAAAATACTCTATGTCATTTAGTTCGCATAGTTGCTTGATCTGGTCTGTGCTGAACGTTGATTCTGGATTCATTACGCTAAATATCTTCCACACATATGGTTAGCTTATTTATCTGGCCTTCAAGTTTTTCGATTGTGCTATTCACTGATCAACTCCTTAATACGCTGTGTACCCTCGTTAATAGGCTGTGTCCCGTCAATAACCATATCTGCGTACTCTTTTGGCGCATCTCGAACTAAATATTTATCTTCATTTTCAAACCACTGATCCCACATAGCTACAATTTCTTCATCTGACTTGCCTTCATTTCCTTTATCCCTAGCAAGTCCGCGCTCCAGACAAATTTCTTTTGGCGTATCTACATACACCCCAAAGTCTATATACTCACGAAGCTCTTTGCGCAGTGCCGATACGCCCTCTAGAATCATGATCTCGGTAACTGGCTGATCAACAACAGGTTCTGGTTTGTGGTCTGCCCACCATTTTGACCTTGGATAACTTAATTTTGTTGCGCCTTGCCTGACCGGCTCAAGAACCCGTTCAATCACAAGTGGCCACCAATTGATAGGATTATAAAAGGACGCGAAATCATCAGTATGAATAATCTCTGCGCCCAGCTCTTTAGCTAATTCTTGGGCAAGAGTAGATTTACCAGATCCACCATGTCCGTCTATTGCTATGAACTTAGTCATTCCTTAAATCATTCCAATTCGTTCTAGGCAATAATGCCTCTGATCCATTTCTACAAAGCACACATTCGTCAGGAGAATACTTACTGGTCTTCATGGATGCAGCCGATAGTATTCTACGGCGATTGAGCGTTTCTTGACCGGTCATATTTGCAAGACAGTATACGAGATCGACTACTTTGATGCCCTTTGACTCTAATTCCTGAATTGTAGCTAAGGCAGCACCTCCGCCGTACATATCATCTGCGACCACAAGTGCCGTTGATCCATCAGGAATACTGAATGTTGTCACGTATTTTTCTGATGGCAGAGTGTACGCAAACTTAGCACCTAAGAGCTTCGCTGCTTCAAAAGCGATAGGAATGCTGTAGGGAGCATAGCCAACAATATAATCAATATTGTCTGAGAGTTCAGGCAATAAAGTTGATTTGATAATTTCAGATATAAGCTGCGGTTCTTGAGTTATCACATCCGAATTAAAGTATGCATCTACATACTTGCCAGACATGGATGTTTTGACGTGAGGACCAACTCCACCGTAGCACCAAAACGCTCCTTTTTCTTCAAGAACTTTTTTCCAATTAGTCATTTTTTCGTCTTTCTTGCTATGGATTATGACACAAAGAACAATCTGAGTACATTACGGCTTGTTTGGCACACAAGAATAATTGTTAGACTGTAGAGTTAAATCACTTCACCTTTGTTATTCGCTTCATGCTGGATTAACTAATTTATTGACTATTTTTCTAAAGTTAAAATATTTTAGCTTCATTAGAGTATAATAAACTCGGCGATATAGTCACTTTCATAAATTTAGACTATAGGCTTTTAACTCAAGCAATCACACTTCGGTCACTGTGCGCTTGCAATCCATATTTAGTTTCCCAGTATTGGCTATCGTGAGTAACGGCTCTTACATAGTTTTAGCTCGGTAACTACTAAACCAAAACCCGTTATATATCACTTAATATCTCTTTTAGGTTTAGTTTAATATGGATCCAACTCAAGTAATAAATCAGCGTGTTGAAGTGGCTGTCTTTTACAGAAAAGATTGCGACATTAGTATGTTGGCGTACCCGGTTAAAATGAAATATAAAAACCAAGAAATACTTTTTACTCGTTTAGGTCTCAGGCACGAAACAGCTAAAGGCAAAAGAATGATTCACGTGTTTGATATGTCAGATGGTGTAAATGATTATAGATTAGAATTTGATGCACAAGGCTTAACCTGGACACTCGTTGCGATTATCCCGGGCGTCTATGAGGCAGGGAAATGAACTACGATTTAAACCAAGACGAACCAAGAATAATGTGGGTAGATTTGAATAGTGCATTTGCAATGGCAGAACAGCAAGCCCATCCATCACTGCGCAACAAACCACTAGGCGTGACGAACAGACTGTCAAAAGAATGCTGCGTCATTGCAGCCTCATATGAAGCGAAGGCTCTTGGAATAAAGGTGGGGGTTAGACGCTCCGAAGCGAAAGCACTCTGTCCCGACTTCATCATGCTAGAGACTGATCCACCAAAATACCATCACGTATACAAAAAACTAGCGGCAATAATGAAAAGTTACTGTCCAGATGTAAAGATGAAAAGTATAGATGAAGGAATTATGGACTTTAGAAAGATGGACAAAACTTACACAACAGAGCGCCTGATTGCTATCGGCTACGAAATGAAAGAGCGCGTCAAAACTGAAATTGGAGACTATATAAAAATAAACGTAGGAATCGCGCCTAATAGATTCTTGGCTAAAACAGCAGCCGGTTTGCACAAGCCGGACGGGCTTGACGTCATAGACCATAGGAACCTAATAAAAGTCTACAGGTCGTTAGAACTACAAGATTTAAACGGCATAGCTGATGGCTATGGAAGCAGGTTAAGATCGTTTGGCATTGCAACACCAATGCATTTTCTTAATGCTCGTGAAGACCTACTCCGCAAACAAGTTTTCAAAAGTATAAACGGAATGCACTGGTATAAGAGACTTAGGGGCTATGAAGTGGACGACTACGAAACCAACATAAGCATGGTTGGCCGTCAGTGGGTAGTGAAGAGTCCAAGCAACAACGAAGACTACCTGCGTTCATGTCTGCATTTCCTAGCTGAAACAACTGGCATGAAACTACGTTACAGAAATGTCGAAGCTAGAGGCGTTGCAGTCTGGCTGGCCTTCCAGTCTGGGGAAGTATTCTCAGACAAAAAAATGTACAAAACTGGAGTTTTTACTAACGAAGATATTTGGCTTCGTGTATCGAAAATATTTAACAACCGCCCCAAGCATATGGTGGTCAGAACCATGGGGCTATATTTATATAAACTTGAACCGTCTAGTCGCAGTCAAATTGGCTTATTTCACAATACTGAAAAATCACAATACATTACCGAGGCAATGGATGAGATAAACGATTTCTATGGTTCATTCACCGTGTTTTCAGGCGACTCACTTGAAGGAACCAAGCACGTGAAACAGAAAATTCCATTCGGCGGTACAGAGTATTTCGATTTATTATTAAAGAGACAATAATTTATTGTGGCTTTTCGCGCCACACTAAAGTGGGTTACTTCGTCCCACACCCTCGACATACTTTCTTGTGTTTACTAGAAAGTATGCAAAGAAACAACAGCGGGCGATAAAAGCGCGACACACTCAAAACAACTTTGCACTGTGCCTGCGGGACTCCCGTTGGTCGGTCAAAAATGTTTCTTGAAGTTACATATTTTTGACTTGTCCTCGGCAATGACTCAGCGCGAAGTTGCTCCAAGTGATCGGTTTTACCGCTTCATGCTGACTCAATACAAGCTTGAGAAGTATTGACAGATGTGATATAATATATCTAATGAATAAAATCAGTATTTCAGTTTCAACAGAACACCTTTTGCAGCAAGCTGCGGTATTTTTTGGTTTTATCTCTTTTATCCAGGCGGTAGCTCCTTAGAACGTATTAAACGACCATAAATAATTACAAAAGCGACCGCCAGAAAGCGGTCGTTTTTAATTAAATATTAATTGGAGAAATTACTATGAGTGAAATACAAAAATATATTGGAGAAGAGTTAGATAAACCAGAAACCCTAAGCAAACAGTTAGATAAACAAGATGATGGGCTTGAAGTTGAAGCCAGTGTAGCGCCTGTAACCGAACTTGGAGCTGGTGAAATAATAGCCTTATCACTAGATGATATTGTTCCGCGTAGCTGGAAAAGCTGGGAATAGTCATGAAAATGAATATTAAGCCACTAACAAAGGCTCAGGCAGATTACTACCTGAGCCTCCCAGATCTTACAAAAGAAGAGAGCAATCATGCGGTTGGCTTGCTGTACAGAAAAATCAAAAAGAAAATAGAATCAACACATCCAGATAGTGAAATTATGATCTATCGGGATAATCAGATCATTTCTATTGAAGATAACTATGAAAACTTGCTGATTCCAAAATACAATATTAGTCGTTCATCTACCTACACACATTATGTAGATGGGGGTACGTTGCTACGAACTCACGCATCATCAGCAATACCTGGCGCTATGCGTGAGCTTGCAAAACGCAGCGACTGGAATGACGTCGTGATTCTCGTTCCAGGACTCGTATACAGGCGTGATGTGGCAGATAAGAAACATGTCGGACAGATTCACATGCTAGATGTTTGGCGTGTTGTAAGAACAGCCGGCAGGCCAGAAGTTACTCACGATACACTTCTAGGTGCAGTTAAAGATATAGCAGCAACAGCTGCACCTGGGTGGATGCTACGCATTGAGGATTCACCTCATCCATACACTGACGGCGGCATTGAGGTTAATGCCGTCAACAAAGATGATGGACGAGATATAGAAATACTAGAGTGTGGACTCATCAAAAAAGAAGTCTTAAAAATCAATGGCCTAGACCCACGGGTCTATTCAGGATGGGCGCTCGGTATGGGGCTCGACAGACTCGTTATGACGCTGAAGGATTTACCAGATATACGTTATTTGCGTTCAGGTAACCCTAAAATAGCTAAACAAATGCTAAACCTTAATACGTATTTGGAAGTGTCTAGTCAGCCTGCAATACAGCGCGATATGTCCTATTCAGTACCTGAAAGTTACGTTGAAGAGGATATATCTCAAGACATAATGTCTGCAATGGGTGATGATATAGCAGCTCTTGAAGAAGTAGAGATATTAAACGAAACCAGCTACGAAGACTTGCCGGATACAGCACGTAAAAATCTTGGCATACAATCAGACCAAAAGAATGTGCTAGTTCGTGTGACGTTGAGGCATCTAGAAAAAACGCTAACTAGTAAAGAGGCCAACATAATCTATGACAATATCTACCCACAAATTAACTACGGGGCAGCGGGGTACGCATCATGATTATTTCGACAACATCAACTAACTTATATTTGATAGACTAAACATATGAAACAAGAAAAAATTATCAGAACAGTTTGTGTATTTACAAAAGAACCCAATGATTCGTCCATTGATAGATTAGACTTAATTGTTCAAAAACTCGAGCAAAACGGCTATATTGTGCAAACAAAACGAGTCGCATCGACAGTTGATTATCTTAATGAGCTTGTTGCGCTTACGCAGAAAGGCATTGAATACGTGAGTGTTGGCGATGTAACTACTGAACAAGCACTAGAAATACTGCCTACTTTCTATGAAAACAAGGCACTTACATTCAATATAGAGCTAGCAAAAGAAGAAATATCTCAGAAGCATGTAGATATACTCCACAAAATCATAGAAAACAACGCTTCGAAAACATTTAGCTTCACCTATACCTTCAACAACGCAGCTTCCAGCCCATATTTTCCATCTGCTCGCTTCGTAGAAGATGGTTTTGCCATAGGACTGCAGCCAACCGATCTGTCTGTCGGCTGTGATACGCTCGAAGAATGGCTAGAAAACATGCATAAAACATGGCAAGAGATTACCGATCTATTTGCCAACGAACCAGATTTTCTAGGTATTGATAGTTCTATAGCCCCGCTACTTGACGGAAATAGCAGTTTTATAAACTTCATAAAACGGCTTGGGCTTACATTCGAACAAACAGTAACTACGGATATGTACACGACAATAACGAAGTTTCTAAAAGAACAGAACCCTAAGCCTATAGGTCTATGCGGCATGATGCTCCCGTGTTTAGAGGATTTTGAATTAACTACAGAATACGAGGCAGGAAACTTTTCTATTGAAAGAAATGTTTTCTTGTCATTACATTCAGGGCTAGGTATAGATACCTATCCCATTGGCGTCGATGAAAAGCCAGAGCGTGTAATAGAAATACTAAAGCTAATCCAGTCGCTGTCAAATAAGTACAATAAGCCACTTTCTGCTCGTTTTGTTTCAGACGGCAAAGCTAAAATCGGTGAAAAATCTGATTTTCAAAATCCTTATCTCAAAGATTGCGTGATTCGTCCGCTTTAGTTTCTAGTAATAGTATCAATAATTACTATTTGCTCGTCTATTTCTTGTTTTGTGCGCGGATCGGGTTTCTTGGGGCCTAAGATTTTTGAAAATATACCCATATTTATTTATATATAGTAGCAACTTTTTTATTTTTCTAAGGCGGAGAATTCTTCCGAACAAGTTAAGAGTTTGTGGCTTTTCGCGCCATGTTGAATTCTTCATTTCTTGTGTCGACCAGAAACGAAGCAAAGAAGCGACGGCGGGAAATAGACGAAAAGCTATGAGTTTTTGTTGATTGTAATCACAATGCAGACTATTTAGGCGTTCTCTTGAAGTTCACTTCCTCCTCAAGCTGCAACGTCCGCAATATTGTAATTAACAACAACAAACTCATCGGTTCGCCATTCTTTTATGCCGATTGACTGCAGAAACTCACTTCAGGAGTAAGAATATAACGGAAATTTACTCTCGAACATCCGCAAATCATTCGACAAAAGCTACCTACCCAACACCAAAAGGTAAACCACCCGCGCCGCCGCTTGCCATAAAAGTGGCAAATTCTCCCGAACAGAGGTAGAATAGTATTTATAACTACTGGAAAAAACATGAATTTAAGCGATAACGAAAAACGAGATGTAATTAAATATCTAGAGGCTGGCAAGCCCCTGCCAGAGAAATATCGTTTTTTGTTATTTGATGACGCTCGCGAAGTTGAATTACTGTGGAATGGCAAGACTAATGAAGTTACAAATACCGTCCTACCATTCCAAGTTATTGAACAGATTGATGAGCCACGGAGTGACGACAAAATTGGACTACAATCAACATTGTTTGACGATAGCGGTAGACAGTTAACAGGTTGGACTAACAAGTTAATATGGGGCGATAACAAGCTAATTTTGTCATCCCTGAGTAATGGCCCATTTCGTAAAGAAATTGAAGCTCAAGGCGGATTAAAGCTGATATATATTGACCCGCCTTTTGATGTTGGTGCAGATTTTTCAATGGATATATCAATTGGAGAAAGCCAAGACGAACAAAGTTTTACAAAGAAACCGTCCGTCATTGAAGAGATTGCATATCGTGACACTTGGGGTAAGGGTGCTGACAGCTTCATATCAATGGTGTATGAACGCCTAAAATTAATGCATGATTTACTGGCTGAAAACGGTAGTATATATGTTCATTGTGACTGGAGAGTAAATGGTTACATGCGTCTAGTGCTAGACGAAATCTTTGGTAAAGATAATTTTTTGAATGAGATTTTATGGAAAAGAAGAACAAACACAGTAAAAGCTATATCAAATAAATTTCAAATCAATACAGATACAATCTTCGTTTATACGAAGTCAAAGGGGAGCTATCAGTTTAATCTTCAGTATGGAGAGTATCCGAAAGAATATCTAGATAGGTTTAAGTACGAAGATGAAAAAGGTAAATTCAGGTGGCAAGTAATGGCTACATACTCAGAGGCAAGGCTAGCTTCTCTACAAAGAGAAGACAAAGTTAGATTTTCAAAGGGTGCAAAATATCCCGAGTTCAAGCAGTATGTATACGAATTAAAAGGTAAGCCCATAGAGAATGTTTGGGATGATTTAAACATGATAAATGCTATGGGAGATGAAAGACTCGGCTATGCTACCCAGAAGCCTGAAGTGCTACTTGAAAGAATTATCAAGGCGTCGTCAAATGAGGGTGACTTAGTCGCTGACTTCTTCTGTGGTTCAGGAACAACCATGGCTGTAGCTGAAAAATTAAATAGAAAATGGATAGGCTCGGACCTAGGCAAGTTTGGCGTCCATACTTCTCGGAAGCGAATGATTGATGTACAGCGTAAGTTAAAAAAAGACGGTGTTAACTTCAGAGCTTTTGAAATATTAAATGTCGGTAGATATGAACGAGATAGCTACTTAAATGTTAATGACGACTTGCGTGTCGAAGAAAAGGCCCAGCAAGCTATAAGAAAAGAAAAAGAGTTTGTTAAGCTAATTATTACAGCATACAAGGCAGAGCCTGTTGAGTCGTTTGTAAACATTGTTGGGAAGAAAAGAGATAGGTTAGTAGCAGTTGGTCCAATTAGTACGCCTGTTTCGTCTAAGCAAGTGGACGATATAGTAGCTGAGTGTAAAGACAAAGGCATTACAAAGGTTGACATACTTGGGTTTGACTACGAAATGGGATTAGATTTTCATGCATACGCCAGTCAAGGCATAGATGTTGCATTTAGGATAATACCAAGGGAAGTGTTTGATAAAAAAGCTGTGGAGCGAGGACATGTTAAGTTCTACGATGTTGCTTTTATTGAAGCTAAACCAACCGTTAAAGGTCCGATGAATAAGAAAGAAGTATCAATAGAATTGACCGACTTCTCCGTTTTTTATAATCAAGATGACTCCGGCGAAGTTGCAGAGGCATTACGCCCCGGCGGAGAAAAGGTCATTGTAGAAAACGGCCAAGTAGTAAAAGTTTCAAAAGATAAAGAGAGCGATATTATCTCAAAAGAAGTACTAACCAAAAAATGGAGCGACTGGGTTGACTATTGGGCTGTGGACTTTGACTTTTCAAGCCGAAAAGAAATGATTAGAGTACCAAAAACTCATGGAGATAATCTATTTGAAAAAGGTAAAGTTCAGGAATTGCTTGAGTTTGAAGATGTGTGGACTGGAGACTACATATTTGATAACGAATGGCAGAGTTTTAGGACAAAAAAGAACAGAGAGCTTGAACTGACCTCAGCGGCAAAAGAAGTTGGGCGAGGCAAATATAAAGTAGCAATCAAAGTTGTAGACATATTTGGTAATGACACTACTCGGGTTATTGAGGTAGAGGTATAGCATGGCTCTACATAAAGACTTTCCAACAGACCCTTACGCTATATTAGACCCAAGTATTCGCTGGTTTCCCGCTGATGAAGATTTGAGGGACAAGGGGCACGAGAAGCTACTCCCACCACTTGTTGCTGACTTGCGAAAAAAAGTTAAGGAATGGCGACTGCTCAATTATGAGGGTGCAAGTGATACATCTATTGCACTGCTAAACTGGTGGTTCAAAGAAGACCATATTCAATACAATCAAGACGGCTCTTCGTACATTTTTAGATACTACTTTGCACAGCGTGAAGCACTTGAAACAGTTGTCTGGCTTTACGAAGTTGCTAAGGTAAAAGATAAGTACGACCTCATACGATACAACTCCACTGGTGTGCTAAGTGCAGGCATGTTTACAGAGGAATGGCTTCGGTTCGTAATCAAGATGGCTACTGGTGCTGGAAAGACAAAAGTCATGAGCCTTGTGCTCGCATGGGCTTACTTTCACAAAAAATATGAGGAAGACTCACAACTGTCAAAGAACTTCCTCTTAATTGCCCCCAATGTGATTGTGTTTGAGCGTATAAAGAATGACTTTGAGGGATTGAAGATATTCCATGAAGACCCTGTACTTCCTGATAATGGCTATCGTGGTCAGAATTGGCAGGATGACTTCCAACTCACGCTTCACTTACAAGACAATCTACGGAACATTTCTGACACGGGCAACATCTTCCTTACTAACATACATCGTGTGTTCGAGTCGGATGTTAAGAACGCCAGTGCTGATGACGAAGACTCATCGACCTATTTCTTAGGCGACAAGCCTGTGACTAAAACAAATGACTCAACAGTTGACCTAGGAATGATAGTTAGAGATATTGATGAGTTGATTGTTATCAATGATGAAGCTCATCATATATGGGACGAAAAGTTAGCATGGGCAAAGTCAATTCAAGATATAGACAACCAGTTAAAGCAAAAGGGCTCAGGGTTATCACTACAGCTTGATGTTACGGCTACACCAAAGAAGCGAGACGGTTCAATCTTTGTACAGACAATTAGTGACTACCCTCTTGTCGAGGCAATACACCAACAGATTGTTAAAAACCCTGTTGTGCCTGACGCCGCAAGTCGGGGTAAGTTACATGAAAACCAAAGCTCACTGTTTAGTGAAAAATATAGAGACTTTATTAACCTTGGTATTGAAGAGTGGCGTAAAACCTACGATGAATTGAAGCCTATGGGCAAGAAGTCAATCTTGTTCATAATGACAGATGACACTAAGAACTGTGATGAAGTAGCAGAATATATCAGAACTAGCTTTGCTGATTTGCGAGACGGCGTACTAACTATTCATACCAATAAGAGTGGCGATATCTCAGAAAGCGTTTCAGGAAAGAACAAAGACGAGCTAGATATACTCCGTAAGCAAGCTAACGAGATTGATAGTTGGGAAAGCCCATTCAAAGTAATCATTTCTGTAATGATGTTGAAAGAGGGTTGGGATGTTAAGAATGTAACTACTATTGTTGGACTAAGGCCATATGCCGCTGACTCTAAAATCTTACCCGAACAAACACTTGGTCGTGGTTTGCGTAGAATGTTCTTTGGTCGAGATGATGTAAAAGAATATGTCAGCGTAGTTGGTACGCCAGCCTTTATGGAGTTCGTGGAGTCAATCAAGGGCGAGGGCGTTATCTTAGAAAAGAAAGCCATGGGCACAGGCTCTAAGCCAATAGCACCTATGGTTGTTGAGGTAGACAGCGAAAATCCACAAAAAGATATTGAAAAGCTAGATATTGAAATACCAATCATGACTCCAAGAATACAGCGGGAGTACAAGAACCTTTCTGACTTAGATGTATCAAAGTTTGGTAACAAAAAAGTTTCAATAAAAACATTTACTGAGCAAGAAAAGCGAGAGATTGTTTTCAAGGATGTTGTTGGCGAAAACGAACATCACACTACTGTACTTAGTGGCGAGATAAACCCTGACTACCAAAGCGTGATTGGCTTCTTCGCACAAGCGATTATGCGAGAGCTAAGACTGTTTGGTTGCTATGACATTTTGTTTGGCAAGGTCAGAGAATTCGTGCACCAGTATATGTTTGAGAACGAAGTTGAGCTGTCTGATTTGAACATGCTCAGAAACCTATCCGAAGTTGAGTATATTCATCTGATAAAAGACTCGTTCAAAAAAGCAATCAACGAACTAACGGTTCAAGATAGTGGCGATACCGAGATAAAGAACTATATCAAGATAAGTGAGTCACGCCCATTCGTCGTGAATGACAAGGGTTTCGTTGTACCTAAAAAGTCAGTCTTCAATAAAATTGTCGGCGATAGCGATTTTGAGCTAGTGTTTGCTGGCTTTATAGAGGGATGTGAGGATGTTATTTCGTTTACCAAGAACTTCCAAAACAAAGAAGCTAGTGCCCTGCGAATTGAGTATAAAAACTCTGAGGGCTTCATAGCTAACTACTACCCTGACTTCTTTGTAAAAACTGATAGCAAAACGGTCTATATAATTGAAACTAAGGGTCGTGAAGAAGAAGATGACAAGCTAAAATTTGAGCGTCTAAAAAAGTGGTGTGATGATGTTAATGACCGCCAAAGCAAAATGGCCTATAATGCTCTCTACATAAAACAAGAAGAATGGAATAGAGACAGACTAAAGAGCTTCGATGAGGTTGTCCGAGTATTTGGAGATAAGTAGTGGATGACCTAGAGTTGTCCGCTAATGTATTCCACGAACAAGCTGTACAGGCTTATGTGTCCTCTAGAATGTTGCTGGCTACTACCTCGTTATTCCCAGTAGGTTTGTATAGCGCGCATCTAGCATGTGAATGTATGTTGAAATCATTAACTGCTCAGTCAGGCTCACATCCTGTGCAGAAGCACGATTTATTAATGCTGAACACTAACTTGCAGATAGCAATAAATGACAATGATTTATTAGGACAAGAATATATACGAATACTTACTTGGCTCAATCCATATAGTGAGCTAGGTAGGTATGGTGCTTTAGCAAGGCCACAAAATGATCCCGATAGAGTTATATCAGGACCAGTACAAGTAAGAGGTGCTGTATCATCACAACCGTCGGGTGATATGAAAGATATAGATTTTGTTTTCACTCTGTTAAGAAGTATATCAACGGTTGAAAATGATATAATAAGTAAAATTGTTGCTGGCAAAACAGTCAGAGGCTGGAACTCATCTGTTTCCATCGAGGAAGTAGTGCTGGCGCATAACAAATATACTAATCTTCTCAATAAATCAACAGGGATCTAAATCACAGCTTTAATGTTTATAAATGCGATTCTTAAATAAAATAAGAGGCTACGCAGCCTCTTATTGTTGGAAGGTGTGACCTTTCTAGCGCTGTTGGTGTTTTGAATACAATCTAAATTGCACAGGTAGCTCCTCAAGTTCTCTATAATCCAGCCACTTTTCCATTGACCCCTAACACTATACGAACACGTTGAACTTTTACACTGTGTGGCAGTTAGTGCAGAATGCGCAACCATCAATCACTGCCTGACTATATCTAAGTCTGGCTTCATTAACCGCAAGTGCACAGTTAGCATGAAAGCCTAGATCTATGCGATGCTCTGGCAATGGGTACGTACACTGATTCGTATGTTGAGTATCATGAACTTCATGATGACCGTTATATTCTTGCGAGTTTAATACGTAAAATGGCATATTGTCTCCTTTCTTGATTTTACAGTCTTTTTATACCCTCGTGACTGTTTAACGATGTTTGTGTTCCAGAAGCTTTTATTCTTCGTTGTTTCTTGTTTTATATTGTATCAAAATAATTAGACAATAACTCCTTATATTACGATTTTAAACATTGTAATATTGACATATTTGACATTGCTCGTTATACTTCCCAGCAAGCATAACGAGCAAAATTATTAAAAGACGGGCAACTATTATGACTTTTCCACAAATTATTCGAAAATTAAGAGCAGATAACAGCTTAAGCCAGCAGGATCTTGCTGACTACGTTGATATTGCTCGCGCAACCTATGTTGGCTTGGAGAACGGTCGACGTGACCCGAATTTGAGCGAAATTAAGGCAATTGCCGAGTACTATCAAATATCGCCCCAGGAATTAATTGACGGGAAGTTGACTGATAAGAAGGCTCCTGCTGTAGTCATTCTCGAATCTAACACAGCCGAACTAACACAAGTTGTTAATCTCAACAAAGAAAAGTTTAGAGAAGTAGTTCTGTATATACTCAACAAAGTAGGCGCCAAACCTAATGTGGGCGAAACTGTGTTATATAAGCTATTGTACTTTATTGACTTTGATTATTACGAGCAAAAAAATACATCTATAACGGGTATGCAGTATGTGAAAAATCACTTCGGTCCGACTCCAAGAAAGAGGGATTTTGACGCAATTATAGATGCAATGAGCGCTCAAAAAGAAATCGAATTAATCAAAACAAAATATGCAACAAAAGATCAAAAAAAGTACCTCCCAGCAAAGAGCCCTCAACTTACTAATTTGAGTGCAGATGAGATTAAGCATATCGACGAAGTACTTAGCAGATTAAGCGACAAAAACGCCACAGAGCTATCTGACCTGTCCCACAGGGATATGCCATGGATAGCATCAGACCCAAACGAGGTTATAGATTACGACCTTGTTTTTTACCGTACACCAGTAACAGCTAGAAGTAACAGCAGCGATGATCCCCTTTGATCAGGCACCTGAGTTTGAGAAAGAATTAAAAAAGCTTTCTAAAAAATGGCGATCTCTACCTACGGATTTAATTCGTGCCCAGAGAGTTATATCCGGTATATATGAGCCTCAGCGAGGCGTTTCTGCTTCTGAAATTAAAAGTGAGTTTTTTGCAGGCAACAATGTGACTCAGATAAAAATAGCTGATAGTTATGAAGTGGTAAAAATGCGACTGTATTGCAAGGATCTTCGGACAGATAAAATGATTAGAATCGTGTTTATTTTTATAAAAACTCATGACCAAATTCTGCTGATTGAAATGTATGCTCACAACGATAAAAGCAGAGAAGATGATTATCGTATAGATAAATACTCCAAGAAAATCGAGACAGACATATGAAAAATTGGTGGTTATACGTTTTAAGACTAGAGCAAGGGAAGTACTACGTTGGTATCACTTCTCAAACACCTGAGATACGGATGCAAGAGCATGTTGATGGAGTACGCGGTGCGTACTGGACAAAGCAGTACAAGCCTATAGAAATTTTCTACAAAGAACAAATTGGTGCAATGGAAAAAGCAGATGCAGAGAAAATAGAAAATGTTTCAGTTAGAAAATACATGAAACAGTTTGGTTTAAATAATGTTAGAGGCGGGGACCTGACTGGAAACCTAACAGTTTCAAAAACTGGTGAATACTCGAAATTTTTTGGCTATATTTATATGAAGCGTGAACTAGACGCAGCTAAATTCATATACTTTTTGATTTTTTGTATGCTTGTTATGTTTTTCCTTGGTCGCCTTTCAGCATAAAGGCTACATACCTATGAAGAGTAGGCTGCTGCAGAACACACAGCAAGATAAGTGTTAGTCCCGCTAGTTACTGTGCTGCTACTTAGATTTGATTGTGCTTGACATATTATATATAAAGTAATATAATATTATAATTATGCGAAGCAGTTTTGAAGGTGTTCCAAGTAACCCTGTAATATTTAATAATAGCGGAAACCACATTGGCCCGAACAATGCAGGCACCATTGATGATCCTCAGAACTTGTGGGCGAGTGTCCAAAACACTTTGGGGTGGTCAATGGGCACAATATTCGTTGATGGTGACTTTGGTCAGCATGCGAACGAAAGAACTGTGAGTGAAGAAGTAGCCAAAAACGACGCTGCTAGACTCGTTGATAAAGCTAATGGTACTTATGCCGACCATCGTGGGCTAGCAAGTCTTGGTCTTTTTCTAGGCGTATTTGATCCTATAACAGGAACTATCGACGACGAACGATTAAAGGCAGAGTTTCATGGTGGTAAATCAGTTTTAGATGTAGGGGCAGGACTAGGAATATTGAGTCAGGATTTGCGTGATAACACGGATGCTTTTGTTGTTGATGTCGATTTTTCTACTGAAGTACTACAAGGTGCAAACGACAGAGCGTCTAGAGCACAAGTTTGTTCTGATGGGCTTACTTTGCCTTTTGCTGATAATACATTCGATCGCACAATAGCAATGCTATCAACCAATCTACATACACCTACGCTTGAAGGCCACCTTGGAGCGTTAATGGAAAAACTACGCGTCACAAATGTCGGAGGTAGAGTATTGTCTACGCCAGTTTTCCCGGCTATCGTAGTACGTTCAAATGAGTGGGTTGGCATTGATCGAATTGAAGCTTCAAGCATGCCGATATCTGATGAAGATAGACGTGGCTTACAATCTAGACGAGACTTTCTGAGAAGCGAAGCTACAAGGAATCTAGCAATGTTTCTCTTGCTGGATAAGTTAATTGTAGAAAAAGTAATAGATTTTACTCCAAAATTATTCATAGAGCCAGACAATAGCCCAGGTAGTTTTGGCGATAGAGATGTGATATCAGGCGTTATCGACAAGAAAAAGCACCTTGACCCAGACGCTATACGAACCTTAATAGAGTCATCTACTTCTTTTGTACGTCGATAATTTATTTAATCCAGAAAACATGTCACAGGGTACTAGAGGTCCGTCCTCTATAGGTGTTACTTCGTGTCACTTTATATTTCAGGCTAAACCCTATAACAGGAGATCGTTTTCTGAATAATGGTTATTAACTTCGTTGCTGATTGCAGCCAAACCAGCATAAAGACTAAATACCGATGAAAAATAAGCTACTGTTATAGAATCAATTCTGAGGACTAGTCAAAAATACTTAAATTCAGGAACCATTTTTGACTGCTTAAGCATTCCGAGTTCGTGTTGCTTTTTCTAAGCAAGCAAGCTTGTATTGATTGTTAGAAAAATGCTGCCTGTCAAGAACTGTGACAGAAGTTTATTTTCAATAGTGCTATTTAGCCCCGCTGCGATTCTTTTGGTACTTTACTGTTCGCTTGAGAAAAGTACAAAAACAGGTCAGTTTCCTGACCGCATCCTAAAAATATGCTTAACTATACACATGGCGAAGACAAAAAGAGGACAAGACACATCTCCAATAGTTCCACAGCTAAGCTTTTATATAGATAAGAAAAATACCGTGACTGAATACATCCCAAAAGATGCAGGCAAATTCTATGACTGGTATCGATATAATCTTCGCAGCGTCCAAAATAAGCTCAACATGCCGCATTACTACTGGCACTATCGGCATCTGCAGTCACCAGAACTCATGAAAATTGCGGACCTGCAGTTCATGATCCATGTATATAGCGACCATGAAGGGCTGCCGGAGGATAAGTGGGAGAGGCATCATTATCGCAACGCCTACAGTCTATATAGTACTGAATTCGAAAATTTAATTGTACCGAAGCTCCTCGAAGAAAAGGAGAACAGGGCAATTATTCACCCTTATGCAGTAGCCTACTACAAACGCTGGCTCAAGAAACCCAATCCGCACATAAAGCAGTTCTACCACGGCGTGAGTTCGTATGACAGAATTGAGCTACTGCTCAGTATCCGTGACGTGGAAGTCGAATCATCAAAAAGATACAAATGGCGTAAAAAGTATCACAACCAAAAAGTCAAAAAGTCTAAAGATGCTTAAAGACTCCTTTCTTAGCTGTAGCCAAACCCGCATAAACAAACGTTCAATAGCAAATTATGTATTTGCACAGCTTCCCAGGGTCCGGGACATAAAGAATGTCAAACCGATGATGTTTGTTGTTGAAAATGACAATTCTTGTCGGACGTTGTAGTTTGAGGAGGAAGTGTAACGCCTAAATAGTCCGCATTGTAATTTCAACAATTCAAACTCATAGCGCATTGATCATTTCCGTCCCGGCGATTTGCTTACTTTAGCGTATAAAATAAGGCGACAGTGTGGTGCGAAAGCCACAATATAATATTAGAAACCTCTTGTGTTTATAGAATAACTTTTTGGTATTATCATTGTTATGCGCGATATTTTTGAAGTTTTTCCTGATGAAAGTGATGAGTTTGATGGAATCGACTTACTATTTGGTTTCAATGGCGATGCTAGCCGAAAAAGCTTAGCCTTTTTTCAAGACTTAGCGCGCCAGCAAGGTGTAAATACTCAACAAAACTTTGCTAGATTTGCAAGTGGTCTAATATGGCCGCATAGCGTAAATAACTACGGTGAGAGCCTTGTTATGAAACTACACAGAATGTTACCAAACCGCAATGGTGATGCGTGGGCTTTGGCTAAAATAGAAATTAACGCCTGTATTGATTATCTTGATGTACTGTCTAAAAACCTTGTCGTTCCAATACCGATACCAATAAAAGACGACTATAGTGAACAAATTACCTGGGAAATGCGCACGCTAGGTGACAAACATCATAGTTAAGCAGGCGCATTGATACCTGATCTCGAATTATGTAGAAGATTTTGCGATGATCCATCCGCATTTGGAGATTCACTGGGTGCACGGCTTGAACTTCATGACGTTACGCAAACCAACAAATCCGGCTAATTCTAGCCAAGAATGTCAGCAATACATCAGGTATACTTGAGGGTATGAATGAGATCAAGTGCCCGCACTGCGGGAAGAATTTTAAAGTTGATGAAGCAGGGTTTGCTGATATTTTGAAGCAAGTTCGTGACGGACAGTTTGAAAGGGAACTGCACGAACGACTGGAACTGGCTGAGAAAGACAAAACAAGCGCCGTGCAGCTTGCACAAGAAAAATCGAAAAATGATATGCAAGCTGAATTTGTGAAATTACAACAGCAACTCTCAGAACTAAAAGCGACTAAAGAAAACGAAATAATCAAACTGCAAGCTAAACTTGACGCAGGCGAGACCGAGAAAAAACTGGCTTTAAGCGAAGCGGTTAATACTCTGGAAAAAGAACGTGACGCGCTCGCAAATAAACTAGAGAGTAAAGACACCGAAAAGCAACTACTCGAATCGTCGCTCAAGGACAAATACGAAACAGAACTAAAGTCTAAAGAAGAAATGATCGCCTACTACAAAGACATGAAGGCCAAACTCAGCACCAAAATGGTTGGTGAGAGCTTAGAGCAGCACTGCGAGACAGAGTTCAATAGATTACGTGCAACGGCGTTTCAAAACGCATATTTTGAAAAGGACAACGACGCGAGTGCTGGCACCAAAGGCGACTACATCTACCGCGAAGCAGACCATAGCGATACGGAAATAGTATCAATAATGTTTGAAATGAAAAACGAAGACGACCAAACAGCAACCAAGAAAAAGAATGAAGATTTCCTCGCCAAACTAGACGACGATCGAAATAAGAAGGGCTGCGAATACGCCGTATTGGTGTCACTACTAGAGTCCGACAGCGAACTATACAACTCAGGGATTGTTGATATGTCGCACAAGTATCCCAAGATGTACGTCATCAGGCCACAGTTTTTCATACCAATCATTACCTTGCTTAGAAACGCTGCGATGAACTCCATGAAATACAAATCAGAGCTTGCAGTCGTTAAAGCGCAGAACATAGACGTCACGAACTTCGAAAAACAACTAGACGATTTCCGTGATTCATTCGGACGTAATTACCGCCTCGCATCAGAAAAGTTCAAAACGGCAATAGACAGCATCGATAAATCCATCATCCAACTACAAAAGACGAAAGAAAACCTACTAAGATCAGAAGACAACCTACGTATAGCAAACAACAAAGCGGACGAACTAAGCATCAAAAAACTCACCCGTGGCAACAAAACAATGCAAGACAAGTTCCGCGAAACTAGTTAGAAGTTCTGATCTATAAAATGAGTTCAGTTCTTTAGTCTAAACTATCTTTCCGTATTCTAGCGTCCAACGGCCTTGAACCTGTAGCATTCTCTCATAACTAGGCGGCATGTCATCGGCCACTGCGGTAAAACCAACATGTTCGCACACTTTATCCCACTCTGCTTGAACAAAGCCTTCTGCGACTGCTAAGAAATCATGATCTTCTTTTGAGAATCGATACTCTGGCATATCATCTGTACGTATTTCTGTGCCTTCTAAAACTTGAGCTTGTGATTTCATATGTTTCTTTTTTTGTTTTAATTATTATGTATTAATTAAACTCCTATTTTTAGCAAAAATATGTGATTAATTGCACAAAGTGCCAACAAAAGTTTTTTTACTAGTTTTTTACTAGTTTATTTTTAAAAGCGATTAACTTTAATTGTTAAACAGTATCTATACTTGCGTTCCGAAGAGAGTACCAACGCCGTAAGTAAGCGCCATTGCGAGTAAACCACCAATGATAACGCGGGTAATTGCTTTCTTGCGTGATGCACCGCCAGCTGTTGCGCTGAAATAACCGACTAGAAATAATGCTATCGTAACAGCTACAAAAGTTGACCGTAGTTTCACAGAATCAGGAGCTAGAACAACAACCAAAAAGGGAATAAGCCCGCCTGCAGTAAAGCCAATCATTGATGATAATCCAGCATCAATTGGGCTATTGATATCGTCTTCTTCCAGATTAAATTCTGCTTGTAAGTGTGCTTTTAAAGGATCTTTTTTGGTTAGTTCCTGCGCAACTTGCATTGCAGTGTTTTTAGAAATACCTAATTCAGCATAGTGATCAGCTAGTTCTTGTAACTCGCCCTCAGGATCGGTTTTAAGTTCTCGCTTTTCTTTTGCGATGAAGGCTTTTTCTGCATCAGACTGACTACTAACAGAAACATATTCTCCTACCGCCATGGATAGTGCACCAGCTACGAGTGCAGCAAGTCCTGCGGTGAATATTGCACCGTGGTCACTAGCAGTCGCTCCAGCAACACCCATAACTACAGCGGCAGTAGATACAATTCCGTCGTTTGCACCAAGCACACCCGCGCGTAGACGGTTCAAGTTAGCTTTTGTAAGTTCCATTACTTTACAGTATACCTTACTTAGATTTTACGTTTTATTGAACCTAACATTAACCATGAGCAGTGTGTAGCCGATATACTAGTTATATGGTTAGGCGCAAAAAATATCATTATAAGAAAGCTAAACATAGCTTCAAGAGTAAACATGTAGTATTCATAGCTATAGCTCTACTACTTTTTAGTCCGGCGCTCTTAGGCTTACTGACAAGTAATGATACCCGTGATACTATGACAAATTCTGATTTCTCAAAAGAGTTGTTGCAACAAGAAAAAGAGTCCACAGCAGTAGACACTGATCCAAGAATAGCCAACAGTGTGCTTCAAAATATAGTTTTGCCAGTAGCCGGTCAGTCAGCGATGGGAACACTAGAGCTTGGCCCAATCAAAGTCAGCGACAACGAAACTCAAGCTCCTATTGCAAGTATCACCAAAATAATCACCTCACTTGTCATCCTAGAAAAGCGGCCAATATCTTTAGGCGAGCAAGGAGACACTATCACACTAACTGCTCAAGACGAGCAATATTATTATGATTATTTGGCGCTTGAAGGCACTTTAACACCAGTTACTGCTGGCCTCACTATGTCACAATACGAAGCTTTGCAGGCTATGCTGCTACCGTCTTCAAACAATATGGCCGATACGCTCGTTGACCAGTACTTTTCTAGTAAGGAAGAATATCTAACTTTTGCGAACCAATACCTAGATGAAAAAGGCCTTTCAGACACGCAAGTAGCAGACACTACCGGTTTTTCTCCCGAGAGCAGAAGCACTCCATCTGACTTAATCAAGCTCGGCCAGCTTGCGCTTGAGAATGCGGTTATCAAGCAAATAGTCGCTCAGCCAACTGCAATAATTTCTGTCGCAGGTGAGATTCCTAACTACAATCCTCTCATCGAAGATCCTGATATTATAGGAATCAAACCGGGCGCGACAGATGAGGCAGGATATACACTGCTTTTTGCCGCTAACCTCCCTAAAAAATCAGGAGAAATCGAAACAGTCATTGCCGTGACACTCGGCCAGCAAGACAGAGCAGAATACGTACAATCTGCAAGAAGCATGATTGCAGAAGCGCGAATACTTCTATCTAAATAGTGTTTCTGTCTTATAGTTAAAAAGCTTGTGTTATAGAGCTGTATTTCTACAAGCTATAGCTCATCGCCTTCGAGTGATATATCTTCGTCCTGACCGTGTGTCAGTATTTTATCAACTAGCTTATCGATGTCATCGTCGGATAAGTTTGCTTTGACAGTATAGCCTTCGATGCCTAGTTCCCGAAGATCTGGAGAAGCTTCTGATTCATTCAAGTTCGATATCACATACACGCGGATATCTTTGCCCCAGTCGCTCGCACGCATCCGTCGCAAGACTTCGTCGCCTGCAATAATAGGAATCATCAAATCCAATAACACAAGTGCAGGGGTTTCTCTTTCAATGATTTCAAGTGCTTGCTGGCCATCAGAAGCAACAAAACAGTTATAACCAATTATTTCTAATCTTGTTTTATATATTTCGGCGAGAGACGGCGTGTCTTCTACGATCACAATTTTTAAGCGCATGTCTTGTTCTTCATTCATAGCATTATCATAGCGTATAGTGTGAGTATGGACAAAAAATTTAAAAACCTAAAAGCTTGGATGTTTGAAGACGATAAAGGAAACTTAACACTTGCTCAAAAGCCAAATCTACCAATTGTCATATGGGCAGTAGCTAGACTATTGCAGTTTGTCTTTACAAACGGGACATTCGCTACATTATTAGAGACGATATCTTTCGGTGCGTTATTTACGTGGGCGTGGCTTGAGTTGTTTAAAGGCGACACACCATTTAGGCGCATAGTAGGCTTCGTAGTTATTACTGCCACTATATATTCAAAGATACAATAGTATTGTAATAACATTTATGTTATAATAAATATATATGGTTTCTGATAATTTATGTGAGGACGGCGCAAACGGTTTAGGCTGTCGTCTTGGTTTCTTGCTTGATAGTGATTTTACGTCACGAAATTCACCTAATAAGGTGAATTTTTCTTCTTTTACTAAAACCGAAACACTCGCTAAAAGTAGAAACAACGATTCTATTATCCGTGTCTTACAGGGAGAGTGGTCGGAGAGATTTCGCTTTATTACACACAGCATTGGTGGGTCTACCGTTGGAGTAGCTTTAGAAGAATTCAGGGGCGTCAAAACAGAAAGAGCATTAAGTATATTTACTAACCTTTCAGAAGCTGGTGCGGCATATGTAGACATAGCAGCAACTCAACCCTACGCAGATTGCCCAATAGAAGAATACCGACTTCCTATTGATACAACGAAAGAGCTCCTAGAGGCTAGAGCAGTGATATGTCAGATGACTATTGAACTTGTAAATTCTGTTGACGGACCTTTAGCATTTGAAAGGGCATTACAGACTGCCGAGTGTTCTTAGATAAAAGTTTGCTATTATAGATGTCAATGAGTAATAGCAATAATAACTGGATAGTCCTAGCCGGAGGACCTAACAGCGGCAAAACTACGTTAATTGATGAGCTAAGCAAACGTGGCTATAAAGTGAAGCCAGAGCAAGCGATGGTAGTCATTAATGAATATTTAGCGAGTGGCGTAAAGCTGGAAAATGTCCACACAGATCCTGTGCTTGGCGGGCAATTCCAGAGAGACATAGCGCTTAAAGAACTTGCTGCAGCAGCAGAATTCTCTCCAGACGAGCTCGTGTTTTTTGATAGATGGGCGCCTGATTATTTTGCTTTTGCAAAGATTAGAAACCTGAAAAAAGATGAAGAGATAATCAAAAAACTTGCAGACTGCTCATATAAACATATATTTGTACTCGATTTACTCAAAAACGAATACGCCGATAATAAAATTGAAGCGCATCTAGCAGATCCTATAGCTGTCGCCATACAGCAAGAAGAGCATTTGATAGACGTCATAAACGATCTACATATGGAGTTCACACGCGTTCCAGTCATGAGCGTCGACGATAGAATTGAATATATTCTCGAAGCACTAAAAACCGCTGATACAAAATAGTACCGGCGGTTTTTATCCTACAGTCTTGAGCTAACTATATGGTTAGTATATATAAGACCATTGGTTTGCAGGAACAGTACGGTTCGTGATTGCGTACAGTGCTTGATAGTTCATGTCTGTAATAGTAATAGTCCCATCACCGTTCACAGATTCAACGTAGGCTATGTGATTGCCTCGCTGTGCTGCTGCTCCAACACGCGGTTCTGAGCCGGTTGCTATTCCTTGTGCTGCAGCACGTGCAACCCAAGTTCGCGCATTACCGAGATTGTTTGGAAGATCTGGGCGTCTACTTTTAACGTACCACGTACAGTAGCCGGCGACATAGCCATTACCGCTAGATGCGCCGCGCGCCGCTTGTACGGTTGGTGCTGCTTGTTGCGTAGTTCTTTTACTCGTTTTTGTTGTCTGAGCAGTGGTTGCTGGAGCAGGGGGTGCTGCTACAGGTTCAGCCGGCAACTCACGCGTCGCTACTACTTCTGCTACAGTCGGGATGACAAGCTCTGTTCCAACTTCAATTAAGTCTGGATTTTCAATACTAGTGTTTTTATCATATATTTTTTTCCACTCAAGTGAATATTGTTTCGCAATAATACTTAGGTTTTCCGATTCTTGAACCATGTGTTTTGTTTCGACTGGTTCGACAGGTGTTTGCTCGACTACAGGCTCTGTTACGGCATCAGTTATTACAACTAGTGCCTTTGTAGACTCGGTAGATAACAGTTTAACAACTGTATTGCTCGCTGTTTCTACATTATTTTGATTTGGTTGCTTTTGCTGGGCAATAGCACCAACTGAAGATGTTTGTGCCAAAATTAAGCCGCACAGTAATACACCCACTGGTAGGGTTAGACGCATATAGTTACTTTCTCCTTTTACTTATTGATGTGACCGTCATGGATTCGCATATCCTTGCTACACGGTCTGCTGCACTCGCTAGTCTCCACTCACACGTAAAGATTGCAGTCTCACAATCCTACATAGCACACACTATGTTTGTCAATACATGCAGCCTGCCCGTGATTATGTAATGTTTTCACCTCTGTTGAAACAACCATAAATGTGATATTTCGCAAAGTAGTTTTTACAACATAATAACTACATATGGTGGTTCTTCATATTTTCAAACCCTATAAAACATATGCTTATTGCGCTTATTTTGTAGTAAATAGCACAAAAAGCGAGGCTTACTAGCTTCATGAGTTAAGAAGCGATATACTATACTCATTCGGAGGGAACATGAAGAGTATTAAGTCTGGTGCAGCATTGCGTGCAAAGTTATCAAAATATCTAAGCATATCGCGCGGTAAAAAAGCATTTAAGAATTTGCCAAAAAACACTAAGCTGTCTATGGCCCTTATATTGCTCCTCGTGCTTGTTGGATTTTGGGCAGTTTTATTTAACGAAAACACGACTCAAGAGATGGCTCAGAATGATGAAGAAACCGTCACAGAGCTAGAGACCGCGCCGGCAATGAAAGCGGTGCTTTCATTAACAGAAGGCGTCGTTGAAATCCGCTATGATCAGAATGCTGATTGGCAAGATACTAAGCCTGATATGGCTGTTGATCCTGATGCAAACGTTAGAACCGTTGGAGCCAGTTCTAGAGCTATTATTAAGCTAGAAGATGGAAGCGAAATTCGTATAGACGCAAACACCGAGATCGTTTTTGAGTCTTTGACTGAGTCACGTATTGTCGTGGCGCAAAAGACTGGCTATCTGTATAACAGAATTACAGCATCAACAAAAAGAATTTATGGGGTGCATACAACTAATGCCCAATTTCAAGCTGTCGGAACAGCTTTTCGTACGATAGCTAACGGAGACGAAGAAGCTGTAGAAGTGTATCAAAACTCTGTCAAGGAAACGAGTATTAATCTCAGTGCTTCTGAGGGTGAAAAGCTTACAATTAAAAATCCAGCGAAGCCAAGCGTAGAAAAAACGAAAGAAAAGCTATCAATTCAGCTACTTAAAGATGATGAGTTTATCGTATGGAACAGAGAGCTTGACAAGAAAAACCCTGATTTCTCGTCTAGCCTAGGGTTCCTAAGTGATTTTGATGGTCCTACTATAGATATAGCTGATCCAGCAGCCGGAAGTACTATTCAAATAGAAACAGAGGCCAGCGAAGGCACTGTAAACATTAAAGGCAAAACAGAAGCTCGGGCTTCACTTACCGTAGAATCAAAATCACAGAACGGTAGTAGTCCTGTGGCGGTTAGTGTTAACCCTGACGGCAGCTTTGAGACAGGCAGCATTACAGCGCCGGTAGGGAACTCGGTATTTGAGTTTGTCGCTAAAGACCGAGTAGGGAACGAATCAAAACTAAATATCACCTACACTTTTGCACGAAAAGCGACCGTACAAGAACAGGCGTTATTATTTAGCGTCACTAGCTCAGATAAAAAACTTAACTTTGAGTGGCAACTTGTTGGGCTGACTGCTCCAGAAGGACTTAAAATTATTGGATCACAAACTAATAATCCTAAACTTGGTAGCGATAAAACCTATGCTACAGTCACTTCAGGGACTGCTATTTCAGTCGATATCGATAAAGATTTTAAGAGTGGTAAAACCTATTATTTCAGACTTTGTCGATATATAAGTAGTACTGATACATGCGACGAATACAGCAACGAAGTTTCGATAAAAATCCCATAGCGATAGCCCTTGTTAATAATTTCTACTCATAATAAATGTGGTGTCACGCGAAAAGCCACAAAAAAGAGGCTGATTCTCCAGCCTCTTCACTCATTCGTCCCACGTACCACTTACTGCGTACCCAACACCTGTACTATTTCTTTTTCTTAATAACCGGTGCAAAGAAGAACATATAGGCGTTCATACCGACTACCATGCCAGCTATTGGTGCCAATACTAGAGTTGTGCTCAAAGCATTATTTCCAATCGCCACAGCAGGGTTCAAAAAGCCAGCTGAAGCGAGTGAAGCCAGTAGTGCTCCTGCGCTCAAGGATGCGCCAATGGTAATAGCCGCATAAGCACCTTCTAATTTCTGAGAGATTGCAGCAGCAATTCCGGATCCGAACACTGCAGCACCTGCAGCCTCTACCCAAAATACACGCCACTCGAAGCTAGCTACGCCGGCAGAAGCAAGAGTATCATTAGTCGCATAGTTAAAGAATAATAGCGCTACAGCGCCTCCAAGTAGCTGACAAGCAATATAAATAACCGCATCTATAGTTGTAATCTTCTTAATAGTCCATAAACTTACTGTTACTGCAGGATTTACGTGCGCTCCAGAAACGTGTCCAATCTTTGTCACTATCAATGCAAGTGCAGCACCAGCTGACAAAGCGATATACCAAGCTGACGTTCCGGCTCCAAACATATTGCTCACGACGAGTACTGCCGATGCGAGCATAAACGTGCCAATAAACTCTGCCATTGGCGCTCTTAATTTTTGTTTCGTTAGCATAGAACCCTCCATAACCTTAAATAAGTTTACTTTTACAGGTTCAGTATACTACCGAATGTCAAGATTAGATTATTTCTTCTTAACAGATGGCTTCTTGGCAGATTTTTTAACAGTTTTTTTCGTGACTTTATTTTTAACTGGTTCGCGGACTCGAGCAGGTGATGTTACGAGTTTTTCCTCTTCTTTGAGTTGGTTGCCAAATTTTTTAATGAGGGCAGGTGCGATGAAGGTAGTGATGATGACAACAAGCACAATTGTGCTGAACAGCTCACTAGACAGTACGCCGAGAGCGCTACCTGTAGCTGCGAATATTAATCCTACTTCACCACGAGGGACCATTGAGACACCAACAAACATCTTTTCGGTTCTTGTACCTTGGGCTGCAAAACCAGCAACAAACTTAGAGGCTATAGCTATTACAGAAATAATACCTGCTGTTAGATACAGACCTGGATCTAGTAAAGAGCCGAAATCGATCTGTAAACCGGTGAATACGAAGAACACAGGAATGAATATGAGGCCTATGCTGTTAATCAGATCTTCGATGTGTGAGTGACGGTGCTTCTTGATGATTGAAGCAACTGTTTCATCACCCTCAAGGTATTTGATGTCTTCAATAATTTCTGGATCTGAGAATGATTCAAAGTGAACCGCGTCTAACAAGAGTCCAGCAGCAAATGCACCAATGATTGGTTCAAGGCCAAACAGTTCAGCAAGGTAACCAAATACGAGTGCGAAACCAACAGCAAGTGTGAGTTTCATACCTATCCCAGTATGAATAGCACTGAACAACTTTGAAATAGGTTTCGCAAGTAATCCACCCAAAACGATTGCTCCACCAAGGAAACCAAATGATTTAGCTGCTAGTTCTATGATGAGCGCTGGAGTTAGTTCGCCGCCAGCTGCAAGTGAAGATACGATTGCAAGCACGATAAGTCCGAGTACGTCATCGATTACGGCTGCGCCAAGTACTGTTTGAGCAGCACGAGTCTTCGTAAGCTTTAGTGAACGGAAGACAGACGCAGTGATTCCAACACTGGTTGCAACAAGCGATGCACCCAAGAATAGTTGTGCATTAGAAGAAGCGTCACCGAAGAAAATAGGCGCGAGAACAAAAGATCCAAGTGAGAAGGGTATAACAACGCCAATCAAAGCAACCATAAGTGCTCGAACACCAACTTTTTGCATCTCTTTAGTATTTGATTCTAGTCCAATTGAAAACAGTAAGAGCAGTGCACCAAACTGTGCAAGGAAACTTATTATTTCATTTGCAGCAATCTCTCCGATAAAACCCCAGCCGAAATATCCAACAGCAGACAATGCAACACCAGCGAGTAGCTCACCAATGACGGCAGGCTGACCGTATTTTTCGACAAAGTTACCTAGCTTACCTGCAATCAAAACAAGCGCAAACATAGCGAATATGATGCCAAAATGATGCGCTCCGCCTTCAGAGTGCTCTTCGTCTTCAGTAGCAACTTCATTATCAGTATAGTTTGCTTTTACTTCGTTTTCGCCAACATGCGAATCACCTTCATAAGAGCTGGATTCTTCAGCGACTGCGACTAACGAATAATCGTTAGCAGCGTTGACTGAATTAGTTTGTAAAACTACAAGAGGTACAGCCGCAAAGAGCAGTACTGCCAAACTGGCAATAAATCGTTTCATTGTTTTATTAGTCCTTATAAGATTATTATATTGTTCAAAATGTATTATATATCACATAAATAGCGTGTCAATAGAAAATGAGGCGCTATTTTATAACGATTTGTTTTATCCAAAAAGTGAAGTCAACAAGCTTCGTCTAGAATAACTTTGTGTGCTACCTACCTCAGCACCAAAAGCTTCCTCTTCGCCGTGTGCAGGCTGGTCAGTCGCATTGATTGGCTTGGGGAATTTTAAGAATTTTGGACCGAGCTTATCTGCTACGCCAAGTATTTGAGCCCACACAAAACCTTCTGCGAGTGGGCGTGCATGAATTGGTAAAATCTGTTTTTTAGCTTCCTCAATACCATACTCATCAAGCGGGAAAGACACTACGTTCGCCATGTTACCAGGAGGTAGTAGCATGCCACCCTGAATACCTGCTATTAAGGCAATCGATGGGTTATTCTCAGTAAACTTGAATCCTTCACGAACACCAACGAGGTTGTCGGCAACACTGCTAAATCCTGCGATCCCTACATATTTACCAAAGTCGTTAATGAGGTCTTTAACTATTTTGTTTGGTATTTTATCTGTTAATTCGTCAAACTTTCCGACAAGTTCTTTGAACACAGGGCTTACAAATATCATACTCATACTCTGGAAAGGGAAGACATCTAAAACATCAGTAAAGCTATGACCAAGTGCTCGTTGCATTCTAGTCACATCTGTAACACGCCTATAAACCGCTACCGGGTTCCATTTACTCGTTACATCTCCGCCGAATCCAAGCTCTGCTTCAATCTCATCACTCACTTCTTTAGCGCTTACAGCAAAAATCCTTGCAGTCGTAGCATCTAAGTTGTGCGACTCCATCCAATTAGTCAATCCTTCAAAGTCATCTGCAGCAACAAAATTCTTTATTTCTCTTTGCATCTCTATTCTGTCATAACTATGTTGATCTGAGCGATCGGGTAAATTAGCAAGAACACCTGATATAAACTGGTCATAACGATGAAAATCTTCAATTCTTGATCCTTCTTCTTCATGACCGTGTGATTCAATGTGATCCTTCAAAAGCAAGTCTTTAAAACCGTCCACTTTATCAGAAAAAGCACCCAAAACATCATGTCGCATACCATTTTTATCTTGCTCTTTTCCAAGAATAGGAAGTACAAGATTTTTTACTGACCTTCCCATTACACCTTTAACAAATCCTAGGTTACGACCTAGTGCTTCACGGGATAGTTTACCTGCATCTTTTTCTTCGCCCTCGATAGCACCTATTTTTATCAACTCTTTAGTAATCATTTTGTTTGTGTACTCTAAAGAACGTAGCGCAGGAACCATACCTACTGACAAAGACTGCCATAATAATCCTATGCCACCAAAACGTTCTAGGGTCGCAATAAACGGTGGATCACCAAAGAAAGGGAAGCCTGCTTTATCTGAAATATGGCTTTGTAGAAGTGCTTTGATGTGACCAATTGATTCTTGTGTTGCAGGATCTTCAGAGGCAGTACTCTCTCCAGCTATAGAAGATAACGTATCTTCAACCATTTGGTCCGCAAATGATTGTGCTTGTTTGACAATTGTTGAGGCTTCTTTTGTGGTCATTCCTGAAGCTCCTACAGTAGTCACCATAGGGGCTAAGACTGATGCAAGCTCTGTCACAATTGCAACTCGGTCTTGAAGTACTAAGTCTTTTCGTGCTGTTATCTCTTTATATATTGTTTCAACATCCAACATCATTCCTTCAGCGACCACAACCGTTCCTTCGATAATTGCAGTAAATTTAAGTGTTGCAGCTAGTTCCTCATCAATATGATGCAAGGTCTCTTCATCACCTTCTTTTCTGGCATTATGACGTTTTAACCCAATTAAAACAGCCTGCGAATAATAGTGTCCCTGAGTAATTGTTCTTCCAGAAGATAATTCTTTAATACCGTGAGCGAACACGCCTGTTCCTATATAGTCTAATTTATCCGGACCGTGCTCTAGATGTTCGCCCTCTTCTTCATTTTCTAGACCTTCTAACATCTCGTCTAGAAAATCGCTCATTTCTGAATCAAGGCTTTCAATTTCTCGAATTGCTTCTAACTCTTCAGGGGTCAATTGTACTTCATCGCGGCTTTGCCCAAGCGGGTCTTCAAGGAAGAAGTCTGCTACTACGTCAAGACCTCTACCGGCCTGATGTCCAGCGTCACCTGAATATACGATTGCAGCTCCTAGGCCAGCCGCAGCGATTCCACCTTTAATTATTGCATCTCTTCTTGACATTTCTGGATTCAAATGAGGATCCGTTTCTTGCGTGTGTGCCATTTTACTCCCACGAAAAGCTAGCGCTTTAATCGTATTTTTTTGATTATTTGTCAACAACTCTTTATCGAAATGTATTATATATCACAAAAATTTGAGGTCAAGGGTGTAAGCAACTTTTCGAGATATGCCTTGATGTAAAGTATGTCGACAAAGCCATAACCGGTATTGTATCCACGCAAATTTTTTTTTGCTAACTTTATATAAAACGATTGTATATGCTTGCGAAGATAAGAACATCTAAAAATCGTCCATTATGATTAATTGTGATATAATTCACATAAATAGTTAAGAATTCAAGTCTAACCTAATACAATGTATAGATTTTCCGTAACCCTAAAATCACGCAAAGATACTATTTTGTGTTGCCCAGGCCCAGTACAGTTGCGCAAGTCAGCTGTATGCATCCCTAATAAAATCGTAACTATATGAGTAAGAAATCTATCGGGCTAGAAGCCCAAATACACAGTTTAGTTTGGGCAGAGGTTGACCTTCAAAAGTTGCGAAATAATTTTTTGCAATTACGTAAGTTTGTAAATGATAAAACTAAGTTTTTAGCTGTTGTTAAGGCTAATGCGTATGGTCATGGAATTCAACGTATATCCAAAGAGTTAGAGAAGCTAGGCGTTGATTACCTTGGTGTTTCGAATCTCAATGAAGCTGTGACGATAAGAAGATGTGGAGTAATGACTCCAATTCTTGTGTTTGGATATGTATGCCCAGAGGATATTGGTATTGCAGTAGATAATCACATCACACTTACGGTATGTGAAGATACCATGCTTAGTGCTGTTGCTTCTTACGCAACCAAAACCGATAAAACTGTGCCAGTCCACATACAGATTGATACTGGCCTTCGCATGTACGGCGTTGATTATAGGGAAGTTGGATCATTTATAAATAAAGTCCTGCACCATTCTAATATCTATGTAGAAGGGGTTTATAGCCATTTTACTAACTCAGAGGACAAAGATACTATACTTTCTTTTGAGCAGCTAGATCTTTTCAATAATGCATTGAAGGAAATCATCAGTTATGGGGTTAACCCTCCCTATATTCATATTGCAAATGGAGCTGCAGTTATAAATATTCCTGAATCGCACTATACGATGGTAAGAACAGGAACGTTTTTATATGGCAACCAGACAAAAGGACAAAATCCTAAATTTAAGCCAGAGCAGATCATGACATTAAAAACAAAAGTTGTTCATAAATCACAATTAAGTCCCAGTGACCAAGTGGGTTATGAGAAATCATTTATAACGTCAGGAATTAAAGAAATCGCATGCTTACCAATTGGTTACGGTGATGGATTTAGGCAAAAACCTCATTGGGAATATGTTTTAATCAATGGTCAGCAAGCCCCTGTTATAAATGGTGTCAGCATGGATAAAACAGCTGTTGATATATCAAAAATTAAAAATGTGGAAATTGGAAGCGAAGTGGTTTTGCTGGGAACACAAAAAGAGACAATAACAATAAATCAAGTTGCACAGATGCTGAATGCAGCTAACTATGAAATTCTCTCCGGATTAACTAGCAGGGTTAAGAGAATTTATTTAAACGAAACATTATGAAACAATTAATAAATACTAAACCACAGATACATACCCCTCAGCTAGAAATTGAGTTGCTTTCTGAGTTACGCGAAAAAGCATTTGCGCGTCGCCCCCAGCTGGAAGAGATCATCAACGCCTCACGAGATATGACACTTTTTGATTTCTCAAAAATGTATAATGTTCCATACTCACAAAATATTAATGCAACCCTGAAGCTACAATTCATTGATACATTTGCCAAAGAAGTGGAACGATTACTTGGCATTGAAGTAGCAGCCAGCTGTGCTCGTCAACTAGCAACAACCTATAGAGTTACGACGACTGACCATCATGGACCAATAAGCGAACCCGGTATGGTAAACAGCAATATTCATGAAGCACTACCATATTTAAATGGAGACGAAACTATAAAAAACATTATTGTGCTTGGTTGTGCGAATGTCTCTTTTGACAACGAATCGTTTCCGCGAGGATTGTTATTTCACGTTCCTAGTGCTATTGATGCAGAATGTAAACAACTTGTATTTTTCTCCCGTTCAGTACGAGCTAAGCCTGTTATATATCACCCATCATACGATCATGAAAACCTAACTAATGCAAAGAAATTACTTGCTAACTGGCAGATAGAAAAATCCATTAGTGAAAACGAGAAGAATAAAGTTGAAAAAATTCTTGATGACATATATGCCGAACCTTCTGTGATGCAGTGTACCAATTTTTCAGAACAAGTAACTAAAACGAACTACAGCCTTTGGGCTATGCTTATGAAGCATTATGAAAATGCACCAAAGCTTGTATATATCGAGCAAGAAAACATTGTTAATTTGCTTTTATTAAACTACCATCTAGACCAAGATACAATCATCCATAGATTGTTATTTACACCCAAATACCACGAACTTATAATTAAACACTTCAACGGCATCGATAAGTGCTTTTCACTTCAAGAAAATAAGGGAACTTATCTATTCTGGGCACTGCCAAATGGACAAAAATATCGTGTACAGCTCTGGAAAAAAGGAAACTTTCTCACAACTGATGATGGTAGCTACCAGGTTCCATTGACTCCTGAAGGCATTAGAAATGCGATCAATAATAAAGAGCTAATTCCTAGCACACTTATGTCGTTCACTCTTTTGTCTTTTTATTACGGTGTGAAACTCACAGGTGGGACTAACCAAACTACATATCTTAATCAGATGAAAGAGGCATTTATAAATATGCAAAATGAGTATGGAGATACAGAGAGTGCAAAGTTTGCTCGCAAAGTACCCACAAAAGAGCTGTCTGTGGCTCTGCACAATCTAGCATTTCTAGAAAACATATGGGGCAACCATTTACCTGCAACTTGTATAGATATTATCCTTTATGGTGACAAAAACACGATGTCTAGCTTAAAAGAAGAAGCGCAAAAATTAACACTTAACGAAGTTTTTGAATGGGCTTTACCCGATCTTTATAGCTGGTACTATAGTGCAGCCGAGAGAAGTCCGCTATTATCAAACATTTCTAAGGCACAGATTAGAGACTATCTTGGTATAGACGAAAAAATAATTCCCATTGCCATACCTAGTTAAAAAACTGAAATGGCTATCTTCGGTTGCGGCGTTTTAGTTCGGCTATTTTGAGTCGAGACGATTGCCTGTCGACAAGCATCTGAGCTTTGTCGAGAGATACTTGGTCTCTTGCTTCAGATCGTAGTTGCTTTGCGCGTTCTAGTGCAGCTTCCGCTTCTTTGGCGCTGACTTCTGAATCTTTGTCGGCAATATCAACCAATACCCGTACAGTGTTGTCAGTTATTTCAATTACTCCGCTATCAATCGCATAATACTCTTGTAGATCATCCGGTGTGTTGTTGTTCTTTCGAACCGTGATAATACCCGTCACAGCAGTCGAAACGAGCGGAGCGTGTCCTGCAAACACCGCAATAATTCCTTGTGGGGTAGGGAGCTTGACTTCGTAGATAGATTCTCGAAGCTTTACGCCGGTTAGGGTAACAAGTTCAAAATGGATCATAGTATTAGATCGTCCATTCCGACGTGCCTGCTTCTGCTATGTCTGAAATATGGGTGGGGGGGTCTTGGCTAGCTTCATTTGCATGTAGTCGCAGAGCCGTACTTTCTTGTGCTTGGTTGTATGTAGTGTTCGATAGTGCACTAAAGTCTTCAATCGTATCTTTTGTACCAGCTTGGATGGGTATATCAGACCCTGAACCTATTCGTGTCTCACTACTTGAGCCTCGTGTCGGCACTGCATATCTTGCAGACGCAAAATCAATGATTGTTGAACCTAGCTCATCTCCAGCAACAACAGTCATTGCGTGAGCTTTTGTCCATTCTACTGCTCCAAAAGCAGACAGTAGGCCAAATCCACGCTTCGGTTTTTCTGATGGAAATTTCTCTGGACGGTGCAACTTTCTAGCAGCTTCTTCTGCAACAAGCTTAGTAAGCGCGACAGTGTCAGATGCTGCATTTCTTACCCTATCTGAACCAGTTGCGCCAGTTACTGGATCAGTAGCTAGTAAATCGAACGTCGCATGTGCTTTTTCAACACCAGATTGAACCTTTTTTGCTCCGCCCCAAGCAGCTAGCAATCCTAATGAACCAACAGTTAGTGGCGCTATGAGCGCAACTTCTAGTGTCTTTTTTGAAGCTCTATCAAGTCTTGCTCCAATAGATTCTAAATGATCACCATCATGCCCGACATGATTCGCTCCAGAACTATGTGCATGCACACTCATTGTTATTTCTTCGCTTTCTTCTTAGCTTCTTCGATAGAACCGATCATGTAGAAATCAGATTCTGATAGATCGTCTAGTTTTCCGTCTAGAATTTCGCGGAAACCTTTGATTGTGTCTTCAAGCTTCACATATTGTCCAGGGTTACCAGTGAACACCTCGGCAACAAAGAATGGCTGCGTTAAGAATCTCTGGATGCGACGAGCGCGGGCAACTGTCTTTTTGTCCTCGTCAGACAATTCTTCCATACCGAGGATTGCGATGATGTCTTGCAGGTCGTTGTAACGCTGGAGGACTTGTTGCACTTCGCGGGCAACATTATAGTGTTCCTCACCAACAATCTCTGGATCAAGGATCGTAGATGTCGAATCGAGTGGATCAACCGCAGGATATAAACCAAGTTCGGTTAGTTTACGGTTAAGCGAGATTGTTGAGTCGAGGTGAGCGAAAGTCGTTGCAGGAGCTGGATCGGTAAAGTCATCGGCTGGTACATATACAGCTTGAATAGACGTGATTGAACCTTTCTTAGTACTTGTAATACGTTCCTGCAAACCACCCATTTCTTGAGCGAGGTTAGGTTGGTAACCAACTGCTGATGGCAAACGACCAAGCAATGCAGATACTTCACTTCCGGCTTGAGTGAAACGGAAAATGTTATCAACGAACAACAGCACGTCTTTTCCTTCGTCACGGAAACCTTCAGCAATCGTAAGTCCTGACAAACCAACGCGCAAACGAGCACCAGGTGGCTCGTTCATTTGACCGAATACAAGCGATGTCTTGTCCAGCACGCCTGATTCTTCCATTTCGTAGTAGAGGTCGTTTCCTTCACGGGTCCGCTCACCAACACCGGCAAAAACTGAGTTACCACTGTGGAACTTTGCGATGTTGTTAATAAGCTCAGTGATCAAGACTGTCTTACCGACACCAGCACCACCGAACAAACCAACTTTACCACCTTTGGTGATTGGGCTGATAAGGTCGATGACTTTAATACCTGTTTCTAACACTTCTGTTTTGTTAGATAGGTCGGCGAGAGCAGGTGGGTCACGGTGAATTGATGCCATTTTCGCACCTTTAGGCGCTGGTTTGCCGTCAATCGGTTCGCCCACAACGTTAAACATTCTTCCTTGAGTTTCTACACCAGTCGGAACCTGTACTGGCGCACCAGTTGCGGTTACTTTTGTACCACGTGTGAGACCATCGGTGCTACCGAGAGCGACAGTTCGAACTGAGCTTTCTGATAAGTGCTGTGCTACTTCTAAGTAGATTTTCTTTCCATCTAGTTCTAATGTCAGTGCGTCGTAAATAGCCGGTAATTCTGCGCCATTAAAATCAACATCGACAACCACACCGACGACTTGGCTCACAGAGCCAGTTGAGGTTTGAGGTTTGATAGTTGAGGTTTGAGTTGTTGTCATGTTATTTTCCTTCCGTTTCTGATAATTTCATTAATTTCGTTTGCAATAGATTCTTCTGTCGCTGCCTTATCATGACATTGCCTCCGCTCCACCGACGATTTCTGCGAGTTCTTGGGTGATGGCTGATTGGCGGGCGCTGTTAGCAGCTAGTGTCAGGTCATCTATCAGATCACCAGCGTTGTCAGAAGCAGTTTTCATGGCTAACATACGTGAACTTTGCTCTGAGGCTTGGCTCTCTAAGTAAGCTTGCCATAACTGTACATCGACTAAACGATCAGCAATAGTATCAAGCACGACTTGTGGACTTGGTTCAAACAATGCCAGCTCTAGATCTGCTGAGACTTTTGTGTCTGTAAATGCAGCAGGTAAGAGTCGTTGTTTGGTTACTTCTTGGACAACACTCGACTTAAAATCAGTGAACAATATGTCTACAGCATCTGTTTGGGGGATTATTTCTGCAACTATATTTTTTGCATAAGGGTTCTTAATAGTGCTTTCGTCTTCATTCTTAACGATTATTTCTTTACCAACGAACTGTTCTTTTACAGTGCTGAGGATTGCAATCAGATCATTGATAGTTGGTCGTTCTGGCATAGAGTCGTAACTAGCAAGCACGTGTATATCTGAGATTTTTCCAACAAACTTCGCTGCTTGTTTACCAATAGTGATGATTTTGGTTTCAATATTGTTCTCAATATCAGCTTTAAGTTCTTTTGTTAACTGACGAAGAACGTTAGAGTTATATGCTCCAGCCAATCCTCGGTCTGAGGTAATGACTATGAGAATTCGACTTTTTACCTCGCGAGTAACGAAAAGTGGATGCTTCGAGACATCAGTAAGCTCACGCAAACGAGTCAATATCTGGCGGGCTGTATGTACATATGCGCGTGACGCTACCGTTGTTTCTTGAGCACGGCGCATTTTACTGGCAGCAACCAGCTCCATAGCCTTGGTGATCTGCTTGGTATTCTTGACGCTCTTGATGCGCGCTTTGATCTGCTGTGTACTAGCCATTATTGACTCCTCTCAATGCGGCAAACGCAAGATGAGAAGTTTTATTACGAAGCCGGAAAACGTCTCCTACAAGTACTTCATCCTCGCCACGATCACGTAGCTGACGAGCTGCCCATACATCAAAATCAACGAGTATTGGTTGCTCAGTATCATCCTCAGCAGGAGTTACTACTTTGAAATCGTACGTTGATATTCCCGTATTTGGATCGATAGCAGTTTGCGTTCTTACGAAGTTCGGTGGTAGCTGATAAGGGATAAACGCAAAGGCATAGCCTTCATTGATAGCTGTTGGTGTTTCGGTAGCCTCTATGCGAATAGCCTCCGATACAAATCCTTCAGCAAACGTTTCTAAACTTTCATATGTTTGAGCCATAAACTAATTCACCTTGCCCATTATTAACGATTTATACACGATCACGCGAATCCACCCTGAGGAGACCATTCATTAATAAACTGCGGTGGTACAGGAAGTAACTGCTCTCTAGTATCTACTAAATGATCTCCTCTATGCATAGCTGACTGAAGTCCGCATAGCGCCGCTCTTCTCGCAACAGCCAAGTCTTCACCGGTCAGAGTGCTTAGTCCAGTAACGACATCAGCTTCAACACCCAAGCCTTTAGCGACTTCGGCGATTAGTTGTTCTGGTGTTGGGTAGGGCTGTGCATCTGACATATTATTTTTCCTCTGCGTATTCTTTCGCTACTTTTTCAGCTTGGTCAGTGATGATTTTGGTCATTGTGTCTTCAACTTTGCCGCCTTCGTTTAACTTCGCCATATCCTTTTTCTTCTCGCTACTTAGCTGAGAGAGCAAGGCGTGTTGAGCTTTCTTGATCTGTGCAACTGGCACGCTGTCAAATGAACCACTTGTTGCAGCGATCAGACTTGCGACTTGCTCCCATACTGATAGCGGTGAGTACTGTGGTTGTTTTAGTAGTTCAGTTAGTCGTTGACCACGTTCGATACGTGATTTTGTATCTGCGTCTAGATCTGAGCTGAACTGTGCGAATGCTGCAAGTTCACGGAACTGAGCTAGGTTGATACGTAGTGAGCCAGCTGCGCCTTTCAAGGCCTTAGTCTGGGCAGCACCACCAACACGTGATACCGATAGACCAACTGAGATAGCCGGACGGATACCTTGGTTGAACAAGCTCGTTTCCATGAAAATCTGACCGTCAGTGATCGAGATCACGTTGGTCGGGACGAATGCTGATATATCTCCAGCTTGCGTTTCTACAATAGGTAGGGCAGTTAGTGAACCGCCACCTTCAGCGTCAGATAGTTTGGCCGCACGCTCGAGTAGTCGTGAGTGTAGGTAGAACACGTCACCTGGGTAAGCTTCGCGTCCCGGTGGGCGACGGAGTAGAAGTGACATCTGGCGGTAGGCCACAGCGTGCTTTGAAAGGTCGTCATAGGTAATTAATGCGTGCTGACCATTGTCTCGGTAGAATTCACCCATAGCTGCACCCGCGTACGGCGCGAGGTATTGCATTGAAGCCGGATCAGAAGCTGAAGTCGCCACTACAATAGTCTGGTCCATCACACCTTCGCGCTCAAGTCGCTCAACCATTCGTGCAACCTTGGACATCTTTTGACCAATCGCTACATAAATATTGATCACGCCTGTGTTTTGCTTGGCTTGGTTAATCATAGTGTCTACCGCAACGGCTGTTTTACCAGTTTGGCGGTCACCGATGATCAGCTCACGCTGACCACGACCGATTGGGACCATAGCGTCAATTGCCATCAGTCCAGTCATCATAGGTTCGTGGACAGATTTACGAGCAAGCACACCAGGAGCAGGTCGTTCTACGAGTCCAGTTAGCTTTGTTTTGATAGGACCCTTGTCGTCAAGTGGTCGTCCAAGTGGATCAACAACGCGACCTTGCAGCTCAGGGCCGATAGGGACCTCTAGGACTGAACCAGATAGTTTGACCTTGGCGCCGGCTTTCACCTTGGTATCTGAATCTAGCAATACAGCTCCGATTTCGTCTTCCATGAGGTTGAGGGCAAATGCACTGACTGAACCGCCGTCGGCTGATTCGATTTCTAACATTTCTGAATAACCTGCAGCAGATAGTCCGTAAATCCATGCCACACCGTCACCGATACGGGTGACGATTCCTGATTTTTCAACGTTTCCGCTGGTTTTTAGTGCTTGAATGGCGCTTCTTACTTCTGCGGCCAGTTCTGCTGTTGATACTTGTGTACTCATATTATTTGCTCTCCGATATTGCTGTTTTAAATCTATTTAATCTTCCTCGTACTGTTAGGTCTATTTCTGACTCACCTGAACGGGCTTTGACTCCGCCAATGACACTTAGGTCGATGACTTCATTGAACTGTGGGTTCTCAACCTCAAGAAGCGCTGCGAGCTGCTTCTTCACTTCACCAGATACCTCATGTGCAGACGTAATAGTAACCTGTGCAGACCCACGGCGAGTTAACTCTTCATCAATAGCTCGCATAACCGCTGACATATCGCGACTACGACGTTCTTCTAGTAGGTATGCGGCAATGCTTGACGATAAATGCTTGATGTTTGAGCCAGCTTCAAGCTGATCAACCGCATACTTAGCCAAGTCGTTAGTCGTTACTTTACCCACTATTTCAAAGCCTCCTTGAGATAGTTTTCTACTAATTTTCTGTCACCTGACTCGTCGAGTTTTTGACCGATGATTGCTTCGGTCGCTTCAGTTACCAAACTTGCCATTTCGGATTTCAGACCTTTGCGGGCTTCATCAATGTCGCGTTCAATTTTGCCTTCAGCCGCACGTAGAATATCGTCAGCCTTTTGATTGGCTTTTTCTTCAGCAGCTTGGATCATTTTACCCGTTTCTTGACTAGCTTCAGCAATGATCAAGTCAGCTTCTTTTCTGGCAGCTTTCAAGGCTTTCTCTACAGTCAGTTCTAGCTCTGCAGACTTCTTGTCCATTTCTGAAGTTAGATGCAGGCCACGGCTGATGTCTTCCTCGCGCTTCTGCAGGTTAGCAACGATACCACTAAGTGCGTACTTCTTAATCACAAAGAACAAGACGAGGAAGGTAATTGCAGATGCACCGATTGCAGGCAAGCTTAAGCCTAGCGCACCGATGCCTTCAGAAGTTTCTTCCGCTTTTTCACCGGCTGCCGCAGCTCCAGCTGCAAATGTATTTAGTAAGTTCATCATATATTTCTAATTGTATCCTTTCCGGTCGGAACAACCATAACTGATTACGATTGATCATAGTCAGGTGTCGTTGTTCGAGGGAAATTAATTGTTAAATGTTGTTGGTGGAGAGAGCAACTGAGGTCACTCTCTCCCAATGGTGCTTCCTACAAGAGGAATGCGCCAAGTAGGAACGCAAGCAGTGCGGTAACCTCGATCATAGCTGCGATAATCACAACCTGACTTGAAGCTTTTCCAGCTTCTGGATTTCGTCCAATAGCTTTCATGTAGTTTGAACCTACAAGACCAAGACCAATAGCTGCTAGTGCTAGTGAGAGACCAACCATTCCAGCTTTTGACCATGCTTCTGCAACTTGAACATCAAATTCAGTTGCTTGTGCTAGAGTTTGTAAAAACATATTTTTTCTCCGTAGGAATTATATTCCGTGGTTACTTTTTAAATATTTCATGATGAAGGTACTAGCTCTTCGACCTTTTGAGCGTTAACTTCTTCATGTTCATCGTGATGGTCGGCGTGTGCAATCGCCAAGGACAAGTAGGTAGCAGTGAGTACCGTAAACACATATGCCTGAATACCGGCGACAAGCAACTCAAACATCAGAATTGGAATGACCGCAATTGGTGTCCGTCCGCCAGTCAGCACTAAACTCGTAAACACGGCTATCAAAATCTCACCAACAGCAGTGTTTAAAAACAAACGCAACGACAAGGATAAGATACGAGTAAACTCACCGAAAACCTCTAAAATACCTATAAAAAAATTGATTGGGTTGAGCGGTTTGCTACTGAAATAATGCGTTAAGTGGCCCTTGATGCCCTGAGCACGAATTGACAAGATCTGTACATAAACAATCGCAATGATCGACATAACCAATGTACCGTTCAAATCTGCAGTGAAGGGACGGAAGAGTGGGATTTGGCCTTCTTTTGTACTGACCTCTAACGCTGGACCAACCAGTGGGAAGAGTCCCATGATATTCGTGAATAGTATGAATATAAAGAACGTTGCCATAATAGGCGCATATTTGTAGGCTTTCTGTCGTGAACCAAAGGCGCCTTCAAGCATTCCTACGACGAACTGCACGATAGATTCAAGCACTGCGACCGAATAGTTTTTCTTGGCTGGTTTTACGGTGGATTTTTTAGCAATAGTTGTCAGGACAACTCCCATGAACAACGCGACGATTACACCATATACCATTGAATTCGTAACTGGTATGCCAGCAACGTTCCATAGCTCTTCAGCTTTAAGCGACACGTGAATTTCAGACTCACCAGCTGCAAAAACAGAGGTAATAGGGTATAGCAAAGAATTAAGCATTATGCATACTCCAGCGTGCGCGTCGGCGTTTCAGTCGGCGTATATCTCATTTCACCCTATTTTAGCAGAGAAGTCAGACCTCAGACAAGGCTTTTTGTGATAAAAATCACTTTTTTTATAAAAAGTGTATAATCTATAAAACAATTTTGTATTTTTACCAAAATATTGTAGAATAGAAAGTTATCATGCCTGAAATTTCACTACCACCAATTACAGACACTATTGATCCGCACATTCGGATGGGTTTTTCAATTGGAAACAACCCTGTGCATGAATCAATGTTACACAGAAATAGTAATCCACTAGAAATTCGCCACGATCACAAGCCTTCGATTTGGGACAGTCGTACTTGGGGCGCGACCCAACCCGATTATATTACCTTCGAACCAAACGATTTCTTGCATCGATTACAGAGCGGTCATACACCAACTCGCTCAGATAGATTAAGATATCAAACTACCCGAGGATTTCGTGCTGGTGTTTTTAGAGATGTAGCAGACGACACAGACTCTAGAGAGCGACACAACGTTTCTCTCCATAGGATAAGTCAAGATCATACGAGCATTCCAAGAAGAAGAGTCCGTAGAGGCTTTGAAGCCGGAGTTGCCGTAAATGGACGTACAGTAGCCGCCACGCTTGCAGCAAGTGCACTTGTGTCTAGCGTCGGGGTACCAGATTTATTAGAGCCTTTTGTCATTAGAATTGATACAGAAGACAAAATTATCCCGCTTGGATTAAGACAAGTAGAGCGTGATATTCCATTTCAAGAGCAGGAGTTTGTGACGACACGGCAGCGCAGTGAACCTACGTTTAGCACAGGGCCTACTTTTGGAAGCGTCAGTACAACGGAAGAGTTTTCCAAGGAATTTACTATTCCAATGATCTGGTCTGAAACATTTGGACCAAATGCAAAAATAGGCCTAGCTAACGCCGCTCCTCTCGATGCTGTCTACGATCTTGTAGACCAAGAAGGTATAGATATAGATAGTATCGTTATCAGAGGCTACTCAGACGCTACCGATGACACTCGTGATGGAGTAGCAGGTGTCCAAACACAAACGGCTGGGAACCAAGCAATTGCCGATGCGCGAGGAGAATTCATAGCCCGTGAAATAGTCGGGAACACTACTGTCGACAGCACTGTTGTATCGCAAGCCTTTGACCATATAGCTGAAGATAGCTTTACGGATGCAGAGCTAGAGACTTTGCAAGTACTTTCAGAAAAATACGGCCGATTACCGGACGAGTTAATTGAACAATTCCACCGAGGTGCTATATCTGAAGCAGAAATTATAGCTTGGGGAACCGAAGAAATTGATGCCGAACAACGCGTAGAAGTCACTGTCGCCGGTACAACTACATCAACAGCTACAGGCGTAACGGGCGAGCAAGAGTTTTGCGATATACGAGAAACAGTGACCGAAGTTCCCATTAACGAAACTGAAATGGTGACCGAGCAAAACGAAATCGGTTTGCCAGATGTTTCACTCGCAATATTACCGTTGTTCTTGTACGCGGCTAGGCGCATGCGTGTTCACAAGCGACGTGTAGAGCCTTTAAGCGAAAATGCAGAAGCAATACGACGCGCTATAGAAAGCGAACTCTCTCCTCAGCAACAGATTAGACTACCAAGGTTGCAAACTGGTCGAGGCTCAGGTGGCAGCGGAGCAGGGCGCGTTCCTACAAGTAGGGGGAGCACAGGAGCAACTCCGACAACACCTCGAACGCCATCTCCTACTACATCGCCGCGACCAAATACTGGAAGCGCTCCAAATACTCCAGCTAGGACTCCTCAACCAAGACCAGAAGCAACCCCACCAGCATCTACCGTCGTAAGACCACCCCGCCCAACGATCAGAGAGACACTACGCCAGTGGCGATTTCCTGCGCTTGTCGGAGGCGGAGTTGTAGCAGCTGTTATTCTGCTTTCAATGTGTGATAGTGATCCTGATTTGCCAAATTACGATTTCAGCGTTCCACGAATAGAATCAGACGGTAATCCACCGAGCGAGCCAGAGCTTGAATCAAAAGAATGTAAAATTACTACCGTCAGTACAGATCGAAACGGCGAAGTATCCATTTCCTCAGCAGACACAACCATAATCGTAGAAAAATAATTTATGTCACTTTGAGCAAGTGAACTTAAGTAGTTGCAACCCTGCTTGCGGCTTAAGAAACTATTCACCGATTACTCCCAGAATCTAACAGCTGTTTCGAGTCGTTCTGATAGGGTTAGTTCTTTGCTGCCGGTGCAGGCTGAAGGATCGGCACGCTGATTGTATTCGCCCGCGTCTTGCGAGATTTCTGCATATTGTTCGTCTAGTTTTTCTCTCGTTGGACTACCAACGCTTATCAATAATGTGTCTTCTGATCGAATCGTCCGATTCGCAGTTGTTTCGACTTCGTCGCCGTTTAAGATAAATCTAATTTGAGTATCTTCGTCTTCAACGTACACTACACCGTCATAACGGAACACTGTATCTCCATCTGTCATACCGACGTTAGCAAAGAAATGTCCCCACGTTGCTGCTTCGTCGTGAACATGGACGATATGGTTGACTTGGTCATGCATGTGCGCGCGGATTTTAGGGTTATTTAGGTCGTCGCCACCACATGATTGCACTTCCTCGTAGTAAAATGGGCTATCAAACGGTAACCGTTGTTCTTCGATAAAAACAGCAAAATTAGCGTGATAATGCGTAGATTCACGTGTATACAAGACGAACCTCAACGCGAGCAGCCAAAAAGCTCCGATGATGAAGGCAATAATCACTAATTTGAGCTCTTTTTTGTGTACTTTTAATTTTTCCATAGATTCAGTATACAATATTGTTATGATTAGATTTATTTTTGCCCACGCAGGCGAAGTGCACGACTCAACAATTACAGCATCGGCCCATGAGCTTGCTTGGTACGTTCAACTACCGCTTTTTTTCATTGTCGTCGCTATGTTTGGCAGTCTTATATGGTTAGTCTCGAAACGACAAGACACGACACTACTCATTACGTCGTTTGCCTTACTTATTGCAGGGTTCAGCTTGTTTAAGGTCGCTCCAATTGCTAGTGCGACAGCAATTACCTTAGGACTTGTTACGACATTAGCCGTAACGCTCCTCGGTCTCGGTTCACCAGAAAAAAAATAGATTCTTTTGACTAAAAACCTCTAGACGCGCTACTGTTAGGATATGGCATTTGAAGATTTTAAAACAAAAGACGCTGTCGTCGTCGTGTACACAGGTGAAGGCAAGGGTAAAACGAGCGCTTCGATAGGGCTTATGGTGCGTGCGCTAGGCAGGGACTGGAACGTCGCTTATGTACAGTTTGTCAAAATGTGGGAAACTGGCGAATCGCAATTCATTACGAAACTGAAGGCTACTGGAGAGTTTGATAACCTCACTTATTTCAGAGGTGGCAAGGGGTTCTATAACGCAGGTGATCTCAGTGCTAAAAACGTCAGTGAAGCTGAGCATAAAAAAGCAGCCCAAGAAACCTACGAAAAAGCTATCCAATACGCCACTAGCGGTGAATTTGATCTCGTTATATGCGATGAAATCAATAATTCAGTCCATGATGGGCTACTACCGAAAGCTGACCTCAAAAAACTACTCACTAAGCGACATAGCAAAACGAGTGTTTGTGTAACAGGAAGAGATTTCCCTGAAGACTTAGTTAAATTCACTGACATTGCAACGAACATGACGAAGATAAAGCATCATTTTGATGATAAATTTCTCGCGAATAAGGGCATAGACTATTGACCGCGCAAGTACTCTCTGAGGCCGCAAGACAGGCAGAAGCCGACAGTCTACACCAATCCTTAGTTGAAGCTCACGAAAGAGTAAGAGAATTTAGCCAGTATGTTATTCCCCACGAAGAACCATCCCAGTTTGAGATAGGATTTGAACAATCATCGATCGAGCATATAGAGTTAATCATTAGACATTTAGCTTTTGTTGGTGCTCATCAGATCGAACTGGTCCCAACCGAACTAAACCCGACACCAGAGACAACGACTATTTCAGATTTTGTAGTCGAGATCGAACGGTTCACTTCAACACTTTTTTTTATTACCGAGGAAGGTACAACACCGCTGGAGTCAATTAAGCGTTTTATCGTTTTACCTTCACCTGCTTTGATAATGAGTCAAGCTACTCGTTTTCCACTACTTAGTCGAGAGCTCTTGCCACTAACTCGTAGTTTGTTTGCCATACCGACCTCGATGCAACGTTTCTGGTGATAGTGATTAATTTATATTTCTTGGGATAGTTTTTCGAGAGAATCAAGAAAACGACGGAGCGGTTTCTGGTGCTGAACAATCGCATAGTAGACTCGTAGATTGTCATGGGTTCGATCGGATGCAATTAGGCCTACATCAGTAAGCATTCGGAGTTTTTTTGACAGGGTGGATGGGTTGATCTGAAGTTCATCTCGCAACTCGCTGAAGTTACGTTCACCATATCGGTCAAGTTCATATACTATTTTAAGTACGCTAGCGTCTCCGAATACATAAAATCCTCTCAAAAGTGCTAATAATTTCGCATCTGGTAATTGATTTTTCATAATTTAGCCATGTATATATTTCATACTACTACACTTTATAAACAGCTTAAAATCCTTTCATTTCTTATGCTATTATTAACGCATGAACAAAGACAAGCTCATGAATCAAAAAACTTTTAGTATTTTTTCATGGTCATTGTTCGCTTTGTCGTTGGCTATTGTTATAGCATCTTGGGGCATAGGTGTCTCGTGGCAACTCGAATCACTTAGCCCATACCAGTGGTTTCCGTTATTTGGACTACTCGCATGGATAATAATGGCAGGACATTATTATACCGGTGTTTTTCGAGTTCTAGATCATAGTCTTAAAAAACCCAAATTTTACAAAAATTTAACTGAGTATGTGGTGCTTGGAAGCCTGCTGCTACATCCGGGGATTCTTGCAATCGCTCAGTTCAATAATGGCGAGGGACTTCCGCCTCAATCGTTTATTGATTATGTTGGTGAAGGATTGAAACTGGCAGTTTTACTTGGCTCAATATCACTTCTACTGTTCCTCAGTTTTGAAGTATTCAACCGTATGAGAAAAAACCGTTTCGTTAAAAAATATTGGTTAGCAGTTTCACTAAGCCAAAGTTTCGCAATGACGTTTATATGGGTGCATGGTCTACGACTTGGCACGAATTTAGGTGATGGATGGTTTAGGATCCTATGGATAGTTCTTGGGTTTGCACTACTACCATGCTTTTACTTTATTCATAAAGCAGATTTCACAAAAGAATAGGCTATACAAAAACGCATATGAAACCAACACTACATTTACTGATGGGGCTCCCAGGGAGCGGCAAGACAACGCTGGCAAAGCATATTCAGAAACTCACCAAAGCAGTTAGATTGTCGTCAGACGACTATAGGTTATTGGTATTTCCAGAGCCAACTTTTAGTCAGAAAGAGCATGACAACCTTTACGGTCTCATCGATCACAATGTTGAGCACCTTCTCAGCTCAGGGCATAGTGTCATATACGACGCGAACCTTAACCGCCGGCATCATCGTGATGAGAAGTATGCACTCGCTAAAAAGTATGGCGCTGAAGTTAAACTATGGTGCCTCAATACTCCCGAAAATCTCTCCAAGAAAAGAAGAGTTGAAGATCAAAACGACTCTCTATTGCCAGACGGCGAGTCACCTGAGCGTATGTTCGATCGAATCTCTTCATTGTTTGAACCGCCGCTAGTAGATGAGCCATGCACCTATATTGACGGTACTAAAATAACAGAAGAAACCGTTAAAGAAATCTTATAATTCCAACTCGGTTTCTCGGCTATATGGATTTTGTTTGAGTGGGTGTATTATATTTTTATAATAAAATATGAAAGAGAGCTATGAGTTATAAATTTTTAGGTCCGTTAATTGGTGTATTAGTCTTTGTTGGTGGTTTTGTTGCAATAACGAGTTTGAGTGACGATTCAGAAACCGAACCAAGTAGCAGCTCATCGTCTGAAGTAGCATCAACTGATGCAAATGAGCCAACTTTCGCACCAGTGAACACTTTCGATGAATCATTCGTTGCCACCATCAGCGGCACAACGGAAGGACAAAGCTTTAGTGCAATACTTGAATCAGATGGTAACGGCGTTACTAAGTTCTCGTCAACGGATGAAAACGGGTCAAGTTTTGAATTCTACAATACACCTGATAGTACTATAAATTGTTCTGAAGGACAGTGTGTTAAATTGCCAAGCTCAGGCGAAGCTTCAAATACCGAAGAATATACGTTTAACCAGTCAGATTTTGATAAGTTTAAAGAGACTGCTGAATACGAAGGTGAAGAAGATTGCCCAGCAGGGAAGTGCGACGTTTGGCTTGTAGCAGACGACGATGTTGCCGGCAATCCAAGCCAGTCATTAGAGACTAAAATCTACATTTCAAAGAAGGATCAGCGCATCAGTCAAGTTGTTGGGATGCAAAACGGAGAGGTAACGACCATTGTATACGAGTTCAAGGATGTCACGATTACACTTCCAGAAAACGTACAAGAACTTCCGAACTTTAATTCTTAAGCAGTTCTGCGCGTGGAAACCGACCTGCTATCGCCTACTTCTTATCACGTCGAGCGGTAAGAACAACAAGCTAAAAAGAAAAATCACAAATCCCAGTCCGAGAGAAAACAAAAAGCCGAGTGCAGTACTCGAAGGCTTGAGCCGTCGCAGGTTGGGTGAGCGGAGATTACCGTTATTTGTGTGTAGCTCTTTAGTACTGTTAATGAGTCGTCGATATTCAAAAATCTTTACCGTATTCACGTATCGCTGACCATAGGTTGAGATAAGTAGATGATTATCTTGGATAATTTTTCCGCCTTGAGCAGCCATCCAGAGCGAGAGATCTTGGTCTTCGTGCACGAGAGAATCGTCATCAATTACTTTGTCTGCAACATCCTCCCACGCAGATTTACGAATTGCCATATTAGCTCCCCACATCGTGATCGTATGAAAGAGAGCGTGGACAAACCAATAGTAACCTCTTGCGAAAATAGTTGTTTTTAGCAGCGAGCTTCTTGGAATTATCGTTGCTCTTCCTAGCCCCGTCACCCCTTGAAGGCCAGCATCTAATTCGAATAATTCCTTAACCCGTTTTACCCAATCTACGTCAAGCTCCGAGTCAGCATCAATTCGACCAATTATTTCAGATTTCGCTGCATTACATCCAGCAGTTCGTGCATGCCCACGGCCTTGCCTCGGTTCGTGAGTTATAGTGACGAAACCATACCTTCTTGCGATTTCCATGCTGGCATCTGTACAATTATTATCCACAACGACAACCTCGTCTGGTGCAACCGTTTGTTTGGCAATTGAGTCTAAGCACTTTGGAAGCTCTGATTCTTCGTTGAAAACTGGGATTACAATGGATATGGTCATGCACTCAATAATAACAGCTATCTGGCTAGATCCACCTAGATATCACTAGCGTAAACAGTAACATAGAGATGCTGCTCGGTGTCTTCATCGAACAAAACTTCAGCCATACCTATTCGGTTCATTTTTCCGTTCAGCATACAGTCCTTATGCGGTAAACTGACTGACCATTGCGCTACAGCAGTGGCAGGATCGTTAGTAAGTAGTAGGTTCTCACAGGACTGAGCAGTTCTAGAAATAGCATATTTTTCTAATAAATCACTAAAAGTTTTGCCTTCGAATGAGTGGCTGTAGTATCTTTTAGTTTTCATATCGTTTGCACGTTCCTGCGCGAGACTATTTAGTCGAGTATCTTCTGTAAGGGCAGGTTGATTATTTATACGACGGTAATCGTTAATTTCGTTTGTTGTTCGTTGCTTATTTACAGCAGTGAACATTTCTGAGTTAATCACAGATACTCCTGCTACCTGCGGGCTCGCCGTAGCATAATAAGTACCTTCTTGTGAGTTGTTAAAACTCCTTGCAGACAGGACAAAACAAGCAGAAAATACGTAAAACAGAAAAAACCTCACAAGTGTTTTCATAATAATATATTTTAACATAATATTATCTATTATGTCAAGCATTAGCATATCGCTTTATTTGTAATTCTACGATATACTTCTAGGAAGTTAATTAATCATATGACACAGAAAACTACTAAACGTAAAACGACTAGCAGAGCACCCTCAAACGACATGGGCGTAAAGCTGAGGAACTTTCTTTTAATTCTTGTTCCAAAATCTAAATGGGGAAGAATATTTGCGGTCTCCTTATACGGCACAATCATTGCTGTGCTACTTTTCAGTTTTACATTGTCCCAGTGGTATAGAGTTTCACATAGTTCTGAGCCACTAACGATAGGCGCGACTTTCGTTCCAGGGTATGCACGATACTTTGAGCTTGACCCAAAAGAAACAATGCAAGCGATGATTGATGATCTGGGTATTAAAAGGTTCCGACTCGTAAGTTACTGGAAAGATTACGAAAAAGAACCAGACCAATATGATTTTACTGATCTTGATTGGCAGTTTGACATGGTTGAAGCAGCCGGTGGAGAAGTTTCGCTAGCAATGGGCTTGAGGCAACCGCGATGGCCAGAATGTCATGGACCAGAATGGGCAATGCAAAAACCAGTCGCCGAGTGGACTGAAGACTTAAAAGAATTCATGGGAGTTGTTGTTGATCGCTACAAAAATCGAGCCGTATTAACCGAATACCAACTTGAGAATGAGTTTTTCTTGAGTGTGTTTGGTGAGTGCCCGGACTTCAGCAGAGACCGACTCATCGACGAATACAATTACCTCGAAAATGCAGACAGCTCTAGGCCAATAATTATAAGCAGGAGCAATAATGCAGTTGGGTTCCCACTCGGCGATCCGCGTCCAGATAAATTTGCATTAACAGTTTACAAACGTGTATGGGATAAAACACTCACCAAAAGATACTTCGAGTATCCATTTCCTGCGTGGTTTTATGGCTTTCTTGCCGGAGGGGGTGAGATTCTGACAGGCAAGGAGCTGTTTGTTCACGAACTGCAAACTGAAGCCTGGCTCCCTGACGCGATCAGAGACCAAGGCTTCGATATGACGAATGCTTCAATTGAAGAGCTATACAAATCAATGGATCCAGAAAGACTTGCTTCTAGAATTCAGTACGCGGTAGACACCGGCATGCGTACAATTGACGTCTGGGGAGTCGAGTGGTGGTATCAGATGAAAGAAAAACGAAACGCACCAGAACTATGGGACACCGCTAAGCGCGAGCTACAGAGTTACCGCTGAACTAACTAGACCTTAGGCTCTGGAAATATAAACGGAGTGATGGCATCTATTGTTCTATTCGGTGCTAGTAATGCTTCCATGTGATAATGCTCTGCTATAACTACGGTAGATATGCCATCGTCAGCAGCTTTTTGCATGTCCGCTGATTCTTGGAATCTAAAGCTGTCTCTTCCTGAGTGCACTATTGCTCGTCCAGCTGGGAAGTCATCATACCTTCCAACCAAGTCATCAACTGTCGAATAACCTCTGCTTATCCTCAACGGAGTCACTAGTGTAGTTAAAGGGCTTCTGGCTAACTCGACGCCTGCACCAATCATATCTAGTATTCCGCCTTTGTGTGCACCAGATTCTTTTTCAATATGGTCAGCCATTATGTCGTTTGCTCTTTTTAATAATTCAATAAAGGGAACTTGCTCTGGAGGGTTAAAAGCTATAACTTGTAATGCCCCTCTTATTCGCATAATGCCAGCAGAATGCGCAATTACTGCTCTGCGTCGCATCTCTTTTGCTAACGCAGCTCTGTTAATCATTGCAGCAGACCTATTTAAGGTTATTACTTCTACATCCTCAACTTCTTCCCAGATATTTTGAAAGAATCTACGCTCATCAAGAGATTGGGCCAAAAACTCGCCAACGCGCTTTCTTTCACTATGACCAAGCACGACGAAAGCTTTGCTTGCTTCTAGTCTAAATTTTGGGCCGAGTGTTTCGCTGCTCATATTTCTATTATAACACTTTTTTAATATGTTGTCTATAACCATAACCTCTGTTAGAATAGGAGGGTGAAAAAGAAGCAGCAGCAAAACGAAAAAACTATCAGAAATCGGCGAGCATCATTTGATTACGAACTTGGCGATAGTTTTGTTGTGGGAATAGTTCTAAATGGCAGAGAGACAAAAAGCCTACGTCTCGGCCATGCTCAGCTTCAAGGAGCATACGTAACGGTGAAAAATGAAGAACTATGGCTAATCAATGCAAGCATACATGGTACAAATGGTATTCCTATTGAAGACTCAGAGGTTACAAATGCGAGAAAACTACTTGCTAAGCGTAAAGAAATTGATCAAATAATTGCAGCCAAGCAACAGGGGAGAACAATTGTTCCGACCGCTATTCTCACGAAAGGTAGATTTATAAAAGTTCGTATTGCACTTGGTAAAGGTAAAAAATCCTATGACAAACGCGAGACAATGAAACGCCGCGACGACAACCGGAATACACATAGAGAAGTCAGAAACACTCTACGTTAACGATTAAATTCTAAGAGTTTTGGCTGGACATAATTCATTGTCTCTATAACGGGCTTAGCAGCAACTTCTGCTACACCATAAGGGATACCAGTTTTTACTTCTGCTACTACTAAAGCTCCGGCTACTGCTACACCAAGTGTTGCGTTTCCTACTTGTCTTATTGTTGAGTCTCTAAATTTAGGATCTAAAGGATAGAATTCAGGAGGATAACTCTGTAAATCGGGAAATCTACTTATGCCCATAGTACCTTCAGATGTATAAAGAAAAGCATTCATTACCGCTACGGTTGTCTTCAATGATCCACGACCAGCACTATTACGAACTCTCGTAAACAAACTTTGAACTTTATTATACGGAGATACTAATTCACTCATTACATAATGTTATATCACGAAAACGATAAAATTACAATACTTATTAGCCGATAACTGTGCCGACGTGCTCGCCGTTTATGAGTCTGGTTAGTCCGTCAGGTTCGTGGAGGTTCATCACAACCACTTTGACGCCTTGTTCAGCGGCAAGTCCCATTGCTGACTTGTCCATGACTTTAATTTCTGGGTTTTCAAGTGCTTGTTGGTAGCTTACTGATTCTAACTTCTGTGCATCAGCGAATTTGTTTGGATCTTTGTCATAGACACCGTCAACTTTTGTCGATTTGATAACCAGCTCACAACCTAGTTCAAGTCCGACTAGCACCGCAGCGCTGTCATGAGTAGAGTAGGGGCGTCCGATTCCACCTGCAACGATGAGTACTCTTCCTGCTTGGAGGTGCTTTTCAGCGAGCCTAAATGAAAAGTTTTCAGCAACTTGTTCAGCATATATATTGCTTAAACAGCGTGTAGGCACTCCGTGAGCTTCAAATATATCAGTCATTGCCATCGCATTAATAAGACCGCTCAGCATGCCCATCTGGTCAGCTGTAACGCGTTTGATACCGTCTCCAGCGAGTTCAGCTCCGCGAACTAGATTGCCACCACCAGCGATAATGACTAATTGGCAACCAGTTTCTACTATTTTCTTTGCTTCACCTGCGATCCACGCAACTACGTTTGGATCGATCCCTGAGTCGTGCTCGCCGGCTAGTTGCTCGCCGGACACTTTGAGCAATATTCTTTTATACATTAGCTCCTATTGTAGCAAGCTTTAAAGGCTACTAAAAGCTATACTTCAAGTTTAAGTACGAGATGTTTTGTCAAGATCACGTCGATGTGTTCGCCAACAATTGTATCAACGACAGTTGCTGGTAAATCTAGACCACTGGACTTATGGCTCTATACTCGCCTGCGACATATATTTTTCCAAACATTACTTCTGTATTCTCAGGATTAGATCTAATTAGGAATCCATTGAATTGTTGTTTAGAATCAGCTTGAGTTTTTATGTCTCCATTATCTCCAGCGACTGTGACCCCACTAAATAGATTAATAGAGCTAAAATACCATGCTTGTAGTACTCCAGTTTCTTTTAACCAGCATGCACTTGCGAGTACACCTACTTTTCGAACGTTCTTGGGATTCTTAGCGCCAAAATACATGTGCTCTGTTTCTTCATGTTGATAGCCTAGTACTTTAGAAGGAATTAGAGAGAACGAAGCGTGCGATTCAGGAGTGTCGGCGCCCAAAAGCAGACGGGAAGTACGAAGGGGAGCACGAGAGGTAAACATATTATTTGATTATATCACACAATAGTAGTATTGTCAATATGCTACACTTCAATCATGAAGTTATATTCTTGGAATGTGAACGGAATCAGAGCGGTCTGGAACAAAGGTTCGTTTCAGGCGTTTATAGAGGAGCATCAACCCGATATATTGTGTCTGCAAGAGACCAAAGCTCAACGCGACCAATCGCCAGTAGATTTACCTGATTACATTGAATACTGGCATAGCGCAGAGAAAAAAGGCTACAGCGGTACTGCGATATTTACAAAGACCGAGCCTCTTTTAGCCCAAAATGGCTTCTCAGAAGCAATTATGGACAAGTACGACTTTGCTGATTCGTTTGGCGATACGAGCAAAGAGGGAAGAGTGTTGACGCTGGAATTCCCTGAATTTTACGTTACAACCGTCTATACACCGAACAGCAAAGGCAAGTTAGAGCGACTACATATGCGTGAGGAAGTCTGGGGACCTGCCTACCAAGATCACTTGAAAGAATTACAATCTAAAAAGCCAGTGCTTGCTTGTGGTGACTTTAATGTCGCTCACAACGAAATAGATCTCGCTAGGCCTGCAGAGAACGTAGGCAAACATGGATTCACCGATGAAGAACGCAACGATTTTACTGAGCTACTTGAAACCGGCGTTATCGATACGTTCAGAAGCCTATATCCAGACGAGAAAGAAGCCTATAGCTGGTGGACGGCATGGGGCGGGGCACGCGAGCGTAATGTAGGCTGGCGGATAGACTACTGGCTGGCATCAGAAAGTCTAAAAGACCGTATTAAAGAAGCCAAAATCCACCCCGAAGTCATGGGTAGTGACCACTGTCCAGTGAGCATTGAACTACATCAGTAAAAACAATATCTATGCAGCCTTAATTAGTTCGAGTTCTGCTTTTTGTTTAGCGAACGATTCTTTGGCTTCTTTAAAGGTCTTGATAGAAGCGACTGCGCCCACAGCTCGAGAAGCAACAAGTAGCGCTCGATAACTTCTGAAGTTAATTAATGGTGAAACTTCTCCGGTTTGTAGTGCATTCAAAAATCCGGTTTTCATTTTAGCTTTTTTAGAAGCCTTGACGTTAACACCGTCGGGAGCTTTAAATCTCTCTACAGTCATTGCAATGTCTCGGACGAGTATGCCTGTTTGTGGAACAGCCAAGGCAGCTGCAGTTAAAGTATGGCCAGCTTTATATATCCTATAAATTGACGCGTACGCTACTACATGATTAACGGCCTTGTCGGTAATGTCATCTAGCTGACTATTATATTTTTCAGAAGGGCTACCAAGCTGTTCAGCCAACCAAGCAAGCTTGCCATCTACAAAATCGCCCATAGCAACACCACCATGAACAGCTGAGAGTGCTACTGTACCGTATGCAGGAACATTTTGAACCCTATCCATTGATGCAATGCCAACTGCCTCAGCAACGCCGACTCCTGTTCGAAACCAAGTGGTAAAGTCAGCTCCAAAACGAGCGACGTTTGCTGCTGCTATATTTTTTTGCATAATTTGATCAGATTGTACTTTGTTTAATAGTTATAAACAAAAGCGGTATACTAGTAGCTAATGAGAAAGCAATTCGCAGTATTTGATATCGATGGAACTATATCGCGTACCAGCTTATTACAACTGATGGTTCGCGAGCTTGTTGCGCGCGGAAAACTCGGCATAGGTCCAGGCCGAGAAATTGAGATTATGCTCCATGATTATCGACAAAAAATAGCTGATGATGACTTTGGTGGCTACATGAAAAAAGCCGTCGACATCATGTTCAAAGGAATGCCAAATGGACTGCGAATTGAAGATTATAACGAAATTACCGATGCAATTGTCAAAATGTCACTTAGCAGTACTTATGTATACACCCGCGAACTCGTACAGACGCTAAAGCGAAACAATTTCTTTCTTATCGCTATTTCTGGCTCTGAGGTTAAAGCAGTGAGCACTTTTGCACGGGCAATGGGGTTCGACGCTTGGGTAGGTGAAGTTAGCTACGCGCAAAAAGATGGCAAGCTGACCGGTGAGGTTAAAGCGCTTAAACAAACAAAAGCCGAAATCCTTAATGCCATAATCAAGAAATTCGACCTCGACATCAAAGGCAGCACAGCAGTCGGTGATACAAGTAGCGATATAAGTGTCCTCGAAATGGTCGATAGCCCAATCGTGTTTAATCCTAACCAAGCATTGTTCAAAGTGGCGCGAGAAAGAGACTGGATGATAGTTCTGGAGCGCAAAGATATGGTGTACGGCATGGTCAAAGAAAACGGCCAGTACATACTAAAACAAGTCAACGCCTGAAGAAGCACAAAATCCCTGTTACAATTAGAATATGAAACGGAAGTTTGCGGTTTTTGATATTGATGGAACGTTTTTTCGTTCGCACCTATTCTGGGAAGTTGTTTTAGAACTTGCCAACAGAGAAATTCTGCACCCAAAGCTCAATGAATATACCGTCGACATGTACGATAAATGGAAAAGACGAGCGAATAAACGAGCCTTTGAGGATTTCGACTATGGAGTGGTTAACGAACTAAAGGAGCTGGTAACAGAACTTGATCCGGTGATATACGACAGCGTCGTGAAAAAGGTTATCGAGTCGAAGCTTGACCACGTCTATACGTTTTCAAAAGGATTGTTGAAAGAGCTTAAAGGCAAAGGCTACTTTGTAATCGCAATTTCTGGCTCAAGACAAGAAGAAGTTGATATTTTTGCGCCGTACCATGGGTTTGACGATTGGATTGGTCAAAAGTTTGAACGCTCCGCCGATGGCAAAAAATACACTGGCAATATTGAAGCAACCTACAAAGATAAACACATTACACTTGAGAAATTCGTCAAAAAACATGACCTTACATACGAAGGCAGTTATGCAATCGGAGACACAGGAGGCTATATATCTATGCTGGATGTCGTGGATAATCCAATTGCATTTAACCCAAACCATTTGCTGCTGGAGCATGCGCAGAAAAATGGCTGGAAAATAGTTTTAGAAAGAAAAAGTATTGTCTATACGTTGGAGGCACAAGATGGATCATACCTATTGGCTAAAACAGACGTCTGAGCCACTATTCCCAGATATTCTCTGGAGCCGACCTGAATCGAAAGCTGGAGCGGGGAAACTCGCTGTTATCGGTGGTAACTCTCACGGATTTAGCGCACCTGGTATTGCTTATATGAGCGCGTTGCAAGCAGGGGCAGGTGTTGTTCAAGCGATGTTGCCTGACGCGGTGAAAAAAGTAGTCAAGCACATGCTGCCGGCTGCCGAGTTTGCTCCAAGCACCCCTAGCGGGAGCTTCAATAAGCGCGCCTTGGATGATCTGGTGCGAATTAGTTCATGGGCGGACTGCACACTTCTTTCGGGCGACATTGGTCGCAACAGCGAAACAGCTATTCTGCTTGAAAACTTTGTTGAAAAATTCCAAGACAAGCTCGTTATTACACAGGACGCAGTTGATTATTTTAAAGAAATCCCGCTGCAATTGGTTAATAGAGACCAGACGATAGTTGTATTGTCACTCAGCCAGCTGCAGAAAATGTTCATTAACACACCTACAATTATGCCTATTACACTATCCATGAATACGCCGCAGCTCGTTGAAGCGCTACATAACTACACGATTGAGCACCAAGCATGTATTGTGACGAATCATAACGACATGGTGTTCGTTGCTCATAAAGGGAAGGTGAGCACAACAAAGCATGAAGAAAAGATATGGCGAGTCGAAACTGCTGCAAAAATGAGCGTATGGTGGCTCCAGAATCCCGACAAGCTATTTGAAGCAACCACTTCGTCTCTATATCAAACCGATAAATAATAGCTCACTAGAATAACTACATGCATCATGAATCCATACGTTAACTGTTTGAGTAGATAATATGGCTTATCGCGTATCAAAAGTTGCGGCGCCAAAATTGCCAGGAATATCGAACAAACTAATACGAATATTCTAACGTCACTTTTAAAAGAACTACTCAGAACAATTGATAGTATCCCAAGAATAAAAAGTGCTCCAAATAAATTTGCCGTTAAATCATGAGTAAAGATATGCTTATCTTTTCTTGGGATAAAATTGTTTAGCGCAAATAGCGTTACAGCGATAACAAATAGCGAGAATATATGCACTGGAAGCTTGTTCCAACTATTTAGCCACGCTATAAAACCAGCGGTGTAAAATAGACAAGAAATTGCAAAAATTTTATGAGCAGGATCCTTAGAAACATGATCACTAAATGTAGCTGATGTGTTTACGCCCCATCTTTTTAAAATAAATAACACTGTACTTATTAGAAGTAGGGTTGATAGTGGTCCAAGATATTGCATTGACTTAATTAAAACACACAAAAATAGTATTTTAACTTTGAATTGCTTAACAGAGATATCGTCTCTATAATGTAGCGATAGGATTACCGCAGTAGTGGAATTCTTAGTGCAAAGTTCTGGCATTAACAATTACACATAGTATCAATACCATTTGGGGCCGCGGTGGCGGAATTGGTATACGCGCACGACTCAAAATCGTGTTCCTTAACGGATTGAGGGTTCAAGTCCCTCCCGCGGCACCAAATGAGATTGATACGTCAGACTTTAGAATCCTGTGAGCATTACGCTCGCAGAATGTAGGCAAGTCCGCCAAAGCGGTACCATGTTTTTCTGACACATTACCTACTGACACTCAAAATGCTATACTGTTAATGATTATGAGCACAAGTGATGAAAACAGTACGGCAAATGATGATTCAAACAACTTGCCACTCAAAAACGAAAAAGTAATTCAACCCCTAAGCAGCGGGCAGTCAAGCACGCTTAATATAACTGGATCAAGTGACGATCTGTTGGCTGAGTTACGTGCAAAAACTGCTGCGCTTGCAGATCAAGTCAAAGGAGTAGATCATCCAAGTAGTCGGACGCTGGTGCTTGATAGTGAAAAACTTGATGAAGAAATTATCGATGCGTTGCAACAAGATAGAGTAGGAAGCATAGAGACGAGGCGGACTTCAAAAGACCTCAAAGATACATCTAATCCTGCAGTTGAACTTGTTCGAAACAAACTAGCTAGACTCTACAAAAAAGAGCCAGATGCCGCTGAAGAAGCACTCGAGTCATATCAAGCTGGTGCAGAAAGATCGAAACACCAAGAATTCATGTATACCTTGTCGACGTCCGGTAAATCATTAGCTGACATACAGACCGAGTGGCACGAGTATTACACAGCTTTGTCTGATGACGAAAAACATTCTGTTTGGAAAGAATTCTATGAAGCCCAGAACCACCCCGCACAATATGCAGCCGCCCAACAAACACCAGCTCCACAACCAGAAAAAACCACAAGACGAACTCGTCAAACACAGATACATGCGAGCGAACCACAAGATCAAAGAACCGTCAACGACATAAAAGAACAGCTCATGAATCGTGTGAACGCAGGGGGCAAGCTAACAGCTGTTCACCATGCGAAGTCACTACTGTTTGGACTTGGGTTGGCTGCATTTGTCGGACTCGTTATCACGTTCACATTTTTCAATGAAGTTTTTGTTGCACCATTCATAAGTCCGAGTCGTAGCGTTAGTGCGACGCCGATAATTGGTAGCCAGACCGGTGAAGTCGGACCTGATTCAAAGATAATCATTCCGAAGATTAACCTCGAAGTACCAGTTGTATTTGACCTCACCACTGTTGATGAAGCAACGATACAGAATTCATTAGAAAATGGAGTAGTTCACTATGCTACTTCTCCAAACCCCGGCGAAACTGGTAACTCAGTTATCGTCGGGCACTCAAGTAATAATATTCTAAACTCTGGTAAATATAAATTTGCGTTTGTTCTGTTAAAACGGCTAGAGATAGACGATACCTTTTTCGTTCAACGTGGTGGCCAACGCTACACCTACAAAGTCTACAAAAAAGAAATAGTAGGCCCCAATGACGTATCCGTTCTGGACACGCAGGAAAAGCCAAATACAATGACGCTTATCACTTGTGATCCTCCGGGAACGTCAATCAATCGACTCATCGTTACCGCCGAACAAATCGCGCCAGATCCAGCAGGGAATAAGCCAAGCACAGCAATTCAGACGCCAGTTAGCGAAATAGAACAACTTCCATCAAACGCACCAAGTCTATGGTCGAGACTATGGCCATTTTAATAGGCTACAACCAAAAGTAAACTACTACCAAAACTTTCTACCTATCAGCTGCTGCACGCATAGAAGTTGTAATAAGACGAGAAGGTCCGCCTGCTTCTACTGGCGGCATGAATGTATAGAACTGATCAAAATCTTTCTCCATAAACCCACCAAGAAGCGGATCCGACATGATTAAATCAAACACATTGCTCCCGTCAAAATCCATAATATATTGTACACCATCGCTGCTAACGCTTATGTGTTGGCCATCGAGCCAGCGTAACTTCTGATTCGGATCGAGCGGCGCTTCGAGCTTAAACTGATATGATCTGTCGGCTTCAAACTCATGCGACGCAAAAGACTGACCTCCACGTGCAACAATAACGCTTGAGTCAGCAGATATCACAAGTTCTTCAGGATTCGGCACGCGTAAAACAGTTATTGGAACAGGGATTTTAGAAAACTCGTTATTTTTGATCTCGTTAACTGGATCTTTGTATATAATCACTCTATCTTCAGCTGGAGAACCGATACCTACCACTAGCGAGCTGCCAAGTTTTGAAATATCGAGCAAATAATTAGGACTTTGCTTTAGTGATCGAAGTTTATACGTTTCATTGCCGACCAACAAATTCACCACTACCATGCCTTCTTCAGCTCCTTCGCTAGTCACGTACAGCAACTTATCATCATCATAACTAACATAATCAAGCACCTTATCAAGGACTAGTTCGGCCGTGCCATCAGTATTTGCACGGTATACCGTTTCTGAAACACGGTCATACAGGTAGACTGCGTTCTTTTTCCGTGAGCGTAAACTTACCTCTGTAAAAATAACAGTAGGAAAACGCGTACTAAGTTTAACAGATCTGTTTCCATCTTCTCTATCTATCAAAACATACTCTATCGTTGAGGCGGTTGTATACGATGCTAGAAACGTCTTGTTATCATCAGCCCAGTCGATGACTTCCCACGTTCCTGCTTCTTTAGTGTTAAGCAGATCAAGCGGTAACTGCAGTAGGTCAAGCCGTAACTCATTTCTATTAAGATCAATAACTTGGAGCTGTAATGGGTTTTCTGTTGATGCCATAACCAGCCAGCGCTTGTCGATACTTTGACTTGCCATTGTTGGATTCGCAACCAAGTTCAATGCTAACTCGCTATCAAGTGAAGAAGGAATAAGGCGAGCGTATGTGAGGCGACGCAAACTTCCGCCTTCTAAGACAAGCTCCCTTTGCCAATCTCGGTAGCCATCACGGCTCATTTTCACATCATACTCACCGGCAGGGATCACTAACCGTGCGTCAGTTCGACCGCGCTGTTTTTCACCATTCAGATATATGTCTGCGGATTCAGGTTTGCTATCTAAATAAATCAGACCATTTTGAATAACTTCACCAGTTTGCCGGTCTATAGAGTACCCATTTACAAGATATACTACGACGACTGTTCCAATAGCTATTGCAACTCCTAATAGAACGTACATAACCATTAGGCTGATCTTTTTACGCTGTTTCTTTTTGGGGTCTAGGTAATCCATAGGTGCTGATTTTGCTACTTTCTACAAACTACATTATGTCATATTTTGTATAAAATTGTTATACAATTATCCTTGCGTATGTTGCATATTCAAGATACGATATATGATAGAACGGGTAACAACATTAGTAACAGAGGTAATACAGCGTGGGAACACAACATCAAGATGTTATAGAGATAAATGGTAAAAAATACGACGCTGTCTCAGGCAGATTAATCGACAAAAATCAAACAACCAATCAAATCACTACTATGCAGCCTACAGTGAAGCGAACTAACGGAGTTGCGGTCGATGGATTTGTTAAAAGCACACATGCAATTCGTAAGGTGCAACATCAAAAAAAACCATTGCAAAAATCTCAAACGTTAATGCGAACTGCAGTCAAAAAACCTATAGCAACTACTAAAACACCTCGACCAACTACGGTTGCAGGCATCTCAAAACCGCAGCTTGGAAGCTCAGCGCATCGTCAAAAGCTAGCCGCAGAAACCATCAAAAGTCCACAAATATCTAAGTTCGGAAGCGCAGAACACCGAACCTCGATTGTTAAAAAAGTTCAAGACTTGCCTGTAAAGCAAGTTGTTCAGCATGCAACCCACCATGAAACTGCAACACTGCAAGCTCATCATGCAGTGCAAGCGCAACCAAGTGCATCACACTTGGCTCCTTCGAGAAGCAAAGCAACGTCAGCACTCATCGAGAAAGCTCTCACAAATGCAACAGCACATGAACAACCCCTACATTCTGTTGAGCACGGTAAAAAGCGAAGGAAAATCGCTCACAAACTCGGTATTAGTGCCCGCGCCATGGCAGTAAGTTCGAGCGTACTTGCGGGTGTCTTACTTGGTGGGTTTTTTGCACTTCAAAACGTGCCAAACCTCTCCATGAGAGTTGCAGCAGCGCGCGCTGGCTTCAACGCAAGTATGCCAGGCTACAATCCGTCAGGATTTAGCTTCAAAGGACCAATTAATTACAGCCCAGGACAAGTAACCGTTTCTTTCAGCTCAAACACTGATGATCGCCAATACAACGTCACACAAAGAGCAAGCAATTGGAATAGTGACGCACTCCTGTCTAATTTTGTTGCCGTAGACAGCAATCAGTATCAAACGTACCTTGATCGAGGTCGAACATTATATATTTATGATGGTTCCAATGCAACATGGGTAGATAACGGCATCTGGTATCAGATAGAAGGCAAGTCGGCAATGACTACTGACCAACTTGTTCGTATCGCTGCTAGCATCTAACCAATAGGAGTCTATGGACGTCAGCAAAAAAGTAAGATTCAACTACGGACTTATCATAACTCTAACAATAGTAGCAATTCCTATGTTCGGATGGAAGCTATCTTATTCATTCATAGGGCTCTCAACATACGATGCGTTGCTTATATCTTTTGCCAAAATCGGTGCTTTTGGTGGTCTTGCAATGTTTGCAGTCTCTCTAATTCTTAGCGGGAGGTATGTATTCTACGAAAGACTTTTTGGTGGTTTAGACAAAATGTATATTGCTCACCGATTTTTCGGCACAGTAAGTGTCGCTTTACTGTTTATACATCCTTTTGCACTTAGTCTACTAACTATCGAGAGTGGCCTAGGCGCCGCAGCCCTTTTGTGGATAGATGTGCGTGATTTTGGCGTGATCTTAGGGGCGCTAAGTCTTTACGGTTTGATAGGGCTAATAGTGTGGACAATATTCGCTAAAATGTCTTATGAAACTTTCATCAAAGTGCACCGCTTATTGGGGGTCTTTTTTATCTTAGGAGCCGTACACGCATTCATGCGTGGTAGCGTTTTAGACGAAAGTCTTTTTATGCAAGTGTACGTTTTGGCGCTTACAGCTGCTGGATCGATAACATTTTTAGTCTACTCAGTTTTCGGCGACATTTTACACCGACCTCTTTCGTACCATGTCTCTTCAGCGCGTAAATTACCAAATGACATTATTGAAATTGTCCTTCGGCCGCGTATAAAGACTCTGCGGTTTAGCCCAGGGCAGTTTGTATATGTCAGTTTTCCAGAATTACAAAATAAGGAATACCATCCGTTTTCAATAGCATCCGGGAAGAACGACAGTGAATTACGTCTTGTGGTTCGTAAATTTGGTGATTTTACTAATGAACTTACGGACATATCTCTAGACACTCATGTAAATGTAAAGGGTCCGTTTGGAGGGTTCACATTCTTTGCTGCACGTCGAAAAAAACAACTATGGATTGCAGGTGGTATCGGAGTTACGCCGTTTTTGAGCGGCGCTCGGTCACTGCGAAGCTCAACTGAAACTGGCAAGATAGAAATGGTCTATGCAACTGCCGAGAAAAATCCATATGGACTAAAGGAGCTTGAACGAATCGAAGACCAAAACCCATCGTTTAACATTACACACCTTCATCAAGAAACATTTGGCCACATCTCGCTCCGTACACTGCAGGAACAGTTCAAAGACATACACGAACGGGTTATTTATCTATGTGGCCCACCGGGCATGATTCAGGCTCTAGAAAAAGAAGCAGAAGAACTAGGCCTCAGCAAGAACCTCCACTTCGAAGCCTTCAGCTACTGATGCTCGGTTAATTCCTCTGGTAAGAACCCTTCTTGAGGCTTGAAGTCGGCTTTCCATTTGTAGTCTTTGCCACATTCTAAATCTTTCATGAGTTTGGTCGGTGCATTGCGAAGATGCAGGGGAACTTTTGCGTTCGGGTGGTAGGCTACCTGACGCTTTGCTCCACTCATCAGTTCTGCAACCTCTCTAGACTTCGGATTTTTGGCCATTGCGATTACTGCGTGGGAAAGTGCATATTCTGCTTCAGGCAAGCCAACTCTTTCAACCGCCTGAAACGCTGCAACGGCTAAAGTCAGTGCGTACGGGGCGGCCATGCCGATGTCCTCAGATGCAAAAATCAGTATCCTTCGTGCTATAAATAGTGGATCTTCTCCTCCCACAATCAGGCGGTGCAGATAATACAAACTAGCTTCAACGCTTGATCCACGCATTGATTTGATGAATGCTGATGCAAGATTATAGTGCTCCTCGCCGTTTTTATCAAACTGATAATTTGTCCGCTGCATGACCGTCTTAATATGATCTTCGGTCAGTTGCTGTTTAGAGTTTACAAGCTGTGAAGCAATTTCGATCGTATTTATAGCGCTGCGGGCGTCTCCACCCGATAACTGCGCCAACAACTTAGCTGCTTTTAGCTCGATGGGATGATTTATGCGTTTGGATGCTTTTTTAATCAGCTGAACTAGCGCTTGTTCGTCTAGTGCGCTAAGCACAACAACTCTTGTGCGTGAGAGCAAGGCGTTGTTGACTTCAAAACTTGGGTTCTCAGTCGTTGCACCAATCAAAGTCAGCTCACCCGATTCAATATGCGGCAGAAATGCATCTTGCTGCGACTTGTTGAACCGATGCACTTCATCTACAAATAGCACCGTCTGCTGACCAAGCCGCCGATTCTGCTGCGCCCGCTCTACAACCGCGCGCACGTCCTTAACGCCGGCCGTTACCGCACTCATCTCTATAAAGTCTACGTCTCCCCAAGATTCTTTCAATAGCCGAGCAATAGTCGTCTTACCAGTCCCAGGAGGACCCCACAGTATCAAACTTGTTGGCTGCTTATTCTTGATGAGTAAAGACAACATACCGTTAGGACCAGTCAAATGTTCTTGCCCAATCACTTCAGAAAGCTTCATAGGCCGCAACTTCTCCGCCAAAGGTATATAAACATGCTCCATACATATATATTAACCTAAGAAATCAGCATTTTGACAAATATTCATATTTAATTTATAATTTATTCAAATGATTACACCAGAAACCGATGCTTTTTATGAGCGAATGCTCTTAGAATCTATCGACACGCAAACCATCTTGTTCCCAGGTGACAACCGCGCTCACTCTATGCGTATATTGGCAGAAAAAGTATTGCAACATGACGGTGAAGTAGAGATTGAAGAATTTGATGACTTCACAAGAATGACCAGAACACAAGGCTGGACAGACTTTAACGCTGAATGTATCTTGACCAGAGATGCATCAGGAATTAATAGGCTAAGAAGATTTGGCTTAGTGGACTACCCAGCAGGAGCAACACTTTGGTTTGCAAGATATGACCTAGAAGAAAGCGCAACTGAAACATCTGAAGGAATTAAAATTACTGCTACAGACGTTACTGAAGACTTCAAACGACCACTAAGTGATTTAACAGTTCCCGTTATACAGCGGCGAACTCATGGCTTAACGACTAATTTCGTTACAGCATTCTCAGCAGCTAGAAATTAAGATAGTCTAGATAAAACTGTTTCTTCGCCTACGATTTGCATGATTGTGTAGAGATCTGGGGTGCGAGTTTTTCCAGTTGTTTTGACGCGGATTATTTTGGCGAAGTCGGCTAAACCGCCTTTAAATTTATCTGGATTTGATTTTAAGTCTTTACGGTCTAGGGCGTAACCGGACTTTTCTGCTGCTGATTTCATGTTCTCAAACCATGCATCCTTATCAGCCGAATGATCATAGCCCGACAAAAAATTCTGACATGCTGTCTGCACATCCACATCAGATATACCCTCAAGTGCCTCAGTTATTAATGGGACGAATCGCGTTGCGAAAATTTCGTCGTAGAAATACCCGAATTGTTCTGGTACATCAGACCATTTTGCAACATCTTTGCGGGGCTGATCACCGTCTCGCTCGATTGACAAGACTCGATTTGTAAAATCACCGTCAACCATCATAGCTTCGAATAGCGGGCTATCATGCGCATTCGCCCATGCCAGTACAGCTTTGTTAAATGCGCCTTGGTCCATTGAAGCTATCTCATCTTTTGCATAATCCTCAACTTTTTTCATATCAAGCAAAGGTGAACGAGAACTAGCAAGTTTGTCTAAACTTAATTCAAAGTCACCTAGATCTGAGTCAAGATTAGCCTTGTACCATTCTTCGAAGTTTGAGTTAGCTAACCCAAGCAAATAGGCCTTCACAGCTCTGAGTGGATATGCGGCCTCTTGCCAATATGCAACATCAGCTTCTGGATCTTTACGCTTTGATAGTTTGCGCTTACCACCGCCATTTGGATCTACAATCGATATAACTGGTGTATGTGCATATCTGAAAGGTTTGATTCCGAGCGCCTCGGCAAGTTCAATATGTAGCGGGGTAGACGGCAGCCATTCTTCGCCGCGGAAAATAATTGCCGCGCGCATTAGATAGTCGTCAACCACATGGGCTAAATGATAGGTTGGCAAACGGTATTCGTCTGATTTAATGAGCGGTACGTCGAGATCGTTTTCTGGAACGTTCATATGGCCCTTTAGCACGTCATCAAACTCCATGCGTTTGATGTGTGAGCCTTCAGATTTAAACCTCAGGACAAACGGCTTACCGGCATCTAGTGCCGCCTGCACATCATCGTCTGATCTATCGCGCCATAGCGCCCATTCGCCGTAATACCCAGGACGAAGCTTTTTAGATTGCTGGTCTTTAACGGCGGCTTGCAACTCTTCAGAAGTTGCAAAACAGGGGTATGCTCGTCCTTTCTCTAGTAAATCGAGTGCAAAAGCTAGGTATATATCACCTCGTTCGCTTTGCACATACGGACCATATTCACCGATAACTGAGCCGTCTGCTTGCAGGCCTTCGTCTGGAATAACTTCAAAGGCTTTTAGTTGCTGGGCTATTAGCTCTTTAGCACCTTCAACTTCACGTTTTTTGTCAGTATCTTCGATTCGTAAAACATACACGCCGTTAGTTTGACGAGCTACATATTGGCAAATCATAGCCGTAAATATTGCGCCAATATGGACAAAGCCTGTTGGAGAGGGACAAAATCGTGTTACTTCAGCACCATCAGGTAGATGGCGCTCAGGATATCTGGCTTCGATTTTAGAACGGGAGGCAATTTGTCGATTATTAGTGAGTTGCTTTGCAATACTTTGTTGTAGATTTTCATTCATATATTAACAGTTTACAGCACTAGACTTTAACTAGCCATAAGGGTATAAATTAACCCATGAAGAAAAAACTTACTAAAAAGAAAATTATTATTAGGACTGTTACTAAAAAACAGCTCGTAATTGTCACAATACTGTCATTCATATTGTCAATTGTCATAGCACTTGGGGCTATTGGACTGGCGTATCAACAACTGATTACTAAAGAAAATGAATCATCAATTAGTAAAATTGCGTATTTTATAGACTCTGCAACCAGAAACTTATCACAAATTACCCCACAGGTTGACTACACGGACAATTACTTTGTTCAAGGAGCAAAAATACAGTTTACATCTAATGATCACACTATACTTCGGCACATGTACGATGATTCTATTAATTCAACCATCTATTTGACATCTGATGTATTGCTCGACTCAAGTTCTAATAAAATCCATGGTGCTTTAACGTTTGAACAAAGTATTAGTGAAGTACCAAATTTTCAAAACTGTAGCCGTGTATCAGCCATAACATTTAACGAACAACGACCGGCAAATTATGAAGATTATGTTGCGAACGGCAACAAAAAATTACAAGATGGAAGAACTGCATATTTCTGGAAACTTCCCGAAAATCTCTGTAAAGAGTATGAATTAGTCGACTCACTGAACAAAATTATCCAAACCATAGAGAGCTTCAATTAAAAGTCGTTAAGTTTGTTAATTGCATAGAGAGTCGTTAACTTGTACAATACTGTTTAAGCTTTATGGAACAACAAAATAGTTTAGGGGAATCAACTTCTCCGCACCCAATTGATGTAACGAAAAAAGACAGATTTGCTGTCGTAAAGGCGTTTATGCGTAAACGACCACCAAAGAAACGTCTCGCTATCGTTGCTGGAGTCTCGCTCGGCGTCCTACTCATGGGTAGTGTGGGTGCATTTACTCTCATCAAAGACAACACAGAACCACTACCCGAGCCAGTCATAGAATCAACTTATGTGCCACCCGCAGAAAAAATATACGCTCCGCTCACTGGACTTGAGACAACTGCTGAGCTCGCTGCCCGACCTGTGGTAGGAGTCATGATTGAGAATAGCATTGACGCGCGGCCTCAATCAGGCTTACAAGAAGCCGGAGTGGTTATTGAAGCAATAGCCGAAGGCGGCATTACACGTTTTCTCGCGTTATACCAAGAAGCTCAGCCAGAGAACATCGGTCCAATCAGGTCAGCGCGGCCTTATTATGTGCAGTGGGCGGCAGGATTTGATGCTGCGTATCTTCATAGTGGTGGTAGCCCAGAAGCACTTGCACTCATTCCAGCGCTCGGACTAAAAGATCTCGATCATGGCAGATTCGGAGAAAAACTCGCAAGTAGAGTAAGTAATCGTTATGCACCACACAACGTCTATACAAGCATGAGTAGAATTGACGAAGTTCGTAATTCACTTGGATATACAAGCAGCACATTTACTCCGTTTTCAAGGGTAGAAGTAGAAGAAGTCATCACCGACGCGACACCGGCAGCAGTAACTGCAGGGAAGATCTCCTTCGACATCTCTAGTCCGCTATACAACACAAGCTATACCTATGACACAGCAGCAAATTCGTATAGTCGTATTATGGCTGGACAAGCTCACACTGACGAGAAAAGTGGCAAACAAATCACTCCACGGGTAGTTGTTGCGATGTACATGACTTACGGCATTCACCCAGATGGTGTCCATACTTTGTACGGAAATATTGGAGCCGGTAAAGCATTAATTTTCCAAAACGGACAAGCTGTTGAAGCATCGTGGGAAAAGAAAACACAAACTGATCCAATCGTATTCAAAGACGCTGCCGGAGAAAACATTGTGTTTGAACGAGGACAGATGTGGATTACTGCAATCCCTGAGGGGAGAGTTTCCTACACTCCGTAATGATGGAGTAGAGGGCGGGTAAACTTTATGGATTACGCGAAACAGTATAAAAGGAAACTCTCACTCATTGTTGCAGCATCTTTACTTTTCAGCGTGCTCATAAGCCTTGGTATGTGGTTATTTTTATCGTCCGTCTTCAGTGACGATCAACTACTTCTCGTTATAGTTTGGGTGTTAATTACTTCTGCGTTAATAGGGTTTTTATCGTTACATGTTGCTCGCGCTACTTTTCAACCACTTAGCAAGCTATCTGACGCAATCGTATTTGCTGGGCATAATTCTAGAGGTGGAACAGCACCTGACACTGAAGCGCTTCATCTTGGTCGAGAGCTCGTTACATCACTTGCCCTGCAGGTCTATGATTTAGCCAGCATGGCCAGTGACAGCAGCTCAATGACAAATGAAACAAATCAAACTTTAGCCACACCAACCATGCAAGCAATCACTCCTTCCGTACTTGACCATGTTGGATTGCCGGTTTTTGGTATTGATCCAAACCAGAATATTACCGCAGTGAATAGAGCAGCCTGTGAATATCTCGGCATAGAAGCAAGCCAAGTAATGGGTAGACCGTTTTATGACGCCGTAAAGCTATCATTTCAGAGTGAAGAGACTTTTGAAGCATGGCTCAAAACAACGCAAGGAAACGCCATAAAAGGTGTACGACTATGGGAACGAGTGCGAACAGTTGACCCAGAAGGCAATGCTGTTAAACAGTTCGATTTAGTTGCAAGTTTTAGCAAAGAAAACGTCAGTGGAACTGAAACAATGTTGGCTATATATGACCGAACTGAACAATATTCACGCGATGATCAAGAAATTGGGTTTGTTGCACTTGCGGTTCACGAACTTCGTACGCCACTCACTATTATGAAGGGCTACATCGAAGTTTTTGAAGACGAAGTAGGGCCAACATTGACGCCAGAGCTGACTGGTTTTATGCACAAGATGCAGGCTAGCGCGCAACAGCTTACTTCATTTGTTGGGAATATTTTAAACGTTGCACGCATACAAGAAAACCAACTCGTACTCAAGCTACAGCAGCAAGATTGGCCACAAATTCTGAAAATTGCTGTAGAAGACCTTGCCTTAAGAGCTGGTGTTCACGGTAAGCACATCGAAGTGCAAGTAGCAGAGAACATTCCACCGGTGGCTGTAGACAGAATTAGCATTCATGAAGTGCTCAATAATCTCGTCGATAACGCGATTAAGTACTCAGGAGATTCAGGTAAAATCGTTATCAAAACCGGCGTCAACCAAGACGGCATGGTGGAAACTAGTGTCCAAGATTTTGGTATTGGGATACCAACTGCGGTCATGCCAGATTTATTCCAGAAGTTCTACCGCAGTCACAAAAGCAGCATTCAAGTTGGTGGCACAGGCCTAGGATTATACCTCTGTAAAGCAGTCGTGGGTGCGCATGACGGCAATATCTGGGTTCGCTCAAAAGAAGGTGAGGGAAGTATTTTTAGTTTCACAATTCAACCGTTTGACCAACTCAAGCACGAACAGCCAGCTGGCCAAGATGGTATTATGAGAGGAGCTCATGGATGGATCAAAAACCATTCAATGAATAGACAATAATTATGGAAGAATCACCTACAACACCACCATCCACAACTCAGCCAAGCATCCTCGTCATCGAGGATGAACGCTTTATTTCTGAGCTCTACACCCGCGCACTACAAAAAGCAGGTTACAAGGTAGAGACTTCAGCCGACGGTGAGCAAGCACTCTTCACTGCAGTCAATAACCACTTTGATGTGATTTTGTTAGATATTATGTTACCGACGATGAATGGTGTTGATCTTTTATATAAAATGAAGAGCGACCATGTCCAACCTGCGATGACTAGCAAGATAATCATTACGACAAACCTCGATCAAAAAGAAGAAACAAGAAGCAAAATTGAGAAACTAGCTGATGGTTATCTTATCAAGGCTGAAATTACTCCTAGAGAGCTCGTCAACTATGTCAACCAAGTTATTGGCCGTTCATAGCTTACTAGACATCACCTCTGTTTCTTGCTATTATCTTGTAAGTTTTCACCATTGAATAAGATTAATACGCACCCAGCCCGTTCAAAGAGAGGATTCTTTGAACGGAACGAATCAAAGACTCGTTTTGGCTACAATTTTTGCTCATCTATCTTGTTTTGTGGGCAAAAAAGTAACCAAACCATTACGCTTCGATTCAGGTCCCATCATCTAAAGTAAGAAATGCCTGTGGCATTTAGCAAGGAGACTTTCTGAATCAAACTTGTTTTCAAAAGAGAAGTTACGGGTGAGACAATCCTGTGAATTGTCGCAAGGAGACTTTCTGAATCAAACTTGCTTGATATCATGAAATCTCGGGGTCGCTGAAAGTGACCGCTGAAAGTGGGTAGGACATCTTAACCGTCAAAAACATAGCGTTTTAAAAATCTTAATATATAATGTTGTTAAGTGTAGCTTAAAAAATCACGAGAGGACTCGTGATTTTTAGAGGAGTGACTTGTGTGACCAAGTCTTTACTTAACAAAGAGTAACGTCTTTGTTAAGCTAGACAGGTCATCAAGTCACGACGAGGTCCCATCGTCTAACGGTTAGGACACTAGATTCTCAATCTAGCAATACGAGTTCGATTCTCGTTGGGATCACCATTTTAGTTTTACAAAGGTCAGAAAATCTGCAGTTCACGTATTTTCTATTTTGTGTCTTGGGACAATAGTGAAAGAGTTCGACTCTTATTAGGTGTATAATGTGGTAAATGAATAAAAAACTAACTATATAGTCTATGGCGAATGAAATTTTATTCGAAACAACTATCGATAAATACGATTTTGGACCGTACTTTTATACAGTTGTTTATGTAGGCAGCGACATTACTGACCAGCTACCTATGGATAAGTATCCACGATTAAGAGTAGAGGCTACTGTTGACGGCTACCCTTCGAAGGGCGCGTTAATGCCTGACAAGATAGGCTCAAAACAAACAGAGCACCTGCTGAATAAAAGTTACACGAAACGTGGTGAAAGAATCTGGTATTTTCAGGTACCGAAGAAAGTACTTAAAGAAATATCGAAAGAACTTGGTGATTCTGTAGAGGTCAAAATAAGTGTGGGTAATCAAGATGAGGTCGAAATTCATCCAGCAATGGAGGATTTCTTAAGAGAAAACGATACAGTTAATCAAAAATGGGAAACATTGACTCCAGGAAAAAAGCGATCTTTAGCATACCCTGTGTTGAAAGCAAAAACAGATATAACACTCGAGAAAAGACTTATAGAACTAGAGGAAGCATTACTCAACCTATGACAATCATTCCTTGAGAGGTTTTTTATAATTGAATCTCAAAATAACTCTACAACAAACAATACTTTTCTTACGCTATGAGGCTCAGAAGCCTCTAAGCAAAAACGTATTTGGAGATTATATTCTTAAACTAATGATGCAAGAAATATAGACAATTAAAAACTATTAGTTTATTTTACAGAATCTTTTAAAGTAATTTTGAAATTCAACTGCTGCTTTGTAGTCTTCTAGTATCGAAGGTAGTAAATCGTCTGATAGTGCTAAATCAATTGGATACTCTTTTCCATAAGTCCAAGTTTTATTTAAAATATACGGGTTTTTATTCAGTGAGCCTTCAAACTCTTTGGGAACTCGTTTGTTTCGTTCGCCGTTTACTCCACCCCAATGTTTATTAAATGTTTTTGACTTAATTATTTTCATAAATTCTTCTGGGTTTTCAGCCATTGCTGATTGTATTTTATTTTTAATTGATGTACCGGGCATATACATGCCGCCTAATACTTGGATGTTATCTACGACTCCTAGAGATATCAAGTAGCCAGGCCAGGTGAATGTATCTGATTTATTAATTCCAAAAGCAACAGCCATGTTAGTCCGGTATGGTGCTTTATCTTTGCTGAAACGAACGTCTTTATTGATCCTAAGCATCGCATTCGGTCCATCAACTTCTATGTCTTGGTCAATCTTTTTCATACCTTCAAGCAAATCTGTACTAAATTTCTTAAACGGATCTCTGACAAACATTTCGTACCCACTTCGATGCTCGTCAAACCACTCCTTATTATTATTCAGTGTTAAATTACCAAAAAATTCTATATATTTATTTGTAAAGTATTTCATGTAATTATCATAGCTAAATAAAAATATATTTGCAATACGATACCGTATCGTATTATCATTTATTTATGGAAATATTTACAAGATCTAACTCAAAACAAGCAATACAAAAAAAGCGCTGGCTCATCCACGCAGTCATGAGTAGTGGGCTTTTACTCGTAATCATGTCAGTAAGCTCATTAAATGTCGCTATACCGACTTTAGTACGCGAACTTGGGACTACATCAACTCAACTACAATGGATATTAGACAGTTACGCATTAGTCTTTGCAGGGCTACTATTTTTAGCCGGTTCAATTGGAGATAGATATGGCAGAAAAGGTGCATTTCTAGCTGGAATGAGCGTTTTCGGAATTGCAAGTATCTTCGCTGGTTTAGCCGATACACCTCAACAGTTAATTGCAAGCCGTGCTCTGATGGGAGCTGGTGCAGCTTTTATTATGCCGGCAACACTGTCAATTATTGCAAACGTATTCACAGACAAAAGAGAACGAGCAAAAGCGGTAGCTATGTGGGCTGGGTTTGCTGGAGCGGGCGGTGCTATTGGCCCCGTAGTTGCTGGTACTTTACTCGAGTTCTTTTGGTACGGCTCAATATTTTTCGCTGCAATACCCGTTGTTATACTCTCTATGGCTTTGACAGTGTTATTCGTGCCGACCTCGATGGATCCTGAACATGAAAAACTCGATTGGACAGGTGCACTACTTTCAGTGGCAACAATCGGTGCATTACTCTACACCATTATCGAAGCGCCCGTTTACGGATGGGCTAGTATACACACACTTATCTCAGCGATTATTAGTATCGTCTTGTTTATTCTGTTTATTTTATGGGAGCGTAGAGTCAAACATCCTATGCTGCCACTTAGTTTCTTTTCATCTAAAAGATTTTCTATCGGTAGTTTGACTTTAGTACTCACGTTCTTTGGATTATTTGGTTTGTTTTATGTCTTGACGCAATACTTGCAGTTTGTACAGGGTTATACAGCGCTGGAAGCGGCAATACGCACATTGGTTATTGGTGGAGCATTAGTAGCTGTTTCTAAATACGTGACAAACTTTGAAGAGAAACTTGGGACACGAAAAGTTCTTACAGGAGGACTTATTATTGTTGGCATTGCTTTTGTAATGCTAGCGCAATTAAACGCAGACACTTCAGTCTGGTATATTTTGGCTAGCTTAACAGTACTTGGAGGCGGCATGGGACTTGCAATGCCGACTGCTACAGAAGCTATTATAGGTTCTGTGCCAACTAGAAAAGCCGGGGTTGGTTCAGCAATGAATGACACAACACGTGAATTTGGAGGTGCACTTGGCATAGCGGTATTTGGAAGCTTACTTGCTTCTAACTATAGCTCAAACATCGCAAGTTCTCTATCAAATTTACCACAAGAAGCGCTAAAAACTGCTGAATCTTCAATTGGTGGGGCTTATGCAATTGCTGAAACATTACCCGAACAGGCTAATACAATTATTATGGCTGCTAATACTTCATTTATAGATAGCTTATCCGTCATAATGTACATTGGTGCCTCAGTCATGGTCTTGGCTGCATTAATTGCTTACAATCTTATGGTTGATAATAAATAAGTTATACTTAGTGAAATGGACCAACAAGATACAAGAATAGAGCTGTCTAAAAACAAGATAACCGAAGCGGCATTGGAATGGATGCTAGCTGATGGTATGGACGCCCTAAGCATCGATGGTCTCGTTAAACGATCTGGCGTAGCAAAGACAACCATATATCGTCATTTTGAATCGATAAACGATATACTTGCAGACACCATAATTAAAACACTTCCAAAACAAAAATCTGTTGATACTGGCTCTATTATTACCGATATGGAGTTATTACTTGGCTATACTCGTCAATCATTTGAATCTGCAACATGGGGAAAGTTACTTGCCGATATAGTAAAGAAAACAATTCAAGACGAAGAATTTAGAAAAATAAAAGGCAAACACATGGCCCAAATGATGGATCCAATGAGAGTTGCAATAAAACGCAGTATAGATAGGGGGGAAATTAACCCAGACATTCCAACTGAGAATGTTATTGTGCATATGATTGGGCCATGCTATTACGCCCATTTTGAATGTCCAGATCTGTATAGAACAAAAAAAGACATCGATTTGATTGTGCACAACTCTTTGTCAGAATACTTAGTAAATAACCAGTAATGATTTTAAAAGTAACATGATAGAGACTGATAATTTTGAAAAGGTCATAATAAGTTCTAAGCAAGAATTAAGAAACTGGCTCTTGAAAAATAATGGACAAAGCGAAAGTGTGTGGATAGTTACTTACATGAAGCATATTGGTGATTGTTACGTCTCTAAAGAACAAATACTTGACGAGGTACTATGTTTTGGCTGGGTAGATGGCATTAGACGTAAATTAAATGATAACCAGACTATGCAGCTAATCAGTAAACGCAAAGCTCAACATTGGGCTAGGTCATACAAAAAAAGAGTAGAGAACTTGGCTACTGCAAACCTAATGCATGAGTCAGGAATTAAAAGCGTGGAAGAAAGCAAATCAAGTGGGCTATGGAATTTTATGGATGACGTCGATGACTTGATACTTCCTAATGATCTTAAACAGGAATTACTGAAAGCCCCACCAGCCTATTCTAACTTCATGTCATTTAACAATTCTTCAGTGCGAAATATGTTACGCAGAATCAAATTGACTAAAACTGAAAAAACTAGGATAAAGTACATTCAGCAAACGGTAAACCTTGCTAAATTAAATAAAAAAGTACCACAAACCTGACAGCCATAGCAACTAATTAATTTTAAACTTTTACCTATAAACAATGTAATTCATCTTTACACATTATTTCTTTATAGATACTATGATCTAATATATTATGTGAACCTTCCCACACACTACTTTTGTAAATTATTGCTAGTTTTCTATATCTTAAGCCATTAAATGTCATTACTGTAATTCCTGTATGCTCAAGAATCTTAACTACTATCATCGCTTGCTCCCTGAGACTTCCATCATGATGATTTGGATTTATAGTCAATACTTTAACACTTAGACCTCTCTTTATTTTTTACGAGCACATGTTAGTGAACCTGGTGGCTCAGAGCCTAGTTATGTATGAGCTCACAATAATAACTTCGCGTTTTGCTTTCTTTATATCGGTACTGAAAGCTTTAAACTAGGAGTATTCATCAAAAAGCTCTGACTAGACAGGGAAGTGATCTCTTTTTCTAAACATCTTTAAATTCCTCGAATTTCTCAAGACGTTTATCAAGCTTAATTAAATCATCGTAAAGCGAGTTCCACCCATTTGCCGGCAGGCTCACCAAATAAAGTAGGTCACAAAAGTGGCCTTTTTTATTTGATGTCCTGACGAGCGATCGAGCTAAAAGAGTTCGCTAATCCCCCGAATCTTTGATTCAGACGGGCGGATTCTTCCTATCTAGTTGGGATCACCAGTGTTAGAGCCTCACGTTTATGTGGGGCTTTTACACTTGTGGTTTCACTTGTGAAACCGAACTCGAGAGTTCGTTCAGCACCCAATACTCAAGCTGCTGGTACTCTTCTCGTTGGGATCACCAACTTAAGCACTCACCCCCGTGGTGAGTTTTTAAATTCACAGCCTCATCGAGGTCGAGCCAGAAGAGTTCGTTATTTATCAGTCGCTACGCTACAGACGTGCAACATTCATTTTAATTTGAAAAATATCTCTACCTGTACACCGAATTACGCTATATACATGGAGGAATTAAACAATTATGATTGGGGTTGAATGAATGAAAATGATTTCTATAAAAAACTCTTAAAAAACTTACACCGATTCTTTATGTCAAAAACTTTTGATATATCATTAAGTGAAGATTTAACGAGCGAAGTATTACTAACTGTTTATGAGCAATTCAAGATACAGCAAGGAAATTCGAATATCAAGGATAGAGAGAAGTATGTATATGGTATCGCAAAAAATGTTTGGCTTAGGTACCTTAGGTCAAAGTACTCAAACTTAGTTGATTATGTTGAGAACGTCGAAGATTTTGAAAAATATGTCCTAAATTCAGTCGAAGAATATGAAAAGATGTCAATAATCCATAGGGCAGTCCCTTTTATTGAACAACTACCTGAAAAGCAAAAACAGATATTACTGTTAAGGTTCAGGGATGGAATGAGTCTCAAAGAAATATGCAAAGCGACTGGTTCAAATATGAACTATGTTAAAACTACCCAGAAAAGAGGAATCGCCTCATTGAAGAATAATATCCAAGGAGATAAATGATGGAAAACAATGATTTAGAAAAATTATTTTCAGGAGAACAACTTGAACCAAGTAAAAAATTCGAAAAACAATTACTCAATAGGCTCAGTAAAGATGCTAAAAATCCAAAGATATGGTTTTTTTATAAGCTGAGCAGCGTATTAGTTATCACACTGATGCTCATAGGCGTAGCTCTTTATCAACCAAACTCTGATAATTTGAGCAATACAGTTCTTCTTAAAGAGCTATACCAAAAGGCGTTGGCGGATGAACTACCAGAGTCAAATGATGTAAACTTCTGGAAAATAATCGGAGGTACAACTTATGGAGCACAAGCACCTCTTTGCACAAATACTGAATCGGGTGTTTCCTATCAGAAGCTTTCATTGCTGTATAAAAACAATCAAGAGTCTGCGTATTTTAATACCAGCACAGAGCAATATACACAACCGTATATGAATTATAGCGATGATTCTGATATTCCCGCCTACGATGATTCCGTATTCACCGGTGCAAATTCATACGTTGTTCAACAATATCTAGCAAATACTTATCTTACAAACGAAAACGGCAATAAACTAACTGATAACGCAACAACAGAAGTTAAAACCGAAGGATCTTACCTCGTGTATGCCAAACTAGAAACACCAAGTTCGGATGTAAAGAACTTCGTAGACGGATGTAATAATCTACAGATAAAAATTGAGATTGATGCAGAGACAGGATTATACGAGTCTATCTACATTTACAATGTTTCAAACAATAGTAAGTTAGATGAAGCAAACCTTAGTTTTTCGCTCTTTCAGCAGATTGAAACTGCTAGTTTCGCGAGCTTTTCTGATGTTGATGAAGAATTTATCTCTGAGGGATTTGATCTTGAAACCGCACGATCAAATACCTTGAATAATTCCTACTCCCGAATAGTAAACAAAGAAGCAGGTTTCGAATTTTGGTATGACAAACCACTGCTTGGCAAGTCAGAATTAAAATTAAGTCGTGATAATAACGGAAATGTGACGTCGTATCAATATGTCTTTTTGAAACATCCAGAAGTAACCTACATTATATACACATCATTCGCTAGAGACGTCATAAATTTGGAAGAGAAAATAGTTTTAGATAATCTAGAAGTTGTTACTAGAAACACTGGTGAGTTTAAGTTGCCCGGGTATGGAGAAGTAACGAGTACTTATTTGACAGCAAAAAATGACACTACAAAATACCAACTATCGATAACTGGCTCGACTGATATCATTGCGGTATATATTGAGGCTCCCCTTGAGCTGGGAGTATCAACAAAAGTAGATAAAAATGCCCCAGATTTTCCATATATAGAGGACAAAATATTGTCTATGATCGTCAGTGTATTTCCTCCTAATACAGACCCACCGAGTGGGCTATAAAATATCACAATCTGTAAGAAACTTAAGCCGATCAATATTGCATTATGTGTAGATACAGACAAAAAGCATGATCTCTAGTCAAACAGAACCCTAAAGAGCCTGCTAAGCCTGCAAACTTTAGCTTAAGACGGGCGGATTCTTCCTATTCGCTCAGGATCACCAAAGAAGAATTTTCAGACGATAAGGCTTTAGAAAAAGGATTCTTCTCTGTAAAAAAGGTGTGTTTCGTGTTTGAATTTTTATAATTTCATAGCTAGGGTGCTCAGTAGAATATAAGGCCAAGAAACTGTGCTTTTCTTATTGGGTCAATCTGTTGCATGGCCCCAGCAGCTTGCCCGCGTGTATCAATATACAGTTACTATCGTCGGGTTTCTCAAACTAGCTATCACGCATAACAAGTTTCAAATGATGCGCTAAAATACAAGAATTAAATCACTTCACATACGAGCATGCCAGTATTACACATCAAGTCTTCCTGCGACGAGCTCTGGGTTGGCGACGTCTTTTATGATAACCTGACGCTCAAAAGAACCTTCAGCAAACAGAACCCTGATAGAGCCATACTTCATCACTGAACCCAAGCGCGACTTCGACACGCTAACTGATCTAACTTCTTTCAGGTTCAGTACTTTACTCTCTTTTGACGATTGTGATGTATGGATAACTAGCTTTTTATCCATCACATAATAGGACGTCTTGAGCCAAGGGTTTAGTATGCCGTAGAGCGCATAGGCACTGAGCGCTGATTTAATAAAAAACAAGACAAAAGCGAGACCAATCAACGTGGCGTCAAGACCGAGTATGTTCCTTAGTCCGACAAGAAAAAGAATCGTGAATATATAGAGCGCATCAGTAGCGACAACAATGCTAACAGCACGCATCAATAATGGGGCAGGAGCTTTAACGATGGAGAAGTTTTTTGGTTTAGTCATGTATAGCAGTCTAGCATAGAAAAACACAGTGGGCATGCAAGCTTACTACAGTAGCTGACATGCTATTAAGACTATAGGTCTATGAACGGCAGTGAGCCGTCTGTTTGTATTCTGTCACCACCTCCGTTGCGAGAGTGGAATGCGGCCGTGAAGTGTTTTTTGATATCGATCTTATTAATGGCCTTTACCGATCGCAGGGAAGTAATGATATAATCGCGTTCGACATCCGTGTTTTCACCAATTTTGTGCGTTATCTGCAGTGTAAACAGAGAAAAGCCTACGCGTTTGTCATACGTACCGGCTGCAATCCAGTCCGCCTTAAATCCGCCCGGCAGGTACCAACCATCTGGTGTCTTCCAAAACCGCACATGATGGCGGGCATGTGGGTTGCCGTTCATTTCTTGCTGAAACGTGAAATCTTGTTTGCGGCCAAACAGGAATAACGAACTAACCGGTGCATTTGGATAGGTCTTTTTACGGATACTACTGCTAACCATTTTCACGCTGGTGCTAAATAATAATGGCTCAGCCTGCAGCCAGCCAGCACGTTTAAATGCTGTTTTGAGATCTTTTTCGCTACCGTTTAGCGCTATGTTGACTGGATCACCATAAAATCCGTCTGATGTCCTGGTCCTGCCTATGAAATAGTTCGGAATGTATATGTTCGTCAAAAACCGGTGCAGCCGAGGAAGCACAACATACGCAGAAACAGCCCATACAATAATAAACGGAATGATGTAGCTGCGCTCAGTCCCAAATAGCCTCGAAAACCCGTACGTATACGCGCTCCAGGACGCAAATATAATAATCATCGTCAATCCCAAGCGGTAAGCCAGCAGGAGCACGTGCGCTGGCAAACTTTTCGATGTTTGTTTGGTACCATTGTGCATAGACTAAGTCTTCTTAGGCTTATCTTTGCTTAACACAGACTTCTGTTCTAAGTATGACTCGATTGTCGTCGTAATAAATATCATGATAATTGGACCATACACCACACCCAGCAAACCGAACCACGCGACGCCGGCGAATGTAGAGAGTATCAGTAGCGATGCAGGTAAAAAGGCATCGTCAGGAACGAGCTTTGGTCGCAAAATATTGTCGACGTTTGTAACAACGATAAAGTGCGTCGCTAATATCAGTACGCCCGCTCCAACGTTCCCAGTAACTAAAGCAATAGCGCCAATAGGCATCGTAATCAGGCCGCTTCCGAGAGGTATAAGGTTCAGGAAAGAAAACAGTATTGCGAAAACCAAGAAGTAATCACCAAGACCTATGAACAGTAGCGACGCAGCACCGATGAATCCCTGAACAGTCGCGATTATAAGCTGTCCCTTTAGCATAGCTTTTGCCATCGCCCCAATTTTTGCAAAGTATTTTTTGGTTAATTTTTCATCAAATGGACTGAGGCCCAAAATAGTTGCGACAAGCGATTTTTGATAGCGTAGTGCGCCAGTAAATAGGAACAGAAATATAATAAACAGAGCAAAGAACGAAGGTACGCTAGTCACTAAACCGCTTACGATGCCGATGGCTCCATCAAGTACTTTTGGCGCAAAATTAAGAACAAAGTCGGTGACTTCTGTGCTCGATACCGCTTCCTGAACGCCAAGTACGCTTTCACCAACTTCATTAATTGTCTCGCTTATAGACGTAGATACTTGTTGAATACTCTGACCTTCTAGTGAGAAACTACCGTTGTTTACCGAATCAAATAAGGTCGTGAGCTGCCCAAAGGCGAGAAGCATAATTATAGATATAGGAATTACCGCGGTAAATAGCGCCGCAAAAACGGTCAGCGTCATGGCCAGCCCAGATTTTGTTTTAGTTGATAGATACAGATAGACCGGATTGAAAATATACGCTGTGAGCAGAGCCAACGCTGCTACGCTCAAATACGGTTCAATGAAGAAAATCCCGCCAACCAGCGTCAGTATAACCAGTATAGTTAATGGTTGTACTTGTTGTTTGATAGTTTTACTCATTTAAATTATGTCCTCGTTTGCCGCTTAGTATAACAGGGGGTTTTCATTGAGCAAATATCTTGTTGACCAAGGGATGGCTCTACGCCGCATTCATTTTTTTTACATTCAATGGTATTGTTAACGTATTAAGTAAGAGGAGAGGTAATGATATTTATAGCATTTGCTTTAGTACTGCTGGGATTATTCACCGCAGTATTAGGGCTTAAACTTTTCAGGGTAATTCTACCGCTAGCTGGTTTATTTGCTGGGGTAATGGTCGGATTTGGAGGTGTACAAGGGGTGTTTGGCACAGGAGCAATCAGCACAAGCATCGCAGTCATGATGGCACTGATTGTCGGCGTACTGATGTCATTGCTGTCCTTTGTTTTTCTTGAGCTTGCAGTATATGTTCTATCGGCAATGGTTGGAGCTGCCGCACTAAGTTATCTAGGCGTTGTTCTAACTTTAGGAGACAACGGTCTGTTGATGCTACTGCTTGCCATCGCTGGTGCAATTATTGGCTTCATATTTGCAAGTCATAGACCGGCGCTATCAACATCCGTAGTAGTGGCCATGACCTCATTTGCGGGTGTCAGCTTTGTTCTTGCAGGAGTGATGCTTCTCGTTGGGGATGTGTCTCTCGATCAGCTCCATGATGGAGGAGTTATTGCTTCTGTTCTCGATGTAGTCGACAATTCATTCATCTGGTTATTAGTATGGATCGGTGCTTCAGTATTGGCACTCAACACACAGTTGCGTCTACTTATGACAGAAGTCATAGGCAACAACTACGCATTTATTGAAAAGAAAGTTAAAAAAGGAGTTACAACTATGGCAAAGAAAAATAATACAAGAATTACAGGCGTAAAATCTTCTAGCATTGCTATGTTTGAGGGTGTCTTTGGCTCAATAATCGGACTGGGCATAGCAATAATGTACAGCCTGAATACAACAGTCGAATACACAGAGGCAACCGACAGTGTTTTTGCTGGTCTTGCTTTAGGTGCTACTGCGGGAATTGTGAGTATAATTGTACTTCCGTTTGTGTACTTTGCGCTAGGATGGGTTACTGGCTACATCCACGGATTCATGTTTAACGTACTCGCAGAAAACTCTGAGGGAATCGTTATACGAACCGAAATAGAAAAATAGAATAATCATCACTAACAAAAAAGCCAGGGTAAGTTACCGAGCTTTTTTGTTAGTTACTTGGGATGGTAAGGCTTACGGATATCTCGCGCTACTAAAGTTTTTTGCCAAAGCAACTTTTTGGAAACATACCAAGAAGTCTCATGCTACAATTTGTGTACAATGAAAAATACAAGAAAATTTTCAGACGAAGAAGCCCGCATCATAAAAAAGCGGTTCCGCATATTAGCAGTTCTCAGCCTTGCTATATTGTCGATAGGAACAATTGTTATCCATTACCTCGAAGATCTTACTTGGTTTGACTCATTCTACTTCTCCATAATCTCCTTGAGTACCGTTGGTTACGGAGATATAACTCCACAGACTACAGGTGGCAAGGTGTTCGTGATCGTATTCCTCATTTTTGGGATCGGTATCCTTGCTGCAGCGATCAATACTATGCTACTAAGCCTCCTTGTAAGACAACAAGAACGCACGAAGTAAGACTGAGCTAAGACTGGTCTATGAGAAAAGAGCTACATATTATTGGCCAATTCATAAAAAATCGTATCTGGATAGATGGATATGCTCGAACTGTCATCAGTGGAGCGAAAAATAATCTACTAGCAATGAAATGATCAACAAAAAACTAGACAACCTAATGTGGGGAGAGAAATCTATATCTTCTAGCTGGAATTACGACCCAAACTGTCTAAAAAACTTAACTTGCAAGAAAAACATTGTAGAATTCATCGATAGAACTGAAGGTGGTCACTGGTTCGTTACTTCAACAATAGAAAATATAGAATCAGTACTTAGCGAACATGAAATTACAATTAATAACCATTTTCCCTCAGGAGTTGGAGGATTAACTTTTTCCGCTATAGACAAGGATAATAAACACTGCATTTTAAAATTTTATATGACAGAGAGACAGTTTCTTAATGCTCAAACTTCAACCCAGTTATTATACGAATCCGGGTTAGGTCCAAAAATAATAATAAATGGAGCAAATTATTTAGTTTTTGAGGCTGTTTCGCCAGGCACTCCCTTACGCAGTAAAAGTATTGATTTTAAAATTATGAAAAAGCTAATACTAGACTTGGAGATAATTTCAAAAATTAAATACCTTAAATCTGAGGATAAAAATAAATGGTACACAGATTTGGAAGAATCTTTATCTAATCTCAGCAACATTTTCCACGAGTCAAACGAATTACTAAATCTTCTAAAAACCATAAAGGTCAGGGAAGTAGGTTTTTCACATGGCGACGCGCAGTTGGGCAACATTTTAATCAAAGAAGAGGGCTACAGTTGGATTGACCCAGAAGCAGAATTAGCTCCTAAAGAAACCGATTTAGCACGACTCTATACGCATACCTGCGCAGACCTGATCGGAAATGACCCCGACTATGATATTAAGCCAATGTATGAGATTTTCAAAAACGAGAGTCATGTAGATATAAATACCTTTCTTATCCTAAGCTGCATTAAATCGTTTAAATCTTATATTTCACTTGGATACGGAAGCACTAAGAGAGAATGGGAAGCAAAAGCAAATTACAAAATTTACAAAAATCTATTATCAAAAATCAGACAAATTACAATATAATTTGTTTTTATTGTGATAAAAATTTTCTCCACCTGACCGTCTCTTAAAATATCTGTGCTAAAAATTCCTGTGCGGGACCACCAATTTAAGCACTTGCCCTTTCGGCGAGTTTTTAAAGTAAAGATTCCAAAGAGAAGCGAGCTAAAAGAATTCGCCCATTTACCCGCCGCTCCTAGCGACAAGACGGGCTAAATTTATGCCTGATATTCTCGCTCGGATCAATAAGTTCCTCATGCTTAAAGTAGTAAAATAACTATTGACAACTATTTCGTGTTTTTGATATTTTATTATCTGGAAGACCAAGTGAAACAGCACATTAAATATGTAGCCGAAAAAGTTCAATAGTTCTAGTAAGTATTTAGGTAGATGGCTACATCTGTGGGTGCAAGTCTTCCATAAAGTTTCTAAAAGAGGCGCTAAAAAGTGCCTCTTTTTTATTTTTTGTTTATTACAGGAACGAAAGAGTTCTTCCATTTTACCAAAACCCTGTTTCAGATGGGCTAAATTTATACCTGATATTCTCGTTGAGGTCACCAAACAAATTCTAAACTGGTTTAGCTATTGCGGAGTCACGTTTAATTCCGCACACTGTAGTGTATGCAATATTTTATCAATGGCGGTGGCAGAGAATTTGATCATTTACTTGAATTACAAAAAACTGGCTGGTTTAAAGATAATGAAATCAGTACATTGTTAATAATTCCATTAGCGATCAAAGAAGATTATTGGCAGCAAAAATGGGTTAACCCGACACAGCTATTTGAAACTACTGGCGGTCCTAGTATCACAAGTATTACCACTTATTCTGACCGGACTAATGCTATGGAGAAAATCAATCAAGCAGATGCAATATACTTCACTGGAGGCTCACAAGAAACATTAATTAAACGTTTGTGTGAGGAGCTGAAATTACTCGATGAAATAAAAAAATCTGCATCACTTAAAGCAATCGGGGGCGGTAGCGCTGGTATGATGGTTCTAGGTGAGCAAACTATTTTTGGTGCCACTGCAGTAAAATCTGTCAATCAAGGAATGAACTTCATCGATAAAACAATTTTTGATTCACATTTTACCAAACATAATAGACTGGATCGATTGAAACCTGTCATAGATCAATTATCCGATTTCACTGGGATTGGCGTAGATGAGCAGACGACGCTAATACTCGATGATAACTATAGGCCAACGGCTATTTACGGTGAAGGTACCGTAACTTATTACGAAGCAGGGAAGACAACTATATATGATAAAAACAACTTTACAGCTTAGCCAAATAAAATCTAAGCTACAGCAGGTTAACACGTCAAAAGACGTGTACCTCAAAACGTCTGCTGGATTTGATCAAACTTCTAAATTTGCAGGTCGATATAGAAAAACTTTCAGCCTCATCCTCTCTCAGGATGACATGGATTTGATAACTTCACAGATGGAGCAGCTTTATAATAAGGTTTGCAAGGACATAGACTTTTCACCGTCAAAAAGCGAACCATATCCATTCGACTATGTTAGGGTTGACGCGTTTTACGACAGTGCAGAAAAAAACTTGAAAGCACTCGAGATCAACGTCAGAGGTGCCGGTATGCACGAGATTTCAGAGCTTTGTGACTATTATTGCGCTGAGGCGCTTGACGAAAACAAACTTGAGCGGTTAAACGATAAAATTGTTTCTATTCAAAAGAACATACAAGAGGCCAAGCTAGGTCCAGTGAATAAGCTTCTTTATATTACTCAGCCCAATAAACCAAAATGGCTCTATTATGATGCAGTTAAGAGAGCTTACAACGACGTTATATATGTCACTAATTTAAAGGTGCTGACTGCAGGACCCGACGGTGTCATTCTCCAAGATAAAACATACACGGCTATAACTGCAAAAGCTTCAGGCGGGTTACCCGAAGAATTATGGAAACTTGATAAGGCAGGCGTCATATCAATAATCCAGCCCAAGATTGATCGACTCATTGGTATGAAAGAATACTTAAACGAACTATCGTTTGATTTCATTGCATCGTCTCGTCCGCTCGATAAACTGAACCATGAGCTATACATAAAAAACCGCAGAGAACTCGTTCTGAAGAAAAGTAAATCTTCTGGAGCCAAAGGAGTAATTGTCGGAGTAGACGCTTCTAAAGGCAATTGGAAAAAAGAATTAGAAAAAGCCTACACAGAGCCCAAAGAATGGCTTATGCAGGAATTTATACCACCTAGTAGCGGCATAGTTGTTGGGCACGGCGACCTTATTCCTAAAAATAACAAAGTGCTATTAGGAATATTCATTCTTCCTGATATCTCTGATCCAACTACAATAACCATAGACATATCCGTTAAACTTTACGACGGATTAGGTAGCGAGATTATATTTGATCCTGCAGATATCCACGAAGATATATGGTTCGGCAACGTCATCGTCATCAATAGTGCTGTATAGATAACTTTTCTGAGCGTACTTGCTTAGAGTTTCACATTGAAAGCACTCCACGGCATGATCTATACTGTAACTATGCAAGGAAAAACTTGGTATGAGCAACTCGCAAAACCAAACTGGGCGCCAGATGCATCAGTATTTGGACAAGTGTGGTCGGTGCTATACGTTATTATCGCAGCAGTGAATATTTATGTGCTAACGCAAGTTATTCGTGGAGAGCTCGACTGGAAAGTTGGTTTGCCGTTCTGGATCAACCTCGTATTCAATCTGCTATTTACCCCAATTCAATTCGGGCTTAAGAACAATTTCCTTGCAATGCTCGTCATCTACATAATACTCGGCTCAATCGTTTGGTCGACGATTACAATATGGCCTCACAATAGACTTCTATCGATCGCCTTCGTACCGTATTTGGTGTGGGTGAGTATTGCGACTGTTTTACAGACTCAGATATGGTATTTAAACAAATAGATCTGTGTTTATTTCCAGTTGGCAATATATTTTTCTATGTCGAATCGGCGTTCTAGACCTCCACGATTCATATAGCGAATTTTGCCGAACACGCTTCGCTCAAACCACGGCCTGTCGTGTATCCCTGCGATCGACCACATGATGCCCGTATAGCCGTTAGGATCTCCGCCGTCGATTGAATATTTATCATTAAGATATATGGCTATCTGAATCGCTTCTTCGGCGCTGGACGACCATTCGAGAATTTTCTTGGCCCAGTACATCCGCATATAGCCGTGCATTTTTCCGGTTTGCATCATTTCGTTCTGCGCTGCATTCCATGCGTCATCATGAGTAATGGCCGCCTCCCATTGGTCTAAGTTATAAATAAACTCTCTTTCGTCGTTTTCATGCTCACCGAGACTTTTCTTGGCCCAGTCTTTTGCGCCGTCCAGACGGTCATAGTCCTTGTTATAAAAACAGTAATTATCGGCTAGCTCTTTTCGTACGATGAGCTCCTCAAGCAGTGCATTTATACTATCCATCTTCGTTGGTGTGCCTTCGTATGATACCAATTTACCTCTTAGGAAAAGTAGCGGGGGTTCAGAAGCCGCATTTAGAAGCTCTAACGCGACTCGTAATGACGAAATATGGCCAAAGTGCAGGTAAGGACTTAGGTTACTTTGTCCATTTTCTGTTGGAATATTCCTTTTCGTTGCATATTCTTCGAGGCCAGAGCCAATAAAGTCCTTCAGTTGTTTATTCGCAGCTTTTTCTCCGGCCTTGTAGGTATACTTGACACCAGTTATATCTGCTTCGACAAGTACGCGGGCTTCTGAAATAGACAAAGATTCTATTCCACCGCTTACTTCATGTGGATGTTTCACTATTTTTTCTGGCTCAACTACCCACGATTCTAGGTTTTTATGAATCTTGTTTCTAATTGTATGAGCTGCGTATTCTTCTTTATCTGACAAAACCCAAAGTGGGATTATGTTATGCGTATCAACAACTGTGCAAGGTATATTCAAGCTTTTAGAAATTGTTTTTTGCATAGCTCTCACCCCTTTTAGTGAGTTGAAGTCAAAAAATAGTTCTTTGGCGTGAAGCTTTTCAACAATCTCCGGAATTGCTTCAACAGGATTACCAGAAACAATAACAAATTGAATATGCAGCGCTTCAAGCTGAGATTTAACATCTTCTAGTCCATCAAGCATAAAATCATACTGTTCTTTTGAGCGAACTCCTGATTTTGGTAACAAGATGAACACGACGGCTAATGGCAGTTTACTCTCTAATGCAAATTTTTGAGCAGCGAGTAGCGCATGATTGTCATGAACACGTTGGTCGCGCGACATGACGTAGACTACGCATTCACCGTCTACAGATACTGCGTTATTTAATTTAAGTTGTCGTGCTTCTTGCATAGATATATCATATCGGATGCGCTCAAGTTATCGAGTATAATTATTCGTATATGAACTACAATGCCAAGCAGTTTCCAAAAAAAATAAAAGCGAGGATACAGCGACACAAAAGAGTTCGTTATCATAACGACGCGGTGCTTTTTCCAGACGATTCTGCTGGGGCTGATCGAAAAAGAAGAAAAAATATAAAGAAAAGAGATCTTTAAGCTATCCGCAAATGTCGGTTTGATTGCGTATACTAGTATTATGATCACAGAACTTACGCTCAACAACTCAAATAAAATACCACTTGTCGGCCTTGGTACGTGGCGGATGGCTGAGGTAACCTATGATAGCGTTCTCACCGCGCTAAAAGCCGGCTATCGGCATATTGATACCGCAACGATCTATAACAACGAAGAAGAAGTGGGCAGAGCAATCGCTGATTCAGGAATCGCCCGCACAGAACTGTTTATAACTACCAAGTTGTGGAACGATGACCACGATGATGTTGGGGCAGCATTTGACCTCAGCCTAAAGAAGCTTGGATTGGAGTATGTTGATCTGTACTTGATGCACTGGCCGGTTCCAACTCGTGTTGAGTCCTATAAACAGATGGAGAAAATTTTCAACTCGGGGAAGGCGAAAGCAATCGGTGTATCCAACTTTACCATCAGGCATCTAGACAGTTTCTTGCTCCAAGTTACCGTTACTCCAACGGTCAATCAAGTCGAGTTCAACCCATTTTTAAACCAGAAAGAGCTGCTTAATTATTGTCAAAGTAAAAACATCGTTTTAGAAGCTTATGGCCCATTAACACACGCTCACAAACTATCTGATGATAGACTAGCCACTATGGCTGAAAAATACGGTAAATCACCAGCCCAAATTATGCTCCGCTGGTCAACTCAGCAGGGGATAGTCGTCTTACCAAAATCTCAAACAAAAAGTCGCATTATAGAGAATCTCACTATTTTCGACTTCACCATTTCTGATGCAGACATGGCAGAAATCAGTAGTTGGAACGAAGACGCTCGCTTTTGTAACGATCCCACTGATATGCCCTAATTTAAGTTTTCATAAAAATAGTAAAACCACCACCTGCATTAACAGATGGTGGTTTTTTGAACTAAACACTTCTAACTAGTTAGTTGTGTTGCCGTTGTTTTGTGTTGTTGTTGTCGTGTTAGTGTCATTATCCTCAGTTGTATTTCCTGAGTTAGTTGTGTTGCCGTTGTTTGTATTAGTTGTTGGTGCGTTAGTTGTAGTAGTAGAATTACCAGAGTTCGTGGCTGTGGTGTTGCCGTTGTTTGTATTAGTTGTTGGTGCGTTAGTTGTCGTGGTGGTAGTAATGGTGGTGGGCGCATTTGTGTTACCACTGTTTCGGTTATCGGTATTACCACTGTTTCGGTTATCAACTCTTGTTGTAGCAGTTGAGTTACCAGAATTTCGGTTGTCAGTATTACCACTGTTTCGGTTATCGGTATTAGTCATAGACATAGAGTTTCCGCTGAATCTACTGTCGGTGTTACCACTATTCCGGTTGTCAGTATTACCACTGTTTCTATTGTCGGTATTACCTTGGTTGCGATTGTCACTCGTCGTCGTGGTGGTGGTCGTGTTGGTAATAGTAGTATCGTTGTCTTCGTTTATTTGCATTGGCCCGTGTGGAAATACGCTTAGTACAGTGTACTTTTTGCCATTAAGTACAACTTCGCTGTTAACACCTAGTACTTGACCAGCTGTAGGTGTTGTTGGCTCGGTACACATACCTGCATTAGAACCTGATTCTGCCACAACATATTGTGGTGATGCAGTATTGCTTTGTTGCGCTGATGCGCTACTTCCATTTACTACCATGCTAGTTACAAAGTAGACCATTCCCATCATAAGCACCATCATAACGATCATGAAACCCATAACTTGGGCTGGTGAGAAATTTATATTATATTCGGCTTTAGCTGCCATAGAGTAATCCTCCTTATATTGATAAGATGTCCCCTCACCGGATCTTTTTTGATCGTACGCCCATTTGATTGTGGTGTAAATCGATTTTATTAACCATGAGCAATTTAAAGCGAGGCTTATCCACATATATTTTTCAGACTATGCAAGCTGAGCAAGCGTTAGCATCTTACGGTTGTAAAAACCACTCCACAGAATTTTATACATAGCCACATACCCGCCAAAATGCTAATCAGTGGTAAACTGTTAGCCAATGATTGCGCATTTTCAAGTATACGAAAAGAGTTTTGGCTCTAAAATTCTCTATGAAGGCCTAGAGATACGTCTAAGTGCGCACGAAAAAGTGGGCTTGATTGGACGCAACGGTACGGGCAAAACAACACTTCTAAACATCATCTCGGGCGTAGACAAAGATTTTGACGGTGAAATACACATCAAGCAGGGAATGACCATGGTCGCAAGCAGGCAAGAGCATCATGAGTTTGAAGAGGTTAATATTGTTGATTACATATCAGGTGATCTACCTGAATTTGCCAAACTAAAGCACATTATCGATACCTATCCGGCTCATATGGGTTCGAGCGAGACGAAGATGCAAAAATATGCTGATGCGCTTGACCGATTTGGCCAGCTCGGCTACTACGAAGTTGCCAGCCAGATCAAAATGATGTTAGAGGCCTACCAAATTGATTCATCAATGGCTGATGGTACTCTCGACAAACTTAGTGGTGGACAAAAACGTATGGTGGAGCTAGTCAAAGTTCAACGAGCCAAAGCGCATATTGCACTTATTGACGAGCCAACCAACCACATGGACTACGTCGCAAAAGCTGCGTTTATAGACTGGATGAAAGCAACCAACGATGCGGTTATTGTCATCACACACGACCGCGATGTATTGCAAGTTGTCGATAAAATTATTGAGGTTAGAGACGGTAAAGCAGAAGAATTCCGCGGGAATTACGATGCATACCTTAAAATAAACTCAACACGTATGAGTACTCAGGTTAATGAATTCAGTGTTCGGGAATCACGCATGGAAAATCTTAAGGGCGATATAATTCGCTTCAAGAGATTCAAAGAAAAAGCCCATGACTCTGATACGGTTGCGCAGTTCAAACGGCTTGAAAACACCGCACGTGATGAGTTAGAAAAGTTGCAGGCTATGGATAAACCGAGTTTCTGGATCGACCAAGATTCAGCAAGTCAGCTCAATACTAAAATCTCAGCAGCTTACAGCAAACATAAGGCGAAAAACATCTCAATCGACACAAAAACGAAGTCTGATAGTTCTTCAAACAGAAAACTGATAGATGTACAGGACCTAAGCCTCGGCTATGATCATCCGCTGTTTAGCGATATCAAGTTTCAGTTGCGCGAAGGCGAGCGCATCGAGTTCCGTGGACGTAATGGTGTCGGTAAATCGACGCTCGCCAAAGCAATTATTGCGACCGCAACGGGGAAAAAGCTGGAAAGCGAAATATATGGTGGCGTCATCGATGTTGAGCCACAAACACTTATCGGTGTCTACGAACAAGAGCTGCCCGAGAGTTACATGAACTACACCCTAGAAGGTGCTATCGAACAAGCATATCACGATAAAAAACTCTCAATTACCGGACAGAAAGTTCGACAACTTATGGGGCAATACCTTTTTAACATTCAAACTGACATTGATATGCCTGTTTCTAAGCTAAGTGGTGGACAAAAAGCGCGACTACAACTCATCAATATGCTTGCCGGCGATCCGAGCATATTACTGCTCGACGAGCCAACAAACCACCTAGACCTCCCAAGTATCGAAGAGCTCGAATCAGCACTCAAGCAATACCACGGTGCGATTATCTACATCTCTCACGACAGCTACTTCACCGAAAAGCTCGGCGGAACTGTGCTCAAAATAGGTAGCTAGTTAATCATTTTTCTCGAAGTCGCTCTCATCTTCTATCTCGTGACCGATAGTTTCTTCGATCATGTCTTCTAATGTCACAATACCAATGACCTTTTTGTCTTTCTCAACTAAAAGTAAGTGGCGTTTTGCTGCGATAAATATGCGAAACATTGTATCTAGAGCGGTCATTGAGCCAACTGTTTTAGTTCGATAGGTTTTGAGGTCTTTTATGTGCATCGGTTTGTCAGAAAAATCCATGTCTACCAAATCTTTTAGCATTAAGAAACTTCTGGACTGCGTTAAGCGTTTGTTGAAGATTGGAATACGCGAATAGTTTTGCTTTTTTAGCTCTTCTATTTTTGATTGGTCAATAATCTCATCTTCAAACAGATAATAGGTGCTGTCGAGGGGCGTCATTATGTCTCGTACACGCTTTTCACTGAGCTGAATAGCGTTTTGCACAATCTCTACTTCGTCTTCATCAAGTTCACTCTCGCCAATAAGATGATCAGCGACGAGTAAACTAAGTTCATTTCGAGTATGAAGCGAGGTCTTCGTAACACCAACTAGTTTATCGAGCAGTGCTGAGAGTGGTTTAGTGATGGGATACCCAGCATATGCAAAAAAAGTAATCAAAGGAGCGAAGATAGAAATCGCCTTCATCGCACGACTGACCGCAATTGCTTGAGGAGTTATTTCTGCAAAAACGACGAGCAAAATCGTACTAATAAATACTGCGTATAAACCACTTAATTGGTCACCCAGCACAATTGATGCGCTCGATGCAAAAGCAACATTTGCAAGCAAAATTCCAGACAAATAAAAATGTACATGGTTCCTGATAATAAGAGCACGCTTAGCATGTCTTGAGCCCAACTTAGCTTTGTGCCTTAAATCACGGTTATTAAGTGAAAGAAGTGCAACATTCAACCCTGAGCACACAGCGGAAGCACCCACGAGAACGATAGCTAAGAAAATTAGTAAACTGACGCTCATATATGTCAAATAGTATGACACATGTTCAGTGCAGTTTTTATGGTAGAATATCAATAGAAAAGAATAAGCAGTTTCAAGCTGTAGGACAAAAGAGAACAAAGAGTGGGATTATTTAGTAAAAAAGGCTCGACAAGCCAAGTAGCCTCGTTTCAAAACGAGAAGCAAAAAGCTGATATTATCATCAATAGTATTGATGATGGCGTTGTACTGATTGACGCTGGCAACGTTATTCATGTCTTTAACCCTAGTAGCGCTCATATGACCGGCTGGGCACAGGCTGAAGCTGTCGGATTAGATTATCGATCAATCCTAAAATTCGTCGATGAAAAAGGTACGATTATTGAAGATAGCGCGCACCCATTTCAGCGCGTACTATCAACAGGTGAGGCGCTTCGAGACAACACCGCAGTGATATCCCAAAAAGACGGCAAACAGCTTTCAGTTGACGTAAGCGTATCACCTCTTATTGACGCGAACAAACGTCCGACTGGAGCAGTTGCAATCTTGCGTGATGTCCAAGAACAACGAAAACAAGACAAGCAACGTGCTGATTTCATTAGTACTGCCAGTCATGAAATGCGTACTCCTGTCGCTGCTATCGAAGGCTATTTAGCGCTAGCGCTTAATGACAAAGTCGCACAGATTGACGTAAAAGCAAGGTCATATCTAGAAAAAGCCCACGCCAGTACACAACACCTTGGAAAATTGTTTCAAGATTTACTCACTAGTGCGAGAGCAGAGGACGGAAGACTAACAAACCATCCAACTGTTGTCGAGATGGGCGAATTCACTGAAAAACTTGTTGAAGATTTGAAGTTTACTGCGGAGAAAAAAGGGCTGCTACTTGAGCTACTCATGGGATCACAAAGCGAAGCATCGAGAAGTATAGATGCAAGCAAGAAGATCGTACGACCGCTTCTCTATGCCAGCGTCGATGCAGATCGTTTCAGGGAAGTTATTACGAACTTATTCGATAATGCAGTGAAATACACTGAATCTGGCAAAATTTCCGTTGGAATAACCGGCGATAACGACGTGGTCCAGTTTCATATTACCGACACAGGACCAGGAATACCGAAAGAAGATCTTGGGCATTTATTCCAGAAATTTTACCGTGTCGACAACTCAGCTACTCGCACTATAGGCGGTACAGGGCTTGGCCTCTACATATGTAAGAAGATAATAGACTTATACAGTGGTCGTATCTGGGTCGAGAGTGAAGTTGGTAAGGGCAGTACGTTTTATATCAACATCCCACGGCTTTCGAGCGACAAAGCACGCACTATGTTGACCAAGGAAGCCAGCGCGCAACCAGAGATTCAAAATGCAAAATTATGACAAGACGTGTACAATAGTAACTAATATACATAAGCTTTAAGCAGCGAAGGGTAACAATCAGCAGCATGGCGAAAATTCTACTGGTAGAGGACGACAACAATCTACGCGAAATTTATGAAGCTCGATTAATGGCGGAGGGTTACGAAATCGTGACGGCACGTGACGGTGAAGAAGCCTTAACGGTGGCAATGAAAGAAAAGCCAGATCTTATAATTTCTGATGTCATGATGCCCAAAATTAGCGGATTTGACATGCTTGATATACTACGCACAACTGAAGAGACTAAAAACGTTAAAGTTATTATGATGACCGCTTTGTCCCAAGCAGAAGACAAAGCACGAGCTGAAAAACTAGGTGCCGACAGATACCTTGTAAAATCGCAAGTAACGCTAGAAGATGTTGCAAAAGTAGCAAAAGAAGTACTTGAAGGCGATTCAGGCGGTTCAGTGTCTAGCACACCGACGCCTCAGCCAGCCTCTAGTGATAATGACTTAGCAGTACCTGTAGTTAGTACGCCTGAACCAATAGAACCCGCCCCCACAGCACCGATACAAGTTGTTGAGACACCAGAACCGACACCGACAGTAGAAGAATCCGCAGCAGCCCCTCCGGCAGCGCCCATGGCTCCAGCAGCTCCCCAACCAGCACCCGTAGCAGAGCCAACTCCCGTCCCAGTAGCTGTTACTGCTCCTGTTGAAGAGCCTGTTGCGCAACAACCGGTTGCCCCAATTGAGCAAACAGCAGTAAGCGAAGAAAAAGCTATTGCTGAGCAGATAGAAGGCCTCATGGCTCAACAAGCTCAAGCCAGCGCTCCTATTCCTACTGCAGTCACAGAACCAACAACGGTGCCTGTGGTAACGCCTCCAGCTGAGCCAGCACCTCCGGCAACAGCTCCAGTTGTACCAGAGCCTATCGTACAACTAACTGCACCCGTTCCAGAACCCGCAATTGCACCAGCTCCAGCTACTGTTACTCCTGTAATAGAGGAGCCTACAGCTCAGCAGGCTGTCGAAGTTAAATCGAACAAAAGAGTCATCGAGCCAATCAACGATATCAACGCTGATATGAAACCAAAACTCGACGAGCTACTTGCGAAGGAAGAAGAAGCTGAACAAATGTCAACTGTTGCTACCAATATGATGCAGCAGGTTGCGTCAACCACGCCCGCATCCGCACCTCCGACTGACGAAGCGATACAACCACCATCACCAGATACTAAAATAGATCCGAACTCCATAGCACTCTAACCTCTATCGACTTCGCTGGTGACTTTGCTACACTATTATTATGAGACTTAACCGCTTTATAGCGCAGTATTCTGAATTATCACGTCGAAAAGCAGATCAGCTGATCGCCGACGGAGAGGTGGTTGTCAACCGCAAAGTCGCAAATCTAGGAACACAAGTATCAGAAGAAGATCAAATAGTTGTAGCTGGCAAAAAACTCATTGCTGTCAAACGGGAATATACAACCGTGCTGCTTCACAAACCTGTTGGTTATGTGTGCAGTAAAGACGGGCAGGGGGCTCCAACTGTCTACGATTTACTACAAAACCGCATGCAGGACCTCAACATTGCTGGTAGATTAGATAAGGATTCGAGTGGACTCATCGTATTAACTGACGACGGACAATTACTTCAAGAACTTACCCACCCGAGCAATGACAAAGAAAAAATCTATCACGTTATGCTCAACAAACCGCTTGAAGACGGTTTGATAGCTACATTGGCCAAAGGTGTAGATATTAACGACGACCGGCTTAGCAAGCTCATGGTGACACCAATGAGCAAACTAGACAGTTACGAAGTGAGCATCCACGAAGGACGTAACAGGCAGATCAGGCGAAGCTTTGAGGTGCTCGGTTATCAAATCGTAAGCCTCCACCGTATTCAACTTGGTCCCTACAAACTAGAGACACTCGCTCCAAAACAAATGAAAATACTATAGACTTTTAGTAAAATTTATGCTATAGTATATAGATGCATGTAACTGATGATTTTCTCGATTTTGCTCCGCAAATAGGGCAGGACAATCCTCATATTTATCAATCTTTGTATAGGAACGGAGCTGAGCCAGCGTTGCTTGAAAGTGGGCTTGGTGCAGTTACGTTTACTCAACTCAACAAGTACTGCCTTATTATTGGAAGCACCACGACGCTAGCACGCTACCTGAAGCATTAGCTGAGGGCGTAGATACATCAGAAATGAGCGGCGTGTGTAGTGAGCGCAGCGCTGTTATACAAACGCTACTCGCACCAAATTTACGACTACACTCATCAATTGTCGAGGTAGTGTTTGGAGCATATGACCAAAGACATCGCTTTAACGCTGTACTCGATACGGAAACCGACCAAGTACTCATTATCAATAATGATCGAAACAAACCAGACATTGCGGCGAACGATGATGGGAAAAAAGATCCTCAGAAATCTTGGCGTGGAACATTCGAACTTATTTTAGATCCTTGGGCTGCAAGATTCTGTGATGCTAAGGTCTACGGCCCAATCTTTGAAACAGTCATGCAAGGCGCGCGTGACATGTCATTAGACTATGAATTAGTGAAAACTTATACGCTAAAACATCTCTCCGTGCCTCGTGATCCAGCGCTATTCTATGAAGATAAATTACTCACGCACGATCGAATAAGCGTGACTGAAGAAGACATGCCATCAGATGCAGAGATGGAGCGACGATCAATACGAGTGCTAGAAGACACGACAATTACGCTATATGATCCCGAGGAATCGAACCGCCTAGCGGATGAGATTGCCTATCGTAACAGAGATGAACTACTTGATGTAGCTTAAGATTAGTTAGAGAACTATATATCATTTAATTATATCATATTTTGTCAATGGTTGCAATAATTCACCTCTGTTGGTATACTTGACTGTAATGAATAAATCAAAAATACACATGGTTAGCCATGCGGATATAGCACAGGGCGACGGCGAGAAGCACAGTGAGCTTTATTTTAATATAGTGAAGCGAGCATCACAGCCAGCCAACACAGTGCTACGCCGCAAATATACTCAATATAGACATACTTTGCGACTAACAGGAGTATATGATGGGTAAGCGTGTGCCTATTGTTGCTATTGTTGGACGCGCCAATGTCGGTAAGAGCAGTCTGTTTAACGCCATTCTAGGCCGTAGAGAAGCGATTGTGGCTGACGAAGCTGGTACGACTCGTGACAGCATCACTGCAAAAGCAGAGCTCGAATCCGGTAAACAGTTCTGGTTAGTTGATACTGCTGGCCTAAAAGATGCTGCTGACTCGTTTGAGCTCACCATCCAAGATCAGATTGTCGAAGCAGCCAACAGTGCTGACGTTATATTGGTTACTGTAGAAGCGACGACGAGCATTACCACAGAGGACCGACGCGTTGCAAAGCTTGCATTTAAGAGCGGCAAACAACTCATACTGCTTGTAAATAAAGCTGATAAAGCCAAAAAAGAACAAATCCAAGCCTTCGAAAAACTAGGCATCAAACCACTAATTGCGACCTCTGCGACGCAGAAAATTGGCTTTGAGGCGCTAGAAGAGGCACTTGAAGAAGCGTTGCCAGAAGCTTATATCCAAGAAGATGACAACCGCGTGCGTATCGCGCTACTTGGTCGTCCAAATGTTGGTAAGAGTAGCCTCTACAACACACTCGCAAAGAAGCAGCAGGCCATTGTCGCCGACAGAGCGGGTACGACTCGTGACATCAACCGAACACTCATCAAATATATGGGACGCGAGATAGAACTTCTTGATACAGCAGGCATCCGCCGAAGTGGCCGAATCGAAAGAGGCGTCGAACACTTCAGCGTGTTACGAAGCTTACAAGCAATCGAAGAATCTGATGTCTGTCTACTGCTGGTTGACGCTACCGAACTAAGCGTTGCGCTTGATCAGAAAATCGCTGGCATGGTCAAAGAATCGGGCAAGGGGCTGGTTATTGTTATCAGTAAATGGGATTTAATGAAGCAAGATACTGAATTTGAAGAGTATAACCCGCTAGTTGTCGAAAAGCGTCGCTCTAAAAAAGGCAAGGCCTTGCAAGAAGCGGCCGAAGAGAAGGCACAAGTCGAGGCTATCGAAGCGCCAGCACCGAAGGTTCTGGATATGCACAGTAAAGTTTCACGCAGAATGCAAAGCGACTTTATATTTGTACCTTGGGCGCCACTCATATTTACAAGTAGCGAAACAGGTAAAAACGTCGCCAAGATATTCGACGTCGCCTTAGAAATCATGGACAGACGTGCACAGAAACGCACTACCAGAGAACTCAACAACTGGCTCAAAGCCGTCACTGGTCGTCATCCACCAGCTGGCCTCAAAAACCGCATGCCAAAACTACGCTATATGGTTCAGGAAGAAGACAATCCTATTCCTGCATTCAAAGTGTTTGGTTCCCAGACAAAATTCCTCCACTGGAGCTACAAGCGCCATATGGACCGAATGATGCGTGAATCATGGGATTATACCGGCACACCTGTACAGCTTTGGTTCATTGACCGCGATGAAGACAAGCCTAAGAAATTCAAGAACAACGGTAACCGTGACAAGAACAAACAGTACAAAGAGAAGAAACAAGCAAAATCAGAAACACGTCAAAACACTGACGAAGATAACTGGGCTTCCTAGCTTGTTCTAGGCTTCTACTTTATACTGTTAGCTAATGGGATTATTTGACCGCAAAAACACGAATTATAACGAATCGCAGCCACTATACACGCTGAGCAGTAGTCAGAACTTATTGGTGGTAGGGCTCGGTAATGTAGGCGCTGCGCACGCTAAAAACCGGCATAACATCGGATTTATGGCAATCGATCGCTATAAAGCTTCACATGATTTTTCTGATTGGATAGAGAAAAAAGATCTACAATGCTACATCGCAACCGGCACCGTCGGAAGTACTCGAGTTATTCTGATTAAACCGACAACCATGATGAACCTCAGTGGGGAAGCAGTGCAAAAAGTACAGAATTTTTATAAAATTACTGATGTTGAAACACTAGCCATATACGACGAGCTTGATGTCAATTTTGGCACAATCCGCACCAGAGTTGGTGGTGGCAGTGCAGGGCATAACGGCATCAAATCACTCCTGCAGCACGCAGGTGAGGGCTTTGGCCGTATTCGAATAGGTATTGGACCAAAATCTCACGAGCAAATGGACAGTGCAGACTTCGTGCTACAAAACTTCTCTGAGACAGAAGTAGGAAAACTACCAAAAGTACTCAAGGAAGCCTGCGCGCTGATAGACGAGCGAACAGTCGGACCGCTGCAAGATGCAACTATATCTGTTAGTTAACCGCGAAGCGTTTCTACTGTACCGTCTTTATGAATCTTGATTATGGTTGATGGTTGCGCATTTTTATTACTCCCGCCGTCAACGTATAAGTCTACTTTATCACCAAAAATATTTTTCGCTTCTGAGATCGACACAGCAGTTGGTGCTCCGGGTAGATTCGCACTCGTTGTCGCTAGCGGTCCGGTGAGCTCGAGCAGCTCACGCAGCCATTTAGGCTGGGGAATCCTGACGGCAAGCGAATCAAGCCCCATATGAAGATATTCTAGTGATTCTGGCGCATCGAGTACCACGCTGATTGCAGCCGGCCAGTAGAGCGTTGATTGGGCCACATCTGCTTCTGAGAAGCCCGTCTGAACCAGCTGAGCAGTATTTGCAGCTAATATAGTCCCTGGTTTGGCCTCTCGCTGCTTTATTTCATACATTTTCTTCACAGCAGCAGGCGACAGAGCAGAGCACATCAACCCGTACACTGTGTCCGAAGGCGCAACAACAACACCACCGCGCTTAACGACGATTAATATCTCTTCTAAACTAAGCTGCATATCCAGTCTCTTCAGAGGAAACTTCATCTCTCACTTCATAAGCTCTCGTGAGAGATTTCTGTAAACTTTCACGAATCAGTTCGCTTCTTTCTCTTAATTCTCTAAGTTGGCTATGACTGTCTCTTGGTGATTCAGAGAATGAGCCATCAGCACCAAGCGGAATTGATAATGGTTCAAGCCTAAACGGATCGTGGAAATTAATTACTACTCGTGGACCACGGCCAAATTTAGTCTTAGCGTCTCTATGAAGTACGTTGCCTCGCTCATCTTTTTCAACAGATAGTCCAGCTGATGCAGACGGCAAAATGAGACTACCGTTAACTAGAGCAATTATTGCTGTTCCACGCTTGATCTTTCCAACGTTTCGAACATCCGTTGTCTTTCGTTCGCCTTCTGGGTATATCATACCGTTTCCATTCACTACCTTTCGGCGGAAGACACCACGTCGTTTTCCAGGGTTGTTATCTCCACGGTGTAATATACCGTCTACTGCTAACATCATGCCAGCCATATCTGCATCACCGTTTTTATCAACTATCCATGCTCCAAGTTTGTGCATGACGTATCTTTCGTATCTCTTCTGGAATAATTCTAATTTTGACATTGGTCCAGCATGATGAATCCCAACTCTTTCTTGTGCAATTGGATACAGCACAGTTTCTAACCTATTTCTGTGCGTTCCAACAGTAATTGTGTTTCCTTGAGCTATTTCCGCTTGCATAGCATCAAAGCAAGGAGTTGTATCAGTGACGACTCTCCCGGTTTCATACGCACTGTATGCACTTACACCAACTCTACAAGCCCAATGCATAAACGAACTAACATCTCGATCCGCTATTCGTTCATAATAATCTTCATCTGGATACCAAAAATCTGCTGGTCGTTCTAACTGTTCTGCCATAATCACTAAACTCTACGACGTAAACCCTAAACATGCAAGAATAAGCAAGAACAAGACTTACTGCTAAGACGATTTACGACCACCATATGTGTTTGCCCATGGGTCTGGTGATTTTATACTTGCCAATGCCTGTTCTCTAGTGAGTCTAGGTTCCTGAGGAGGCGGATCTGTAGTTTCATCTGGCGTAGTATCTGCTTCTGTAGCTGGGCCAGTTTCTGAGCTTCGTTCCATCTCAGATTCATCAACAAAGTCAGTTGGATGGTGTGCTTCAGTTGATCTACGTATCCAATCTTGTGCTGCAGAAAAATCTCGAGCCTCAGGCTCTGGTTTCTCAGCTCTAGTGTCCGCACTGTAGTCTCTTCCTTCACTAAACTCTGGCATACATTTATTCCTTGTTTATTTTTTATTCTACTAATCAGATTATTCCAAACTGCGAAGATACAGGCGCATAACGCCAAAGAGGAAAGGAAAATTTCATATCCTACTTGTACGATTGGGTTGAGGATAGTTTTGGCCCGTAATAATATCTTTTCTCAGCGGGTGAGAAGCGCTATAAGCGCATATCGCAAAGAAATCTTCGCTTCAAACTTGTTTGAAAGCAGAAGTTTCGGGCTCGCAGAAAGCGAGTGGCGCACCGCCGGCTCTACGACTTTAAATATAAAGAGCCTCTAGAGGGGGTGGGCACCGCTAGAGGCTCATTACACCCTTCAACCCACCTTGAAGGCCTCTTTTCAAGTTATCTCGCAAAAGTAACTCAAAAAGCCCACTCATAGGTTGTACCGTCACGATCCAGATCTCTAATAAAACGAGTTGGTGTGCGGGGTTAAAGGGAATAAATGTTTTACAACTCTCGTCTCTAGGACGACAGCTAAAGGGCGTGGAGGGTAACAACGATCAAAAGCAGTTGTAAAACGTTAAACTCTATCATACCCACCATAAGGTAAATGATGATAGAATTTAGGGGTAAAAGGTACGTAATGCATCTAATCTGATGCTTACAAGTTGCAATTATAGCAATAAAGTGGCCTGATGTCAATACTAAGTTATTATTTTGTAAATATAGCAAAAAGGTAGTATGAAAAAGCTAGTGCTTGAAGGTACGACAGCAGACAAGCTGTCTCGACTTAGTAAAAAGGTCGCTATGCTTCATTATGTGGGGATAGATCCGAAGCGCCTAATAGAGGGACCAATAGTCGCAATCGTCGGTACCAGGAAGCTATCTCCTTATGGACAGCAGGTGACTGAGATGCTTAGCAGTGGACTTGCGAGGGCAGGAGTAACGATCATTAGCGGCAATGCGCTTGGTGTTGATGTATTCGCCCAAAAATGTGCACTAGAGGCTGGCGGGAAGGTAATAGCGGTTGTTCCAAGCGGTCTCGACAACGTCTACCCAGCAACTAACAGGCGCGTCGCCGACGCGATAGTGAGCAGTGGCGGCGCGATACTATCCGAATACGAAGCAGGCCACAAACCCATGCGCCACGAATTCCTCGACAGAAACCGTATCATTGCCGCTTTAAGTGACGCCGTGATCATCCCTGAGGCTGCTGAACAGTCGGGGAGCCTCAACACTGCTTCTCACGCGTTAAAGATGCAAATACCCGTCTATGCGGTTCCTGGGCCCATTACTAGTCAGTTAAGTGGTGGAACGAATGCTCTGCTAAAGAATGAGGCGCGGGTAATTACTGAAGTAGAAGACATCTTGCACATTCTCAACATCTCTCATCAAAATTCGCAACAAAGTTTACTTGGAAGCAACGAACAAGAGACGGCTATCTTGAGCGCTATCAGTAACGGCGTGCACGACGTAGCACTACTGGGAATTCAGCTACAGCTAGCGACCTCAGAACTTCAAAACTCGCTCACTATGCTAGAAATCGATGGGCGTGTCTACCAGAACAGCATCGGTGCATGGCACATTCGGTAAATTTGCATAACTACTAGCTTATGAGTTAGACTACGCGACTGTCGTATATAGTATATGTATGTGCGCTATACTAAACGCTAATGGTAAGGAACATTCAATAAAGTGGCTAAAAATCTCGTAATAGTAGAGAGTCCGGCGAAGGCTAAGACGATTGAAAAATATCTTGGGAGCGATTTCAAGGTGCTATCGAGCATTGGTCATGTTCGCTCTATTGCAAAGAAAAACAGCGACGGCACACCACCAATAGATGTAGATAATGAGTTTAAGACCACCTACGAAATCGATTCAGACAAGAAAAAAACAGTCGCTGAACTTCGTAAAGCGGTTAAAGTTGCTGATACTGTATGGCTCGCAACTGACGAAGACCGTGAAGGCGAAGCGATCGCGTGGCATCTGTGTGAAGCCCTAAAACTAGATATAGCCTCGACAAAACGAATTGTGTTCCATGAAATCACCAAGTCTGCAATCGAAGAAGCGGTTAAAAACCCACGAATCGTTGATATGAAGTTGGTTGAAGCGCAACAGGCGCGTCAGATACTTGATCGAATCGTTGGCTTTGAGTTGTCGCCTGTCGTCTGGCAAAAGGTCCCCGGTGGCAAATCTGCTGGCCGTGTTCAGTCGCCGGCTGTACGGCTACTTGTTGAGCGCGAACGAGAAATTGAAAGCTTTGAAGGTTCGTCTGAGTTTAAAGTAGCAGCCCTATACACCACGAAAGATGGTGAGTTCAAAGCAGAGCTAGAGAAGCGCTTTGCAACTGAAAAAGAGGCTCAGGACTATCTTGAAATAATCAAAAATGCAGCCCATAAAGTCGCTGAAATCACCGTCAGCCCGGGCACCCGTAACCCTGGGGCGCCTTTCACCACTAGTACACTTCAGCAGGATGCGAACTCGAAGCTTGGATTTGGCTCAAAAGCTACAATGAGCAGCGCCCAACGTCTGTATCAAAACGGACATATTACCTATATGAGAACTGACTCGGTATTTTTATCTGGTCAGTCAATCGCCGCGGCGAAAGATTTTATCTCAAAAGAATACGGCGATGATTATTCACAAGTTAGAAGCTTTAAGACTAAATCAGCTAACGCCCAAGAAGCTCACGAAGCAATCCGCCCATCAAATATCTCTAAGGCAGTCGTTACCTCAGATGAATATGACCAAAGACTGTACAGTCTTATCCGCAACAGAACACTCGCCAGTCAAATGGCCGCTGCCAAAATCGAACGTACAACAGTAAAAATAACCAACAATGCTGACAATAAAGCGTATGTAGCTAAAGGAGAGGTGATCAAGTTTGATGGCTTCCTGCGTGTTTATGGCGGTGGCAAAAAAGATCCAGACATTCTCCCACCTGTAAAGAAAGATCAAACGCTTGAATTGAACCAAGCAACCGCACGGCAGGTGTTTGCTCGTCCACCCGCACGTTACTCAGAAGGTAGTTTAGTAAAGAAGCTTGAAGAGCTCGGTATAGGTCGCCCAAGTACGTATTCGACAATTATAGGTACTGTACAAGCGCGCGGCTATGCAGAGCGAGGTGAAAATGAAGGTGAAGAGCGCGAGATTATAGAGCTACAATTGAACGGCGGAGAGATCGAACGGACTTTGCAAACTGAAAAATCTGGTGCTGACAAAGGCAAACTTGTTCCAACTCCAACTGGAAAAGTAATCAGTGACTTCCTAACCGGCTATTTTGAAAAAATCGTGGACTACGACTTTACGGCAAAAGTTGAACAAGAGTTCGACAAAATCGCCGACAATGAACTCGACCGTAACACCATGCTCAAAGATTTCTATACGCCGTTCCACGAGCTAATTGAGAAATCAGGCGACATCGACCGTTCTACTGTATCTCAAGCCAGAGAAATCGGCGTTGATCCTAAATCAGGCAATATGATTATTGCTCGCTTTGGACGATTTGGACCGATGTTACAGCTGGGTGAAGCAACTGATGACGAAAAGCCTCGGTTTGCACCACTTCCTAAAGGCTCGCGCCTCGAAACAGTGACGCTCGAAGAAGCGTTAGAGATGTTTAAGCTTCCACGGCTGGTTGGACAAACCAAAGATGGTAAAGATATTCGTGCAAACATTGGCCGTTTTGGTCCATACGTACAGGTTGAAAAAGCATTTTTCTCTATAAAACCTCATGATCCAATGACTATATCGCTAGAAGAAGCACAGGAGATTATTAACACAATCACCGAAAAGCGAAAGCCGATTAAGGTATTCGAAACTGCCGGAATAGAGATATTGAATGGCCCATATGGCCCTTATCTGAAAAAAGACAAGACAAATGCACGTATCGCAAAAGACCGTGACCCTGAGACGATTACTGAAGAAGAAGCTATCCTGATGATAAAAGACGCACCAGCCAAAAAGGGAAGAGGACGCTTCGCTAAGAAGGGTGCTAAAACAGCCAAGAAAGCTCCTGCCAAGAAGAAAACTACTCGCAAGAAACCTGCCGCTAAAAAGAAATAACTTTTCTTAAGAGCTTCTTTTCATCACCCATTTGGCAACAAACGGGTGACGCCCAAACTGCCAGCCGTACTCAAAAACATGACTAACCGGATTGTTCAGTTCTCTGTTGCTGCGGAACGAACCTGTCCTCAGAGAGGCCAGAACCGTTTTTGGCTTTTTCCGTTAGTTATTTGCCAAAAAACGTCCTCGCAAATGACTCAGTGAACAAAACAAACCAGTCAATCAGTTCTGTGAGTTTTTATGGCTGGGAGCTCAGCTACAAGCCCGATGGCATCAAGAAGCTACTGCTTTTACTTCGTTGCTCACTGGGATATACTTCTTTATTATGAGCTTACCAACACTAATTGACCACAATAATGAAATCGGAATAGAAGCAGGTGACAGAAGACCATACTTAGAACGCTATGTTGAAGCAAAGAATATCGAGCTAGCTGAAAAATTTGCAGATGGGAGTGTGGCTGTACGTCACACATTATCACCTGAATTAGCTCGTTTAGCATTTACGTTCGTAAAAGCTACGTTTAGACTTATAGACATCCAACAGAGCAATAGAGATGATAATGCGGACAGAGTCAAAGCCCAACAAGCAGATGTTGATGTTTGGACCAGCCGAGTTGACGCGGTAACAACTGGTTACGTGGCGTTTCACGAAACAATTGACTATTTTACTAGAAAAGCTTCGGATGCAAGGCTAGAAGACGATGAGGAAACACGACATAAAATACTAGGGCTGCAAAACAGAGCTGGAGAAATAGTTGTAGAAGCAGAACCAGACAGTCCGCTTTCTTGGACTATCCCAGACGTAAATCCACCAAATTCGGTATTTGATCTACCTAAAAGCAAACAAGAATGGCACGTCAGAGAACGACACGTTCCACCTTCAAGTACAGATTCTACTATATAATTTGTACTAGTGTTGCTGAATGTAGCTATCCCAGCCATAAAAACTCTAAAACTGATTAATAAGCCTCTCCGAGTTACCGAGTAGTTTGCGAGGCTTATTTTTGTAAGTAACTAAGAAAACAACAAAAATCTGATTCGCCGGTACTCGGCGAGTATGCTTCGAAGCAACGGTAACTCTGGGAGAGCTTGTTAGTCATGTTTTAGAGTTCCGGCTGGCGGTTTTGGGCATCACCCGTTTTGCCGTCAAAATGGGTGATAAATTAAACACACAAACTTATAAATCTATTAAGTTAAGGATGATTTGTCACCTTTAAACGGAACTAACAGCGAAAAATAAACATAAGCATAATTTAATAGTGCAATATTTGTCACATTTCCACAATATGTACAGAGGGAAGGGTATGTTTCGTAGTAATATCTACATACATTCTATATGCATAAATAGCTATAAGCTGGTAAAATAAGACTATAAGAAAACAAATGTTGACTTTTAAAAACTTTTGTTTTAAAATAGACTTATTATAGAAAGAGCAGGTGAGTATGGCAGAAGTAGCCGACGCTAGTGAACAGACACTGAACATTGAACAAGTTGTGGGCGATATTCTAAAGACTATTGATCGTGAAAGAGAACGCGAGATTATATCCCGTCGTTATGGATTATATGACCGTAAAGAGACTCTTGAACAGATAGGGGAGCTGCTAGGTATCACTCGTGAGCGCGTCCGCCAGCTAGAAAAAGCTGTTATGACCAAACTGAAGAGTGTTGCAGCGAAAGAGCTCCCTCACATCAGTGCTATCGAATCAGTATTGAGCAAGCACATCACTTCAATGGGTAATGTCGCGAGAGTCACTGACCTAACTGACAAAGTAGTTGCGAAGCCGTCAAAAATCGATCATTCAAGAGTTGCATTTCTTGCTCAGCTCGCCCCAGCGCTAACCCATGTCGGCGAAAATGACCACTTCCATAACGCCGTATCACTCAAGGAACTTCATTCTGAAAAAACTGTTCGTGAAAACGTCGGTCACGTCATCGAAGCAATCAAGAAAATTGGCAAACCAGTATCTATTGAAGAGATCGCTGGCGCAATGGGCCACCCAGAAGCAAAATCTGTTGAGGCGCTTGCAACCGTCAGCAAAGACCTTGCAACACTAAACGGTCGATGGGGACTGATCAAGTGGCCAACCGTTAATCCTAAGAACATTCGAGACAAAATCTACGTTATACTTCATGAAAACGGCAAGCAAATGCACTTCGGTGAAATCGCTGAAGCAATCCGTGAATCTGACTTTAAACGAAAAGATGTCACCACTCAAGCTATCCACAACGAACTTATCAAAGACAAGCGATTTATCCTCGTTGGACGCGGCATCTATGCTCTAAAAGAGTGGGGCTTCAAACAGGGAACAGTTGCTGACGTTATCACAGAAGTCCTTAAAGACGCTGCAGAGCCACTACACCGTGATGAAATCGTTAAACGAGTCCTAAAGCGCCGTTTTGTTAAAGAAACGACTATTCTACTCAACTTGCAAGGCAAACCACAGTTCAAACGAACTGCAAAAGCCACCTACACCCTCGCCGACAAGGAATAAAACTCTTTATGTCCTCAATACCCCCTCAATTCACCGTCGAGGACGTCGAGGCGCTACATCCTCATGTTCCATTCGAACATGGTCCTGATACAGTCCTAGAATTCGCAGATATGTGGGATTTTAAAACAAGATTTGAGAACGGGCTTCCCGAATTTATAGATAGCGATAATGGGACAGTACAAGATTGGCGAAACAGACTAGATATAACGAGGCTCATACCGGCTAAATCAATACCTTTTAATGGAAGATTTGCTGATATTGAAGTTGTGCCAATAGAAGATCCACTGTCTATATTTGCAGCCACGGACGCTACAGTATTAGTAACGAATGGAGCAAAAGCTCATAGTGGCGAGATTGATCGGATAGTCGGTCTACCCGACACACTAAAATCACGCATCCTTGGATTTGATTTTTCAGGAAAAGCTTATTCTTCAGCTTCGAGCAGCAAATCAGAAATTACTACCATAAGAACACTACTAATGTATGTTCCCGTGTCGCCTAAGTTTGGCGTAAAATCGATCAGTAAATATAGAGAGGATAGCTCAAGGTTTGGTTTAAGACGCTTTATGACGAAACCAACCGGCGATATTGATGCCATTACGGAACTATTAGAAAAATCAGCAGTACGAAGAATGAATCAACGATCAAGACAGGTGCCTGGTTCTGTTACCCAATAAAGAGTTACATACAAAACTGAACGTTTTACGAACAATACTAAGAATTATTATTTATACCTAAATATGTGAAAATAACGCTAATGTAGAAAAAAACAATAAAACTAGAGCGGAGCAGGTTAATAGAGGATTTTTTATAAAACATAAAAATATTTAGCAGAATTGAAGAAAAATTACTAGGCGAGAATAGCAGCAGAGGACAGAAAGCGAACATAGACATGACGTCGCACAATGTATATTTTGCGACGTGCATATCTTATAAATAGTTGATTCCTTATACCACCCTAAATAGGGCACTTTTAAAGTAATGCCTGCTTTTCATAAAATTTTGATGTTACTGCCGTTGCTGCTACTTATTTCTAATCTTTATAGCTTCACCTATTAAACTTACAGGGCCAAGCAGTCGTAGTACTTTTTGCTACTTATAAGTTATCCACACTTACATGCGTGAAATCACTTGCTTTTTCACGATTAAATATACTTGTATACTTTCTTCCCTGTTCACCCCTCCCTGCCGTTTGACAATATTTGACTTTTGTTTATTTATATATATAAGTATGTTTTTATATAATTTATGAACACTTTGCGAACTATAACAGGGTAAGAGCGGGTGAGCGGGCTTCCCTAACCAGCCAAAGAAATATACGTCTCTTAAGCCTACTACTTATTTACGGAGGTCTTTATTTAATGAAAACTCTATCGTCGATTCTCACATCGATATACTCTTGAGGTAACTTCCCCTCGCCTGCTAGCTGTTCTATAGTCGCAGCGAGTGATCCTACTTGTAAGCGAGCATCTCGTTCAGGGGTTAGCTTTGCATATAAAGAGAGTCCATCAAAACGAGCACGTATCTCTCTTTTCTGAACATCAAACTCAATGCTTTTTAGCTTTTTACGAAACTCCGTCGATCCATCAAACTCTGAAACAAGCAGCCCAACAAGCGTTGCTTCATCACTTGTAAGCAGTTGTGCACCTTGCGATATTGTTATATTAGGGAGAGATAACAATGGAAGACTTGCGAAAGATGAGTTTATTTTTTCTTGAGATTCTACCTGTAGCACCACACCACCCTTACTTAGAAGGGCTTCTTGGTTGCCGCCAGTATTGAGTCTTACTAGAGGGTCAACAAGACGTAAAGAAACCTGCAATTTTCGGCCGGCTAGTGGAATAACCACTGAAGCTTGCTCTACTTCAGGAAAGGCTTCTTTTATCCGAGCCTCAAACTTTTCAGTGTTTACGCTAAACTTACTTTTATACAAAAAAGAACTACTGAAAATTTGATTAATTTGTTGATTATACGCTTCTTTTGATCTGTAGGATTTAGTTGTTTCGCTGTCAAAGCTTTTTATTCGTACCGTTGTCGATGATAGTGTCGTGTTAATAAGTATGACAAACCCAAGAGCGAACAAACCAAACCATTTTATAAAGATGTTTGAAGCACGTTTTATGGTAATTCTATCTGAGTCTTTTTGGTTTTGTAGATTGGTTTTATCTTTCTTCCGCGTTTTGGCAGCGGTTGCGTTCGCCGGCCTATAGTAGCGCGCAATAGGTGCAGATTGCCTAGGTGGGAGACTTGCACGTCGGCCTTGCTCTTTTTTCTTGAAAAATTTTTTCATAAAACAGTACTATAATCCAGAAGTATTATTTTTAGTCTTGATGAGAATTTCTGCTATACGATCCGCTGCGTCTGTTGACGACATACGGTGAAGAGCTTTACGAAGCTCATCCTGACGAGCTAAATTACCCAATAACTGTGTTGCTTCCACCATAAGACGTGTTTGAATATCTTTCTCAGCAACAACTATCGCAGATTTATTCTTGATGTATACTTCAGCATTTTTGAGTTGATGTCCTCCGGCAAGCAAAGGATTAGGAACAATAATACAAGCTGCTGCCTGCGCCGAAAGTTCAGCCATATTCGTCGCACCTGCTCTGGTTATGATAACGTTTGCTGCCGCACTGTACGTATAAAGCTCGTTACTGAATGGTTCGAGAATCACGCGTTTCAAGCGCTCTGGTAATAGTTGCTTGTGATAGCTTTTTTGTACTTTATCGAACAACTTCTGACCTGTTATGTGTATGATGTGGACGCTTTCGTCGTTCAACAGCTCATTGCTCCCCTGCACCACCCTTTCGTTAATATTTTGTGCACCCAGTCCTCCGCCAACTACTAATAACACTTTTGCCGTTTCAGGAAACGAAAGTTTACGTCTTGCGGCATTTCTGCTCTCGGGTGTTGCTAACTGGTACTCCGCGCGTACCGGCACACCTACTTTTACTGTTTTTTTACTATCATATTTGGGGGTGTAGAACTCTGGATCCATGGCGGTCGTGTGGACTGACGCTTTTTTTGCAATCAAACGGTGAGCCAAACTAACCATAGCATCCGAATCATGCGTTATGTATGGAATATGACGAAACCCTGCCGCTATACCAACTGGTGCGCAAACATAACCACCTTTCATGAAAATAACTTGAGGTTTAATACGTCCAAGCAGCACCCAAGATTCAATAATTCCAAGTATAAAGTATAGAAAATCTCGCACATTAAAAAATAACGTTTTTATATCCACTATTCGTTTAAAGTAGCTTTCTCCGTAGTAACGTCTAAACTTGCCTGCATGTACGGTTTTACGATCCGAGAAAGCATCGCTCCTTTTGATAATATCGTTTAAGCGGTCACCGTATTGACCGATGTGTATAATTGAAGCGTTTTCATCAAGTTTGTGCAGTGCTTCAGCAACGGGGATTAATGGTGTTAGGTGACCACCAGAGCCACCGCCAACAAAGACATAAACATTTTTTTTAGATGTCATCTAAATGTTCCTTCTGCTGTAACGAACCGGCTCATTTCTGCGGACTTCAGACTTTTTCTGAGCAATTGAGAGATCTGTGTAGCGTGAAACTTGGAAAACAATACCCATTGCGATCATAACAAAAATAATGCTTGTTCCCCCGTAACTAACAAAAGGCAGTGTGATACCCTTTAAAGGTAATAAGCCGACCATCGCGCCGATGTTAATCATCATTTGAACACTTAGCCACACTAGTATCCCCGTAACAAGCAACCTCATGTAATCTGTAGGAGCGGCTTTTGCGATAGCTGCTATGCGAGTGAACAATAACCAAAAAATAACCAGCACGCCGATTGAGCCAACGAACCCAAACTTCTCTGCTACAATCGCAAAAATTGAATCATTAGCAGGCTCCGGTAGATACCCGTAAGCTTGTACGCTTCGCCCTAAACCTTTCCCGAACATGCCACCTGATCCAATAGTAATAAGTGCTTGGCAAGCTTGGTATCCTTCTGCTTGGCAGTCGGCCGTTGGATTGAAAAACGTAGCGATGCGGTCTCGTCTATAAGGAGTGCTTATCACTGCAATGCTTGCAAGTGATAGAACGACAACACCAACAATTGCTAGTTTTTTCATTGGAAGACCAGCGGTAAACGCCATCAACCCAACAACTGCCATCATGACTGCAGCTGAGCCCAGATCACTTTGCAGGCCGGCAACCATGACGATGATTATTCCGATTAGGCCGCCCAACCACTTTAAACTGTCATCGGACTGAAGCTTGTCATCAAGCCTTTTTTTCGTCAAAAAATATGCCAGCCATAAAATAATCGCTAGCTTTAAAAGTTCAGCAGCTTGAAAAGAAAAACCGCCCACTTGAATCCAACGGTGAGCACCATTGATTTCTTCACCTATGAAGCGAACCATAACACCAATAACAAGTGCTGCGATGATGATTGGTGTTTGTAGTTTTCGCCACTGTTCTATTCGTAGTGAGCCAGCAATAGCAAAACCAATAATACCAAGTCCAATTGCTATTAACTGTTTGTTGCTGAAATAGTTTTCTGGAAGATTAGTGCCGTTTGTTAGGCCGGGGCCGATCGCATAAACGACTACTGCACCAATCACGAGTAAAAGCGTCATTAAAATCAGCAATACATAGTCAGGTCGGTGGCGTCTAGATGATGTAGTCTGGTTCGATTGATTATCACGAGGACTACGGCGCCGAGCTGAGAGTCTTGCGCCGCCATATCTCACGATCCATGCTCCAACAAGTAAATAATTAGTCCAACGAACGCGCACATGACACCAAGGATCCAAAAACGCATAGTTACTTTTGCTTCGGGCCAACCAAGTGCTTCAAAATGATGATGGATTGGTGCAATCTTAAAAATCTTTTTACCGCCACGTAATTTTTTTGAATATATCTGCAGTAAGCTAGAGCCTGCTTCAACGACAAACACACCACCGATAATTGGCAGTAATAAAACTGTATCTGTTAGCATTGCAACTACACCGAGCGCAGTACCCAGTGCAAACGAGCCTGAATCACCCATAAAGAATCTTGCCGGATATACATTAAACCAAGTGTAGCTAAGCAGCGCACCTACAATAGTAAGGCAGAACCCAGCAATACCATACTCACCTTGTAAAATAGCGATAAAGCCATAAATACTAAAGGCTATTGCCGCGAGTCCACCCGCTAGCCCGTCCAGTCCGTCGCTTATATTAACTGCATTTGCAGTGGATACGACGACGAGGATAAACAATGGAATAATCAGCCAACCGAGGAATACATCACCAAATACCGGTACATTTACTGTATCAACGCCAAGTTTTGCGAAAAACCACCATCCACCAATAAGCGATACGATAAATATCAATAGCGACTTAGTTCGCGCGCGAAGTCCTGCGACACCTTTGCCAAAGCTTTTGATGTTCAAGAAGTCGTCTAGTAAGCCTATACAGCCTGCTCCTACCATTGCAGCTAGTGGCAGCCATGTCTGAGAGCGATCTAAGTTGAAGAGCAATGTCACAAGCGCAGTTGAGACAACGAATATGATACCTGCCATAGTTGGAATGTTGTTTCGGTGCTTTGCAGCATGTAGTTTTTGGTACATTGTCGCTTTTTCACCAGTGACTGCATTCGTTCGAGCTTTTTTCCACCATTCATACTTATACGATACTGTCGTATAAAGTGGTGTGAGCAGCATCGCAAGCATAAATCCAAACACACCAAACAGTAAAACTTCTATAAACGGGCTTGCTTGGATTGTAAACGTTATATTTGACATGTATTTCTTTCTGTGTAGCTAAGTCTTATTACTTTAAGACTTCTAACCTCTGTTAATTGTATCATTAATTGCTTATCCTTGATACGCTAAAATTATCAATCATCATGTTAGATAAGCTCGAAAATATTGGCCCTGCTGCTTGTGAACCTGCGTAGCCCCCGATTCCCGGTTCATTCACTCGTACCATGATGACATAATCAGGTTGGTTTCCTCCAACATACCCAACATAAGTTCCGTTGAATTTATCCTCAAAATACCCACCTGATGGATTAGCAATTTCTGCAGTACCGGTTTTGCCACCAACTTGATAGCCGTCTCTCACGGCAGTTCTATTGTTCTTGTCGACAACATTGTTCATGAATGCAACTATAGTCTGCGAAGTCTCGGGCTTGACGACAGAAGTTCGTACAACAACTGGTAGTTCCGCTTGAAGTTCAGACTCACCATCAAGTGAACCACTTATGAATGTCGGCCGGTAGTATGTACCACCATTGATAACAGCTGAGACTGCAGAAGCCATCTGCAGCGGTGTCACGGTCATTCCCTGCCCAAACGCTGTATTCGCGTACTGGATATTGAGTCCAAAGCCTTCCGTTGGGCTCGGGATAATACCCTCGGCTTCAAAACCTTGCTCAATACCAGTTAGCTGTCCAAATCCATAGTGGTTAATCATGTAATCATGCCAAACTTTTCTCCCCTGCTCGTTTAGCTCACCACCGCCCATTTGCATGAGAAGCCATGTCGCGCCTGTATTTAGAGAGAAGCGCAAGATATCAGAAACACTGCGCGTTGCTGCACCGCCATCTTCTTCAATATTTCGTACCGTTGCACCGTCAATTTTGAAAAAACTTGGATCAAAATAGGTTTGATCTTTACCGACTGAATTCGAATCCAAGGCAGCAGCAGCAGTTAGCGTTTTCATAACAGAACCGGGTTCTAACGGCTGGCTCACTGCAGCGTTTGTAAACAATGCTGCATCTTCTACATCCGAAAACTTTGCAGGATCATATGACGGATAGTTTGCAAGTGCTTTTATAGCTCCTGTTCTGGGATCCATTATGATGGCGCTTCCTGATTCACTTTTAGCATTTTTTAAGCCTTGCTCTAATATCGTTTCAACTTGTCGTTGCATCGCAACATCGAGCGTTAATACGATATCTTCACCATCGATAGGATCAATTGAAATATTATCAGAAGTTGCAAGCAGTGGCACATTATTCTGATCAGTGAGTGCTTTTACCTTGCCTGGAGTGCCCGTTAATTCATTGTTAAAGAATTGTTCTATACCGTAGTTGCCTTCACCAGCATCATTCACAAACCCAAGTATTTGCCCGGCGATATTACCTTGCACGTATACGCGGAATGGTACTTTTTCATTAGTAAATATTCCAGGGAGTTTTAGTGCTTCTATTTGCTGTTTTATGTCCTTAGTCTGCTTGTTAGCAAGAATTTCATAGCGAGAGTTGTTTTGTAACTGTTTGTTAATCTCTTCCGCCGGCCGGCCAAGTATTGAGCTGAGCTTCAGAGCAGTATCTGATGAGTTGGTGACAATTTCAGGATCCGCAACTATTCTATATCGTGTCTCGTTTAATACTAAGGGGACGATCTCGTTTCCGTCGTAGGCGTATATATTTCCTCTGTCTGCTGCAATATCAAACTGTTTTAGCTGACTGTTTTGTGCTTCATTTTGATAAAAATCATGCTTCAAGATCTGTAAATAAAATAACCGTAGTCCGAAAACGACGGTCACAAATGCTAATACTGCGTAAAATAGTTGGATTCGCTTAATTGAAGAAATAAATGGTTGCTGCATATGGTTACTCCTAGTATATAGGTTCACCCTGTACTACTGAATCGTTGCTGTTGGTGCAACGGAGACAAGTCCTGCTGATGCTTTTGCAACAGCTTCAGAATCAATTGATCGCAATCTTGCCGCAGTCAGCTCTAGGTCCTTTTGATCTTCTTTGAGCGATGACTGTTTGGTTTGCAACTCTTGAATTTGATAGCTATAGGCATTGGTTTTAGTCACTTGTGTAAGATAGACCAAACCGATAAGACACGTCAGAACGATAAGTACTATAGCGTTACTAACTGGTCCGAGCCGCGTTGACTCGTTTCTGAAAGAAACAGCATTTTGGCCTCTCGACGCGTAGCGTGATTTGCCCATTGATAGTGATGTTGAATATGTCATATTATTTTGTTTTTATTTTTCTTTTGTGGTTTTTGAGAGTGAAAGGTAAACACAAATCGACCTTTCACTCTCTTTTAAACCGTTGGACGCTTCTACTAAGCGCTGTCAGTCAAAGTTTTTTGCTTTTCCTCTAATAAAGTGAGTTAAGCGACTCTGACTTTTACTTTGTAGGAGCGTGAGCTTGTTTTTACCTGAATTGGCATATTACTAGCCCTGCCCTTCTTTTTATTTTTATTTTCGCTTGCTCACTCGTAGCTTCGCACTACGGGCTCGCGGATTAAAAACTAATTCATTCGGAGAAGCTTGGCGCGGTTGTTTGGTAACTTCTGTAAATACCGCGTCGTATCTATCTCCTGCATGTTCTTTGAAAAACCGCTTTACGATTCGGTCTTCCAAACTGTGGAATGTAATGATGCCTAAGCGTCCGCCTGGTGCCAACAACGACATGAGGAGTGGTAATGCTTTTTCTAACTGTCCTAACTCATCATTTACCTCAATCCGAACTGCTTGAAACAGTCTCGTTGCAGGATGTGAGCGAGAATGGCCTGGCCATACTTTTTTAGCAACTTGTGCTAATTCACTAGTGGTTTTAAGCGGTCGTGATCCAATAATCACTTGCGACATACGTCTTGCTTTTGGTTCTTCTCCATAGACACGTAAGATTCGTTCAAGCTCACTGACTGAATAGGTATTTACTACCAGCTCAGCAGTCATAGCTTGGCTCGGATCCATGCGCATATCGAGAGGCCCATCGTTAGCATACGAAAACCCCCTATTTACATTGTCAAGGTGCGGTGACGATACGCCTAAATCAGCCAAAATAATATCAAATTGTTGCTTTTCATCAGCCAGCTCTTCAGCTGCTTTCAGAAAATCTTGATGCTTCAAAACGATCTGCTTATTTGGAGCAAACCTATCTTTGAGGACATCAATAGCGTTTTCGTCTCGGTCAACTAATGTTGCCGACCCCTGAGTAATACTCAAGATTTCGCTCGCGTGTCCACCGTAACCTGCAGTTAGATCTAGATACCTTTCGCCTTTTTTGGGACTTAGGGTATCGAGTACTTCACTACTGAGTACTGGTGTATGTTGATTTGTTTTGTTTTTGATTTTTGTTTGTGACATATCTTTTTTTGTGTTTAAAGTCACCTAATCAGCAGCCAACTTTTTATTTTTATACGTTTTTGTTTTTGTTTAGTTTAAACGATGCGAATTTAGGAAGGTTTTTTTTTGAGAAATTTAAAAAATTTCTATATAAGCTTCCTTCTCATCTTGTTTAAACTTAAGTTGAGAGACTTATGTGTGAGGTGGAGTTTTGGGAGGTGTTTTATGACTCTTGAACAGAGTCGAATGTACGAAGGTTTTTTAGAGTGTTCCTTATAATCACTTGTTGACTGCCAAATAGGTAAGTTTAAAAACTAACTGAGACACCCCTTCGGGGTTTCTCGTCGCGTAAGGGACAGTGAAATAAATTCCCTGTTCCGACTGCTCTTCCCGATGCAAAAGCTGCAAGCTTTATCACATTCGAGTAAGATCATTTTTAAATGTTTCTTATTTGGTCTTTTTTGGTAGCCCTTGCTGGCAACTACATTTGTTAATGTACGTTATATAATTCTCAATTGATTAGCTACTTTGCCATCAACCGCCAATAACGACCTACTCCAACCACGACGACATCTTTATCGATTCCTGCATAGGCAACCAAGTGGCTATCCAGTCGGATACGTCCTTGCTTGTCATCCAGTGCGGTTTCAACCTTGCCCATCCTAAACTGTACGTTAAGGTCGGCGATCCGCTCATCGAGAATGTCACCATCAAGCTTTGGTTCTACCATTGTGTTCCAGACATCTACTGGGTACACATGTAGGTATTTTCCAAACCCTCGGGTGATGATTACTCCACTAGCTAAGCTATCCCGCATCTCTGGCGGAACCGTCAAACGATTCTTATCGTCGAGTTTGCGTTCGAAGTAATCTACTTTTCCCATAGTGTGATTGTCATTCCTTTCCTATTTTCGAAAAGGAATTGAGTTTTAAATTTGCAAGTGGTTTTTGTTTTCTGCTTCTAGGTTGCTGTTTTTGCTTCCTTTGGCTTTTCCACTACACATACAATACTACCCACTGTTCCCCACGACAACCCCTTTTTACCCATTTCTCTACTGAACATACTCACTTATCCACAGAAATAAAAATACCCACTACCTGTGGTGTGGGTAAGTTCAGTAGCTACGCTATTATAGCTTTGATACTCTTATTCGCCCTAAGGCTTAGGTACAAGAGTAGGTAAAGGAGTCACCGCAGAACCGGCTTCTGAAATGCGCTCTGCGTTTGGTGCATCAAACATTACAAAATCTTCACCAGGGATAATTGATGTAAATCTGTTAGGATTTTTACCATTAAGCTCGGCGACGCGTCTTAATTCTCTGTTCACAGCTCCTGAAGGAATCTCAGCGCTAGGATCTGCTTCAGCTGTTCGAAGCTCGGCTTCAACAAGACCATAAGGTGTATCACCCTCTTCAACCGTCACTACAGTTGTAGCAGGTGCTCTTTCAGCTGGTTCTTCTGAATCTCCACCAATAATTGCATTTCCAACTAGTAAACTGCCTGCAGCTAAACCAGCAACAATCATTGCTTTTCTTGCACGAGATAGGTGATCAGGTGTTAATGTTGGATCTGTGTTGGTAGTGTTACCGGGGGTACCGTGTTGTTTTGTTCTAAGTGGTGCATTTTTTGACATAGCTTGTATTATACTACACGCTTATGGTTTTGTCAATATATTATGCAACTTTTAGCGTATATATATTATTTATGACTTAATTCAGCAATTCGCTCAGCATAATACTTAGCAGACGGTCTCACCGTTCGTTTCATCGTCTCTCTATCTACGTGCACTAAACCAAACTCCGGGAACCAACCATACGCCCATTCAAAGTTATCAAGGAGGCTCCAGTGGTAGTAACCTTTGAGCTCAATTCCTTCAGATAACGCACGCTCCATCGCGATTATCGTCTCTTCTATCCACCATTTACGCTGTTTGTCGTCAGCATCTGCTAAGCCGTTCTCAGTGATGATTATAGGTTTATTATAGTGTGCGTAGACTCTCACCAAAAGCGGATAGATTCCTTCTGGCTCCATATACCAGCCAAGATCACTCTTTGGCAGACCTGGGTTATCCTGATGGAACAACGTGTTTTTACGGCCTTTGTACTGCCTGAACGAATAATAATCAGTAAAGTAGTAGTTGAAGCCAACATAATCTTGATATCTTTTGATTCGGTTCAAGAACCACCAGTTCCAAAAATAGCGCATCCACCTAACGGCGAGGTTATCCCAGAAATTCTGCGGGCGTTTTGCCTGTATGTTTGCTAATTGGGCTGCAACGCCAATTTGTAGGCTCTTTTTATGCTTTTTAAGGATTTTATATGAGCGCTTATGTGCAACTGATAGGTTGTAATATACCGTTATAAAAGAGAACCAGCTTTTTTTATTGGGTGGCCATTCCCCCGTTGCGTAGCCGAAGCTAGAATAGACGTTTGGTTCGTTCAGTGTGATGATGTACTTCAGCTTGTTTATAGGGAGCTCTTTACAGACTTTTGCGACAAAACGCTCAAAATACTTTATATTTGAGCGTTTTTCAAAGCCTCCCTTCTCAGTAAACCAGACCGGCATTGTCCAGTGCCACAAGTTCAGCATCGGAACAATGTCTCGAGATAATAACTCTTCAATATATTCCTTGTAGTGAGCGAACGCCTCTGCATTCCATACACCTTCTTCTGGTTCAAGTCGCGACCATTCTATTCCGAACCTGAAAGCGTTCAAATTCAGCTTCTCGGCGATATCAAAGTCGTGTTTGTAGTTTTCGTAGTGCCTTATACCTACTCCTGATAAGTAATTTTCAGGTGTCTCCGCTTGCGACTTAAACTTATCCCACTCTGGAAGCCAGTTTAACCGTTTATCTGCAGTTGCAGCTAATTCGCGCGCGTTTTCAAGTTCCCACACCGTCCATTGATTATAAGTGTTGCCTTCTACTTGATGCGAAGCGGTACTAGCGCCCCACATAAAATCCTTCGGGAATACGTTTTGTTCATTTATTTTTTTTGTCATTATGTAGAGTTTACCAGAAATTATAGAAATTGTGGCTTTGCGCGCCACACCTCGCCATACTTTTACCTGCAGGTGCAAAAGTATGCAAAACCCCCGCACCCGGCCGAAAAACATGATTGAAACAAGATACCAGACAGGCTTGCGCAGCGAGGACGCAAGCGACCTTCGGCTTATCTTCAGCTATTTGCCTTAGGTTGGCTCACTGCTTGACTCAAGCCAGACTGATTTGCTTCATCAGTTTTTCAGAGGGTGAAAGGTTCAATCATGGATTGAAGCCCGTAGCTCCTGTAGCCCAATCCAGCATAAAACGCGAGAAACCAATGAAACAACTGCAAAACAAGTCGAGTCAATTGTGAGGACCAGGCAAAAGTACTTAATGGTAGAATCTACTTTTGCCCGACCAAAGGGAGTTCCGCAACAACGACCTGTTTTGCAGTTGTTTCAATTGTGTTTGTTGCGTCCGGGTGGTGGTTTTTGCCTCTCGTTTTTGGCAGCAAAAATGAGAGCCTTCTGTCGCACGGATGCGACATCTTACTAATAAGTAGTCATTATTTCTTAGATTTGGTTTGAGGTTTTTTCTTAGAATATCCTCTGTAAGCGAGCTCTTTACGTAACTCGTCTATACGAACGATGAAACTCTCAAACGGCTTCAATAGCGTCGAATAGCGCCAGTTCGGTGACATGATGTGTAATAATTTATTTCTATCCCTCAGATACTCAATCAATGAATAAAAATCACCATCACCAGAGACAATAATTGCCTTAGAGTAATTAGGTAATTCTTTCATAGCGTACAGGACAAGATCAGTATCTATGTTGCCTTTTGTTGGGGGCTTTTCTTTATCGTCATCTTTTTCTTCAGCATTTGGATCGGCAAACATTTCTAACGTCGGTTTCAACGCGACAAGATAGCCTGCTTCTTGCATCTGTTTATAGAGGTCTTCGTTCTCCGGTAAATAGCCAATAAACATGAAGGCTTTTTCAACGTTGTACTTCTCTTGCAGATAGATGCGAAACTTCTTCCAGTCGAGCTTCCACCCTGCCCGCTGCACACCTAGGTTCAGGTTCTGACTATCTATAAAAGCATAGTTACCTTTTGGTGCTTGCTGTTTCGGTTTACGGAACGGGAATAGCCGTTTTTTGTTTTGGTTTGTTGCCATAACAGTATCATAGCAGGTTATGAATTATATATCCCGCTCATGGTTAAAAGTATATTATATTGTATAATAACAAAATATGAGAGCATCTGCAAATCCGGAAGCAAGAAAGCTAAGTTTCGACCATCAGCCTACTGGCTTTACTGACGTGTCTTTTGCGTTAGGTGGAGTAAACCACGATATCCGTAGGTTAACTACTGGTGTTGTTGCGGTCTCTGGTGACTGTCCAACTATACAAGATATAGCAGATTCTTTAAGAGAGTTAGGAGCCGACCAACTACATGAAGTTACACACTCATTAATCCGGAATCACGTAGAACATACTCCTCCCGAAGTTATAGACTTTGAAAGATACGAAGAAACTGACACAGTTTGCATAACAAGGCTTACTGGTCTTTCAGTCGCAATTGGAGGTGTCATGTTGGAAGAGTTGGGAGGCATAAATACTGTTGGAGGTCTACAGTCCTTAGTCGGAGGCTTTAAACTTGTTAATAATAAGGGAGAACGAGTTTTTCCTGGTCCAGGTCTTAGATATTTGATATATGACAGATTCATTAGTGAGGGTGGGTCTTTTCAGGGCAGCAAGTTAGCACCAAAATTTGTAAAAATAGGATCAACAAGAGACGCCTTAAGGGGCCAACTAGATCAATTAGTCGATCAAGGCTACGTTACAGAAGGACCAAAAAAAGGAACGAGCCCTATTACGTATACCTTAGATCCAGCTAAAAGGCCATTTATTCGTGATTATGTAAGTATCGTAAAATCTTTCATATCCAGTCATGATAGATGTATCGACGGTATAGATACAATTGAAGGATATCTCGATCCAGAAGATGATAGATCATACGGTGTACCTTACGACGTCAGAAACGCTATGCATAATTCGCCTAAAAGAAATGCTCCGTTGTCACAAGCGCTCAATGAATATCTACTAAATTTAAGGGCGGAAGGCACAACCGAAGTGAGTACAGCCACACTTGCAGAAAAATACGGCTATACAACGAAAAGAATGTATGATCTCCTAAAATACATGTCTACTAGCCCAGATTTTAACGTAAGAAGAGTTGGTGAAAGAGGGAGAAATAGTAAAGGTCAAGGAGTTAGTGCAAAATGGTCAATATTCTCTTGCTTGGATGAATAGCAGAAAACTATTTATATAACTTAATATTTGCGGGAATTCTTTGAACTTTTCGCTTTTTTCTAGATTGAAATGCCCGCTATTTGGAATAACCACCGGTTCCCCATCTGTTTTTTCAGCGAGATATTCAGCGTGAGATAGTGGACAGTATGGATCATCGTCAGAATGTATGAATAGGCGCTCGTTGCTGTTTTGTTTAATCTTTTCAAAATCAAAGTCAATGTCAAAGAATCGATCGTTAGCATGGAAGTCTAACTCTTCATGAAGATAGACTAGATCTTTGTATGCACCAACCGAGATTGTCTTGTCTACCCCTTTAGATAGCTGAGCTACGACGAGGACCGCAACAGCACCAGATGAATGACCTATCAGCACCGTTTCTGCATTAATTTCGAAGGGCGTGTTTTCGAATATATAGTTTGTCCATTCCCTCAAGCTTGGCATATCTGAACTTGGGAGGTCAGGCACCCAAACAGCGTATCCCCTCTCTTCTAGCGAGTTTTTTAGCCACTGAAACCAGTTTCCGCTGGAGTCACTTTGTGTTCCGTGCAATATAATTGCGCTCTTCATACTTACATTCTAGCAGTTACAAATACAAAAGCTCAGATCCACCTCCGAACCTGAGCTTTTAAAAGAGTTTCTATTATCTATACTGCTGCAAAGATGACGAGCATGAACGTCATAACTGCCGTACCTAGACCTACTGCTACAATTTTTGGTATTTCCCAAACTGCTTTGTCCATCTCTCGTCTCCTGTTTAGTACTTATATAGTACGTGCATCTGCTTTTTATTACTGTAATAATAGACAACATATCTATGTGCACTTCCCCACTCCCCTGCCGTGCGATATGTCACTAAATTGCTAAGAAAGTCGCTTTGGTCTGATTACAGTAAGGTATGCCAAAGCTCCGTTAAACATAACTAAATATATTGGGAATGCATACGCTGCGAACGTCCAATCATCAATGATTAATAATATAGATCCCTGAGCTACTGTCCATACAACAAAAGATCGTCCGTTTTCACTGTTCGGCTTCTTATATGCTTTTATAAATGTTGGTAATGCTGCTGAGACGTCCGCTACGATACTGAAAACTATCGCTAGATTTGGGTTATCAGTTATCAACCAAAGTAATAATCCAACTAAAGCTATAAGCCCAAACCAATAGTCACGCTTTTCAGTTTTCCAATATGCTTTTGGGTTAACGTAAGATGCCGCAAATATTAACACTACATTGAAAAGCCCCGCACCAACACCAGCGGTCGCCCATCCTGCGCCACCATCCAGTGCAGCAAAAAAAGCAATCCCTGTAAACATCGTCAGCAAACCCCATGTCATTCTGTTTGGCTTAGTCTCGCCTTTAAGTGTGGCAATTATGTAGCTCAAACCGCCTAAAAGACTAAGCACTACTGCTACAATTGCGAAATATTCTGGTAACATGATTTAATTTACATTCCGTCCTGAAGCTATATATCTTTTCAAGTCATACTGTAGCACTTCTGGCCCAAACGTAGTAGTAAAGTCAGGGCCTAAGCTAAGTAAACTGCGGACATGACTTGCGAGCACCTGATCTGCAAACCCAGCCAATCTATCAATGGATTCTTCTGCTAACTCTGCTACTCCGGCTATTCTATCGTCTTGCAATAACCTACTAAGTATATCTCCGTATTCTGTTGGCTGTTGCATGATTAATCCACCTGAAACACCGATTGAATATTCAATACTGTTAGTAATTCCCATATGCCAAGAGTCGGTTTTATTCCTAATAAACACATTGTATGGGTGATTATCATCTTCGTCTCTGTCATAAGAAGCTGCAACTTTCGCACGAGCTGATTTAGTCATAGACATATTGCCATAGCCTGGGTGAACCTGTTCAACTGGATCTGGCTCAAGTGCTGCTTCAAAATGCTCGGATGCAGAATGTATTGCAACAAAGCCATCGACGTTGGACACAGCTATATATCCATTGCAACGGATAACAGAGTTACCATCTGTTCCTTGATAGATTCTGTGGTGCGAGCCTTCGCCTACTCCGATTCTAGCAATGACATCATTGGTTGGTTGCCCGAGTCTATCAAACTCGCTGTTTAGTAAATCAACCATCCCGACGTCATGAAGAGGATACATGCTAGTCATACTTTCTACTTCTCCTAAAGCACGATTAACTTGATCTGATTCTTTCGACATTACAGCGTCGTGTAGTCTTGACATTGATCCGTTTAGTGCTTCAATACTTTTCATAAGAATTTTCTCCTTGTTATGTTTGCTATTTTGACAGAATATTTTATATATGTTAAACTGTTCACCATAATGAACAACAAAGAAACACTTTTAACTCAATTAAAGAAGTTAGGTTTGTCCGTCGATGAAGGCAAAATATATTTAGAACTTTTGAAAGAGCCAAATTCTCATCTAGAGTTAGCTAGGATAACTGGAGTAAATCGTACTAAGGTATACCGAATTGCTGAAGAGCTACAGAAAAAAAGTCTAATAACTACCCGAACTGATGATAGAGGTACGTTTCTTATCGCAACTGACCCTTCTACCCTAGACGTCGAAATAGCCGAAAAGGAAGAAAAACTATCAAATCAAAGAGAAATATTCGCCAACATACTTCCAGAGCTAAATAAACTGCAGGCAGAAGGCCATAATGTTCCTGGCTACTTTGAAGTCAATACCTATGAGGGTGTCGATGGTATGAAACAAATGCTTTGGCACGAGCTAAAAACAAAGGGTGAAATGCTCGGGTTCGGTTCTGGGACGATCGCAGACTTAGTCGATAGTGAACGTCTTGCAGAGAGACATCGTGCAATGACTGTTAGTGCGGGATATAAAGTAAGGGAAATAATAAATCCCGGCAAAAAGCGTGAAGATTTTACAAAAAATGATGATTTCAAACAGATTTTTAATAAAAAAGTCATTCCTGAAGAAGATTTACTCTTAGAACAACAAATAATCATTTATAACGATACTGTTGCTGTGTATAGCTGGCGCAATAATCAGCGTGTTGGGTACGAAGTAATAAATAAAGCATATAACACCATGTGGCGAAACATCTTTGAACATTATTGGCGTCTAGCTAAATAAATAGTCGTAGCTCCTCCACCCTCTAAAGAACTGATGATAAGAATCAGCTTCTTCTGAGTAGAGCAACAAGACTAATCTCCGAATACATAACTAAAGAACTATGAGGGGCGACCAAAGGGAGTCCTTGGTTGCGCAGAAGGAGCTGGTATTTCTTTTCAGTCACGTTTCTTTAGTGGGGTGCGGGGTTTTCGCTTACTTTTGCACCTGTAGGTAAAAGTAAGGCTGGGTATAGGCAGGCAGCTCCCATGATTTATTTTTTGGCAGCAAAAATGAGAGTCGACCTTCGCTAGAATGCGACAAAACAATTCCCCTATTTCAGCTAAACGGTTGTTGTGGGAGATATGTCACTGAAAACTGTTTCTGTGGGTTCACCTTGTGTGTAATCACGCAGCCGCATCCACTTCGGAGATATCTTGAAAAACCGTGTAGATTCGTCGTTGAAGAAGTTAGCAAACTCTGGTTCAGCTAGTAACATTTTCTTTTTTGCATCATTTGCCTCCGCCCCGCTTAGTTCACCGACGTTACCGTCTATTTGAAGTGTGAATTCATGGCCCTCAGCAGTGATAACACAAGACACGTGCGGGTTAGATATAAGGTTTTGATATTTTGATAATGCGTATAGGTGTTAATAAGCAGATCATCACCGTCTAAAACATATTCAACAGTAGCAGCTTCAGGTCTCCCTCTGGTGTCAGCCGTTGCAAGAGTCATATATTTATGCTGTTTTAGAAATTCATAGATTTTTTGCTTATCACTCATATGTTTTTATCATATAACGAACTTAACCTACTTGCTAGTACTTAGTGCTCTTGTGTATTCAACGCCAAGCTTGTATTTAATTAGGCCAATCATCAGTATGTCTACCAAAAAAAGATATACCGGAAACGCAAAATTTGCAAAGTACCAACTATTTATAGTTAACAGTGCGATACCCGCACTAATTAGGCCCCCTAGAAATGCGTGGTAGTTTTCTGTCTCGGGGAATTTGTATGACTTAATTACAGTTGGTAACGTAGCGAGTCCGTCTGCAATTAGCGCAAAAATGATTGCGTAGTTCCCTGAACCCGTTACCCTCCATAGCACAAGGCCGATTAACGATAAGTACCCACACGCATAATCGAACTTTGTTAGCTTCCATACGGACTTTTTGTTTATAAAACTCGCCAAGAAAATTAGTAGTGGCATAAATCCAGCCATAAATGTAGTGAGTGATCGTATTCCAACTCCCTCAGATATTTCACCGCTAACAGCAAGTAGTGGAGGAAGTGAAACTAAGAACCATGTTGCACGATTTGGTTTAATTTTCCCCTTTATTGTGTCTTTTAGGTAGCTCAAAGTTCCTACAATACTTATCAACGCACCTAGAATTACAAAATTCTCATTTATCAAAGTTACTTTACTCTCTGTTTTCTTACTTTAGTGATTTCTTCAGCAATTTTAGTTTGTCTTTGTAGTCTAAAAAGCTTCCATTGTGGAATTTCTGCTTCATAATAGTCGGTAATCTTATTTTTGATAACAGAATCAAGATAAGTTTCTAACATCTCCTCTGCACTATCATTATCGTAAGGTTCATTTTTACCGATTAACAATAAAGTTGTGTCAAAAAAACCATCATAAATAACTGACCGTCCCAGAACAGTAGCGACTCCATAAGTTCTTAGGTCATTTCTAATACCAAACTGTACAAAATCTCTACCATGTAGAATGGGGGTATAGGCATGCTCCCAGCCGATCTGGGGACAAACAGGTACTTCAAACCCTCTAAATGTTATCGATTCACTCATAATTAACTCCTTACAGGAACAGATTATTACAGATTTTGGTACTTTAGTAAAAATGTTGTCTGGAATTGCAGACATATTTATGCTATACTTATACCCTACCTATGGATAAGTCATTAAAGAAAAAAGTTGTCACATTTCTCAAACAAGTTGGGTTAAATGACGAGCAAGCAGCTATCTATATCTATTTACAAGAGACCGGCCCGAATACAGTACTGTCTATCAGCAGAGGCCTGCAAACAGGTCGTACGAAGCTCTACCCTGCTTTAGAGGAGATGGTTGAAAAACAGGTTGTCGCAATACACGAGCGTCATTATGGAACTACCTACGAGGCACTACCCCCTGAAAACTTAGAATTCCTTGTATCTGAATATGAAAGACGAGCCAGCGGACTCAGGCACAACCTTAAAGCTGCTATAAGCGCTCTGAACACTTCAAGAGACCAATCACCTAATAACTCCAAAATTATTGAGTACAAAGGGCTTGAGGGCTTAAAACAGGTTAATTTTAACCTCATGAAAGCTGAAAAAGAATACTATGTGTTCGAAAAGGCTAATCTGGTGGACCATCCAGGCATGACAAAGCATTTTGTTGATAAAATGCACCAGCTTCAAGTTGAGAAAGGTTTGCAGAGCTACGACCTAACAAACAGCCCGAACTGGACCGTAAACACAACAACCGATGGTCTAGAAAAACTAAGTAAAGCTCGATATATCGATCCTCAAGTGTTCGAGATACAGTTTGAAACGTATATTTACAATAATGTCGTCACTTTGCTCAGCTATAACCCTGAAGATATTCTCTGTGTTGAGATCCATAATCCTGCTCTTGCGGCGCAGCAAAAGCAGTTGTTCATGTTGGCGTGGAATTCCGCAGTAAGCATAAAATAAGAATTGATAACTTACGTGCTTGATTCAAAGTAAAAGTTTCTTTATATCAGGATCAAACAAAACATCTACAATATTTCTACTCACAAACTCACTTAAAACACTTCTGCCCGTTTTTGTTAGCCGGAATATTTTCTGTTTTGGGCCAGTCGGGTTTTCTCGCTCTGAAAATGCAATTAGGTCTGCCTCCTCGAAACGCCTTAGGGCCCTGTACATACTTTTGTCGTCAGCTTGCATAGTGCCGTTTGTCTTTTCATGCATGAATTCTTTTATCTCAGCCATATATTTGTGACCGTCCTTCAAGGCGAGCAATACCCAGAGCGTGAGCTGGCTTTTTTTGTAGGTATCTTCCCACCCCTCAAGCAGCGTTGTCTCGTAATCGGACAAACTCATGCTACCATCCAAAGACTTTTTTAGCTTTTTTCGGCGTAATTACTTGTTCTAATAGTTCTTTGTTGAACTGTTTTGGTGCTTTGCCACTCACTGCATATTCATATAGCCCAGCTTTAATCACCGTGCTCATGGCTACGATCACCACCATTAACACGGTGATTGCCACAAACCCTGAACCCAAAGAAAGTGCAATAATCATGTCGGTGTTTGCACTAAAAAGTGAGGTAATAATAGCGACAGACATAGCTAACGTTCCAGCAGATATAACACCTAGAAGAGTTACCGCCATCAGACCCAGGTTTACACGAACATTGTCACCAAATGATTTTTTCACTAGCTTAGCCGACTCACTAACAGCGGTGAATGGTTTATTCTGACCTTTGTCTACGATTACTGCTACTGAGAACATGGACGCAATTGCCCATGCAACACTACCTAACCAAGCGATAATTTTCCCACCTACAAATGGTATTCGATCCTGCAAAGTATTTAAAACAGCTCCAATTGTTAACGAGATAATGCTAAATAATAATACTGGTTTTGCGCGGCGTCGGAGTTGAGAAATTATAGTTCGGTGGCTTTTCTTTTCGCCACGAAAGTATGACAATGCAACTAATAGCACATAAGCATTGAAAAACTCACTGATCACAGCGAGAACAATGAAAGTAACAAGCAATATTACATACCCAATAGGCTGTAAAGTGAAACTTGTGGATGATTCAATCTGGGTGTCGACAACAGTAGATTCAATAATTGCCCCTGTAAATATTGCATACCCTGCTACAACCAAAATTAGATAGATAAGTAGCGTGCCGAAAACTTCCGCTTTCAGTATTCTTTTGTCTTTTTTAATAACTTGCCATGCCGAAGCGATCAATCCACCTGTTTTTAGTGAGCCAAACATACTTTATATATTTCCTTATTGATTATTGTATACCGTAAGTATACTACCATAGGTATACTATGTCAATGTATTTTATGTGTTGTAGTCTTTTGAAAATACGATTTTTTCCATGTACATATCTTTTGGTCTGGTTAATCCAAAAACGAGTACCTCTGCAACATCCCTCGTCTGCATCATCCATGGCTCGTTATGGGCATCTTTGTTCCCTGCTGTTTCAAACAAATCACTCTCAAATCCACCTGGGTGAAACTCTATGACTTGAACTTTTTTAGCTTCAAGAGACTTTTTTAATGCTTTGCTATAGCCCGTGACTGCCCATTTACTAGCTTGATATGTATGCCAATCACCACTGATACTATCCTTGCTCTCATCAGTCCCCGCAACTGATATCACATTAAGTACTCTTCCCTGCTCAGCTTTTTCTAAGTACGGTATGCAAGCTTTAGTAAATTCAATCACCCCTAAAACATTTGTACGAATAATTTGTTCTCGAAGCTCTGGCTTATCTTTCTCAAGTATTTCTTCAGTCCATTGACCTGCAGCATTAACTAAATAGTCTATACCACCCATTTCTTGATTTATTAACTCAGCTATCTGAGATGTTTGGTCTCTATCTGCGACGTCACATTCGAAAACAAATGCATTGTCGCCAATTTCTTTAGCTACTGCGTCAAGCTTAAATTTTGTTCTTCCAACTAAGCCTACTCTGTGACCTAGCTTCACGAGTTGCCTTGCAGTTTCAGCACCGAGTCCACTCCCCGCACCAGTAATAACAATATTTTTCATCTCACAACCTCCTGACTCCAAGCAGCACCTAGAGGCTCCGCTACAACGAGACAGGAGTATTTACCCTGATAATCGGTTTCATCTAGTATGCTACCTATAGATATCATAAAAACTTTTTGCACTTCTGCAATTTTTTGATCTGTCCAGAAATCATCTCTACGAAATCTTACATCAGCGTGTAACTTATTCGCATTTACTAGCACATCGGTTTTGAACCTACGCACCTCAACATCGTGTTGGAAATCTCCCGATAAGAAATCTTCACGCATTTTCTCTGCAATCTGTTGAGCAACATACTGGGGGAAATCTTCTTCTGTATATAGGCTAATTATTGGCATTTTCGTTCCATTCTAGTTTATATTTTTCGCCGTGTTCTCCATCAAATTTGCCAAAAATATACCAGTTTTTAACCGATATTTTATAGAACTGATGCCCGCCATCTGCTGCTTCAGCAATATAGTCTTTGTCAGTCGTCTGAAGTCTTTTTTTGATACATTCATTTGCAAGGTTCTGTTCGGCTCCCGCTTCTAGCAGAGTTGCTACGCCTTCAAAATAAAGGCCGAGCGGATAATCTTTCAGACCGTGTTTATCGATGATGTTTCCCGCTACGTTTGGGTTGGCAGAAATCTCTTGACTGTGTCGCCTCGTTTTCAGTGAACGCCAATATAGGTTTAAGCCTTCATCATAGCCAAAATGCACTTCAGATACCCACGGCGCATTACCACTAACTGTCGCAAGTGACATATGAAACGTTCTATCAATGTTTTCTCTCACTATTTTTTCAACATCTACACTCATACTTTTATTGTAGCACTGGTTTTTCGTTTGCTGTAGCGGGAGTAGACAAACGCCAGAAACATGGCTACGAGCATAGCTCCACTCATCCCTGCTAGAAATTCTGTCAATCTTCCTTCATTTGAAAGAGCACCTATTATAGGAGCAATCAATACGTAGGGCGCGTTCTGCAATAGTGCTAGTGTAGAAAGTGAAGTAGCTCGATGACTCGACGGCACCCGCGACTGTACGGCATCATTTAGTATTGGTGCAATAAGATCATTTGAAACGATTATCATGATAAAAACTACAGCGCCCAATATAAGTCCTCCGTTCACGACAGAAAGTAAAAAACCTGTTGTCATAATAGAAGCAAGAACGAATAGACTGTTATTTTCACCAAAGTAACGCTTTAAACTTTCGATTTTTGTAAGTGCCAATACCGAAACGATACTTCCAACAGTCAGCATAATCGTCTGCCCGACTTCAAAATACCCAAACTTATCAAGTACTAGCGGACGTATCAAGCCATAGTTAAATGCACTACCTGCGCCCAATATGAATAGTGCTATAAATACATAAGAAATCATCGAACGCCGCAGCAAATGACGAGACCCGTCATATATCTGCAACAAGTAATTAGAAGATTTATGTTCTTCTTTTTTAGTGTCAAAATTTTCTTTGAACCCTAGTCCGATGAAAAGCGCCAGTAGCAGAATTATGGCCTGCAGAATAAACGGAATTCTTACATTCCATTGATATATAATACCTCCGATAAGATATGCAGTAATGTTAGCTACTATAATTATCTGGTGCTTGCGGGCTATCACCTTTTTCCAACGAGATTTTTTACCTTCAGCCACTAGTGAATCATATACTAACGCATCGTCTGCCCCAGAGACCAACGAGAAACCAATTGTCATCATCGTCACACCAATCAAAATATCCCAATATCCATTCGCGAAACCTTGAAGAAAAAATCCACCTGAAACAAAAAGTAATCCTAAATTCACCAATCTTTTACGTCCTATAAAATCAGCCAGCGCGCCGGAAGGAATCTCAGCAAGGAATCCAATACCAAACGCTAGTCCATCAATCACTCCAATTTGATAGTCATCAACAAAAATACGATAAAAGTACAACCATATTGCGCCTACAAGCATTGCGTGAATGAAAGCAGTTATCCAGTAGAGTCTTCTAACGTTTGCTTCAGCTGGTGACACTACGATAGTTCCTGAACAATATCCTGACAGCGTTTTCTGATAGATTGCTCTGTTAGCTCAAGCCCACTATCAGTTTGAGTGAAATCTGATTTACAGGTTCCGATCAAACTCTCATGTACTCGTCCACCCATAGTTCTACCAACTATAACTAGTTCTTGAGCTGCTTGCATTGCATTTCGAGGACCTGATGCATTACTTGAAAGCAAAATAATCTTACCCGCGAATGCATCACCATCAAGATTATCTAAAGCTAGTTTAAGCAGCCCTGAATATGAACCATGATAGAGCGGCGTACCGAGCACAATAATATCCGCGTCTTTTACTTTTTGAGCAAATGCTTTGACTTTTTCATCCGGAGATTGCATTGCGTCTGCATGATACACAGGATCATTTATTGGCAAGACAGAGTTAATAAGATCTACTGTTTCACATTCAGCGCCCTGTTGAGAAAAATGAATTTCTAAGTAATCTAGCAATGCTCTCGTATGAGAAAAATTGGCAGGCGAACCATTTATAAGTAGAACATTCATCCAATAGAGTATATACCAGCTGCAGAAATTATAGAATTATTTGGACTGAAGCAGGAAGTTTTGCGCGAATACCTTCGAGGTCTTGTTGGCTCGGGTTATTGCCGCTTAGGTCAAACACTTCAAGATTTTTTAGGTTTCCTAATTCGTTTGGAAGTCCTGTAATGTTGTTATTGGCATAGTTAATAATACGCAAACTAGTCATTTGGCCAATTTCTGCTGGGATTCCAGTCATGTTGTTATCGCTCACATTTAATATTTCCAGTTTCTTTAGATCTTTAATCTCTGCAGGCAACGAACCGGTCAGATTATTTCCTGACAAGTCGAGTTCTGTCGCATCAGTTTTACTTAAAATATCTTCAGGAAACTCAGTGTAACCTTTATCTGCATAGTCCAGTTTAGCCCCCGAAGTAGTAGTACTAACTTGGTTTGTAGCAGATGAGTCTATTGGGTCTTGAATTGGTGCGGTTGCCTCTTCTCGGGTAAAATACAGAGTTCCGAAAACTGAAGCTAGGATTATAAGTACAACTATTGATGCGTTCTTCATATCCTCATTATACTCCGCTTGAAATGTATTTTAGGATTTAGAACGTTTTACTCTTGTTTAAGCAGTTTCTAAATCTATAATTCTAACTTCGTGGTTAGTGAGTTGTTTGCTCTGATCCGTAACTACTGTTTTGATTTTTTTCACATCAGATTTAACTGTTTGTATGTCTTCTATCAAAACACTTGTGTCTTCTTGAAGCTTTTTTATTGGTTGCATCATCTCCAACAATAAATCAAACTTACTGTTCATTTCTTCAAGCAATACATTTGTGTAGTCTTTGTCTTCTTTACTCATAACCATATTGTAGCATTGCCTAGAATCTCAAATCTACAATCTAGTACCTTCTCTAGCTTTGTTCGCCCACTCGTCAGCAAGTTCATTTCCATCGTGTCCAACGTGTGCTTTGACCCATGTGAGTTTGGTATTACCGTTTTTATATAGTTCGCAGGCTTTTTTAACAAGATCTAGGTTCATGATCTCCCCTTTTGTAGATTTTTTCCAGCCCTTAGCTTCCCATCCTGGCGCCCATTTTGTTATCACGTTTATCCAGAACTCGCTATCAGTACGAATTTCACACGTGTCGCCGTCTACAAGCTTCATAGCAGCGATTAGCGCTTCGCCTTCCATGCGAATATTCGTTGATTCTTTTTCACTCCCTAATGCAACTGGAGATTTGCCTTCAACGACTGCAAAGCCACCCGGACCTGGGTTTGGGCTACATGAACCGTCAGTATAAAAAATTCTCATCTTCTTTCTTTCTGTTTCATTTTCTTATACTCAGTATACGTCATATACGTGCTGGTATCCTTAACTTTATCGACGAACAAAGTGCCGTGTAGATGGTCAACTTCGTGTTGTATGACGTGCGCCGTCAGTCCACTAAACATTTCCGTATGGCGTACTGCTTTCTCATCCAAATATTGGAGTTCGATTTTTTTAAACCGTGGCACTTTCCCAAACAGTCCAGCCTTGCCAGAACCACTGCTGATGCAGCCTTCCCACATCTGTGATTTGCGACCGAATACCTTTGTGATCTTAGGATTGATGATAGATAACGATACTTCTTCAATCTCTTCTCTAAGTGGAGTTTTCTGCAGTTCGATTACCGCAATCGCTAACGACTTCCCTACTTGCGGTGCAGCTAGCCCAATTCCTAGTTTTTCGTCAACGAGCTTACTGCGCATTGTTGCTATCAGATCTTGGGTTTCTGTTGATACTATTTCTTCGGCAGATAGATCTTTCGCTACTTTCCGAAGAGTTGCATCTCCAAACTGGGTTATTTTCATAATGCGATAACCTCGTTCGCTTGAGATAAGTTCTCTAGGATTTTTATTGCATCTTTTGGCTGCATGTAGACCGTTGCGGTGTTTACGATCGGATGAAAGCCAACTTCTGACATCTCGAGAATATCTTTGTCGAAAATTACTTTAACGTGATGAGAGCTTGAGTTGAGACAACAGAATAGCGACACAGATCCGGGCTTCACGCCGAGCATAGACTCTACTTTTTCTGAGCTACAAAACCGGACTTTCTTCTCTCCAAGGTCAGATGCTAGCGTTTTTAAGTCTAGTTTCTTCAACCCAGGCATAATCACTAAATATTGCCTTTTACCTTTATCGTCTTGAATAAATAGGTTTTTTATTTCTGTGCGACCAGGTAGCTCGGTCATCGCTTCTTCAATCGTATAGACTGCTTTATGCTCAACAAGTTCGTAAGTAATATCTAGTTTTGTTAGAAAGTCTAAAGACGCTTGTTTCGTCATAATTCGTGAGATTCACCGTTTTTCAAAATAAGTAGTTCTTTTCCTGTATCTTTTAAACCATTCTCTACCCACATAGTTGTTATGTTATGCCCCACTTCGTTAAGCAGGCCATTATGAGTCGGCATAAAGTAAGTTGCCGTCATAGACCTACTAAATTCAATTGCTTCGTTCATCTTTAGCCACGGCGCACTCACAGGAACTCCTACGATTTCCATTTTGTCGCTAATTGTATGGAACGAGTCCCCTGCATAGTAATAAAAACTATCAACTTTAACTGCTATATTCTCACACGGAATAGTGTTCCAAATAACTGCATGGTCATTTACATAAAACGATAAAGTAAACTCACCTACTACGACTTCTTTGCTTGTATCAACTGGTATTTTTTGTCCGCCGACATCATGGAGTAGCTCTAGACTTTCGCTACTCGCGTATATCCTTACGTCTGGGTTTGCAGATACGATTTTTCGTAAGTTTGGAGCGTAGGTATGGTCTGCGTGCATATGCGTACATATGACGGCTGTAACATTGTTCAGCTCAGATGGTAACTCTGTAAATTCACCCGGATCAATAATAAGTTTTGAACTATAATTGTCTACAAAAACACACGCGTGTCCATACTTTGTTAGTTTCATTGTCTTCCTCTGCTTATAAATTTTTTATACTTTCCTTCTGAAACAACCTCAATCTCGCCGTCAATAATTGAAACCGCGGACTGATCATCTAGCCCGTATAGTACACAATCTTTATCGACTATCCAATCTTCAAGGACAGCAAATCTCTCATCATCACAATGTGGTTCAACTTCAAAATCGACGAGCTCTAAGCCTGTGACGTCCGTAATCTTACCTGTATTTTCATCAGCAGGCTCAATCGCAGAGACGCGTATGTTTGGCGTTGCAACAATACTTCCTGCACTGATGCCTACATATACTTTGTTTTCAATGTGTTCTTTTAGCCAGACTGCAAACCCAGTTTTTCTAAGCTGGTTAAGTAAGTGAAAAGTGTTGCCACCACTCATGATGATTATGTCGGCTTCCTCACACCTGCTGCGCCACTCGACACCATCGGCCGAAGGGTCGACAATATCGATGTATTGAATTCCTGCTTCATAAAATTTGACCAACCCTTCTTCAATAAACCACTGTTTGTCTTGCATCTCTACATTTGCAGCGGTCGGGATAAGTACTGCTTTACATTCTGACGCTGGTTTTGGCAACATTGATAGAAATCTGTCTGAGATAGTTTTGTTTTGTAGGCCTGCCGATGTCAGCAATATATTCATACTATTAGTGTAACAGTCACCCGGTTTTTGAACATAGTTTAATTACTATTGAATAAATTTGTGGATATATGAAAATGGTTATGGTACGATAGATGCATAAGCAAATACTAAGTTAACAGGAAAATAAACAGTGTCACCCCACCGAAGAATTAGACAAACAATCAACTACGAAGCCTACTTTATCTAAACTATCCAACAATTATTTGCACTGCATCAAATAGACTATCGACAGTATAGTCAGCTCCTGTTTCTGGTTGGACCTCATTAGCCGTTTTGACCAATATCGTTTTACAGCCCGCAGCAAGCCCTGCCTCTATGTCAGACTTCCTATCGCCCACCATAAAGATCTCGCTAGACTTCAGCTCAAATTCCTTGATAGCATCTATCAGCATCTTCGGTTTAGGCTTACGACATTCGCAACCATCATCTACACTATGCGGACACATGAAAGTTTTCAGAACCTTCACGCCGCTTCTTCCCATCATATCTATGACTTTGTTGTTAATTCTATCAAACTCAGCTGCATCAATTAGCCCTTCGCTGATGCCTGCTTGGTTAGTAATCATCACAACCGCGTAATCATTTTCTGCTAAAAGCTTCATTGATTTGAGCGTATCATGAAAAAATTCAATCTCGTCTTCACTTTCGACGCGTAGGTCAGCGGGATCGCGTATGATGGTTCCGTCTCTGTCGAGCAGAATATACTTCATAGTAGAAGTATACCAGCCTTACTACAACGACGTAAGAATCAGTCCAATAAATGCAGTTATTATTGCAAGCGCTAATTTCCAGCCAACTTCTTTTTCTTTTAAAATGAAAAATGCTGCTACCGCGATTAGTGGCATTTGAAATGTACTGACTAGGCTCACGAGTGCGACGTTGTCTGCCGTGTTTAGCGCGTATATAAAGAAAAAGCCTATGGTTGCATTCAACACACCCATCTTTACAGCATCAATCCATTCGGTATGAGGTATAGACTTGAAGTCTAGCTTGCGTAAGTCTTTGTATGCGATAATACAGATTGCGGCCGACTGCAAGGCAAAGCCAACAATAAAATACGCTCCCAAAGATACGTGCGAGAGAGCAACCTTCTCAGCAAAGACTCCAGCCCCTAAGGACATAGACGCAATTACAGCGATAAAAACTGCCGAATTTTTGAATTTCGTCTTGTTTTCCAGCTTGTAAGATTGAGCAGCGAACACTGCACCTATCAGCAGTAACGCCCCACCAATCATTTGTAAACCAGTCAAGCCTTCCCCTAAGAAAATCCAACCCAGTGCGGCTGCAGTTACTGCCTGTATCTGAAAAATAGTCTGAAATAATGCAACATTCAGTTTTTTTGCAGCTTCAAATACGAGCCAATTAAACAGCCCGATAAATAACGCCATAAAGAAAAGCGAAAGGACAGTAATTCCGGACCAGTCGATCGATAGATCACCTACTATGAGGCCCACGATAATACCAAGTGGTAAGACGCCTATCACGTAAGCTAGCGCTGGGGGAACGCGAACCGGTAGGATGGTCTTTTGAGAATATACCCGTCTTTGTAGAGCAAGTGCGACACTCGCGATAAAGAAAAAGAACATACTGACCTGCCAAGACATACGCTAGCTTAGCAATTCTTGAATCTTGATGCGTTTTTGTTCAGTTGTGTTACGGTCTCTGATTGTCACTGTTCCGTCTTCTAGTGTGTCGAAATCTATTACCACACAGTACGGTGTACCAATTTCATCTTGCCTGCGGTATCGTTTACCGATGTTACCATTATCGTCCCACATGACAGCGTTGTTTACTTTCAGTTGGTCGTAAACTTCTTTGGCTTTGGCTACTAGCTCTGGCTTGTTTTTAAGTAGTGGCGATACGCAGTATTTTACAGGTGCAATGTCGTGAGGCAGTGCTAAATAAATGCGCTCTTCCCCGTTTTGCTCATCTTTCTTAAAGGCGCTGACTAGTACCGCCATAATCAGTCGCTCAACACCAAAGCTTGGTTCGATGACTTGTGGCACGAATGCTGGGCTACCATCTTTTGGTCGGTATTCCATCTTTTTGCCGGCTGCATTCTGGATGTTCATAAGATCAAAATCGGTTCGGTATGCAAGACCGAGTAGTTCGTCTGAGCCGTGCGGATAGGCGAACTCGTAGTCGATTGTTCGTTTTGAATAATGCGCGAGGTCATCCGTTGGAACTTCTAGCTCATTTACTCCAGCCATATCAACACCAGCACTCTCTAAGAACGACTTAATGTCGGCTCGCCAGTTTTCAAACAACTCTTCCCAGTTATCTGGATGAATAAAATATTCGATTTCCATCTGGTTAAACTCACGCGATCGAAACACAAAGTCGCGCGGAGATATTTCATTACGAAATGCTTTTCCTTGTTGAGCTATACCAAATGGTACATCAGGATAAAGTGAATCGACGACATTCTTAAAGTTCGTGAATATACCCTGAGCAGTCTCTGGCCGTAAATAGACTGTAGATGATTGGTCCCACTCTTGTTCTGACTCAATAGACCCGTAAACTACACGCGAGCCGTCATCATTAATTTTAGAAGGAATAGATCGTTTTTTTGTCGGCCCTGCTGGACCTGCGTGTGTTTCAAACATCATGTTAAAATCTCTAGGTTCGCCAAATGAATCTTTCTCGCCACACGTTGGACATTTGCTTGTATCTATTTTATCTTCGCGGAAGCGACCTTTACAGTTTGAGCATTCAACCAGTGGATCGGTAAAAGTATCGACGTGGCCACTTGCTTGCCAAGTTTTTGGGTTCATTAAAATAGCAGCATCAACACCAACCATATCGTCTCTATCTTCTACAAACGTCTTCCACCACAAATCCATCAAGTTTTTCTTGAGCGTCACACCAAGTGGACCGTAGTCCCAAGTACCTGCTAAGCCACCGTACACTTCACTACCCTGAAAAATAAATCCACGGCGTTTGCATAAACTAACAATATCTTCTAGCGTCACTTCTGACTTTTTATCACTCATATATCTCTCCTAATTTAAACATTGCTACACTTTCTTTTAAAGAAATTTAAATTAGGGCGAGCCCTGAGTTATATAGTGTTCTCTTTGTAATAATCATATTATATAAAGTATACGATAAGAGAGTACAGATACCAATTAGCTACTTAATTATTCCAGCTTCTTTGGCTGCTAAGGCAAACGCCGTTATAGCTGAAGCTATACTAAAATCTAACCTTGATACTCTAGCGATATATAGAGTACTTGCTCTGCGTTCTTCCGTAGGAATATCTGGCGCTTGCTTCTCTACTGGTGGAGGTGTGGCTGTAACGTAATCATCAAAACGTTCTCTATGATCAACAATAGCATCCGTCACAGCTCTTCTTACTCCTAACACTTCAGGTGGTATTTTACCTTTGTCATTGTTTGCCCATTCCCTGTCTGCAGCTTCCCTATCTTCCTCCAAGCAATGTACGCCTAAGTTAGGATCATTTAGAACTTCATCAAGTTTTCGTGTTGGATATTTTCTTGCTACCATTGCATCGAATTCTAATTGTCGGACAGATGTTTCTACTTCATCAACATAATCCTGTGGTAACGTAAAAAGCTGACCAAATCTATCTAGCCGACGCACCGAAGCTTGTACTTCATCATCATGCTTATGGGGTAGCGTAAAATGCTCACCAAATCTATTTGGGTTTTGTGTTTCTAAGAGGCTTTCACTTGCTGACATAACTAAATTACTATACTATCTTTATTTGTTTTAGTCAAAGTATTCGTAGTAACTCACCTCCTTCTCGACGTAATGGCGTATCGAGTAAGTAATCTGACGCTCGGGTGTGCCTGATCTATAAGTGTATAAGTTAACTCATCCATTCCTTGGTCAAGTGCACTTACCATATCAGCCAAAGATGGCTCAACTAGCTCTGGATGAGAGATAAAAACATTCTGGAAACCTTGTGCGTTTATCGGAGAATTTCCTGGATAATCATTACATAGTGCTACTAAAGATTTTGGTACATGGGTCGCAGCAAGCAAAGCAATATGTTTTTTTGTATCACGTTTAAGTCTGAATAAATGAGCATCCTGACTACCCCACACCGACACAGAATCAAGCACTCGCCCTAGGTTTACCCCGCTAGCCTCCCAGCTAAAACAGGCTGAGATTCGTCGATGCTTTGACCAAATTGCCGCAGAAGACGCTGCAAAGCGCAAAGACTCTTCCCTGCCAACCGCTCTATCAAGGGCATTCATTGCAAAAAACTGTACACCGGCATGTTTGTCTATTATAGGGAGTTTTAGATACTCTCCACGAGTAGCATCGTAATAAACATCTGCTCTATAGCCAAAGGACGGGTTGCACTCTTCGTACAACTTATAGCCGTATTCTGCTGGTGTTTCTTGTGATAAGGGGCTAATTCCAGAAAATACATCAGCAATATCACCGATTAGTGCTACATTTGGTGCTTCTTCGACACTATCATGCGGAATCGCTAAAATTACTCCACCGTCGAGATCGTAACGATTATATGACACACCAAAGCGCTGAACTGTTTCAGCTCGCGTAGTGGCTAGCTCAGGTGCTTCAGCCGACACGTACATCTCTCAATTTTCTCATTGCAATTTACTATAGCCTATTCTTTAGCGTTGCGCCATAACAGCGCTTGTTTCGAGTACTGGACGTATGTCTTTTGCGAGTGTCAATGAACCAGCTATATGTATGAGGTTACTTGGCTTTGATACTTTGCCGAGCAGCCGGAGAAACTTAATGTGCTTTGGGCCAAATTGCCCGGATGGATGCACAGTAAACCCCATATCATCTAAGCTAAACTGATAACGGTGGTTCTCATCAAATACTTGTCCATTAATCTGGCACTCTACATTTATACCCGATCCAGCATGCTCAAGTAACTGAGCTAGAAACCATACATAGACAATTTCTGGCTGTTCGTCATGCTCGTTTAGTGCGTCTAACCCTGCTTCAAGTAACGAAAAATAGCCTCCGTCGCATGATTCCTGCGTAAATACACCGATTAACCTCAGGAACTCGTACGCCATCATCGTAATTTCCATATTTTGGACGATCTTGCCGTAATGAGTGTCGAGCTGAGTAGAGACAACTGTTTTTAGGTCGCTTTTTCCGTCAATGAATCCAATAGTGCTCACAGAAAAAAGTTCAAGTCCACCTGCAAGTTTGCTTTTACTTCTGCGCGCACCTTTTGCGAGGATGCTTAGTTTACCGTGCTCAGGAGTAATAACGGTGAGTATCCTGTCAGCTTCCCCGAAGTCTAATCGTTTCAAGATAATAGCTTTGGTGGAGCTGTTTTTCATCGTACTTCACTAGAAGTTAAGCTTTTCTCTACTATTGATCTCACTTGCTCTAGAGATGATTCTGGTTTATAGAGATAAGAACTTATGTTGAGACTCAACCAAGTTTTAGAATTCAGTACTTCAGGCTCTAAGTGGACAGACGAATAGACTATAACCGGCACGCTCGTCCAATCACTGTAACTCCTAAATTCATACAAAAACTCCATACCGCTGTGACTGCTCAGAGATAGTTCAAGAATAATAAGATCTGGGTCAAAATCATTGGCGGCTTCTATACCGCTTGTTGCATCATGAGCGATGCGCAGATCATGATGCGTCAATATTTCACTTAAGGTTGCTTGCGATGTTTTATGATGATCAATAATAAGAATTTTCGCCATCAAACTAGACCATTTGTAGTTGTGCGCTTATTGGTAGCGTTACGCCAATTCCGGTAGTCGTTGATGAAAACGATTTTGTTAGTTCAGATCCAAGTAGAGTGAACATATTATGAGCGGTGAGCAAGTCGGTCGCAGGACCGGCTACACCAGAAAGTGGCTGCGTTGAAGCGCTGTTAGGCCGAGCAAAACGCACATCACCAATTACAGCAGCCGTACTATGGAGCGATACTCTTATGCCGCGAGGTGTTTTACTGGCTTTACATATGATTTCTGCATTTTCTGTTTGAACAGTACCCAAAAAAGCCTGCCATAAGCTCTGTAAAGCAGAAGAAAAAAGCCGACGGTCTACATCAACAGGGCGCAGTCCATGCTGGATAACAATCTCCGTTCGACAACCTGCGGCTCTCATAATTGGCTCCATAGTGTGCATTACTTCTTGGATGGTGCTGCCAACGTGTACAGGCTCTAACTGCAGTGCTGTTTGACCGGTGTGAATACGTTGGTAAAGCAGCATATTGTCAATTGTTTTAAGAGCTTTTTGTGCATGAGCATGTACAGCTGTCCCTTTTTCAGCCTGTAGCTCCGCCAGCTGTGCAATTGCAACAAGCGGTTGCTTGAGCTCTTCGCCCAATAGTAGCAACAGTTCTTGTTCCTGACTCTTATAAGCCGTTGGTGTAACCCTCTTCACTAGATAAATTATACGCTAGGTATCAACTGGTTGACTATGTAGTTTTTACCGCGCTCCGTTATGGGATAAAATTGATGCTTGCTGCAACTTTTTCAAAATCTGGAGCAAATTCTGCTGACTCAGTCCAGAACTTGAAGGTTTTATCTCTTTGTGGCAAGAGTATCATGACACCCTGTTTGTCGGTTGCAATTTCACCAACCGCTCGGATTCCAAGTGCGTCAGGAACATTTACTAGTCTGAAAGCAGTGATTGTAACTTTTCCTTTTTCGGCAAGCTTCTGGATTTTTTCTACTTCAGAGTCATAGGAGGCTGCAAGTATTTGTGCGCGCAACGCGAAGTTATTTTCTTTTGCGAAGCCTGCAATCACATTTGGGTGCCCGAAGAAATCGAGAATAGTGCCGCTTGTCTTCTCTTCTAAATAAATACTCCACGTCTTCGGATAGGAAAAAGAAAGCGATCCGAATGTCGCAGTACCAGAATATGTTTTAAATGGTTCTTTTTCACGTTCTGCGAACTCTACTTCTTTTGCAGATTCAGATTTCTGCACGGCGACCTCAGAAGCGGCTTCTATCTTCGTGTCGAGGTTCGACTGGTTGTCCTGCATGCCTATGAATGCCCACACCCCAAAGCTTGCGGCTGCGATGAAAGCAACGGTCATTAATATAGCGACTATCAATGGTCCACGTGATTGATGCGTTGGCAACACGACACCCTGAGGGTTATGGAAGTCTTGATTCGGATTCATAAGCACTATCATACTGTAGACTACAGTGATATATCAAGGTCTTAACGACTTATAAATATAGAGACTCAGGCCTTTTTTTGTTTTAAAGGGCTTTTTATTCTCAATTGTGAAGCCGAAGCTAACGAGTTTGTAGTTTTTACCTTTTGAATATTGAATAATCTTTTTATCCAACTTATTCATAAATTTTTGTAATAAAAACACGTACATTCCATCTGATTCTGGCCATTTTACTTGCCAAAAATCACCCCATCTAACAGATACAAACTTCCGGTATTTCCAGTAGCGAATCTTGGTCCAGATCACCAATAGTGGGTTGAGCTCATACCCGACTGAGTATATGCCACGACGGGCGGCCGCGGCCAAAAAACGGCCATCGCCAGATCCAAGCTCTAGCAGTGTTTGGCCTTCTTTTAAATCGAGGAGTTCTAGAGCATCTTCTATTTGTTTTTTTAGCGTTGGTAAATACGGCGCACCGCGAAAAATAACAAAAGCAAATAATGAAAATATAACACTACCGATAACGAATAGCATGTTCATGAGTGATTTTTTATTTTATTGAGCGTTATTTCAGCTTTTTTGAGGTGGTTTTCTAGTGCCGCAATCAAAGCGGTGCCCTTTTCGTAATCTTTGAGTAGTGCATCTACGTCTTCGTGCTCAGATTGCTCAAAGGACTGGATAACAACTTCTAACTCATCTTGTAATTGTTTGTATGGTTTTGTGCTCATTGTGTTATTTCACTCCTTTTTTAGTATATTGTACAATTTTCGATACGCTAGCTTCTACTTCACCGCTATATAATTCGACAGTGATGTGGTCATCTGGGTGTAGTTTCGTCACGTCTTTCACGAGTGCATCGTTATGTTTTATGAGGCCATAGCCTCGCTTCAACACTTGTTTGGGGTGATAACTCTCAAGGCGTAGTGTAGCCGTATGGAGTCCAGCCAAACGTTCGTTCAACCACTGCTCAGATGAACTATAGATATAACTGCGCTGCTGATCCAACGCTAGCCGTCTACTCTTTATTTCTTCTTCTATAATCTTTGACAAAAATAACTTACGTCGACGCAATGATTCCTTTACAGAAGTATAGTCTGGGACGAGTAATTCAGCTGCGTTGCTCGGAGTGCTTGCTCTCTGGTCTGCGGCAAGCTCTGCCAAGCTAACATCAACTTCGTGACCTATAGCGACAATTGTTGGCACCCTACTTGCTGCAACAGCACGCGTCACAGACTCAGTGCTGAAGGCACTTAAATCATCAGTACTTCCACCACCTCGTATCAACACGAGCACTTCTGGCTGTTTCGATTGTTCATTGACTGCATGAATTGCGCGAACAACATCTGTCTCGGCTTGTGTACCTTGTACGTGGACTTCGTAGTGGTCGATTGTCATATACGGCCAGCGTGATTTTAGAATCTTCATAAAATCGCCATAGGCTGCTGAATCTCCCGACGCTACCAGTGCAATATGCTGTGGTGGATACGGTAGTAGCCGTTTTCTATCTTCGTCAAACAACCCTTCTTTGGCGAGTTTTTCTTGAAGCAGTTTCGCTGATTTTTTGATACTTCCCTCGCCAACCGGTCGGATGCTTTGCACATTTAAACTAAATCCATACAAATTATGTAGTCGTGGTTGCGCAATAACTTCAACGATCATTCCATCTTCAAGTGGTGTTTTAATCTGGAAAACGGTTCCAAAGCATTTTAGTTTTGAGCTTGCATCTTTAATGTCAAAATATAGCCACTTGCCCTTAGACACACGGAGCTCTGACAGCTCTCCAACGATTACCATCGAGGGAAATGCATACTCAAATGTCTGGTTTAAGACTGCAACTGCTCCAGTCACATCAAATATGGGTAGCTCGCTAGTCATTTTCCTCGGCTGATTCTTCAAGCATCGCTTCAATCTTGTGATTTTTGTCTTGCTTTATTGCTCGTTGGTAGAAAATATAGCCGATCGGTAGAAAAATACCCATGTTAAACACTCTATATACAAGCGTTGCTGATAGTGCCAGCGCCTCACGGATGCCTGCGCTCGCCATCACACCTGTCATCAGACCTTCGTAGACACCCACGCCGCCCGGAAGTACCGCAACTAGCCCGGCGACATTTGCGACTGCATACGAAATTATAATTGCACCTGGGTTAACGATTTCAGCAAATGACAAATAGACAATAAATATTGTCAGCACTTCCGTGAAGTTCATCATCATCGTCCAGAAGAATGGATGACGAAGATCTTGCCAGTTTTTACGCACGTGTTTATAGTCTTTATGCAAATCGACAAATAAGTTTTCTATCTTTGCTATGTTAATAGGCTTACTGCTCTTACGATGGAAAAAATTAATAACACTGTTGATAAGTCTTGGAAGTGCTGCGGTGAAACTTTTGATTCTTGACTCATCACTGATGATATATACGAGCGCTAAAGTACCAAAAATAATGACTGATGATAGTGTGCTGGCTAGCAAGATAATTATCCTACTGGCTGAACCAAACAGAGACAAAAGCAGTAAAGCCAGTATAAGATAGACGATGAATGATAGAAACGTGAGTATGTGTCTGGACGTCTGAAGGAGCGTAGATTTTGAACCTCTGACTCCAAGTTTACCGAGCCTAATGCCGAGATAACCAAACCCGCTCACTCCACCGGACGGGAAGACATTATTCACAAAATTCATCTCGAGACTGACTTTGATAAGCTCTTTTGTGGGAAGTTTTTCGCCGAGTGTAGACAAATAACTTTGATAGAATTTCGCAACTGAAAAATGATTGAACAGTTGTACTGGTATGATGAGCACCAGCCAGGAGAGGTTCAGATTGGCAAATGTTTTAAAAGCATCCACTATCTGCTCTCTGGCGAACACAACGAGCAACAACAAAGCCACTGTCGTTACACCGTTAATCCAAAATTTAATCGACTTACTATTCATTCCCCCATATAATACCAGTTAATGAGTTTCAATCCGCTATCAATAGCAATCCTTGGAAGACAACCAGAGCTCGGTATCGCTGAGCTTGAAAGTCTCTATGGCGATGCACATATACTCCCATTCGGTGATCAGGCTTGTCTTCTCGATATTGAGACCTCTCAGATAGATTTTAAGAGGCTTGGTGGTTCAGTTAGAGTGGCAAAGCTAGTGACGACACTTCCTCATAGTTGGACTGATATCGAAAACTACCTTATATCGTCAACACCTGAGCGTGCAGCCTCGATAGACGGGAAACTATCATTTGGCATCAGTGTCTATGGAGTAAATGTGACACCGCGGAAAATTGCCAAGACTGCCCTGCTTTTGAAGAAAGCCATCAAATCTAGCGGACAGTCTGTGAGAATGGTGCCGCATGACAAATCAGACCTTAGCGCTGCAACCGTGCTGTATAACAAACTAACTGCCAAAAACGGTTGGGAGCTACTTGTGGTCTCTGATGGTGTAACGACTTATTTAGCCCAAACCACGAATATCCAAGACATCGACGCCTATGCAGCCCGCGATCAAGCAAGGCCTAAACGTGACGCAAAAGTTGGCATGCTCCCACCGAAACTCGCACAGATTATCGTCAATCTAGCCGTGGGCAAGGTTGACAGACCGGAGAAAGAAGAAAGTAGACTGGAGATGACAGCAGTAGAACCATCTTCCATCCCCTATCCTCAGTCCCCTATCCTAATTCTTGATCCGTTCTGCGGTACCGGTGTGACGCTTCAGGAAGCGATGCTCATGGATTACGACATCTACGGAACCGATATCGAACCACGAATGATTGAGTACACAATTGAAAATCTTAAGTGGCTTGATAGCAAGTTCCCCGATGTCGGTGATTATCGCCGAATAGAAATCGGTGACGCCACCACGCATAAATGGGATTTTAGTAAAACCGATTCGACTGTAGTCGTTGCTGGCGAAACGTTTTTAGGCCAACCTCTCACCTCACTCCCTGCCGGTGAACATTTGAGTAAAATTATTTATGAAGCCAACCTTATTAACCATAAATTTATCCTTAATATTTTTAAACAACTACCCGCCAAAACAAGATTGTGTCTTGCTGTGCCGACTTGGCGAGGAAAACATGAGTTTGTACATTTGCCGATGCTTGACCATTTAACAGAGATGGGCTATACTGTTGTGAGATTTAAGCATGTTGGTAATAAGGATCTTATCTATCATCGTGAGAACCAAGTGGTAGGACGCGAACTGCTGGTACTAGAAAAGCGTTAAAGAAAGCAATAAAGTATGTCACATGTAAAAGCTGGCGGTACCAGTAAAAACATCCACGATAGTCCCGGACAAAGATTAGGTGTTAAACGCTCTGGCGGTCAAAAGGTTCGTGAAGGCGAAGTATTGGTTCGTCAAGTTGGCCAAAACAAACTTTCAGGCAAAGGTACATTCATGAGCCGTAACTATACCATTCATGCAGCAAAAGACGGCGTCGTTAACTTTGTGCAACGCCGCAAAAAGAACTTCACCGGCCGAACAGTCCCCCGCACCGAAGTTATAGTAGAATAATTTATAACTTACTAGTTCTGATTATCAGGATTTTAATCATGTCTACTTTCAGCTAGCGCTTGATACATTTTGTTATCTGGATTAGACGGGTGACCCCTAACCCTTCTTGGGGTCTCCTCTAAAATTATCATGGTTTACAATAACGGGATTACTTCTAGATCCATATTTGTTAGCGTTTGCGTCCGTTTTATTTGATTTTCTACCAAATTGAAGCCGTTCTTCTAGCGGCCTACTCTTTCTTATAGCTTTTCCCTCAATATCCTCACTTAGGAAGTTGTTACTTAGTTCAACTATCCGATCTCTGATGCTTATTTTGCCACCTCCTTCAGCATGGATCTTCTTTCTTGAAAGTTCCCCTGCACCGAGCATGTCGATAACCGATATTGCATACAGTTTGTAGAAATCCTTTGCTCCGGTTGCTAACGCCTTATTAAACTCCACGTTTCCACTATTAATCAGGCTCTCGACATTTAGCACTCTGTTGTTTCCTACTGCGTTATCACCACCTTCTTCGAACTGTCTTACGAAACCTGGAAACCTATCACTCGCATATGAAAGTGCATAACGAAACGACTCATCTTTTGCTCCATCTTCAACAATCTGTGTCCGCTCAATATTCAACCCCCGTGCATTGGCGTATACATCATCGAACCACATGGCTTGATTGCCATCTAGACCTTCAAGTGCTTTATCAGTTAGACCATAGTAACGTCCTGCGTGTTGACTATAGTCCAAACTTCCCAACTGAGCATTGTATTTTGTTATATCACTTTTTGTGTACACACTGCTAACTGCTATTTTATACATTTCTGGATCATTTTTTGCAAAGCTACCAATTTCTACAGTTCGAGCGCCATCCTCAGCGCTTGTTCTGTTTGTGCTCGCTCCTAAAATCTTGAATGCTTCATCATCGGGCGTGACTCCTGCGCTAAGCTCGCTATAAAGTTGCCTAGAGACCCTTCCATTTCCATCGTCAAAAGGATGAGCAATAACAAAACCGCCAGCGAGTATCAGTGCCGCATCCTGGACATCTATTGCTTCTTTTGCGGAATCAAATGCATACTGCAGAACTGCCATCGAGTCGTCTGGCGCAGGATATATATGTGGCACTCGACCTTTAGTAACAGCGTACCTACTACTCGTAGTAAACCCGTGGTTCACTGGAGCATCCTCTGTATTTACTTTAATGGCTTCACGATTCATGAAGCGTATTCTGTCCAAGAAATCTCTACTAGACATTTTCTTAAGAGACTGAAAACGTTCTTGTTCATTACCGTATCCAAATACCTCTGTAGACATTTCAGAAATATTTCGACCCTCTGGATCCTCAAGAAGAGATATTCTGATATCAGCTTTTGCAAGTAAGGAGGCGCCTACCGATCGGACGGCTTGCTCTCTACCGTTTATGAGTTGTTCAGGCGTTCGAAAACTATCTATTAAACCTTCTTCATTATAGCCAAATCTAAACTCACCAAGTTGTGCGGGCGATGCTGATAAAGATCCATCGGTGATAACTGACGCTTCTGACATTTTTTTCTTTGGTTGTTTGTTTTTACTGTTTACAGATATAAATATAGCAGAAAATTGCATAAATGTCAATGTTAATTAGCAATAAAAAAAGACCTTTCGGCCTCTTTTCATAGAATTTTATGTTGCTTGTAGCTGTTACATTCCGAGATGGTGCTTGACGCGTTCAACAACGTCAGCTATGACAACTTGAGATTTTACTAAATAGTCATCAACACCGAGATCTGTTGCTCGTTGCTTATCTGCTTCTTGTGATAGTGCCGTTAGCATGACAACACGTACATTGACTGTTTCTGGTGTGTTACGCAAAATATCGAGGACATCGAAGCCTGATACTTTTGGCATCATAACGTCGAGTAATATGATGTCTGGGTGGAACTCTAGCGTCGCTGAGAGAGCCTCTTCTCCGTTTGGAACACGCTTTACAACGAAGCCTTCTGCTTCAAAACGCGTCAGATAGACGCTAGCGAGGCTATCGTCATCTTCTACTAATAGTACTTTTTTGGTGGTTTTGTTTGTATCATCCATAGTGCTTATGCTAGCATATTTGACACTAAAAATCAATGACAGTATGCGAAAGAAGTTAAATCTTTATTATTTTATTTGTTGACGCTGTGAATAATCGCTTTCATAAACCCAGCAAACATCGGATGCGGTTTATTTGGTCGCGAAGCGAGCTCTGGATGAGCTTGAGTCGCGAGGAAAAATGGGTGGTTAATGGCTTCGATGATTTCGACTAGCTTATTATCTGGTGATGTTCCCGATGCTTGAATTCCCCATTTTTTATACTCGTCTCTATAGGCATTATTACACTCATAGCGGTGTCGGTGACGTTCTTGGATGTTATTGGTGCCGTAGACAAGCTCAGCAAGGCTGCCAGTAACAATCTTGCACGGATAATTTCCAAGTCGCATCGTGCCGCCCATTTTGTCGATATATTTTTGATCTTCCATAATATGTATGACAGGATCTGGCGTATCAGGATCAAGCTCGACAGTATTTGCTTTCGTTAGGCCAGCGTTTCGGGCAGCTGCAATCACTCCCATCTGTAGCCCCAAACAGAGACCGAGATATGGTACTTTGTTGTTAAGCGCGTATTGAGCTGCCACTATCTTTCCTTCTAAACCACGCTTGCCAAATCCTCCAGGTACGACGATTCCATCAACATGTTTAAGCATCGCTTCTGCATTTTCTGGAGTAATTTTCTCAGCATCAACCCAATCGATTTCAACTTGATGGTTTCGTGCCCACGCAGCAGCTTTCAACGCTTCAAACACTGACATATAGGTGTCTTGATTGTTGAGGTATTTTGCAACAACACCGACTTTTATGATTGGAGCATTTTCGTCTAAGGCTCTATCGACAAGTTCTGACCATTTTTTGAGGTTAGGCTTGCCTTTAAGATTAAGCTTTTGGGTTATGACACCACCTATACCTCTATCCTCAAGTGTCAAAGGCACCTGATAAATAGATTTTGCATTTGGTAGTAGTACGATTGCCTCTTCTTCTACACCACTAAATAAACTCAGCTTCTTAATGGCTTCGATTGGTGGCTCAAACTCACTGCGGGCCACGAGCACATCAGGAACGATTCCAAGTCCTCTTAGCTCACGAACAGCGTTTTGTGCTGGTTTCGTCTTCAATTCGCCGCTCGCACCTAAATACGGTAGATAGACAACGTGTACAAACAAACAGTTCTCACGACCTACCTGCATGGCGAGTTCGCGGATCGCTTCAATAAAGCTAAGTCCCTCATAGTCCCCGACTGTTCCACCAATTTCAACAATGTGCACATCGAAACCTTCTGCTGTTGCCATGATATTGTCACTCATTGCAGTCGTCACGTGAGGGATAATTTGTACTGTTTTACCAAGGTATTTGCCAGCTCTCTCGTCTGCAATAACTTGCTGCAGTACTCGTCCACTCATGAGCGAGCTAGACTGCTTCAGCTCAATGTCCATAAAACGCTCGTAGTGTCCCAGATCAAGGTCTGTTTCTGCTCCATCAACAGTGACAAAACACTCGCCATGCTCACCTGGATTAAGGGTGCCGGCATCAACGTTTAGATAAGGATCACACTTTTGGATGTTAACCGACAAACCACGACTCTTGAGAATGTTCCCAATAGAAGCAGCTGAGATACCTTTACCAACACCAGAAAGCACACCACCAGTGACAAATACATATTTAACTTGTCTTTTACTACTCACAGCTTCCCTCTCTCTTATACGTACGCTCTTTAACCACTATAGTAGCAGATTTTGTATGTTCGCGGAAGTAACTTGAGGTTGTTCAATAGACTACTGGTTTAAGGATTGTTTTGCAGCTTCTAATTGAGGGTCGCGACTTGCTTTTCTGTCCTCGGTAGTTAGCTCTACTTTGCTATCAGGCTCAATGCCTTCTTTATCAATATTTTTACCACCCGGAGTGAACCATCGAGCAATAGTGACTTTTAATGAGCCGCCGCCGTCTAAATTGATGAGCTGTTGAACACTGCCTTTACCGTAGCTCGTTTGACCAATTAATGTCGCTACATTGTTATCTTTGAGCGCTCCTGCGACTATTTCACTGGCGCTAGCACTACCCTTGTCGATAAGTACGACTGTTTTAACGTCTTTGAATATAGGATTCTTTACAGCAGTGAATGTTCTGATAGTCTCTCCGCCGCGTTTCTCTTCCAAAACAGTCGTTCCTTTCGTGAGCCATACATTGGAGACACCAACTGCTGCGTCAAGTAGCCCACCAGGATTGCCCCTCACGTCTAGTACTACTTTTTTAACTCCTTCGTCCATGAATTCTTGGGCTGCTTTTTCAGTTAGCTCAGTTGTGTCAGTGCCGAAGCGGCCGATTGAGATTATACCTACTCCGTTATCAATGTTCCATTCGACACTCGGTATATCAATCGTATCTCGAACGATAGGCACTTCAACTTGTTCGCCTTCACGAATAACCGTCAACGTCACTGTTGATCCCTTTTCACCTCTGATCCGTTTAACCGCCTCTGAAACGGTGATATCTGTTGACGGCTCACCGTCTATTTCAGTAATAATGTCTTGTGGCCTGATGCCAGCTCTATCCGCTGGTGTGCCTTTGATCGGTGCGATAATAATGATGAAACTACCTTCTTTACCGAGCTCGGCGCCGATACCATCAAACGTTCCGTTCAAGTCTGCATTGAAATCTTGTGTTTCTTTGGCAGATAAATATTCTGTATATGTATCACCGACTGCGGCAACAGCGCCTTTTTTCAAACCATCGATAAGCTCATTTGCATCAATTTGCCCGTCATAATTGGCTTTCAACTTATCATAAATTTCTTCGAGTCCGTCAGTTGACAAGTCAGATGGTTGCTCCTGCGATACCACTGATGCAAGGTTCTCTGCACTATTTATGCTTATGCGACCGTCTCCAAACAGCCAACCAGCTGAAAAAATTACTGCTGCAGCAACAACAAAACTAGCTCTCTTAACGATTTCGCGGCCTCGTTTTTTTACGTCAGCACTCACTTGCTCTTGATTTTGCTCCACTTTTTGGTCCGTCCTTATTCTCTTATTTATGTCTAACCGCAATAACCATACACTTGACCATCAGGAGTAATCATATGGGGATACCAAGTTTGCCATCCATCTCCATGATCAACAACGACGACGTAGCCCAAGCCAGCTCGGCAGCCCCGAAAAATTATTTGTCCGTCTGCTGCTGCCAATACAGCCGTACCTGATGATGTCGCAATATCTAAACCACTATGAAAACTGTTCTGCCCGCCGTTACATTGAGTCGCATAATACCATGCAGGAGCAACACAACCATAGCTCTGACTTATATAGCCACCACCACCAGCTATTGGCCATGAATATCCATTTATTAATGAGCCTCCACCTGCAGATGGGTTTACAGTTGAGCCGTTGCGGTACACTTGAAAATGGATGTGAGGTCCAGTCGAAAATCCAGTACTTCCTACTTTACCAATCTGATTCCCTCTGTATACAGGGCCAAGGCTAGTAACGTTAGCAGCCGCTAATAGTGCAGCCAGCTGTGCTTCGGCTTTTTCGAGCTCAGCAAGTTGAGACGCAACAACTGATCGATATTTGTCTTCTTCACCTTGTGTTTGGTCTAGAATAGTCTGTTGTTCTTGTCTTTTCGCTGCGAGTAGAGATTTTTGCTCTTCTTGACCTTTCAATAAGTCTTCTTGCTGTAATTTTTCTGTTTCAATCTGTTGTTTTAGCACTATTACTTTATCAGCTGATTCTTTGACTGAATTTTGCAAGCGTTGCAGATATTCTTGCTCATTGATAAAATCTGAGAAACTGTCACTTGCGACAAGAAGTTCAACTGTTGATGCACCTCGCCGCTCATACAACGCACGCAACGACGCTTTTAGAAGACTTTTTTGACGTTCTAATTCTGCTTCTGTTTCAACCAGTCTTTGCCTAAGTTCTTGTAGCTTAACCTCTGTGAGTTCAATTTGTGTTGCTGCTAGAGATATCTCAATGTTTAATTCTTGAACTTTAGTCTGCAGTGATTCGGCTTGTTTCGAAAGTTCGACGATTTGACCATTATTAGCTTCAATTTCAGCTTGCAGTACACTAGATTTTTCTTGTAGTTGTTTAATAGTTTCTGCTGATCCATATTGAGGGAAAAGTGCCACGACAAGCCCAACGACAGCAATAACTACTATGAACCTTTTTATTTGTATAAATTTTTGTGTTAGAAACATAAGCCTATTATACCTTAATAGGATAGTAGATGGAAGAAAGCAGATAGAATCTAGAATCTTCTAAGTAGTATGCGCCGCTTTATTCGTGTGAGTAATTTTATAATGAAATCACTACGATTATTACTAAACCTACCTTACGCAGTGGTTGGCTCACCGCTATTGTATCTAAACCACAATCAATCAGAATATCCAAAGTAAATTTGTGCATAGTGGTTAAAGTCCAAAAATTATGGTGGCACCCAAAAGCACCTACAAGATAGATAGATAGATAGATAGATAGATAGATAGATAGATAGATAGTCTGCGTCCGTCGGATTTATTCCGCGGTAAGCAGATTTAATTTCCGAGAAAAGAGCAGCCGGTTTGACGGCCAGAGCCGCAACCCGCGCGTCGAGAAAAGGGCTTGCCCTTGTCTTGAAAGCCCTTGCGCGCTACCAATGTTTTAGTTTGAGGTGCTTTTCCATAGCAAGCATACTTGATACAGAACCAATCAAAATACCTACTAAAATAACGCTTAGCCAGAGAGTCACCATGATTGTTGGACTTGTAAAGAAAGCGAAGGTCTGCGCAAACTCAGGCTGATCAGATACTTTTCTCCCAAGAAAATAGATAAGTGAATAGACAGTTGTGTTTGCAATAATCCCCGCAAAAACTCCATAAAGTGATGCTTCAACCAAGAAAGGTCCTCTGATGTAGTCAGGAGTCGCACCTATAAGCTTCATTATGCGAATCTCATCACGACGTGTATAGATCGCCATCCGGATTGTGTTGAATATAATCATTATGGACACCGCAGATAATGTCACCGCAGATATAATACTTGCAGCTGTGATAAAGCCCTGCGCTGATGCGGCTTTATCAATTGTTGCTTGAGCATCTGTTTGACCAAGTGACACTGAATCCACAACTTCGCTATATTTTTCCTGCTCTGCTAAAGTTTTGATCTCAGGCATACGCTCAAGATCGCTAACAGTAATTCTCAGACTTGATGGAAGCACGTCGTCACCAGCAAGCGCTAAAGCCTGCAGAATACCGCTATCTTTATCAAAATCTCCAGCAAGGTCTTCCTGGGCTTGGTTTTGCGATACAAATTCTACTGATTCGACAAAGTCTAACGAACTTACTGCTGTTTGTAGGCCTGTTTTCTGCTGCTCACTACTATCGTCTTTAAAATAAATAGATGCTTTTAGGTCTCTCGCTAGCTCGTCGATTGCGTTGTTTGCCGTTACATTAAGCACTACAGCGATAGATATAATAGTCAGCGCAACAACCATAACTGCAGTTGCCGCGATAGTGAGCCAAGCATTCCTAAAGAGATTTACAAATCCAGATTTAAGAATTCGTATTGTTGTGTAATATCTGCGTGATCCATTCATAGCCTGTACTCCGAGCTTGCACGGTCACTACTCACCTTTCCATCTTTAATCGTTACTACTCGTCGTTTGAGCTTATCGACTATTTCTTTGTTGTGAGTCGTGAGCAGTACTGTTGTGCCGTATCTATTGATTTTTTCTAGTACGCGAATGACATCCCATGCATGTTTTGGATCAAGGTTTCCTGTTGGCTCGTCAGCAATAAGAATTTTAGGTTGACGTACAATAGCACGCGCAATCGCCACACGTTGTCTCTCGCCACCGGATAGTTCAGATGGGTAATTATCATCTTTTCCTTTGAGGCCGACGATATCGAGGACTTTTGGCACAGTGTGTCGAATCTCTTTGTTGCTCATTCCCACAATCTCGAGTGCAAATGCGACATTCTCAAAAACCGTTCGGTTGCTAAGCAGTTTAAAATCTTGGAACACAACGCCAATCTTACGTCTCAGGAATGGAATGTCTTTGTCTTTTAATCGTTCGTAGTCAATACCGCCAACAATAATCTTACCGCTCGTTGGCTTTTCTTCCCTTGTGAGAAGTTTTAACAGCGTTGATTTGCCAGCGCCACTTGCTCCAACGATAACAACAAACTCCTTAGCCTCAACGTGTAAATTAATCCGCTCGATAGCGGGCCCTTTTCTATTATATGTTTTAGTTACTCTGTCTAATAAAATCATTGCTACTAGTATACCAAAGATTAAGGATATTTTGCTTGTGCTTCAAAGGTGAAACAAGTTATGCTTAAACGAAGAAGAGAGACTACCTAATCATCTATGTATCCAAAAATATATGAATTTATTAATAAAGCCGTTTCGGAGGGTACACCACCTAACGCAATTTACGCTCAGTTAATCGAACAGGGTTGGCCTGAATCAGCTGTCCGTGAAGTACTTGAATCTTGGTTAAAAGCCCACGGCAAAATCACAAAAACGACCGCCTTCAAGGACTGGGTAAAGAAATATTACAGAAAAGCCGCTCCTGCTGTTGCAGTTGTCGTCTTTATAAATGTCATCACTGTCGGAATAAATCTTCTAAAGCCATGGCCAACGAAAATATTAGCTGACTCTGCCTTTGGAAATATTCCTGCCCCTGGTCCACTCGAACAATACACCGGCACCTCCACACTTATTCTCATCACTTCTGGGATGACACTTTTCTTGTTTGTTTTTGGAACATTGTTTGGTGTTGTTCGAGACTTTATTTTGCTTAAAATTGGGTTTTGGTTAAACAAATCTATAAAGCAAGAGTCATTACGGCACATCATGCACCTGCCACTTTTCCATAAAGAACGGCTATCAAAAGGAGATTACGTCTACCGTCAAAACGTCGTGACGAACAGTTTATCGGATCTTGTTTTAGGATCTACGTCTTCAATAACCGAGTCCATAATTGTGATTATTGGTGTGCTCGCAATAATGTTCAGCTTCAATGTTGGACTAACTTTCATCTCTATAGTACTGATTCCCTTCTTGTTTCTCACAATGCGCCTTGTTGGCCCTCGCCTTGGTCGTTCAGCGCAGGAGTTAACAGAAGTTGCCTCAGAGACATCGTCTCGGATTAATGAGTCTGTTGATAACGCTGAGACCGTGCAAGCCTTTACGCTCGAGGAGAAGCTACTCCAAAGAATTACAAAGTTATGGGACAGAGGCTATGTTCTCTCTAAACGCAATCTACTATGGGGAGAACTACTCACCGGTACAAACGGACTGCTTATCGTGACAGCAACCTCACTCGTTATGTACTTAGGTGGTTCCGCTGCCCTGCGCGGTGAGCTATCTCTTGGTGAGCTACTTATTTTCATGACCTACATGGGCTACCTGCTTGATCCCGTCGAAAACTTGGTCGAACAACTCACTTCTAGAAACCAGAAAATTATTGATGTGAACAGAATATACGAAGTACTTGCTGATCATGAAGGAATTGAGTTTCTTCGTTCAGACATACACATGGGACAGAAAATTGCTGGTAACATCGAATTCCAAAACGTTACCTATTCATATGAAAACCACACTATTTTTAAAGGCCTAAATTTGAAGATTCCTGCTGGACAAAAAGTAGCTATCATCGGTCCAAGTGGTGGCGGCAAAAGTACCATTATGAAGCTACTACCGCTGTTTTTGGAGCCAGAAGGTGGCCGTGTTCTGATAGACGATGTTGATATCCAATCTGTCTCTCTAAAGGAGTTGCGCCAGCACATCTCATGGGTGAGTCAATCACCTCAATTGTTTGATGGATCAATAATAGATAACCTGATCGATGGTGATCCGTACAGAGAGGTTACAAACGAAGAAATAATGAATGCAATTGATACGGCGAATGTCTCTGAGTTTGCTTACAAACTCCCTCTTGGCCTCGCGACGTCTGCCGGTGAGAATGGTGGTTCGCTAAGCGGCGGCCAACGTCAGCGCATATCTATTGCGCGTGCGCTGGTTAAAAATGCACCTATAGTTTGTCTTGATGAGCCGACAGCAGCGCTGGATGCAAAAAGTGAAAACTTAATCCGTGACTCCCTGCTCGAAATGATTAAGGATAAGACAGTCGTCATGGTCACTCATAGAAAATCTCTACTTACCCTGATGGATGTTGTATATGTACTAAAAGACGGACAACTGACAGACGTCAATCAGCTTGGTGGGCTAGACAGATACCTAGCTGAGTTAGAAGGCATAGAAGAACAAAAAATAACTACAGAGATCGCTGAAAACAAACAAGAGGCTGAGCAAGTTGATCTCGTCGCATTGTATGATAGTTATTTACAGACACACGGCGATGAAAAAAACGTAATTACAGATGAAACAACGCCCGAATTAGCACAAGAGAAAGCACAAGAAAAAGTAGTTACTTCCGAACCTTGGGCACCACCAATCATAACTGCAATTCCTCAAACTCCACAGGAAACAATAACCAACCAAGTAGACCAAGAAACTAAAAACATTCTTGAGAACATGGAAATAAAGCGTTCAATCAATGCAGATGGCAGCCCCATCGAGCAAATAGCAGATGACGAAAAACAAAATGATGTCACCATTCAGTTACACTAGCGTGCTAATTATATCTATCTTACAGAGAAGAAGCGAAAAACATAAAGCTTTGTAGCTCTAACCTAGTAAGCGAGTCATCATTTTAAGTGGTTATACCAGTGTCTTTGAAGCAAAAGTTTAGACTTCGGAATCTTAATCTCCGTTAACTGCTTAGCGATATCTAAGCATACCGCCACCAGTGTTAGGTCTTGGAGGAATAGATGGTGCAGCCATACTAGCTCTTAAGTCGGCTTGACGTGGGTTTGACGGTGCGTAGGCGGCAGATGGTTTAGGGGCTGCTGCCATTTTTACTGCATTATTTGCTGCCATTGCAGAATCACGTCTGTTGTTTGAAGCTTCGGTAGCCATTTTTGCTACTCCTGCTTGTTGTTCTGGAGTAGCGCTTGCGAATCTCTCCCAGTTGGCAATTTGTTCTTTGTCTCCACTTGCATATATTGCCGCCACTTTGTCTGTGTTAGCTTTGTTTGCTGCAGTTGCTGCTTTTGCAGCGTCTTGTTTTGCTAGTGATTCTGCTTGTACCATTTTTGCTACTCCTGCTTGTTGTTCTGGAGTAGCTTTTACGAAGTTATCCCAATCCCGTTGCCTTTGTGGGTCACCACCAATCCATTCATTTAGTTTTGCTTCGTTAGCTTTATCGGTGGCATTGCTTATTGCTACAGCGTTGTTGGCTGCTTTTGCAACATCGCGGTTAGCTTCTGATTTCATTGATGCTGCCCTTTGAGTTGCTGTGTTGTTTGCAACTTGTGCTGCATCACGTCTATTGTCAGATGCTATGTCGACAGAAGTTCTTGACTGTGATGTTGTGCCGCTTGCCCTTGCTGCCATTGCTGAATCTCTTCTTCCGTCTGATGCTACTGACGCCGCAGATCTTGTAGCGGAATTTACAGCATTATTTGCTATCATCACTGAATCACGATTATTGTTAGTAGCGACCAATCTTGAGTTATACTCGGCTTTGGCAGCTGCAGTATATGTGTCGCCGACATTTTGGCTTACTCTTGCCTGATAATTTGTCTGATATTCTTGAGCTGTTTTTGTAAAATCTGTTTTAAGCCCCGCGTAACTAACGGGCTTTTCCCATTGATCTAAAACTGGCTTTACGCTAGATACTGGAACTAATTTTTCAAACTCGCTAATAGAACTATTAGTTGCTTGAGATAAATTATTTATAATCGTTCTAAGTTTAGATATATCTTGTCCTGTGACTGTAGATTGAATGTCAGTGCCTGAAGCAGACCTAGGAATAGAAAAAACGCCGTCATTAATATCTACAGGTGTCACGTTTGGGTCGGAAGCTTGTTGACTATACTTTTTTTCGATATCAAATATAGTGTCTTGAGCTGACTCTTGATTAACGTTAAGATCGCTAACACTATCAACTACATCTTGATGGTCTGATAAGCTTCCGTTGTTTTGCTCTACTAAACTAGTTACGTTATACCTAACAGTTCTTGCAATAAGATCAGCGTTTACTCTTAGTACATTTAAGGTTTTAATTAGTTCTTTTGCTAACTTATCTAAATTTGATGAGTCGTTATCCATTTTTTTGTAATCTTTTTTTTATTTTATAAACTAGATAAATAGTAGCATAAGCACTATAAAAAGTCAAGGTTTTATACCACATTATTTGTGATTTACATCACAATAATGATTTACATGTAGTTTTTTAAATTTGTGAATCTAAATATGCTTCAATGAATTCTGTGATATCTCCGTCCAAAACACCTTGGACATCAGTGGTTTCATGTTTGTTTCGAGTGTCTTTGACCATGGAGTACGGGTGCAGGACATAGTTGCGGATCTGGTTGCCCCACGCTGCTTGCTCGTTAGGGCCGCGCAAGTCTGAGACTTTGTCTTTATGCTGTTCAATCTGTAATTGTGCTAATTTAGAACGTAGGATTGTCATAGCCGTTTCTCTGTTCTGTAGCTGAGATCTTTCATTTTGGATTGCAATGACTATATTTGTTGGTAGGTGCGTGATCCGGACGGCTGAATCAGTTGTATTGACACTTTGACCGCCCTTCCCGCCGCTACGGTATACGTCTATTTTGAGCTCTTTGTCGTCGATTTCGACGGATTCTGGTGAATCGATTTTGGGTATGATTTCTACACGGGCAAAACTCGTTTGGCGTAAATTATCTGCATTAAACGGGCTTAATCTCACTAATCTATGAACACCGTTCTCGCTCTGCAACTTACCATACAAAAAAGAACCACCGCTCATCAACATCGTGACACTTTTAATCCCAGCTTCGTCTCCTGAGGATTGATCGATTAATGTGACTTCTAGTCCTTCGGTCTCAGCCCAACGTGTATACATCCGGAGTAACATCTGTGTCCAGTCTTGCGCATCAACTCCACCAGCTCCAGCAAATATGCTCATGATAACATCAGAATCGTCGTATGGGCCGCCGAACTGCATTTCTCGTTTTCGCTTCAGATACGTGCCCTCAACTTCGCTATATTGCTTTTCTATTTCTTTCTGAAGGCTGTCGTCGTGCATTTTTGCTAGCTCAACGAGATCAGCTGCTTTTGACTTCAGTTCCTGCCAAAATTCAACACGCTTTTGCAAAGAAGCCTGTTCTTTACTGATCACTTGCGCTTTATCGGTGTCTAGCCAAAAATCAGGAGCCTGCATACTAGTGATAAGGTCTTTGTTCTTACTTGCGAGACTATCTATATCCAGCTGAGCATACGCTTTCTTGATGTTCTCATATAGATTCTCTAGTTCAGAAATAGCTAGCATATGGGATTATTATTCCTCCTTAAAACACTTCATCGATGTAGTTTTGCAGTTTACGCGCTGGAACCAACGAGATAGAACCTAAGACGCCAAGCCCCCAAGTGTTTTCTTTCACGAGCTCTTGGAACAGATCGAGACTCTGTTTTATGGTTACTTGTTTTATCAGCTGTGGCAACCGATTTAAGTTTTCTATCGAACTTTCTTCAACATAATATTGTCCATAGCGATTCACGAGTCCACTAGCCGTCTGGCCTGAGCGCATGATCTTTCCTAGTAAGTGCTTACGAGCTGCTTCGAAATCTTGAACATCGATACTACCATTTTTGAGTAGCAACAGTTCATCGCGAATCAGTCGAACGAGTGGCTGACTGTTCGTTTTGCTCACTTGGGCTCCAAGCCACCAGCTAGATAGGTCTTTCGCGTAGGATGCACCTGAGCCCATACCGTACACCCAGCCTTTTTCTCTTGCAGTTCCAAAAATCCTTGAATACATCGTCTCAGTTAGCATAGTTGAAAGCAGCTGCAAAGCAATCTTTTCCTTTGGTGATAACTTTCGGTGAAGGTATAGATCAATGTATAAATAGACGTTTGGCACGCTCGGTTTACGCAACACTAATGGATCATCCATGTGACGTGCTCGTTCATCTGGAAGTGGAATACGGTGAGCGCCTTCTTCTAGGACGAGTCGATCGGCAAACATCGCCTCAACGCCTGAATAATCTCCTTTGAAGTTACCCGCAATAATAAATCGAGCGTTGCTAAGCGTGTGCGTGTTCTTGTAGTGAGCCAACAGATCAGCTCGCTTCACATGTGGCAATAGATCAATTCTTTCCTGATCGGTTAATGATGCAAGCCCCATTGTCTGGCGCAGTGCTGCATTAAGATGACGAAAATGATTGTTGCCTCTGCTGATCAGTTCTTCTCGTACGTTGCTTGCCTCAGAATCGAACTCTTCTTGCAAGAATTTAGGAGTACTGATGCCGTCGAGCATTAAGCCAACAACGCGCTCCCATTCGAAATGGGCAGCTTCAACTTCATAGGTAATATCATAGACACTTGTGCTCGCGTTAGAATAAGCACCGTTCTGCTCTATAGCAGCCTGAAAATCGCGTGCCTTAGGATAGTCACGGTTCGCACCGAGCAAAACATGCTCCATTAGATGAGCTGTTTCCCATTTTTCCTTTTTTAATAGAAATTCACCCGCTCTGAAGCCAACCTCAGCAACAACAACACCAGTTTTTGGCGTGTCTATAATTAATCCTTTGAGTCCTGATTTGAATGTTAGTTCGTGTACTTTGTGGCGGAGCATTTAAGACCTACCTGCCCCTTCTTAAATTATTTACGGCCTTTTTTGCGATTTTTGCGTTCTGCTTTTCGCTTTTTCTTGATAGTGTTTTGCTTTTTGCCGACAGTTGCTAATGCCGTTGCAGATTTTGTTACTTTAAAATCATCTTCATCAAACTCGTCTTGAGTATCAATAATACGGTCAGCGTTATCAACGGAGCTTCGCGCTGCACGGGTAAGCTCTGTTTCGATTGGCTGATCTAGTTCTTTTGCGGTCATCGGGCGCGCATGGAATAGCGCTCTCACAATGTCATGCCGCAATACATTCTGCATATCTTCAAACATTATTTTTGATTGGCGGCGATATTCAACAAGCGGATCACGTTGGCCAACAGATATCCAGTGGATACCTTGTCTCAAATGATCCATACTTTCAAGGTGTTGCATCCATAAGTTATCCATCACTTGCAAGTAAACATCCCGTTCGACTTTTTCCATGATTTCTTTCGTAAAATCACTCGTCTGAACTTCATATCGCTTCAATACTTCTTTTTTAAGCTCTGCTTCAAACTTCTCAGAATCTAAGTTAAACAATGTATCGAGTACCGCGTCATCAAGACTAAAAACGTCTTTTAATTGTGTTTCAAATGCATCACTGTATGAATCGGGTGATGCGACCATAGCGGAAATTTGTTCAGTGATAAATTCTTTAACCTTCCCAGTTATATTGGTTTGTCTAAGCACTTCTTTACGGAGTGAATAGATAGCGACACGGTGGCGGTTCATAACATCATCATATTGAACAACATTTTTACGCGTATCAAAGTTAAACCCTTCAACTCGTTTCTGTGCTGCTTCTAGGCTTCTGCTAATAACGCGGTTTTGTATTGGGGTTTCATCATCAATTTTGAGCCGGTTCATGACACTCGCAATACGGTCGCCACCAAACACACGCATCAAATCGTCTTCAGTACTGACATAAAACTGTGTCTCACCAGGATCACCTTGACGCCCTGAACGACCACGCAACTGGTTATCTGTTCGACGCGATTCATGGCGCTCAGAACCTATAACGTGCAGTCCACCCAGTTCTTTTACGCCATCTCCAAGTACGATATCAGTACCACGACCTGCAATGTTGGTTGCGAGAGTAACTGCTCCTTTTTTACCCGCTTCAGCAACAATATGTGCTTCTCGCTCGTTGTTTTTCGCATTCAATACTTCGTGTTTGACTCCAGCTTTTTTCAAACGTTTGCTGAGTTCTTCGTTGTGTTGAATCGCTCCTGTTCCGATAAGTACTGGCTGGCCTTTTGCTTGCAGTTCTTTTGCGTCAGCAATGATTGCGTCGTACTTGCCGTTCTTCGTCTTGTAAATTTTGTCTGAATCGTCTTTTCGAACGAGTGGCTTATTGGAAGGTATTTCAACAACCTCTAACTTATAAATCTGATGAAACTCTTCTTCTTCAGTTTTAGCGGTACCGGTCATACCAGATAGTTTTGTATACAAGCGGAAATAGTTCTGGAACGAGATAGTTGCAAGCGTCATAGATTCTTCTTGCACTTCAACGTGTTCTTTCGCCTCAATCGCTTGGTGAAGGCCTTCGTTGTAACGACGACCCTTAAGCAGTCGTCCAGTAAACTCATCAACAATGACGATTTCTCCGTCATTTGTCACTACATAATCTTTATCTCGTTTGAACAGCGCTTCTGCACGTAAGCCTTGGTCGAGGTGATAGATAGTCCTAATGTTCTGCGTGTCATATAGGTTGCTGATGCCGAGAGCTTTTTCAACAAAGTTAATACCTTCATCCGTAAGTGTCACTGCTTTACGCTTCTCGTCGACTTCAAAATGCTTGTCTTTCTTAAGCTGACGAGACAACTTCGAAAACTGCTCGTAAGAAGCACCACTTGTTGCGGATGGAGCAGAAATAATGAGCGGCGTTCTCGCTTCATCAATAAGAATTGAGTCAACTTCATCAACGATAGCAAAGTTAAGCTCTCGCTGACGCAGCTGTTCGACTTCTCGAACCATATTGTCGCGTAAGTAATCAAACCCAAACTCATTGTTCGTTCCATAAGTGATGTCTGCGGCATATGCTTCTTGGCGTGTACACGGTTTTAGGTGTCTGAAGCGAGGATCCTCGTGTTTCTCGTTATTATAGTCAGTATCAAAAATAAAGCTATGATCAGGGACAATTACCGCGACACTGAGTCCAAGAGCGGCATATATTTGCGCCATCCATCCAGCATCACGCTGTGCAAGATATTCGTTAACGGTTACTACATGGACACCATTACCTTCAAGCGCATTAAGATACACCGGTAGTGTTGCCACCAATGTTTTACCTTCACCAGTCTTCATCTCTGCAACCATGCCTTCATGGAGCACCATACCACCAACTAGCTGAACGTCGTAGTGACGTTGCTGAATTTGGCGCCATGCCATTTCACGAACCGTTGCAAATGCTTCAGGAAGGATTGTATCAAGACTGTTGCCTTTTTCTGCGAGCATCATCCGCAGGTCATCTGTCTTTTTGCGGAGTGCGTTATCAGAGAGTTTCTTGAACTCGTCTTCAAGCGCGTTAACAGCTTTTACTCGCTTTTGAAGTCGCTTTAATGTTTTTGCCTCAGGATCACCGAGAAGTTTTTTTGCCAGTTTTTTCATGCTTATAATTACCCTTAAGTTAATTAGTGCGTTAGCGAGTTGGTTCATGACTACCTTACGCAGCCCTCACCCACACCGCTGTACTCGTTTGCGTACAGTATACCGTAAATACCCTACTTTACGCGAGAAGAAATAAGCTGGCTCTCTCTAAGTTGTACGTTTGCGCCGATTTAGTTTACCGAACAGTCGCCGAGCCCGCGAATTTTGGTGTTTATCACTAGACCTAGAGTGTTTTTCTTTGTGCTTTTTGAGCTGATTTTGTAGTTTGGCTTCAACAATATCAACAGCGGCGAACATGTTTAGCGTTGATTCAACTGCGGTGAGACGCGCGCCTGGAATATGCAGTATGACTTCACACGTACATTTCTTGCCACTCTTTGTACTAGTTGATTCGCTGAGCTTCACATCCGCTCGAACATCTGGTCTCTGCGACCGCTTTAAATGTCGATCTAATTTACCAACCTTTTTCTGAATATACTTCTCTAACTCCTTTGTAACATCCGCTTTGATACCAGTAATTGCTATATTTTCGATCATATCGTTTTTACTCCCCCCATATAATTTTGTAGTACTTCTGGAACACGAACAAGACCATCACTCGTTTGATAATTTTCAGTAATAGCGGCAAGTATCCTGCTAAGTGCAAAAGCGGTAGCGTCGTTTGTATGCACAAACTCAGTTTTGCCGTCTACTTTAGTACGAGTATTCAAATCGCGCGCTTGATAGTCGGTCACATAGTCAGCGGTATGAGTTTCTATGTATCTGTCCTGGCCTGGGAACCAACAATCAATATCATTTCCAGAGGCATTCGGCTTCCCGATATCAGCAGTCGATTTTTGTACAAAGTTATAGGATAGCCCGAGTTGTTGCATCAAATACTCTTGGATGGCAATGAGCAATTTGTGCTCATCTTCACCGGTTTTAGCAGTGCTAAAAACTTCCATTTCGAGCTTATCAAACTGGTGGAGTCTAATGATGCCCTCTGTATCCTTACCGTAGGTGCCGGCCTCACGGCGGAAACTCGTACTGTAGCCAATGTAGCGAATTGGAAGCTCTTCAGCTGGCAAGATCTCATTCCAGTACATCGTGCACAGTGTGTGTTCTGCACTGGCGTTCATCCACAAATCGTCTCTATCGAGTTTATAAGTTTGCTCTTCTGCATTCAGTCTAGCACTAGCAATATAAGGTTCTGTACGCATCATCGCTGGTGGTATAACTGGCGTAAACGGTTTAGCAGGAATTGCTAATTTATTGTCGTCTATTAGTCGCTGAAGTACCGACTCGTCTCCTAGCGTATCGATCACAAATTGCATCAAAGCAAACTGTAGTTTTACGAGTCCACCTTTGAGATACACGAAACGACTACCTGAAATTTTGGCTGCGCGCTCCTTGTCCATAAAGCCGCGCTCGTTCGCAATATCCCAGTGTGGTTTTGGATCGAAATCAAATTGTGGCTTTTCACCAACAGTTCTGAGCACTACATTATCCGCTTCAGTTGTTCCAAGCGGGACACTATCAAGTGCTGGGTTTGGCACAAGTCTGAGCGCTGCAGAAAGTTCTTCTTCAACTTTCTTTAAGAGATCTTCGCGCTCAGCTAACTCAACTTTCAACATCTTTCCCTGATCAATCAAAGCAGTGTCAGGTTTGCCCTCGGCTGTTAAAGTTTTCATTTGAGCGCTAATTTCATTCTTGCGTTCACGCAAACTATCGACGTGTTGCTGCAGTTCACGTTTACCTTGATCGAGCTTCAAAAGCGACTCAGTATCTACTGTCACTTGTTTTTGTGCGCTTTTTTCTTTTATTAATTCTGGGTTATCTCGAAGTACTTGTATATCAATCATTGCTTTTAAGTATACGCTACTTAGCGACGTTTTTGGAGGGCTTCTAGCGTTAATTCTGTGCGAGATCGAGCATACTCACAGTGTTCACATGGGCCACCCATGGCAGCGGTACCTACTGCTGGCATCTTGTCGTTGTCAAGTGTTTTCTTCATTTGAATCAATACGCCATCCACCCAATCGCTTGATCCAGTGTGCGGGAATACATGGGTTTCAAACTCAACGACGTTATTGAAGCCTGCACGGTCTTTTGTGCCAGTTGCATAGACAAAGTAGCCGGTATCACTCACTTCAAACCCATTCTGCTTCAGTAACCACTGATATATTTCCATCTGCCGTCGATACATGTCTTGCCACCCGCCAACTGGACCAAGCTTTTTAACTGGCGTATCTTTAGCGGTTGCCTTGTAGTCTACTACTATGATTTTGCCATCAGCATCAACCCAAATATCATCAACGGCACCAAAGACGTGTAGGTTAGTTGGTTCATGTATATGGATTATGCCGACAAAGTTTTCACGCCACTGATCCATCTTCTCGTGTTTGAATGGAGTCGCTTTTATCTGATTATCTTTCATGAGCGGGTGCGGTTCGCCTTTTGCTCGGTAGACATCGAATTCTTTTTTGAACAACTCATCAATTGTCTTATTGATGTTGAACGGCGGACTGCTTGGACGTTTTATTTTCAACCGTGCATCAAGCCAAAAGCAGCGAGGACATTGCATGAAAAGCTCTATTTTACTCCTTGAAACTTTAAATGGTTCAGTTTGTCCAACTTGATACGGTTTGTTTCGCTCTTTCCAATAGTTCATCTTTTGGTCCTGTCTAGCGTTATCCAACCCGACTCACTCGCGTGTAACAAAAAAGCTGCCAATAACCCAAAACTCATAGTCACTAATAACCCCAGGATAAACCCAACTAACTGCACCTCGCCATCTCTAATGAGAAAAAAAATGCAATATGCTAGTCCTGGCAGAACTGTCATAAACAAATAAACGAACACTTTTACACTAATTAGTCTCGAATGAATTTTAATCGCTTCATCTATTGAATTCCTTACTAACAACTTTTTTTGGTAGCCTATCTGCTCATCAACAGAAGTAAATTTGTAAATCCTTGCGACTTTATCTAAGAATAGACAAATGCCATCTTGCATTTCCTTGGGATTAATTTTTTCATTTGTCGTTAATATTATCTGAGTTGAAATCATTTCCATATCAGTTTTCTTTAACTTATCACGAAAAATCAACATGACGTCAGGAGTAACGAATGATAACGCTTCGTTCTCTAGTCCACTAGGAGCGTACAGCTGGAAAAATTTATCAAAATCGCCCTCAAGACTAACCCTTTGCGATTGGTCATATGTATCATATGCCGTTGCATACAAATATCTATCTCTGTAATGAGAGTCTAGGAAAATGTTAGGCAAGGCTTTGTCGCCAGAAATAATTGTGTCGAAAACGTGCCTTCGTTTTTTTGAAAAATGAAAATGACGATAGTAGGTTGAGCTTATTTTAAAAGTGAATCCGTCACTTTCATACGTTGCTTCAAGTATTTTCTCTGTTTTAGCATATTTTAGAGCCTTAATGATAATTATGATCAAAACTAAAAATAATAAGAGAGATACCATATTAAACAGGTCTTCGTTCATAAGATTATTGTAACAGTGTTGCGGCAGCTACTGCGGCAGTTTCGGCTCTCAGAGTAAATTCTGAGAGGGCTAAATGATTCAACTTGTTATCTTTAAATAATTTCTTTTCTTCGTCTGTCCAACCACCTTCAGGACCTATCAGCACAGCAATGGGCTGTGATATTTGAGGATTAATATTTGATATTTGAGACGAACTACCCTGCTCGGCTACGAAAATATCTACTTTACCTGATAACTCTTCGATGATTTTGATGACGGTTATTGGTTCACGAACTTTTGGAATGTCTACTCTTTCACACTGTTCAGATGCTTCGATAACTATCTTTTCTGCTCGTTCAACGTCGAAACCTGTTTTCTCTGTTCGATCTGTTATAAGCGGTACAAAGTGCCTCACCGCTAATTCAGTTCCCTTTTGTAATACCCAGTCGTTTTTATCCTTTTTCAACAGCGCAAAACATAAATATACATCGTTTTTTGGTATCTTTCCGATCATCTCAGTAACCATTTCAAGGTGCGCTGCGTCTTTTCCAAACTCAACAATTTTGTATAGCTTTTCTTGTTTTTCTTTATTAAAAAGGCTTACTTCTCTCCCGACCTGGAATCTCAAAACACGCGTCCACTGATGGAATAATCGCTCATCCTGTAACCAAAAATCATGGCCGAGCTCAGTATCTTTTACGTAAAATCTATGCAGCTTCATATATCAACTCCGCACACTACCCTTAATTTCTTCAGCAAATTTATCTACTTTGATTTGAAAGTCCTCTAAAGCTCTTTCTGTCGCTTTCATACCAGCTCTACCAGTTATATTATACGAATCAGCTCTTGCTTCATCATAATTTTTCCGCAGATTCTCCAAACTTTCTGATATGTTAGCTTGGCTACCAGATAAATTGCCTGTCTCTCGTAAAGCCCGTATTAATTGAGCTACATCAACACCAGCTTCATTTACTGAAGATATTGCTGATCCTTGCCGTTTTTGTTCTGGGCTTGTAGCTTCTGCAACCGCCCTTACTCTTGCTGTTTGTTGTTCGTACTTGTCGCTGTCTAAGTCAACATTGCCAGTAAGAGCGGCATCGACAGCACTTCGTGCGTCCACTACTTGGCTCTCTCTGAAGGTCTCTTCAGCTTGTGCTTTTGTTTTCTTATTGAGGTTTATTAAGGCAATTTCTTGCTCCAAGAACAATGCATTCCTAATATCGCGGTATTTAGTCTTTTCTGCAGTAACCCAGTCGGCTCCTTTATTTGGCGCCCCTTCTAAAGTTGCAAGTTCATTCTCCACTATTGCTAAAGCTTGTTCTAAGGCATTGATATCCTTATCTTTTACACCTTGGCTTAACTGAACGACAAGCCTTCCTTGGTCAGCAAGTATTGGTTCATCCGAATGTGTATCCTCTTGTGCCTGCTCAAATAGTTGCACAGAGGCATCTTCAAAACTAAGTGGAGCTCGACCTGCGTCCATTTGCTCTTGTTGGTGCAACATATGAGCGAGTCCCCTATTGTGTTCGTCCCAGTCGTTTGCTGACTCTAAAACGCTTTGTGCTCTATCAATTCTACCGCTACCAAGTTCTGCCTGTACTTTTGCTACAGTATCAATCTTCCCTGTTTCATTATCCCCATAAACATCAAAAAGATTACCAGCCAAACCAGATAACTGCTCTACGGGCGTCATTACAGCTTGCTGCTGGGCTATTTCTGCTGAGGAGGTTATTGATTCTGTTTGCGACATTTTTTTGTTTTTTTAGCTATCTAATTAATAATAACATAAAATACCATTTTAAGCAATATTTTCTTTTTTACAATTTAATTGTTTCTCTTGCTTCTACAACTGATGAAGATCCTACTACTTTCGGTATATAGCCTGATGAAACTTTGCTTACCAAACCGTCATGAGAAACAATATATGCGGAACTGCCTATAGAAAGCTTACCCAAAATATTTGCACCTCCTCTAGACTCTTGAACAAACAAAAATCCGTCATCGAAAGACTTTGAAAGTACCAATACAGTACTTGAGCTTTCACTAGTAAAGTCGTGACCTTCAAACGATGAAATACTTGTGATTGCCTCTGTTTCAGTCATGTTTTTCTTCCGATTTTGGCTCTAAAACTATCAGTGATTCTATGTGTGGAGTTCGGGGAAAGAAGTTGTAGCCTTGTGCATAGGTAATTTTGTACTGCTCTAGCAGATATTTAACATCTCTCGCTTGGGTGCTTGGATTACACGATAGATATAAAATTTTCGGAGGTAGTACGTCAAGAATTGCGTCTATCATTCTACTGTGCAATCCAGCTCTTGGTGGATCAACTATTAGAGCTTTATCTGGTGAAATATACTCTGTGGCACTTTCCGAGGAGGCATGTACTACTTTATGGCTACCCTCTGCCGACTGAACGTTCTTTTTCATCATTTTGATATTTACATTGTCTGATTCAACCAATATTTCGGAGCCGACTGCAATGCCGATTGTGCCCACGCCAGAATACATATCGACGGATTCGAGGTCACCAATTTGATCCTTAATCACTGTTAATGCTTGTTCAAAAATAGGTAAATTTACTTGGAAGAATGATCGCACGTCGTAGTTAATGTTTTGCCCGAGTATCGTGTCAGAAAGCCGTATATCACCAACAGAGACCAGTTTTTTCGTTGCAACACTTGCAGGACTTTTAGGATCAGACAGGAAAAAATCTATGCCATTTATACAGTCTGGCATCTCAAATTTGGAAACATCTATTTCTTCTTTCATGAATAGCGTTGCCACTGTTTCACCTGACTGTGACGCGCGTACAAGCAATGTTTTAAGTTTACCGCCCCAAACACCAATTCGCTCCAGCTCAGCGCTTACTGCTCGGGCTGAGTCGTTAATCGCTTCTTTGGCAAGAATACTACCCTCTATAATCTGCTTGCCGCTAGAGCCTCTTACGTAATGAGCCATGTGTAGACCGCCGTCGTCACCCCAAAAACCAAACTCCATTTTGTTTCTATAGTGATACTGTTCTTTACTTGAGACGAACGGTTGCCAAGAAGTTTCTGACATCCCTTCTCTCGCAAATGAGTCATCGAGTATTGACTGTTTCGCACTATTTTCAGCATCATAGGTAACTATCTGCCATGGGCTGGTAGATAAGTAGCTTAATGGTTCCTTTGGTTCTATTCGATCTTTAGATGGTGTATGAACTTTAGTGACGATACCTTCAAGATATGAACTCTTCTTTTTTGTGATGCGCACATCAACTACTTCTCCCGGCAATCCGCCCCAAACAAAAAGCTTCTTGCCTTCTTCAGTCTGCGCGATACACTGTCCGCCGTGGACGAACTTACCTAATGTTAGGCTCTCTTTAATAATCTCTTTTTTCATATTTCAACCTCATTGTAACAAAAATCTCCTCGCGCGGATGAGGAGATTTTCATTGTTTATCGATACTAAAGTTACGGCCGCAATGCGCCAGCAAACACTTGCCAAGCAAGCGCTGATTTAGCAACTAGAGAAAGAACCATATAGGCCTTTTCACCGAATATATAGTCTGTCCAGCGACCTTTGCCCTTGTACTGTAGATACATATTGACGGCAAAACTGCTGAAGAATACGAACATGCTGCCAAAAATATAGTAAACAAATGTTGGAATCTCACCTGCACCATATTGATTTGAGCCCCATAAATATAAACCGATAACTATCCATGGGAGTAATCCAACGATTGTACCAACATTGAAGCTAATCCAACTTGTTTTAGCTGTCGTTTGGTTGTGTATCTCCATAATCAACCCACATAGATTCATGACGAGCGTTGCTCCGAAGATCAGAATCAGTGTTGATAGATCAGAGACACCTACAAGATATGCAATGCCGACCATCATAGTGCTCGCACTGATACCGTATTCATACCAACGAGCTTTGTTGATACCTTTTTCTAGATTAGCTTCGTATTTTTTACGATAGATAGTTGCAATGTACAGGTGTGCGATTGCTGACATGAAGAAAAATGCAGCGACGAGGTATGAAAGGTTAACGTCAAACAGGTGTCTCGTTGCTGGAACCAAAACAGGTTCTGCTCCCCCGCTGCTGATCGTATCAACCGTTAGATAGTTGGTAGTAACTGGAAACAGACTGTCGCTTCTACTTAGAAGCACTACTGCAAGACCTTGTGCTGCGTGCAGCGTAGCCATTGCCCAGTTCCATGCGTTTAATTGTTTAAACTTATCGGTTACTTTCTTCACAGTAGTGACTTTCGTCGCTTTTGTAGTTGTCTTCGCTAATTGAGTTTTCTTTGCTGTTTTAGCAGTCGACTTTACTGCGGTACTTGCTGATTTAGTTGTTTTTTTAGCAGCTGGTTTATTAGCTTTTGCTTTAGAAGGAACTTTTTTAGTTGTTGATTTTTTCTTGCGGGGTGTAGTTGTTGTAGCCATGGAAGAAATAATAGCATAGTTTGAGTCACACTGTAAGTGAACTTAACTCGGAAGCCCAGAGTTATATATTAATTTCAGCATCAAGTATTTCTTGTAAAAGCGAAATTATTTCATTTGGTCCAGCAGCGAGAGTAGTTGCAATAAGTTTTCTTGGTAATATATTATTGCCTTCAGGATCATCTGTATTTGCATCAACTGAGCTGTTCCAGTTTCCGCCAACTGATGCAATCGCTGCTGATATGGCTCTGGTAGCTGATACCGCAGACGATGTAGTATTGATATTATTGTCATCGTCATAAACACTTAAAACAGTCCACTGTGCGGTTAATCCCGGATAGCCATCGCCAGCGAATACTGTACCGTCTTTAAGCTGATTATACTCACCATAATTGTCTAGCACAGGATATGTTGCTCCCGCTCCGGTGTTCCATGATGTCGGTTCACCTGATAATTTCTTTAGAGATGAACAACACCCACCCGAACTAGCCGAACCACGAGCATCGGTAAATAAGACGAACTGAATGTCTGTTGCGCCGCTCAAATCTAATGCATCTCCAGGTCCATATACTGAGCCAAGTCGCATGCGTGCTAGTGATCCTGGCAAATGATCTTGAAAATCAGACGTAGATGAGCTGCCAGGTCCGTATCGTCTATCCCAGTTTGTGGCTGTTGTTTTATCACGAGTAAATGACACGGTTACATCGTATTTATGTTCTTGATTAAAGTTATTGGTTCCATATTGCAGGACAGCCACTTCAGCAGTTGGTGCGTTATCAATAATGTAGTTTATTGATGCGTCTACTGTGCTTTTACTCTGTAACCATTCAGATTCACTCATAGAACCGGAATTATCCACAATAAATATAAACCGAACACTCGTATTACTGCCCGATGTATACGTTATCTTACCCTGAATTTCACGACTGTACAGAAGTTTTGCTTTGTTCTTTGTGTATACTCTACCAACACCCGCTATGTCCTGCTGGGTATTTGCTGTATTTGAAAAGCCTTTATGAATCACTTCGTATGTGATTTCATGTAGATCAGTCGTATAGAGCGTTGTTTCAGCGGTACCAAGGTAATTTAAGTCAATCTCATACTGCTCCTTGGCAAAGTCCATCGCTGATACGCTTGCTAATTGTGCTTCACGAATGAGTTCTTGGTTGAGTGTAGTCCGATATGCCTGAGTAGCAGCTACAATTGTAAGAGCACTAAACATAAAAACTATCGGTATAAAGGTGATAATTGTTATCATCACGAATCCTTTTTCGTTCTTTTTGCTTTGTGTGCACTTTTCAGATTGGTTTGTGTATAAAAATTTCATTAGTTGATTTTCCTTATTGTGTGATTAACCACTGTCTGAACGTCCTTACCAAACACTTTGTCGCCTAAGGTCAGCTCGATTTCTATCTTATCTGCTGCTGATGGAAACGGCGTCTCAACGTTGCCTTCTGCAAAATATTTGACAGTAAAATCTAATACATTTTCACTTAATGGAGAATCTTTGCCGGTGCAATTGCCGGTACCAACAAACGATGCTGGACAGGTTGTTCCTTTCGCTAGTCCACGACACGTTGCTGTTTCCGGAGCGCATGGATTTCCTGTTGTAAGGTCGATGCTACATAGTGGATATGCCGGTACAATAGTGCGCTTGTATAAAGTCGAGTATCTATTTGCTGTGTTAGGTCTCACAAAATAAAAGACATTATTTATGGCAAGCGGATTAGCCGTAATGCTCGATGAGCTACAGTTATTGACACGTTGCCTAATTATATTTCGACTATCATCTCTTCTAGCCGTATCAATTGATATCTCGTTAATGATTAGTGTTTGCGGGTCTGTATTGTACGTCAATCCACCCGATGGTGCATTTGGATCTGATAGCCTTCCTTCAAGACTTTCTCCATAAGCGATAGTAAATAATAACTCATCCTGCAAATTTATAAGTATCGTTTGTCCACTTGCTCGAAGAGTTGTACGTGCTGATTCTGCAAGTGTACTGGCATATTGAGTGAACAGCGCACTAACAAGAATAATCACTACTATCGATACGAGTGGCAAAGCGATCATTATTTCAACTAGCGAGTAACCACTTTGATAATTTTCATGCTTAGAATTTTTGTGTGTCATATTAATCAGTCAATCCATATTTTCTTACATACGACACATACTCTACTTTGTATCGCTGATCAAAAGCATCATATTCAATTACCGAAGTAATTTTGAGTAGGGTTGGATTATCAACGTCTCCATCAGAATCAGAATCAACATAATTACCTGGTGTTGTTGATGATGTTGTTGATGAGTTTATGATAAGTCTTGGAGCCGGATACCTTGTTGCAATTCTCCTACCATTACCCGAAACATATGAAATGCCGATCGCAATATTATTTCCTGGAACCCAGCCTGGACGGTTTACTATTTCTTGAATAATGCTTGTTATATTAACCTCAGTATTTGTATTATTTTGTCCAGCAGACCAGTTTGGGGGGCTCCATGTGACTGACGCGACTGTACCAACCTTTCCATCGGTCGCAATTGAATCAATTGCTCTATCTACACCATACGCCCCTGACCACACGGGAGCAGTGTCTGCATTTACCGCTTTAATAAGCATCGTAACGCCACCGGATTGAGACGATTGAGAAGTAAAGTTCAAATAAGCATTGGTAATCGTTGCACCTTGAGTTGCTGTAACCCCATCAAACGTGATTCCCGTAGATTGGCGTCCACGGTTTCCATCGGTTGTAAATTCTATTGGAGAGTCACTGAAATAAAGTTGTCCTGGAGAAACAGCTGCATCAGTGCCATGTTGCTCAACGGTATCACCGCTCTGACCTGCTGAAAAAGCTTCAAGTTCAGATATTACCGCAAAGTTGTTGTTTTCTGCATTGACAAAATATAAGCGCCAGTGCCTGAACGCAGTAGTGTTTGAGCTAACATCAATCACTTGAGGGTACTCACCGCTTACACAGGGAAAAGGACCATTGTCGGCTAAGCCACTCCGAATTGTCGTCCATCCGTTGTTGTTTGAGGGTGAGTTATTTTTTGCCTCAATACGAAAGTTACTTGCTCCATACCCACAGGCATACCAGTTTATGCGAATTGAAGCAACCGTCTGTGCCGATCCAAGATCAATTGACGGTGAAGCAAGGTTATCCGGATTATTAGCGTATCGGCTGTAGGTATAATTTGTATATATGTTATCTCTGATCTGAGATAGATTAAACCAATCGCCTGTTGCATCGTGTTGATTAATACTGTTGATTTCTGGACCTGTTACGTAGGCTGTATCACTACTTACAGATTGAGAAAATGTTTGTGTTGTTGTGGTTGGAGGAGATATGACACTTGCAGGTTCAGCGTAGACTTTTGCGGTGGCATTTTTGAGTAATTCTGACGCTGCTTCACCAGAAAAATCCTCAACCTCATAAGTATTTGCTACATCGCCAATCGGAACATTGTCGTATTCTAAATTAATATAGTCTTGTACTTTTTTAAAAGCGAGAGACCCTGCAGTTGCACGTAAATTTGACTTGGCGTTTAGTGTTGAAGCATTAATAACAATGGAGCTAATAACTGTAAGCAGTAAGGACAAGAGAAGTAACGATACAAGCAACTCTACAATAGTAAAACCGTTATTTTTTTTGTGCATTATAGTTATTATAAGCTAAAGCACTATAAAAATCACGAATATGCACAGATTAGCACAAGATTAATTTCAGTAATTACACAGAGCAATGTGGCTGCAGTTCAACCTTACTCACTAACTTCGACACCGTTCCAGAATGCATAATGGTTTGAGAAATCTTTTTTTACTCGTTCAATTGCACTAGGTAGCGGAGACGCGTAGCGAAAGGCTGCATCTTTTGCTGTTTGGCCGTCAACAGTAACATCATAATACGTGCATTCACCTTTCCACGGACATGTATACGGGGTATCTGATTGTTTGAAATACTCCATGTTCAGTGAGTCACCTGGAAAATACCAATTTCCTTCAATGTAAATTAAATCTTCTTTATTTGCTTCAGCAACAACTTGATCGTTCCAGACTGCTTTCATCTTCTACTCCTTGTTTAAGTGACTACTTAAACATTGTATCAGACTCAAGAGTGTAATATCATACTGCTTATGAATAAAAAATCAATTTCTAAAAACGGACAAAACAACTTATCGCTCACACGCACTGCTCGTACACTTTTCTTTTTTGTAAGTATTTTTGCTTCTTCAATCGTCACCTTCACGAGTAGCAATCTCATTTTTGGCGAGGCTATAACAAATCGTTGGATCTTATTTTCAGCATTATTACTCGCTACAATTATTGCGTGGGTTATTGGCTATAAGTCAAAAACTTCGTTTAAACGTATTGCTACCCTAATACTCAGCGCTGTGTTAATTATCTTTGCTGGATTCATGACCTATTACGAACGTGGTATGGCGAGCAATTCAACTTTATTTTATGCATTGCCGCTACTTGTAGTCGCAACCTTAAAAAATCGTCATCTGTTACTCGCAACGGCCGGCTTATCAGCCGGTACTTATGCACTTGCGTCTGTAAAATATTTTAACGATTTCTTTAATGAAGGCTACAAAGTTCAATTGTGGGGCAATATAGTGCTTTACGCAGGAACTATATTCACCGTTGCATGGCTGATTATGATTCTCACTAATCTTCGCAAAGACTCTGAATAACTATTTCCAAACTTGAAAATCTTTAGTTAGCTTCTTAGCTATGTCGTTGTCAGCGAAAAAACTCACTCCGTAAAATTCAGTATCATCAAAAGACTTACTCTTTAATGATTCTACTATCTCGTTGTCATTAGTAGTATCCTGCATCTCTTTAATAAAAACGTGATGTGTAAGGTTATTTTCAGTTATTTTTTTATACAACTTATGTAGTGACTTTTCGTCTCCTTTCATTATTATGATAGGAAATTGAGAATTACGAGGTATAGCATCACCCCGAGAGTCAATGAAATTATCCGCACTAGTTAGCTGGTGTTCGTCAGTTTTGCTGCCTATGATTGTTTGCATATGAGCGACTGCATTAGCAACTCGCCAAGGCTCTAAATCTTTTCGTACTACATTGATGATTCGCTTTGAAAAGTCTTGCTCTCTAATAGTTTGAGCTGCTTTTATAGCCTCTGCTGAAAAAAGTTCAGGATAAATAGACTTCGTAACTTCATCTACGTCAGATCTTAGTTGTGGAAAAACAACTCCTTCTCTAGCAGTGACACCTTCTAACATCCAGAAAAGACGCTCACTGTTCCCATAACCACAAGCAGGAGGCATCCCGTATTCAAGCATCTCAACAAAATCTATATCCATCATCATCGCTTCTTCGTCGCCCGCTTCGCGCATACTTTGTTGGTCCACAAAACGACTAAGTTGGTCAACCGGATCATTGAGCTCACTGTATGCTTTGCAGACCTCACTACCGCCAAGCATCAAGTTGAATTGATCAGTTAAGCGATTATCATCTTGCTGTAACTTTGCTAGAGGCTGTAGAAAATCCGGAACATCGATGAGGAAAGTTGGGCCAGTAATTTTCACCCTTTCAAGTTTCCATAATTTATCTATAACACGCGACCGGTTCTCTATTTTCTCTACAATACCGCCGGCTTCTTTAAGTTTTTTGACCGCTTCATCTAGAGTGCAAGTATATACATCTATTCCATACTTTTCTTTAAGTAGCTCGACAAAACTCACTCTTGGCCAGTCTTCGTTATCTGTGCCTAAGTCAATCTCCATGCCGTTGGCTAGCTTAAATTGACGAGTTCCCCATGTCATGTCAGCTATATGGCGTACCATCGATTGAGTAAGTTTCATGCCGTCTTCCCAGTCTGCATAAGCCCAATACCACTCCATAGCAATATGCTCCGGCAGATGCTCGTCCGAATAATTTTCGTTTCTAAATCGTGGGCCTAGATCATAGACTTTTTCAAAGCCTGCTCCAATTAGTCGCTTTAATGGCAGCTCATGACTAATGCGTAAGTAGAAATCTTGATCAAGTGCGTCCATATGCGTCACAAACGGGTTAGCATCAGCGCCGCCAGTTGTGTGCTCCAGAACTGGTATATTCACTTCAAGAAAGCCTTCGTTGTTCAAAAAATCACGTGTTGCCTGCCAAAACTTGCTGCGTCGAACGAATCTATCACGAACATCAATATTGACATTCATATCAACATAGCGTCGGCGAAGGCGCTGCTCTTTATCAGTAAACCCTTCTTGAGCTGATGGCATTGGACGCAAGGACTTGGTGAGTAATCTAAGTTTCATGCAACTAACAGATATCTCACCTGTCTGAGTCTTGATAACCTGACCATTGCACTGCACAAAATCCCCTGTATCTAACAGTGCAATTTCTTCTGGCATGAGTAGCTCACTATTACTACGATCAGCTTCTAGTGATCCTTCACCTTTTTTAATAAAAAGCTGTACTTGTCCGCTCATATCGCGCATAACAATAAACGCTAACTTGCCGAACTTACGTATCGACATAATACGACCGACAATAGTGACCTCTTGGCCTTCTAAGTGTTCAAACCCTTCAACTACATCAGCAATAGAATGCGTGCGTTGTGATTTCGCTGGGTATGGGTTTATACCAAGCTCTTTTAGCTCAGCTAGTTTGCGTAATCGCTCGTCTCGAAAATCTTTTAACGTTGCCATATAAATAACAGTTTACAGTAAATAGGATACAGTTTACAGTGTCAGCTTCAAGAAATGTTTGTGATCTTATATGAAGTTGTTTCTGCTGGGGTTTTGATTTCTACTTCTTCTCCCAGTTTTTTACCTAGAAGCGCCATACCAATCGGCGATTCATCCGAAATTTTACCGTCCATTGGATCAGCTTGCACTGAGCCGACAATAGTAAACTTCTTTTCACCTTTTGCGTTTTTGAGCACAACAGTGTTACCGAGCTCAATGATATCTTTTTTCTTCGGAGCAGAAATCACCTCTGCGTTTTTCAGAATATGTTCTATCTCGCCTATCCTAGTTTCTGCGCGGTCCTGATCTTGTTTGGCTGAACTATATTCTGCATTTTCTGAAAGATCGCCAAACTCTCTTGCTGTTTTAATTCGATCTGCAACTACGCCTCGATTATCAATTAGAGCTTTTATTTCTGCCTCAAGTTCAGCAACACCGTCACTCGTCAGTTTAAACTGTTTCTTCATCTTACATTCCTTCGATTTATCTTAAAAAATTATCTATTCAAACGTTTCAGTCTAAGTCCGTATGCTTAGAGACTATAACAAACGCTAAGTGCTTCTGACAAGGTAATTTTAATCACATTTTTGTTTGAATGTGGGTAACTATTTCACTCAGTGAAACAATCTCTGATTCACCGTCAATTCTATTTGTTACCTCAGCTGAGTTACTCTCGAGTGTTCTACTGCTCAGTACGACTCTATACGGGATTCCCATAAGTTCAGCGTCGGCGAATTTGCTCCCTGGGCGCTCATCTCTGTCATCATACAAAACACTAACACCTGCATTTTGTAATTCTACATACAAATCTTCTGCTTGTTCTGCTACGTCTCCTATCGTGACGAGATAGACTATATAGGGCGCTGTATTAATAGGCCAAATAAGCCCTTTTTTGTCTGAAAACTTTTCTGCTAACACTCCCATCACTCTCGTTATGCCAATCCCATATGAGCCAAGATGCACGTACTGTTTCTCGCCGGTAGCATTAGTAAAGCTAAAATCCATCTCCTCGCTTTTCTGCGTCCCAAAGTTGAATATATTTCCAACTTCTGCAGTTGTTACTTTTTCTAGTTCATCACGGGATACGCCCATTTCAGCTAGTGTATCGTCATCCATGACTTCTTCATTCACTGCGATACCTTTTTCTCTATTAAAATAGATAACATCTTCACCTGCTTCACATATAGTTTGGAATTCGTGTGAGAACTTCGTAAATGCACCACCGTCCGCAAATGTGACATAAGTGTCATCTCCTAGACCTAAACGGTCAAACACCCGCTTGTAGGCTTCTATGCACGACTGATAGAACTTTTCGTGTTGCTCCGCGTCAACGCTGCAGGAATACATATCCTTCATAACAAATTCGCGGCCTCGCATGATGCCACTCTTTGAGCGTAGCTCATTACGGAACTTGGTCTGAAACTGATATACATGCTGCGGGAGGTCCTTATAGCTCGTGATGTGAGACTTCATCATCTCGATAATAGCTTCTTCGTGTGACCACGCTAGGCCAAGTTCTGACTCATCTTTTAATTTTGTCTTAAACCAAACATCAACAACTTCATCGCTCCATCTCCCTGTTCCTAGCCAAGTTTCTGGTCTCTGCAGAGCAGACATAATGAGTTCCTTACCAGCAATTGCATTCATTTCTTCGCGAACAATCTGCTTGATATTTTCAATGACACGTATTCCAAGTGGCGTATATGCATACACTCCTGCCATGACCTTATGAACAAAGCCAGCTCTTATAAGTAGTTGAGCGTTCTTTGCTACCTCGTCACTTGGTGCATCTTTCTGCGTTTTTATAAACAGTTGTGATCTTTTCATCTAAACTTTCCCCTTATAACCTAATAAATAAAATATAGTGTAGCCTCAATTTATACCCACGTGGGCATGAAAGAATATATAGGATATAAGGTTGTCTGTGTCATATTAGATAGTATTGTACAGGAGGCTTATTCACCGTACAAACACGACATAAAATGCAATCGAGTTTTTGATTGCATGAAGCAGCATTGCACTGTAGAGCGATTGATGTTTTTGGGAGATATAAATCAGAAATCCTGAGAATATAAGCGTATCAATTGCCGCTATATAATTAAGATTGTCATATTCTAGGTGGGCTGCTCCAAACAAAACCGAAGTCAACACTGCAGCAGTGATAAACGAACCGTATTTTTTAAGCGCATTGAATAAGAACCCGCGGAACAGAATCTCTTCATAGATTGGCGGCACGACAGCGAGCATGAAAAATATAATCAGTTTGCCGTCAATTGTATCCGGTTTCGTGATACCAAGTTCTTGGACTTGATCAACATTCACTCCAGTAAAGATTCCTAAAGTCACTGTTACGACAACCAATACAAGGAAATAAAGCCCGTAAGTTAGCACTACTTCACCTACTTGAGACCACGTTGGACGCTTTGATAATAATAAAAACTTCTTAGGAGATTCTTTACTTAGTTGGAGAATTTTTATTACAAAAAAAGACACAAACGCTGCAACAAGAAGAATCAATAATAGCTGGGCAATACGATTATCACCGATGATTTCTGCGGTTTGTTCTCTCTCGTTCCCTAAAATAGTCAACGACAAGATAATTGTGAGCGCAGCTATAAACTGACTACTATAAAAGACAAAAGCACTAGTAAATAAAGTAATTGCGAGAGCAATTGGGTTTGTCTTTGTCGGTTCAGCTGCGACGATATGTTGTTTAGTTGATAATGAATCTTTGGACATCGACAATAGTTATAAGTACGAAAAGCAGCATCAACAGCGCAAAGCCTGTGCCGTGAATTCGTTCTTCTGTTTCTTTGGTTAGTGGTCGTTTAAGTGCTCTGAAAAGTAGTGTCACAAACAATCTACCACCATCTAATGCTGGTATCGGCAATATGTTCATGATAGCTAATGATAGAGAGATAATACCAGTGAGAAACAATATAGATATAAATCCTTGTGAGCTCAATTCGCTCAAAATATAGCCGATGCCAACGACACCAGTAACTTGTTCTTTTGCAGTTGAGGCGTCACCTTTAGACAAATCCTTAAAAATCGAGCCGAAGCTCTTGAATGTTTCTTGCACTACTTGACCAGAAAAAACAGTCGCTACAATAGGCGCTGACCATGTTGATCGTGTTTCTGAATAATCCGACGGCACAACTCCAAGGTAGCCTTTTGGATCGTCTGAGTTCTTGCTTGCTTCAACTTCTTCTGTTCCGAGGAGTTTTGTTTCTGCAATCTTAGTTTCACCGTTTCTTTTTTCATAAGAAATTGTTACTTCTTTTCCTGCTAATGATTTTGTCGCTACAGAGAGTTGGCTTGATTCTGTGAAAGAAAATAAATCGCAATCAGCAACACAATCAGATTTTTGTTCGATAGAACGAATAATATCGCCAGCTTCCACCCCTGCTTGTTCTGCAGGCGAGCCTTCACCAACAAAGCCTGCAATAATATACTGTTTCGAGATTTTGGTATCGCTTGCGACGGTAAATTGATTGTCCAGTACTTTTGGTAGTCCAACTGCAGCAACAATCGTTAAAATAAACAGCGCCGCAAATATATTCATGATGACGCCGGCCACCATGACTTTTATTTTGTCAGATAGTTTTGCAGCACCAAACGAGCCTTTTTCAGTCGCACTGTCACTCTCACCTTTAAGCTTCACAAACCCACCAAGCGGTAGCCAGTTTAAGGTATATTCCGTGCCATTTTTCTTAGCAATTGTTTTAGCTTTTGGTGGAAATCCTATACCAAACTCTTCAACTTCAATGCCAGCTCGACGAGCAGCCCAAAAATGCCCTAGCTCGTGAAAAATCACCAACCCGATTAGCATCAAAATTCCAAGAAGTATAAGCATTAGTACTAGTATACCTTTTCTATCTAGACTTCTTCTAGACTTTTAGAATTTCTTGTTCTTTAGCCTTTGCAGTTGATTCAATGTCATCTTTACAGGCGTTTACTTTGTCGTCAGCTTCTTTTTCAAGTCGGCTAGCTTCATCTTCGCCTATCGTTTTATCCTTTTTGGCTTTAGCAATAGTGTCCATGGCGTCGTGTCGTGCTTTTCTCATAGCGACGAATGCGTCTTCCTTTTTCTCGCCCAGCTGCTTAACGATCTGTAAGCGTCGTTCTTCAGTCAACGGTGGTACCTGAATACGGACAATTCGTCCGTCATCAACTGGGTTGAAGCCGAGTGACTCGTTCGCTCTAATCGCTTGCGAAATCGCGGCAACATTAGACGGATCGAACGCAGAAATTTGTATCAACTGTGGTTCTGGCGTCGTTATAGTCGCAAGTTGCACGAGGGGCGTCTGCACACCGTAAGCCTCTGCTGTCAATGATTCAACCATACTTGGATGCGCACGACCGGTGCGTAGTTTTTTTAGTTCTTCTTCAAAATGATTTTTAACATTTGCCAAGCTACTACTTAGTTCCTGCTTCATTGTTGGATCACTCATGTAATTATCTCCAGTTATCTAGTCTTATTGTATCAGCATTGATTCGGCAGTTTTACACGACTTCGCCAAGCTGAATTCGGTTGAACTTACGCACGACGATATTCTCGCCAAGCTGTGCGTTAGCCTCTTTTACAATATCACCGACTGTTTGATCTGGATTCTTGATGAACGGCTGGCTCAACAAACATAGCTCTGCGAAGTATTTTTTGAGCATGCCATCAACGATGTTTTCTATCATGTTTTCTGGTTTGCCATCAGCACTAGCTTTCCCAGAGAATTCTGTGCGTTTTTCACTGCGTATTTCTTCTGGAATGCTTTCATCTGATAAATATTCTGGCGCGCTCGCAGCAATATGCATTGCAACATCTTTCACGAGTTCGGTAAACTTCTCATTACGTGCGACAAAATCTGTTTCACAGTTTACTTCAACAATCACGCCGATACGGTTATCATGAACATAACTGCTGACAATACCGTTTCGAGCTTCTCGCTCACCGCGCTTCTCAGCTTTAGTCATTCCTTTTTTGCGCATCGCTTCAAGTGCTTTATCGAAATCACCGTCTGTTTCTGTAAGCGCTGCCTTTGCGTCAGTCAGACCAACGCCAGTTAAATTCTTTAGTCTCTTTATATCTTCAATATTAAGTTTCATAGCCGGATGCCTACCCTTCTTTTGCTGGTTCTGGTTTTTTAACTGGTTCGTCTGATTTACGTGCTGCTTTACCCATGACAATAGCTTGTTTGACGTAGTCACAGACAAGCTCAATCGCTTTCAGCGCGTCGTCGTTACATGGAACTGGGTACGTAATAGTTCGTGGATCTGCATTTGTATCAACGAGTCCAACAACTGGAATGTTGAGTTTAATTGCTTCGGCAACAGCGTTTTTATCGTGCAAGATGTCTACAACGAAGAGAATAGCTGGTTTTGCTGCCATATCTTTAATGCCGCCGTACATTGTGTTCATTTCTTCGATTTCTTCTTGGAACCGTTGTACTTCGAGTTTGCTGAATTTAGCTTCAAGTTCTCCGTTAGCCATACGTTCTTCAAGTTTTTTGAGGTGCTTTACACGTCCGCCAATAGTATTTTGGTTGGTAAGCATCCCACCAAGCCATCTATTTACGACAAATGGCATGCCGGTTTCTTCAGCCAACTGGCTAATAGCGTCAAATGCTTGGCGCTTTGTTGACACAACCAGTACTTGCCCGCCGCCGGCAACTTTCTGAGTAATTGCTTCTAATGCGGTCTCGAGCATAGTAGCCGTAGAGGTTAGATCAATAATATGCGTATCGCCACGTTTGCTATGAATATAATCTCTCATAGCTGGGTGCCAGCGACTTGTTTTGTGGCCGAAGTGTGCTCCGGCTTCTAATAGTTTTTTAGCATCAACTTCAATTTTTGAAGCCATAGTTGCTATCCTTTCTCTTCACCGCTAGTGTACCCGCATGGACTTTTTGTTGACCTTTGGGAGGATAAATAATTAGCAGTTGTTTAATTGTTTATACCAGTAATTATACCAGAGATGTAACTTTATGCCAACACCTTGTTGACTCTATAAGTAGCTTCGCGTATAATTGCAATTCAACTATGAAAAAAGATATCCACCCAACCAATTATCGCCTTGTTGTGTTCGAAGACCTCAACGACGGCACCAAAATCCTTACTCGCTCAACAGTGAAGAGCGAAGAGAAGACTACATGGGAAGACGGCAACGAATACCCAGTAGTGAAAGTACATATATCAAGTAGCTCTCACCCGTTCTACACTGGTCAGGAAAAGCTAGTCGACATTGAAGGACGCGTCGACAAATTCAAGAATCGCCGTGAAGCAGCTGAAAAAGCTCGCAAAGCGAAGCAAGCGAAAGCTGCAAAACCAGCAAAAGAAGAAAAAACTGAAGAAAAAGCCGAAGCTACAAAAATCGGCTAATCTATCTTCTGCAAATATTAAACTACCGGCCGAAAAGCCGGTTTTTTTATTCTACTTTTTTTCTATAGCTTTTGAGGCAGCAATGTACCCACCTGGTCCGCCTATAACTCCAGCAGCAACTTTAATAGTGTCTTTAGCTTTTTGTTCAGCAATGGATGCTCGACGTAATTCTTTTGATTGTCTAGCTGAGTGTTTTGCTTCTTGAGTTCGACTTGAGCTTTTTTTTCTTTGATATGCTTTAAATAAAATATCTGCAGCAGCATCTCGTGTTTCTTGATCAGACAATAATCGTGTTTCGCCACTGGCATCAGTAGAAATTCCTTCAGCTTTCTTTAAGCCGTTAGAAGTAGCATTAATTGGACGGAGTTTGATTTCTGTATGGTCTTCTTCAATACTGCTTCCAAACCTTGCTGGCACTACGTCTTTGGTCAACATTGGCTCATCTTGAAGCTTCTCATTGACTCTATGGGGCTGAACTCCGACAATATCTCTATCACGAATTAGTCCATGAGACATTTCAACATCTTGTAAACCAAAGCTACCTATTTTACTAGCCATTCTTTCGATTTGTTGTGCCGTCTCTACGCTAGGATGCGATTCAAAAGGACTGGGTTGATGAAAATTTTCTGACATTACTTTTTTTTAATTTAATGCTATATCTGAGTATTATCATGTTAGTGCTTAAATGTCAATGTTAGTTTTTAGTTTAGCAGTTTTGCTACTCGTTCTGCTGTCAAAATGAGCAAAAAGAAAGATTCCTAAAAAGCATTGTTGTGCAACATTCTAATTGCACTAAAAAGATGCATGCTCTACCCTATTGCCCTCATCTCCTGTAAACTGTAGGTTGATATGAAAATTAATACATATAAAGATGAGTTAGCAGCACTCCAGACAAAACTTGAGGATTCTTCATATTATTCGTCTAAAGAATACCCTGCTACGGCTACCCGAATTGCTGAGCTTGAAGATGTTATCACTACTTATAATAAAATAACCAATTTAGAAAAATCCCTCAAGAGCGCAAAAGAACTTGCCAATGGCTCAGACGAACTAGCCGAACTTGCACAGATGGAAGTTGATGAATCTACAGCTAAACTTGCCATTCTACACAATAAACTAGAAGAACTTTTGATACCAAAAGACCCTAACGCACACAAGAACTGTATTATTGAGATCCGTGCTGGTGCTGGTGGTGATGAAGCTTCCTTGTTTGCCGGCGAACTGTACCGTATGTATGTACGCCATGCCGAAATTACAAACTATAAAACAGCACTATTGTCTGACAGCCCATCTGAAGTCGGTGGATATAAAGAAGTAACTTTTCAAATAAACGGCTCTGGCGCATACGGTCATTTTCACCTTGAAGCAGGCGTTCACAGAGTGCAGCGTGTTCCTTCTACAGAATCTCAAGGCCGTGTACATACGTCTACTGTCACTGTAGCGGTACTTCCGGAGGCCGAAGAAACCGATATTGAGATAAAAGAGCATGAACTTCGTATAGACGTATATCGCGCAGGTGGCCACGGCGGCCAGTCTGTAAACACAACAGATTCGGCCGTCCGTATTACCCATATACCTACAGGTTTAGTTGTAACCAACCAAGACGAAAAATCTCAGATTAAAAATAAACTAAAAGCTATGAGCGTTCTCCGCTCTAGACTATTGCAACACCAAATAGACACAGAAAACGAAAAACTATCTGCTCAACGTAAAGCCCTCGTCGGTTCAGGTGATCGTTCAGAGAAAATCCGTACCTATAACTTCCCGCAAGACCGAATTACCGATCACCGCATTGGCTATTCGCGCAGCAACATACCTGGAGCACTAGCAGGTAATATATCAGACCTATTAGAAGAGCTCAAAAATGCCGAAGCCAACCTCCTAAAATCAGAAACTTAGAAGATTTACACATGACAATTGAAGCATGGATACAAAAATCTAAGGTCCTATTAACGGAAAAATTAGTTACCACCGCGCTACTAGACAGTGAGGTTTTACTCGCTGATATTCTTAAAAAGGATCGATCTTGGTTGCATAGCCACCCAGAATATGTTCTGCAAAGGTCAGACCTTCGCATACTTGATGAGCAAATTACGAGGCGAGCCTTGCATGAACCTCTCGCGTATATTCGTGGCAAGCAGGAGTTTTATGGCAGAGATTTTGTTGTTTCTAAACATACGCTGACTCCCCGTCCTGAAACCGAAATAATGGTAGAGATCTTTTTAGAGCTGACGAAAAGTGAGGCATTAAAGGAGAGTGAGAAACTACAAGTTCTAGACATAGGAACAGGTAGTGGGTGCGTTATAATTTCTGCATCCCTTGAGCTGACTCAAATCTCAAATCTCAAATCTCAAATCTCATACCTAGGCCTAGATATTTCAATACTCGCTCTCGAAATAGCCAAAAAAAATGCACAGAAATTGAATGCAGACGTAGAGTTTATTCATTTCGACCTGATCAAAGATGATCTATCTTCAATCATTAAATATAAATCTTCAAATATCATCCTCGCTAATCTTCCCTACGTTCCCGATAATTTTGATATAAACACTGCTGCAACTCATGAACCACCGTTTGCTATATTTGGTGGCGAAGACGGGCTTGATTTCTACAGATTACTATTTAGTAAACTTTCCGTCGCTACTAAGTATGTATTGACGGAAAGTTTGCCATTGCAGCACAAAGATTTGGCACTAATTGCAAAAGATGCTGGCTTTGCATTACAGACTACACAGGGCTTCATTCAGCTTTATACAAAATAAAACTATTGTTCTGGGGCTGCTTCTAGCGTTACCTGCAACGATTTCTCTTGTCCATCACGCTGCACTTTTATCTCTACGACGTTACCTACTCTTTTTTTACCGAGAATACTGACAACGCCATTTTTGTCGTCTAGTTTTATTCCATCGATTACTGTGATGACGTCTTCTGGAAGCAACCCTGCTTTTTCAGCTGGACTGTTTGGAATTATTGAAGGTCTTTGCGGAGATGATTCAGGAATATATGCACCCTGCTCTTGGCTTATTTCTAGTTGTGTTGCTATCTCGGGCGTGAGAGACACATACCGAACACCAAGGTACGGTCTTTCAAGCTTGCCTGTTTCTAAAACAATTTCTATGAGTATTTTCACGTCATTAATTGGAATTGCGAAGCTAATATTTTCAGCGCTCGCTGTTGCGACGTTGATACCAATGACTTCGCTTGCTGTATTAACAAGCGGACCGCCGGAATTACCGCCGTTTATTGCGGCATCTGTCTGAAATAAATTCTGTAATGTTTCAATGCCATTACCGTCTGATGCTTCAATATCACGACCAAAACCAGAAATTATTCCACTTGTGACCGTATTGCTGAACTCACCGAGCGCATTACCAATTGCTATTACTTTATCGCCCACCTCAACTTCGTCAGAGTTGCCTAGTTTAATTGGCTTTATGTCAAGTCCTGAGGGATCTTTGATCTTCAGAAATGCAATGTCTAATGGGTCGCTAGTATTAGTGCGGCCAACTACTTCTACATCTTCTACAACTGTTCCGTCTGATAGTGTAACGCTCACACTAGTTGTATCTGTTGGGACGACGTGACGGTTCGTAATAATGAGACCACTCTCGCTGATCACAAATCCAGTACCAGCTGCCTGTGTCTCGCGCTGCTGTCCAAACCCAAAGAAATCAGTCGTGGTTGATGTTCCTTTGACATTTACTGATACAACACTCGTATTAACGTCTTTAACAATAGTATTAATTAAATTCCCTTCACTGTCTATAATCTCGCGCTGTACTTTGATGTCATTACTAGAATCTATCACGTTGGTTTGAGCGCCAAAATATCCACCGAAGAATCCTGAAGCGATTGCAACCATACCAAACGCAATTAGCCTGGATAATTCACTGCTCGCTTTTTTTGTAGATTTTGCCACCTTTTTCATACCTTTCTTAAATTATGTCTCCGCTCCAGTCAGAAAAAACAAGGATAAACATGACTATGGCTACCATAACCATGACAAACTGGCGACGAACACCCTTACTTAATTTGTCGGTGTGCTGTAAATAATATAGTGCAGCCATGCTATAGCCTATCACCGTAATTATGAGAGCAGGCTGAGCAATAAACTTATAGTACAGAAGCCAGTGCGTAGCAAGCCATGTCAGGGCTGCACTGAAAAAGGCCCAGACATAGGCACTCGCTCGTGCCATCGACTCATCAAAAGCAGCAAGAAAGTGGCGAGCACATAAATAGGTTATTCCCCAAACGGCAAAAGTTAAAAGCGTTTCACTTGACTCGTTCCACACAAGGAAAATAGCGATCAAACTCAGTGTTTGCGCAATCAGCGCCTGCACGCCAATCCATAAACTCGTAGATTGTCGCTTGATAAACAAGAGCCAGCCAATATATGCGAGCACCCACCCAGCTTGGAATAGCTGTACTTGTGTTAATGACATGAAAACTACAACTGATAACCCGACGAGAATATCTACTGCGTTAGCACGGATGTTAGCAGGCCAGTGTCTAAACTTAACCGCAAAGATACGCCACTTACTAAGTAAAATCACCGCAAATGCGAATGCAACAAACTCTAATCTTACGAGGGCAAACAGGAGTAACGGCATGAATACCACAAATAAATTGTGGAAAATTGAAGCGAAGCTTCCCTTGGGTTTAGTTTGACGTGGTTTTAAAAGCCTCATTGCTACCTAGTATTATAACAAAGTCAGCAGTCTCATTTGTCGGTAGTCCAGTAATAACTTTAGAAGATTTTGTAAGCCCCAATCTCTTTTCTAGATAACTCGCTGTATAAGGGTTGGCGCCGTTACTTAGATCGATCATTTCTGATTCAACATAATTATCAGTTGGAGCGTTGTCGACGCCGACTACATTATAGCCGTACGATCTAAGCTCTATCTCTCTGGCAGTTGCGAGACCTGGAGTTGATGTGCCGTTCAGAATCAATACTCTTGCATCTTCTTGACGCAAAAACGCGTCCCGAAGAGTGTTTCTGACATATGAACGTATATCTTCGTACTGATATAGACCAGCCACAGGTAGTACTACAGATTGGTTTGCATAAAAATCAGTTGTTACTAAGATATTTGGAGGATCTGCAAGCCCAACTGACACAAACTTGTCTGGCCCTATTTCTTGACCAATCTCGTATAAACGCTTTAGCTCTCCAGTACCATTCAAATCTGTTCGAACATTGTTACCAAGAGAGGTGACGAGTTCGACAATTTTGAACGGGTTTGAAAAAGTACCAACACTAAGTGCTTTCTGCTGCAGGGCAAGAATTACTTCTCGTTGACGTTCTGTTCTATCGAAATCACCTCTGGCACTTCCATACCTAGATCGTGAATATAATAGTGCTCTATAGCCGTTGAAGCTCTGGAGGCCTTCGTCTGCAAGCAATGCACTGCCATTATTCAAGTGGGCCATAGTGCCATCATATAACGGTTCTTTGACATCAATTGTAATGCCGCCAACAGTGTCTATTGACTCTTGGAACGCTTTAAAATCAACCATAATATAGTAGTGCACCGGTACACCCAGTACATCACTAACTGTTTGCTTGAGCGCTTTAAGACCTACATCTTCTGCAGTTTGTAGTTCACTATCAGAATCACCTGTTTGGCTAATCTTGTTCTGTTTTGCGTTGGAGTATACTGCGTTGATTTTTGATGCATTACCGTTTGGATCTTTTACATATAAATCTCGTGGAATACTCAGAAGCGCGGCTTCGTTCTGTACAGGATCAATACTCGCAACTAGAATCGTATCCGTTAGATCAGGTGCGGTTTGCCCAGGACCACCTTTTCCGAGCAGGAGAATATTCACGCGGCCGTCACCTTCACCGTTCAGTCTAGACGGATCGACATTATTCTGTAATGCAGCTGCTCCTTCGCCATTTCCTCGGAAAATCTGTCGAGTCTTCAGGTAGCTGTAGCCTAGTATTGATCCGGCACCAATAAGAAGCACCAAAGAGAACACACCAAATCCTCTTGCAAGTCTTCTGATTGGGCCTTTCTTATGTTTCTTTGAATGCTTAGAATTTCTTCGAAGACTAAAACGGCGTTTTTTATGGTGATTATTTTCGTCACCCAGCTGAAGATCAAACAGTGCTTTTGCATTGCCTCTATAGCCGTTGCTTTGACTTGAGTCATATGTTTTTACTGTTTCAAAAGAGCCATTTTTTGGAGTAAAACCTTCTTGCCCTTTTAAACTTTCGTTAAGTGGGCGTGTTGTCTCGGGCCGATAGTTCTGCCTGAAACGTTTACGGACATCTTCACCCTTGTCTAGATTATTCGTAGAAGGCAAAAAACCATCAATAGATGATGCTGGCTTCTTTCGTTTTGGGTTATGTTTAAATTCATTCATAGGTTCAAGATACTATTATATCTTTTTTAAGTGATTTAGTAACATTGTTTTTGTCTAATTACATATAAATCTTTCGTAATTACAGTCTACATTACTGTATAGTTTGCAACATGGATTTACAACAGTCTGAACCAACACAACCAAGTAATTTGCCGTCAAGTAGTCCGAGGTTTGATTCATTTCGGCGACGAGCACGAGGTGTATCTGGCACTATTCTATTACTTGTCGCTGCACCGCTACTCGCACTCTTTCTTACTGCCCATGTGTTTCAGCCTTACGAAGTGGATGGTCAGAGTATGGAGACGACACTTCAAAACACTGATAGGCTCATAGTTTTTAAACTACCTAAAACGATTTCAAATATATTCAGTGGTGACTACGCACCCGCTAGACACGACATCATTGTCTTTGATCGACCTAAACAGCTTAGCGCACCGGAGAGTACACAACATCTCATTAAAAGAGTTATAGCCCTACCTGGTGAGCGGGTCGTTGTTAAAGACGGTCGAGTCACGGTATACAACGAAGCCAACCCTTCCGGTTTTGATCCAGATAAAGGACAAGAGTACTCTAATGATATCGTCTCGACGCGTGGTAATGTTGATATTACCGTTGGCAAAAACGAGTTTTTCGTACTTGGCGACAATAGAGACAACTCAAGTGACTCACGAATATTCGGTACTATACAAAATAGCATTATTGTTGGACAAGCCACCCTACGATTCATACCTATCAACAGTATGCAGCGTTTATAGCTCGACTACTTACGATAAGCTACTCAAGATTCTAATGTGTTCAAGAAAGTATCTAATTCCGCTTCATTTTTATATTCAAAAGTAACTACTCCACCTTGTTTTCTGTGTTTGATCTTTATGTGTATACCTTTGTTTTTAAGTGTATTTAACTTCTTAGATTGTAAGCTAGAAAGTGAATACTTTTTTTGTTCATAGCTAGAATTGTTTGCATCTTTTTGTCTTTGAACAAAAGCTTCTGCTTCACGCACTGACAAGGATTTATCCATGATTTCTTTTAATAATTCTTCTTGGATTTCTGGGTTATTTTTCAGTGATAGAATACTGCGAGCATGCCCTTCTGATATTTTATTTTGCTGTAGCGCTTTTATTGCACTTTCCGGAAGCTGTAGTAAGCGAATAATATTACTAACTGTGGTTTCTGCCTTGCCTAATTTCTTCGATATATCCTTTGGAGTTAATGAGAATTGATCACGCAAACGTACAATCGAAACTGCAGTTTCTAGTGGGCTCAAGTCAACTCTTTGTACATTCTCTACAAGAGCAATTTCCAGTTCTTCAAGCTCTCTATGATTTCGGATAATAACTGGCACTTCTTTTAAAGCAGCTATCTGTGCTGCGCGAAAGCGACGCTCACCCGCAACGATTCGATAGCTCCCGTTGTGCGATGATGTTGCAACAAGTGGCTGTATGATTCCGTGCTGCTTTATTGAAGAAGCGAGTTCTTCAAGTGAGCGTTGATCAAACGATTTTCTGGGTTGATCTGGATTTGCAACAAGCTTTTCAAGCGGAAGCAACTTAATCTGCTCATTCGTCCCGGTAACGTCAGTAACTGCGAAACCAGTTGGTATCAATCCCTCAAAACCTTTTCCGAGAGCTTGTTTACTCATTTCTGTACCATCTCTTTCACAAGTGCTTTGTAGGCTCTTGCACCTTTTGACCATTTGTCGTGTTCAAAAATAGTTTTACCGAAGCTTGGTGATTCTGCGAGTCGCACATTACGGGGAATTTGTGTTTGATAAACGTAGTCACCAAAATGCTTTTTCACTTCGTCTATTACTTGACTCGACAATACGTTCCGAGTGTCAACCATTGTCATGACAATTCCTTCAAGTTGTAAGCTTGGGTTTAAACCAGCCTGAATACGTTGAATTGTTTGCATCAATAGCCCAAGTCCTTCAAGCGCGTAAAATTCTGTTTGTACAGGTATCAACACACTATCTGCAGCAACCAATGCGTTTATTGATAGCAAGCCTAATGAAGGAGGACAATCTATCAACACTACTTCAAATGCAAGATGTTGGAGTGCGTTTTTTAATACAGTTTCTCTCGATAATACTGAAACAAGTTCTTGTTCAGCCGCTGCCAGTGATGTAGAAGCTGGGAGCACAAATAACCCATCAACGTGAGTTTCCTCCACTACTTCTCCGATGGACTGTCCGTCAACTAGGACTTCATATACTGAGCTCTCTAGTCTAGTTTTATCAATCCCTAGCCCGCTCGTTGCGTTTGCTTGTGGATCTAAATCAATCACAAGTACTGATCTACCAGATTTTGCCATAGCAGCTGCAACGTTAATAGTAGTAGTCGTTTTACCGACACCACCCTTCTGATTTAAAACTGCAATGATTTTACCCAACTATTTTACCCCTGTAAGTTATAGCTATAATAACACAAATACACACCAGAATTGGCTACCTTATGTTTCTGCCTTCACACCATGCATGAGTACCTGCGTTGAAAGTTCCTGTACTTGTAAGGAATGTAACTGTCGTAATTGCATTTGTCGTATTTGACCAGTTGCCTGTTCCACTATAGCGACGGTTATTTGTCCCTATGCCTGTTACTCCACTATAAGACCAGTCTACAATTTTTTGAGTATCCACAAAGTTAGTAATACGTAGTGTTGCACTTGCAGGTATTACTCCGGTGTCAAGACCCGTTAGTTGTATCTCGCTGTCTGAACTATCTTGAGCGTCACCAACAGCATTGTTAATTATATCGTACTCATTCCATCCGTAAGATGCTGCACCTGAATCACCGTTAAAACGTAAGTATATGCCGCCTGCTACCGATCGACCCTTGGTGTCTATTCTGCATTCAATATATTCAGTTCCTGATGCTAAGTTTAATGTAATTGTTCCACTCGCTGCACTAAGTGTTGATTCTGCTAGAACACGCTTTGAAGCACAATCAGACCAAAATCCACCTTCATAACAACGAGATTTACCGTCAGCAGAATTGTAGTAACTTCCTCCGTTAATACCCGTTGGATCTCCAGTTGTGTTTTTTGTATCTAGCACGAATAATACGCCAACAGCATCTGCCGTAATCGATCCGACTCTAACAGTTCCAGTACTTGTATCGATGCTAAAGTAACTTAAGCCTCCAACATTTCGAATATCTAAAGCTGTTGAACTAGTGGATTGAATTTGTAATGCTCCTGTATTTGCTACAGTGAATACGGCTCCACCGTTTCTTTGAAGATTAATGAGATTCCCAGTAGCCGAAGTTTTGTTGACGGCCAATACATCATTGTTTGAAGCATCCGTCTGGATGACTCCCGCAGCTAGCCTCAAATAACCACAGGTATTTGTATTACTTAGACAAATTGTACCGGCTTCATCTGGCAACGATACTGCCCTTGCAACTGTTGCGTTTGAGTTGATTGTTGATTGGCCTAAAACGAGTCCAGCGCTAAAGGTTTTCGTTCCACTGAAGGTTTGAGAGCCAGCAAGCTGAGCAACGTTAGCAGATAATCTTGCATCGGCTACAGTACCAGTCGATACATTTGTTCCGTTAAGAGCTGTAAGCCCTGAGCCATCTCCAGTAATTGCTGTACCTGCGATTGTACCAGTTACTGTAATATTTCCAGTAACGCCTACACTTGCACTGAAAGTTTGGCCACCATTCAGCAATGCAACGTTAGTTGAGAGTCTTGCGTCAGCGACAGTCCCGCTAGATATATTAGTACCATCCAATGTTGTTAGTCCGGAGCCGTTGCCACTGAATGCATTTGCTGATACGGTGCCGCTAAACGTTGGAGCGTTTCCTATCGTAATTGCTCCGCAAGTACCGCCGGTACCGAGAGTAATTGTATTGCCACCGCCGCTTAGATTACCACTTCCTGACGGACATATTAATGTAATGTTTCCTTGTACTGCGGTGTTAGCAGCTGAACCGTATATTACGTTGAGTGCGTTGCCGCTGAATGTCAAACCATTACCTGTTAGATCTGTAAATGCTTCGCCGTTGACTGTTAAGTTCTGGCCAGTTGTTACAGTTAGTCCAGCGCCAAATGTTTTAAGACCAGAGAATGATTGTGATCCGGTTAACAATGCCACATTAGTAGATAATCTTGCGTCATCTAGAGTTCCTGAGGCAATGTTTGATGCATTGACATTGGTAATACTTCCACCGGATATATTTGCACCATTTAAGTTAGTTAAGCCTGAGCCGTTTCCGCTAATAACTCCTGCTACGGAAAGCCCATTAGATACAATTACGTCACCTGTTGAGCCATCAATATTTATTCTCGCTAGACCATTCGTGATCAAGTTCAGATCAAACGTATCTGCTGTTCCTAGGTTTGCATCTATACCAAAACTGTTTCCGCTCTGAATAAACGGCTGTGCAAATCCTGCTGTTAGTTCATCTGTTTTTTCCGCAATTGTCCAAGACTGTCCAGCAAGACTTAATTGTGCTCCACTACTTCCTGCTTGTGAACACACAACTTCGTAGTACTCATTATTTAGTGTTGTTTGTATGTAAGCGCTTGCTGAGTTAGAACTATTACCATCGGTCACATTTCTTACATATGAGTATGATCCACCAGGTGTGTTATATGTAGTACCGTTAAGAAGTATACGGCAATAGATATTGTTTCTATTGGCGCCGCCATTGAAGCCACTAATATTATAGCTAATCTTATACCATCCTGGATTATCTATATAGACACGGGTATTATCAACTGAATTACTGTGTGCAAAACCTGGATCTTTTTTGGATTCAGAGCCCCAAGGAAGTGGCGTTGGAGTTGGATCATTAAGATCTGTTCCTCCAGCTGAATCATACACTTGAATAACTGCAACTCCTAAATTAACTGGAGTGCCTGTGAACGACTGCCATGTCAGTCCGTCAAATCCTTGGAACGCTGTTCCGTTCCACCTAATGGTTCCGGCTACAGTGGCTGTTGAGTTCCCGATTACTAATCCATTATCAAATGTGTTTACTCCGCTAAATGTTTGTGTACCGTCTAACAAAGAAACATTTCCAGACAATCTACCATCATCAAGACTACCGGTTGCTATATTTGATGCACTTAACCCAGTTATTACTGAGCCTGAGATATTTGCTCCATCTAGATTAGTAATTCCGGATCCGTCACCACTAATAACTCCAGATACAGATAGTCCTCCGCCAATCTCTGTGTCGTTTCCGTTAGACTGGAGCTTTAATGCAGTAGTGCTTTGAATGCTTCCATCGCTAATCGTCGTTGAGCCAGCGCCGACAACAACTCCGCCTAAGAAATACCCTTGAAAGAATCGGTTGCTCTGCGAAGTATAGTCTGTTGTTGTTGCGCCTATATTCTGCACACTATACTTAGTCACTGTTCGTGCGCTTTCAAATGTGATTGAAGGAGACACTATATATGTACCCGTCCCAGGATCCGACGCAATTCTCGTATAATAATCTTGCCCTATATTATCTATAAGTATCACGTCATTTAATTCAAACGAATCAGCAGCTAACGTAAGCGTCGTAGTGTTTGTACCTGTGCCACTAGTCGTACCCGTTGTTGCAGTAGCTGATTGATTAGCAACAAGATCACCGCTGAGAGTAGTTAGTCCGGCAATCGAAACATCTCCACTATTAGATATGCCTATTCTCTCAATATTATTAGTTATGATAGATAAACCATTATTATCACTAGTTCCAAGTATCGCTGGGCTTCCAAATGAATTACCATTCTGAACGAATGGTTGTCCTGATCCACCTGCGCCAATAGAACGAATTGCTTGGACGTAACTTCCGCTAAAGACAATTGTATTTGTCGCATTAGAGACTTGTTGAGCCCACTGCAAAGTTATGTTGCCAGCTGTAGGGCCGTTTTTCACTGATCCCGTGATTTCATATAAATCATTTGCGGCATTACCAGATATAAGACCTGTTGAGATTCCACATCCAAGCTGCGCAATCGAAGTTGCACCTTCTGGATCGCTGTAAGCAACCCGGCAAACTGCACCTGAAGGAGCAGCAACAGCAAATTTGATGTCAGGAACGGCTGCTGCATTAGCCTGAACAACAAACCTATACGTCCATTCTTCGTTTGGTCCTATTGAGAAAGTTAATTCATCATCATTTTGCAGGGTTATATTACTTATAACTGATTCATTAACTTGCTTAACTTTAGATACTATATTTTGACTAGCGCCCGATCCCCCACCGCCAGATGTTAGAGATCTCCAAGTCGCTCCATCAAATCCTTCAAAGTCTAGACCGGTCCAACGAATTGTACCAGCTGTAGTAGATGAACTATTTCCAACCGTAAGACCTCCTGACGCAGTTACATTCCCGGTGCTATCAACACTAAAAGTATCAGTTCCATTGTTTTGTACTTTGAATTTTCCATTTGATCCGCTTAAAATATCGATTATAAAATTGCTATCAATCGCTGTGTCTGCGAGACTGATTGTAAAATCTTTATTGTCTGCAGTTAGAATTGAGGCAGAAAGTGAGTTGTCATATACGTCTTGAAGGGTGCTTAAACCGCCACTCCCGCTACCTGCACCTCCGTCATACTCAACGCTCCAGTAAACAGTAAAGTCATTTGTGTTAACAGGAAGAAAACCAGCACTAGTATCAAAAGCTAGCCCAATGGTATCTCCAGCAGAAAATGTTACAACTCCTGGGTTTAGAACAGAAGCTGACTGACGATTTGTAGTTGAATCCATGTCACAGACCGTTGAGCCAACTCGAGCTCCGTTAACCGTCCACCTAAGAGCGAGTGTGCCAGCGGTTATATTTGCAGTGTTTTTTATTAAACAAGTTCTGAAGCTACCATCTGCAGGTGCAGTGAAGCCCGTAACTCCTGCGACATTTGAAACAGCGGTTGCAGAAGTGAACACCAAGGTTTCGACTATAGCACCCGTTGCGTTTGCTGGGGCATTTTGTAAGCCTGAAATAAAGCTTGCAGTTGTTCCTGTATAGGTACCGCCACTTCCACCACCAATACAATCTTTCCATTCCCCATCTTCATAACAACGGAATTTACCGAGCGCGCTATTGTAGTACATTGCTCCATCAACGCCAGTTGGATCGGCAATATCTGTTTTGGTATCGAGAACTAATAGCGTCCCTGCTGTGTCAGCTTGGCCGATATTTACATTCAGCCCGCTTTGTATGTTTATCCCCCCACTACCACTTTGTAGTAGTGTTGCCGCGGAGCCTACCGAGCCACCGAACGTTGCTTGTGAATTCAGCGTATCAACTTTCAAGAATGAGCTACCAAGTGTGTCTTGAACATCAAAAGCATTTACTGAATTTGTGTTATTTTGTGCCAAAACTGAACCTTTCAGTGTAGTTGAACCGTTTGTACCGAACTCTGCAACCACATTACCGTCTGTGATGATTTGTAAGTTATTTGTATCTGTTGTACCGAGTATTGCCGTTGAGCCAAATGCATTCCCATTTTGTTCAAAACTAGTTCCACTTCCGCCGCCCGCTGCAACTCCAGTTATGGATATGGTATCAAGCCCAAAATCGTTATTCCAAACACTTCCAACTGAGCCAAGCGTCACCAAGAATCGAACTTGAGTTGAAGCATTTGATATCACTCCCGTTAAATCAAGATTTTCAAGATTCCACTGTTGTGTACCTCCTGTTGCGACATCTGGGCCACCTGATCCGTATGTACCGCGAGTTACCCAGCCAGCACTAGCTTCGTTAGTTTGAACTTCAACAATAGCAACATTGTCATTTCCTCTTTGGTTCCAGTAAAAATCAACAGTCCAATCATTTGTACTAGCGTCTATCACCGTGTTGTGAGTCATCGTGAAAGTATCGCCGCCAGCTGCAGGTGAAGTCGCTTCGGTATATACATAGCCATCTGGATTACCTCCTTGACCCGATGTAGGTCCAACATCTGTTGATGGAGTGTCATTTGTATCGTGAGACCAGGCTCTTGCGGTTCCTGAAGCGTTTAAGCCGTTAGAGCCGTTATCAGATACAAAGCTCCATGCAGATTCATCGGCATCGTTATCATTATCAAAAGTGTACGGCCCATAAACACCCGGACCGCCAGCACTTCCACTACCTAAAGCCGTTAATGATTTCCAAACTATTCCATCATAACCCTCAAAATCAAATCCTGTCCATCTAATCATTCCAGCATTGGCATTCGATGTATTGCCAATTTGCAAACCGGCACTTAGTATCGTTTCTCCAGATTTCAGAATGCTAAACACATCGACTCCATCACCTTGAAGTTGCAAAAGATTACCTGTACCAACTTGATTTATACGAAGCGCTGCTAGTGCGCTGCTAACCGTTTGGACATTAGCTGGTGCAAGTTGTGCGAAATCATCAGCAGTCTTAGCATTTCCTGCAGAGTCAACAAGGGCACCCGCCCTAAGAGCATACGGCACTGCGGTCAATTTAAATCGAGGTGTCATTTCTCCGTCGCTGTTGACGTTCATTGTTAGCCACATATCTTGATCCCATGGTATTGAACCGCCAAACGCTGTTGTGTCGCCTAGATAAACACTGAAATAACCATTCTTAACCGTAACTGCAGAACCACCTGTTCTGGTTTCTGTCCACCAGTTAGTTCCAGCAGATGGATCATCATAAATCTTGAACTCGATATTGTACGACCCATCAGGAACCAACCCTCCAGTACTCGTTAATAATCTTCCCTGAAAGTTAAGTGTAGAAGAGGTTGCAGCGGTTGTGTTACTCGTGGATCCAAGAACAGTAACAGATAGAATAAGCAAAATAAAAAGTGGCAAAAATATACCTTTAAAAGATATATTTTGCCACAGAGTGTGCCTTTGCTTATAGTTAGTCATTTTGGAGAATTTGTTTTTGTTTTCCCAACAAACGAGCCAGTTTGAGCTCTATTCATTGTTGATCTGTAATTTTTTGTTTTTGTTTTCAGTCAGATCTGATAACAGTGTACCTTCTCTGTTGTTCTAGGTCAAGAAATCATAAGAAGTATCACCGAAGTTATCCACAAACCATACATCGTAAAGTCAAAGCCGTTTTATAGCCAATTAACCCAAAAGCTCTAGTCAGCACTATAGCCGTAAATGACTAGCCGTATATTACCATTACTTTAAGCGCTCACCCCCGCCAACAATCTAAACCACTCTGCGAAGGTCAGACCTTTGCAGAAAATATAAATGCTGGTTGTCAAATAGGTCGCTGCTATACGGGCTTACTCTGCGAGTTGATGTTTGATTTCGTCTAGCGTGTTTTTGTAGTCTGCGTGGTCCTGAATGAACGAACTGTACTCTGCCGTAGATTTATCCATCATCACCCTTTCCGGTTTTACCCAGTTCGAGAATAATTTACCTAGATACTGAGATAGACTAGAGTACTCCCACTGCATGTAGTCACGAGGATTGAGGTGAATATAGCGAGTAATGTGCTCTAGGTACGCCTCATCATCGATCAACGACGCTTTGAATACTCCCTGGAACAGATGACCTACCCTGTTATGCCTCTTGTTGTAGTAGGTTGTGTACGATCCAGAAACCTTCCTCATTAACTCTGTTATCGATGCAGTGTTTTTGTCCAGATAGAGCAGCAGATGAAAATGGTTAGGCATGAGGCAGAAGGCGTTTAGTTCAACTCGCTCGCTGTAGTTTTCATATACATTACCTCTATTGTCTTCAGATTTTTCAGGGCTTAGATACCTTTTCAGTAGATTCATAAAGACAGCATAGTCTTCTTTGTCGCTATAGATGATTTGCTTATTCACACCTCTGTTGTAGACGTGATAGAAGTGCCCTTCTCCGTATTGCTTGATTACATTTTTGCTTGGCATACTTACACTCTACTCCCATCTACTCCGCTTTGCAAAGGTCAGACCTCCGCGACTAAAAATAGGACAAATAACACCTTGCGGAGGTCTGACCTTTGCAGATAAGATGGGGCTAAGTTAAGGAGGTTTTGTTAATTGTTGTGGGGGTGGGGTTAGCTTAGGGTTATTGGAGGATTTGGTAGTCAAAGGTGTAGATTGTGTTGGCTGTTGGGGTGTCTACGGAAGTGGATTGTGAAGCCTGTAGTTGTGGTTTCCACAAAGTATCTGACGGTAGCGCTGTTTATGCCTTTTGGCGTTAGAGCTAGTAGACTTGGCTATGGGTGCCAATGTCTAAGAATATGAAAGTATCGTCTGTTTCTTTATATATTATCCTTATGTCTCCCGATATTGAAAAAGCTCGCAAGCCTGACTTTTTGCCTATAAGCGCGTGGTCGTTGATTGGGTTACCCCTTTCTCCATTTAAAAATATTCTTACTCGTTCTTCGAATTGTTTTTGTATCTTTGGATTTCTAGCAACTCGAGACAAATAGTTCTTTGTGAACTTTTTATCTCTTTGTATGTTTTTCATAATTCTCTTAAGTCAGCTAGAAATTCTTCTGGATCGGTATAAGTCTTCACTTTGCCGGCTTTTAAGTCTTTTTCGAACCCTTCTAGTTGTTTCATGTAGCGAGCTTCGGCTTCAGGGCTTAATTTTCGTTCATCTGAATTAGTAAGGTTGAACTGCAAATTATTATTCAACACCGTGCTGTACATAACTCTTGTGAAATCCTGTACGGAACTAAAGCCCATAGACTTTGCATGTTTTTCTACCCTATCGCGCAAGGTCTTATCTAGCGGTATTTGAAGTTTAACGGTTGAATCACTCATGACTACAGAGTATCAAAGTGGTTAAAGTATGTCAATATAATACTTTATTGAGGGTTACTGGAGGATTTGGTAGTCAAAGCTGTAGGTTGTTGTGGCTGATGGGGCTGAGGTGAAGTTGATCTTGAAGCCGTTTACATTGCGGGTTACGAAGTAGTCTAGCGTTGCTGCTTCCGCGGTTAGTGGCGTGAGGGTTATTCTTGGTGTTGTCGCAAAAGGAATGTCAAATGTTACGTTGATTTGCTCTCCTGGGGCTAGAGGCCTCGTAGCTGTGTTTGTTCCGCTGGTGTATTCTATAGTACCTGCTGTGTCATTACCTTCTAATGTGTAGGTGCTTCCCTGACCTGTTGTTGATACTCCTAGGACTGCAGTAGGGGTGTTGCCTTTTGTTATTATTCTATCTACTTTTAGGTCTGCTAGTTCTGTTGTGCCTGTTACCTTGAGGGAGGCTAGTTGGGTGGTTCCTGTTACTACTAGTTTGTTTGTGGTTATTTGGTTGGTTACAGTGATGTTTGCTTTGGTGAGGTTGTTAGTGGTTGACTCTAGGACAGTGAGGCGGTTCTTGATGAGGTTTATTTGATTGGTGTTTTGTTGGACTTGGAGGTCTAGTTCTTTGAGGGCAGAAGCTAGTAGTACGGTTACTTTTCCGTAGTCGAGTGAGTCAATGACACCGTTATTGTCATAGAAGACGATGTTAGAATCAATGGCAGCTACTTCTTCTGCGATGAAGCCTGTTTGTAGTCCGGTAGATTGTGTATCCACTGACGATTTGTAATTATAGTTTACTGGCCGTAACTGACGAAGAGCATCGAGTCCCAGGCCGTAATCGACAATGTTCTCTTTGTATTTAGCAGATGATGGATTACAGCGACTGAAGGCAGTGTTACCGTTACCGAATCCAGATAGATCACCCCAACAGGCAACTCCCCCGCCGTAGTATGTAGTAGTTAAGTTATTTCCTATAGACGCACTACCTACAATTGAGGCACTTGCGTAGACGCCACCCTGCACTTGGGTTACGTTTGAGTTAGGTCGTAGCCATAGATCACCAGTGCTTCCAGCTGCGTCGATGTAGCCACTGACGCCGTTGTTGTGGATACGGGTATAGGCGCCTGCGGTGGCTGTGGTAGCTGTAGAAGCCCCACTCGGCCGGACAAACAGATTACCACCGTTCACATCTAGATCAGCATCACCGTATGTGTCCAGCTCGGCACCGTTTACCGCGTTGAGACCAACGCCGTAGGTTGCATTGTACCAGCCCGAGCCACCTGATGAACGGAACCAGTCGCTTGCACAGAAAGAGTTAGCGACGTTACAGTTGTAGCCGGCCTCAAACCTTGAGGCTAAAACCTCGCCATTAAACTCGGCATTACCTGATGCGTCTATAACAGCTAGTTGGGTGCCGTTGTACCCGCTGGCCCTAAAGCTAAATACACCGCCTGAGTATAGTTGCAGGGTGCTACCGCTGACACCAAAGCCATAGTTTGTGCTAAAGAGGTTAATCTTATCACTGACGTTAGAGCCGAAGGACAGCTGAGAGGTGTTACCTAGAGTTAAGTTGGTTCCGTTAAACTGGAGGTTAGAACTACCTGCAAGGGAGCCCGCACCAGCAAAGTAAGCTACTTGGTTAACTGAGCCTACACCAGCGATACCAGAACCAACGGGACTCCATGAACCACCGGAGTTCTTAGTCTCTATGATGCCAGCGTTATCTCTTACACCGTAGCCAGTAGTACCTGAAGTTGTGCCGAAGTTTAGGTAGGAACCCGCGTTCACTAGCAGTTCCCCTGCTGCAGTAACCCTCAGCCTCTCACTCGTAGTAGTGCCGTTTGTTGTATTAAACGTTAGCGCTGTATTAAGTACTGTCGCAGTGTGAGTAGCAGTTGCAATCGCTTGAATACTGGCTGTTCTCACACCAGGCACTGTTAGTTCAGTGTCGTTACTCACAAAGTCAAAACCACCTAGAACATTGTTAGTTAAAATTGCTGCACGCACACTACGTAGCTTAATCTGCGATGTAGTTGCATTTTCACCCACAACAGTTAGCCTTGCGTCAGGAAGTGAGGTTGTTGTTCCAGTACCGATACCTACGTAACCAGAGTTAGTTATGCGTAGCCTTTCTGTTAAAGCAGTAGTGACCGCTGTTTGGAATGCTATGTCGCCGCCACTGCCTGTTGTGTTTGTGCCACCTAAGGTTGCAGCACCACCAGTACCACCCTGGAATGTGAGCGTTCCGCCAAGTCCACCTGAGTTGATTCCGGTTGTCGAAGCGCTTGCTGATCCACCGGTACCTGCTCTTAGGTTAATAGCCGCACCAGTTCCACCGGTGTTATTGCCTGTACCTGCAACTGTTGCAGATCCACCTGAACCGCCAGTTATTGAAAGAGTACCGCCGTTTCCACCTGTTGAAGCTATGTCAGCAGCGTTTGCCGTACCACCTGCTCCTGATGTAAGCGCAACTGTTCCACCATTAGCGCCAGATGTTGTTCCTGTGTTGGTATCAATTCCGGCTGCACCAGCTGTGATTGCTACAGCACCGCCAGCTTGTGTTGGGCCTCTTGATGCTCCGGCTGTCAATGATATAGCTCCACCAGCGCGGTTAATAGTATTATCGCCACCGGCTGCACCAGCAATTAAGGTGATTGCGCCACCGTTACCGCCTGTACCTGTTACAGATCCAGCACGACCGTTAATTGCTACTGCGCCGCCATTAGATCCTTGGGCTGCAGTCGATAGACCACCTTGGAGCGTAACAGTACCACCGTTGCCGCCATTATCAATACCTAGCCCGCCACTTCCAGCTGACAATGTAAGGTTTCCTCCATTGCCGCCAGAAAGTAGACCAGAACCTAACGTTGCGCCTCCACCAGTTCCTGCCTGCAAGTTAACTGAGCCACCTGCGCCGCCAGTGTTATTGCCAGTAGTCACACCGTTAGCTAAGCCACCAGTACCTGCTACGAAAGAGAACGCACTTCCAGCCCCACCAATGTTGTTACCTGTACCAGCGACACTTCCAGTGCCGCCTGCTCCGCCATTCAAGGATAATGTGCCACCAGCACCGCCAGTGGATTGTATATCACCGTTCGGTGCAGTCCCACCAGCTGCTACAGTAAGGGTAATCCCACCACTCGCGGCTCCAGAAACCACACCAGTAGCCAAGTTCAATCCACCTGCTCCAGATGTAACGCTAATCGCGCCACCAACACTTGCTCCACGTGATGCACCGGCCGAAACAACAACTGCTCCACCTGTGCGGTTAACTGTGTTGTCTCCACCTGATATTCCAGCTGACAATGTAAGTGCTCCACCATTACCACCAGAACCTATCGCAGACCCTGCTCTACCAGCTACAGTAACAGCACCGCCGGCTGAGCCTGCAGATGCTGATGCAAGCCCACCCTGAAGTGTTAATGCACCACCAGAGCCACCAAGAACTGAACCTGTTCCACCGGTACCACCTGAAACTGTAACAGCTCCACCACCGCCGCCATTATTTGTATCTCCCACACCACCAGTACCACCCTGCAATGTAATGCCTCCTCCAAGTCCTCCGTTAGCTGTTGTCGCTGCAATTGCTCTACCACCGGTACCACCAACAAGACTCAATATACCACCTGTACCACCAGTACCAGTTGTTGCAATGTCAGTATCTCCACCAGTTCCACCCAGAACAGTTAATACAGATATCGCTGCAGTTCCTGTTGCTGTAGATACGAGCGCTTGTTGTGAATCAGTTACGTTTAATTTAGCGACAGGTGCAATTGTGCCTATACCTACTCTGTTATTACCAGTTAGCCTTAATACTTCACTTATTGTAGTACCAGAAGTGGTGTTGAATACAAGTGCTGTATCTAGAAGAGCTGCTGTATGTGTACCAGTAGCAATCGCCTGTATGCTTGCAGTTAGAACGCCCGGTGTCGTTAGGCTTGTATCATCACTGCTGAATCCAATGCCGCCCAACACGTTATTGTTAACAATTGCGGAGCGAGAACTTCTGAGGTTTATCTGGTTAGAAGTTGTGTTAGCATTTACAACAGTTAGCCTTGCGTCAGGGTTATTACCACCTATTCCAACATTGCCTTGTAAATATGTAGTCGTTGTAGCATTTCCGACATTCAGTGTATTTGTTCCTGATCCAGTAAGTATGTTCACTACATCATTACCGCCTGCAGTACCAATATTTATTGTTTCTGCTCCAGCGCCGGCGCCCAATGTTAGAACTGATGCGTTTGTACCTATAGTTACTGTTCCTGCACCAACTGTATCTAAAGTAAGTGTACCTGTAGCTAGAGCTTGGACAGTCAAATTGGTACCTGATAATGATGGTGTGGAGATAGATGTAGTTACGCCGAGTGTACCAGTGAAGTTAGCTGCTGCACTAATTGTTTGCCCGTTGATTAGGCCGGAAGTTATAGCTCCGGTGGATAGTGTGCTAGAACCGTTATCTATATTACCGAATCCTGATGTGATAGAACCGACACTTAGGGCGCCTACTCTTTGCAAGTTGCTGTAGGTTAGTGAGCTGTCTATTGCTGCGTTTTGGAGTAGACCAGCACCAGATATTAGTGAGGCTCCGTTGTAGGCTAGTAGTGTATCCCAGCCTGTACCAATGTTGATAGCTTGTTCGTTAGCTGCACCAGCAGTTAGGCTGGTAATGTTAACGCCGTATACGTTACCAGCTACTTGTGAGTTACGACCAGAGATTGCGACACCTGCAGTGCTTGGGCGGAGGTTAATGGATGTATTAGATGTAGTAGCGTTACCTATGTTGACTGTATTAGTAGTGCCAGTATCTGTCGCTATGTTAAGCGTATCTGTACCGGTGTCATTAATAAGGTTAACGGTGCTTGTTCCAGAGCTGTCGCCGATGTTGATAGTACGGTTAGCTGAGCCACCACCTAGAGTTATGGTAGTAGCTGTTGTACCTACGTTAATAGCTCCTGCTGTACCAGTGTCTAGGTTGAGAGCACCGGTGCCAGTAGATGTAAGAGTTAGAGCTTGGTTAGTGCCACCAGAAGCTACGGTTAGGGCGCCAGTACCAGTTATGTTGGCTCCTACTCCTGTGATGGAACCAGCGTTAGTGATGTTACCAGAGCCGTTATTGATGCCGCCAGCAGACACTGTTAGACCACCAGCTGTGACGGTGAGGGTTGTGCTAAACGTCTTAGCTCCTGCGAAGGTTTGAGCAGCTGTAGTGACCACACCACCGAATGTTCCATCAGCAGGTTGGAGGGTTAGGTTGTTACCAGAGATGGTTGCACCATTGGCATTAGGTACTGCACCTATTGCAGTGAGCGTTGTGACTCCTCCACCTGCAGTACAGGCTCCCCATGATGGGGCTGATCCGGTGGTTGCTAGGAGACATTGGTTAGTAGTACCTACGGCTGTAGTTACTATGTTGCCAGAGGCATCGCGGTAGTAGATACCATTGTTAGTACCACCAGTGATAGTAGCGGTAGAGTTAAAGGTAGTTGCGCCGTTGAGTGTGTTTGTACCTGTGCCGGTTGAGAAGGTAGCAGCACCGGTCTGGGTGAAGTTTCCAGTGTTAAGCGTGCTAGAACCGTTATCTATATTGCCGAAGCCTGATGAGATAGAACCAGCTGTTATTACTCCAGCAGATGTTACGTTAAAGTTAGCACCTGATGCTCCAATCTGGAAATTTCCGTCAGTCCTTAGAATTCCGGTGCCTGTATAGATACCACTAGTAAACGCGTTGGCTGGATTAATACGTAGCCATGCATCATTCGTTCTAATAGCTTCTTTACTATTGCCGAACACTGACCCAGCTGAATCTATGCCAAATGTATCACCGTTACCTACTGTTAATAGATATGCAGGAGTTGTGTCACCGATACCGACGTTTCCACCCTGGAATATTGCGGGGTAGTTCGTATCCGCGCCTGTGACATTAACGTTCAGGCCGACTGTTTTTGAGGTACCACCAGTATCACCTGTGACCAGTATGTCGAGTCCAGTTGTGTTGATTGTGCCGCCAGTAGAGCCTGTACGGGCAACTTCAAGAGATTGGCCGTAGGTAATATCTGTTCCTGATGTGACAATGCCTTCATCACGTACAATGAATCTGTTGCCGTATTCTGTGCCTGCAATAGCCGCTGTACTACCGTAATAGGATGCTATACCTGTTCTAACGACTAAATTACCGCTAATGTTGACACTGTCACCTACTAGTAGGTTGCCGTTAATGCTGGCGTCGTCTTCTACGCGTAAGTTCGTTGAAGATATAGAGCCGCCTGACAACACAGGGATTCTATAGTTAAGGTCAATTACTGTAAACATGTCATCGATCGAGGCTGATACATAAGCGTAACTGCCTGATAGATATAGCGATTTCAAACCGTCTAGCTGGGTGGTAGAAGTGATTGAGTTATGGATTGTCGGGGCTGCAGGGTTAGATATATTAACTATAGTGAACCTATCACCTATTTCGTTTGCTACATAAGCGTAATTGCCGGCAACTGTGATGTCTATAATACCGTCCAGCTGAGCTCCACCTGCTATAAAGCCTACTTCTACTGGTGTAGACGGGTTAGATACGTCAAAGACGTTCAAGCTATCAGATCCATAGCCACCAACATAAGCGTATCTACCAGAGACAGATACCGATCTTGCGTCAGTCAAGTTTGCGCTTGTAGCGACACCTACTTTTGTCATATTTGTTGGGTCAGAAATATCAAAGATAGTAAGTCTAGCACCTGAAGTTAGAGCCGCACTGTCTAATCGTACTGCAACATAGGCATATTTACCCTGTACATAGATATCCCATGGGTCATTAGTATCTGTAATGTCGGTAGGTGAAGAACCCACGATTGTTGGGAACCTAGGATCGGCAATGCTTACTGCAGTTATCCTGTCATCAGTACGCGCTGCAACATATATATATTTACCAGATACATAGAAATTGCGGAGATTATCGAGCTGAGTGCTACTAGAAACAGATCCTACTACCACAGGTGCAAAAGGATTACTAATATCTACAACTGTTATCCTGTCGGTAGATGATGCCCCAACATACGCGTAGTTTCCGTTGACTACTACTGCTGAAGCGCCGTCAAAGTTAGGGTCTGCTAGAGAACCAATGGTACTTATACGTACTGGGCTAGTTGGCACCGATACATCGTAGATTGATAATGTGTCTGAGTTGAATCCAGTCACATAAGCATATTTACCCTGAACTACAACACTGTCCGGTAGGTCTAGATTAGTTACATCGGCAGCTGTATTCCCTGCAACTGTTGGCAGTCCTGGTGTTGCGTTGAAACCACCGTTAACAATGCTCACATTCCCAGTGTTGGTTAAGGTACCCGTTGCTGTAATGTTGCCGATGTTTGTTGCATTACCTGCGTTATCTATCCTTGTAGTTGAATTTGTCTGTACAGAACCACCTGTTGTATTTATATTCCCTGACGCGGTAATTGTTGTAGCGCCAGATACTGCACCGGCATTAGTTATCCCACCGTTATTGTTGTTTATACCTCCAGTTATGCTGGCACCACCTGCTGAAACGGTTAATAGCCCACCAAATGTTGATGTGGAGGTAACTGCTAAAGTGCCTCCTATTGTTGCGTTGTTCGTGACAGCTAGGCCCGTGCCTGCAGATGTAGCATTTATAACGCTAGAGAATGTCTTTGCCCCCGCAAAGGTTTGAGCAGCCGTAGTAACCACACCACCGAATGATCCATCAGCAGGTTGGAGGGTTAGGCTGTTACCAGAGATGGTTGCACCATTGGCATTAGGTACTGCACCTATTGCAGTGAGAGTTGTGACTCCTCCACCTGCAGTACAGGCTCCCCATACTGGAGCAGTGCCTACACCAGTAGTGATGAGGCATTGGTTAGCACCAGTGCTAGCTGCAGTGACCTGAAGTGCACCAGCGGCGTTACCATATATGACGCCGTTAGTGGTGAAGGTACCGGCGCCGGTGCCGCCACGGTTAACTGCTAGAGTACCACCCGTAAAAAATGAGCTGGCATCTGCGTTAGTGACGTTACTAAGAACTCCGGTATTAGACAATCTGGTAGTTCCGCCTGTTTGTAGGTCTCCTGCAATGTTTACTCTTCCATCTCCGTAAGCAGTTAGAGCATCTATGGTTGAGCTAACTGTACCGTCATGAACAGATAGTTGTATGTAGTTGTTACCCGGTGTGCTGTCGTTGAAGTAGTTAATGAATGAGTCTCTAGCTGTACCGTCTACTCTACCGAGTAATATTGAGCCTTCTAGCTGGAATCCAGCTGAACCACGAACATTTAAGATGCCGTCAATTGTAGTTGTGTCTGTGGCCTGGTTGCCTAGATTGACATCACCGTTTAAGTCAGTAGTTCCACTAACTGTTAGTGAACCGCCAGATATTGCACCTGTTGTTGTGTAGCCACTAGCTCCGTTGTTAATATTGCCGAAGGTTGAGGTTATAGAGCCGCCGCTGATGACACCACCGCTGACGCTTAGACCGTTGACTGCGGTAGAGCTGAGGGTACCACCTGTGATGGTTGCGTTATTTATTGTGCCTGAGGTAGATAGAGTAGTTACGCCAGATACGGCGCCAGCGAACGTACCAGTTGTTACCGTGAGCGCACCAGTAGAAGATATTCTTTGGGTACCTGCCCCAGCGCCTGTATTAATGCCGGTTGTACCATTGAGGGTGGTGCCTGTGATCGTGTTAGCGGTAGTGATAGTACCGAAGCCTGATGCTATAGAGCCAGTAGTTAGGGCGCCTGTGCCAGTTATATTTCCGAATGTTCCAGCTGCTAGTGAGCTGTTAGTAAGCGTACCAAAATCTAGAGTTGTACCGCTTCTTCTGAGAACAAAGCCGTCAGTGCCAGCAGTGATGTCTGCTGGGTCACCAACTGAGTTAGCTGATCTACCTATGACAGATAGAGCGGCTGAGTCACGGAGTTTAGTGTCTGTTACTGCATTAGCTGCAATAGTTGGGTTAGGATATGTACCCGTTAGATCACCACCGGCTGTGCCTACTGGTGCACCTGAGCAAGCTGAGAAGGTTGGAGCTGAACCAGTAGTTGCGACTAAACATTGACCAGTGCTGCCTGCTGCAGTAGCTCCAATAGCACTGCCACCATTACCGAACAGTACACCGTTACTGGTGAGGCTGGTGGCACCAGTACCACCATTAGCTATAGCGAGTGTGCCGCCTAATGTTAAGGTGCCGGAGCCAGTGATCGGGCCACCCGCAAGCGTCAGTCCAGTGGTGCCACCTGAGCCAGAAACACTAGTAACGGTACCAGTTGTG